>DATHCD010000091.1:0-95798 GCA_035319735.1 Xanthobacteraceae bacterium | reverse complement strand
GTACATCTCGCGCATCACCCGGCCGTCCTCGCGGATCCAGCCGTCCCTGGTCATGAAGTCGTTGATCTTCATCTTGCGCATCTGCGCCGCCACCTTGTCGGCGTCGTCGCTGCCCGCCGCTTCGATGGCCTTCAGGTAATGGGTCACTTCGCCGTAAATGCCGGCCCGGATGTAGGTCGGCGGCAAGCCGTTGTGGTTCCACGCCATGAACCGCTTGGCAAAAGCACGTGAGGCGTCGTCCTTGTCCCAGTACCAGGCCGAGGTAATGGTCAGGCCTTGCGCGGTCTTCAGACCGATCGAGTGAATATCGGTAAGGAAGACCAGCAGTCCCGCAAGCTTCTGACCGCCGGCCACGATGCCAAATTCGGCCGCCTGTTTGATCGAATTGATGGTGTCGCCGCCGGCATTGGCGAGGCCGATGACCTTCGCCTTGGAGACCTACGCCTGCAGCAGGAACGAGGAGAAGTCCTGGGTGTTGAGCGGCGCGCGCACCGCGCCCACGACGGTGCCGCCGGCGGCCTTGACCGCATCGCCGGTATCGCGCTCCAGGGCATGGCCGAAGGCGTAATCGGCGGTGATGAAGAACCACGAATCGCCGCCCTGCTTCACCAAAGCGCTGCCGGTACCGTGGGCGAGCGCGTAGGTGTGGTAGGTCCACTGAAAACCATAGGGCGAACGGGCCTTGCCGGTCAGGTCCGAAGAGGCCGGGCCCGACATCAAGAAAATACGCTTCTCTTCCCGCGTCAGCCCCTGGATCGCCAGGGCAACCGAAGACGTCGGCACATCGACGATGGCATCGACATGATCGGTGTCGATCCATCGGCGCGCGATACCGACGCCGATATCGGGCTTGTTCTGATGGTCGCCGGAGATGACCTCGATCGGTGCGCCCAGCACTTTGCCGCCGAAGTCCTCGACCGCCATTTGCGCCGCCAGCACTCCGCCTCTGCCGCTGGCATCGGCGTAAAGGCTCGACATGTCGTTGAGCACGCCAAGCTTGACAACCCCATCCGAGACTTGCGCCCAGGCTGTCCCGCAACAAAAAACGCCAGCCGCAACCGTCAAGACAAAAAGCCTGTTCACGCGTTCCCTCCCAAATCAGGCCCCGAAACCGGAGCTCATTCTCGCGCTGCTTACAACATCGCTGCCATCTTCCGGGAAATCAAGCGCAGCGACATCCATTCATATTTGTCCGATATGTTTATTCAGCACCGCGCGCCTGTTGCGGAGCAGCAATTCTACAATTCCCCGGTTTGCAAGGACGTCGGCGATGATCGTCGGCGAGAGATGTATTTGAATGCTGTTTTTGCATCCGCGCGGTCGTCCAGGTTGCCGCACGACGGCCCTCCTACTTACAAGATAGGTCTCGCCGGCCACCGGCCGGCGCCAACGCCGTCCCGCAAGGCTGTCAACAGCCAGCGGAACTTTATAAAAAGTTGTATTTGCTTCCAAGCCGATAGATTGCTAAGAACGATCTAACAATACCGTTTGTTAACCTGTCTGCCGTATCTGCCATGGTTCAACGGCGACCTCATGTTCTCAATCCCCCGCTCTTGCGTTTTCTTCCGCCCCCGCTACCGGGATCCCCATTACCTTTCTTGAAAGGGAGGGTTTATGCCTAAGAAGTCAAAGAAGCGACGCGCCTGGACATCAGGCGAGGTCCGCGAGCTGAAGACGATGGCGCGCAGGAAAACTCCTGCGGCGAGAATTGCCAAGAAGTTGCGAAGGACCGAAGGTGCTACGCGGCAAAAGGCGTTCAGCATCGGCCTTTCGCTCGATTCGCGTTCCTGATTTTCACCAACAAACCGAGCTTCCGATCGCCGTTCTGCGCCGACCTGTGACCCGCAGGCTTCGGCCGGGCGGCGCATGGGATGTTTTTGTTGCAGCGCGGGGCCGTTCCGAGGACCTTGGGCGCCGCCGGCGTCCCGATCTGATTAGGAATGATGTCCGGACAAACCCGGCTTGGGGGCCCGCTTTCCCGGCCATGGCAGGGCTTTGTCGCGGCCTACCGCCGCGCTCGCGCCGCTATTCTCTCGTAACTATTCTCTCGTAACCAGGTGTGACGATCCGGGAGAGCGCCGCTCAATTTCCGAGCTTGATCGTGTTATATACACATACGATACGTCGTAGGTGCCCCCGATGAGCCAGCTTCCCAGCCCGCCGCGGCAACAGCCAGCGAGTTCCGAACTCGCCAGCGCGCTCGCATCCTGCCGGCGGGCATTCCTCGCCATCGCCCTGTTCAGCGGCATGAGCAACGTGCTGATGCTCACCGGTGCGCTGTTCATGCTGGAAATCTACGACCGCGTGATGCCGAGCCGCAGCGTGCCGACGCTGATCGCGCTCCTGATGCTGGCGGCGGGCCTCTACGCCGCCCAGGCCATCATCGACACGATCCGCAGCCGCATTCTGGTGCGCGTCGGCAACAGCCTCGACGAGACGCTCAGCTTGCGCGTCTACGACGCCCTCGTGCGCCTGCCGCTCATGCTCGGCGACAAGGGCGACAAGGTGCAGCCGATACGCGATCTCGACGCCGTACGCGCGTTTCTCTCCGGCATCGGCCCAGTCGCCTTGTTCGATCTGCCATGGTTGCCGATCTACCTCGCCATCTGTTTTTTGTTCCACACCTATATCGGCCTTACCGCGCTCGGCGGCGCGATCATCCTCGTGGCGCTCACGGTCCTGACCGAAATGCTGACGCGATGGCCGACCCGCAGCGCCAGCCAGTTGGCCGTGGCGCGCAATACGCTGATGGAGGCGAGCCGGCGCAATGCCGAGGCGATCGCGGCGATGGGCATGGCTGCTCGACTTGCCCGGCATTGGGGCGATCTTAATCGCAGCTACGTGGCGTCGAGCGCGCGGGCCAGCGACGTTGCCGGCGGGCTTGGTGCGATGTCGAAAGCGCTGCGCTTGTTGCTGCAGTCCTCCTTGCTGGCGGTCGGCGCCTGGCTGGTGATCCATCAGGAATCCACCCCCGGCATCATCATCGCCGGGTCGATCCTGGGGGCGCGCGCGCTGGCGCCGGTCGACCTCGCCATCGCCAATTGGCGCGGCTTCGTCGGCGCCCGGCAAAGCTGGCAACGATTGTCGCGGCTGCTCGGACACCTGCCGGTCCGCGCGGCGCCGATGCCGCTGCAGGCGCCGGCAAAGACGCTCCTGGTCCAGAACGCGGCCGTGGCGCCGCCGGGCGGGCAAAAGATCGTGTGCCAGGACGTGAACTTCGCCCTTGCCGCCGGCAGGGCGCTTGGCGTGATCGGGCCGACAGCGTCGGGGAAGTCGTCGCTCGCACGCATGCTGGTCGGGGTGTGGACACCGGCGCGCGGCAGCGTGCGCCTCGACGGCGCGAGCCTCGATCAATGGTCGCCGGAAACGCTTGGCCGGCACATCGGCTACCTGCCTCAGGACGTCGAATTGTTCGCCGGCTCGGTGGCGCAGAATATCGCGCGCTTCGAGGCGCCGGCGGATGCGGAGGCTGTGATCGCCGCCGCGCAGGCGGCGGGCGTCCACGACCTCATCATCAATCTGCCCGACGGCTATGAGACCAATGTCGGCGATCACGGCAGCGCGCTGTCCGCCGGCCAGGCCCAACGGATCGCGCTCGCCCGCGCGCTTTATCGCGATCCGTTTCTGGTCGTGCTCGACGAGCCCAACTCCAACCTCGATGCGGAAGGCGACGAAGCGCTCACCCGCGCCATTCTCGGCGTGCGCGCCAGAGGCGGCGTCGTCGTGGTCGTCGCTCATCGCCCGAGCGCCGTCGCCGGCGTCGACTATATCCTGGTCATGGCCAAGGGTCGCCAACAGCATTTCGGACCGAAAGAGGAAATCCTCAACCGCGCCATCGCATCGAACGCACAACCGCCGCGGGCCTTGAAAGTGGTTCCCGATCAGGGAGGAGCACGATGAAAGGCAAAGCGTGGCCGAGCTCGCACGCCTCGATCCGCCGGCATATCGTCGCGGGTATCATCATCGTGGCGTTTCTGGCCATCGGTTTGGGCGGCTGGGCGTCGACAGCCGAGATTTCCGGCGCGCTCATCGCGCAAGGCTCGATCGTCGTCGATTCGAACGTCAAGAAGGTCCAGCACCCGAGCGGTGGCGTCGTCGGCGAGGTGCGTGCGCGCGACGGCGATCGGGTGAAGGCCGGCGATATTCTCATTCGCCTCGACGAGACCGTGACCCGCGCCAATCTCGCGATCGTCACCAAGGGGCTCACCGAGCTCTATGCGCGCAAGGCGCGTCTCGCCGCCGAGCGCGACGGCGCGGAAACCGTGGCGGCTCCGAAGGAGCTTGCGGCGGCCTCGCTCAACGATCCCGACGTGAAGGATTCGCTGGCGGGCGAGCGCCGGCTATTCGAGCTGCGGCGCAACGCGCGCCTCGGCCAGAAGGATCAGCTCCAGCAGCGGGTCAAGCAGTTGCAGGAGCAGATCACCGGCCTCGCCGCCCAGCAGGACGCCAAGTCCAAGGAGATGGCGTTGATCGAGAAAGAGCTCGAAGGCGTGCGCGATTTGTGGTCGAAGAACCTGGTCCAGCTCAACCGCCTCACGTCGCTCGAGCGCGAGCAGGCGCGCCTGCAGGGCGAGCGCGGCCAGCTCATCGCCGCCGCCGCCGAGGCCAAGGGCAAGATCGCCGAGATCGAACTGCAAATCCTCCAGGTCGACCAGGAGTTCTCGAGCGACGTCGCCAAGGAGCTGCGCGAGACCGACGGCAAGATCGGCGAATTTGTCGAGCGCAAAGTGACGGCGGAAGATCAACTCAAGCGCACCGACATCCGCGCACCCCAGGACGGCATCGTGTTCCAGTCGACCGCGAACACGGTCGGCGGCGTGATCACGGCCGGCGACCCGTTCATGTATATCGTGCCGGAGACGGACACGCTTCTGGTCGAGGTCAAGGTCGACCCCAAGGACATCGATCAGGTGAAGTTCGGTCAGCCCGTCGTGCTGCGTTTCTCGGCGTTCAATCAGCGCACCACGCCGGAGCTTAACGGCACCGTGGTCCGCATTGCCGCCGATACCACCAACGATCAGCGCACCGGCCAGAGCTATTACCTCGTCCGCATCTCGATGACCGCCGAGGAGATCGACCGGCTCGGCAGCGTCAAGCTGACCCCGGGCATGCCGGTCGAGGCCTTCATCCAAACCGGCCAGCGCACCATGCTTTCCTATCTCGTCAAGCCGCTGCACGATCAGCTGATGCGCTCGTTCCGGGAGAAATAGACGGCCGCTTCCTCCTGCCCAGCAAAGCGGCCACGGATAAGATAGTGTCCGCCTGCTGCAACGCGTGGGACGCGGCGCGCAGGGCCGGGGATCTCGGATCATGAAACTCATCGTCCGCTGGGCGCGGTGGTTCGGTCTGGCGCGAGCGGTTTGCATCGTGCTGCTGTTGGCGCTGGCAGCGCTGCGCGTCGCCGACCCGCGGCCGCTCGAAGAAGCGCGGCTGCGTACCTTTGACCTCTTTCAGGTGTTGCGCCCGCGCGAACAGACCTCGCGGCCGGTCGTCATCGCCGACATCGACGAGGCGAGCCTCAAGGAGATCGGGCAATGGCCGTGGCCGCGCACTGTGGTGGCCGACCTGGTCAACCGTCTGCGCGAGCTTGACGCCGTCGCCATCGGCTTCGACGTCGTGTTCGCCGAACCCGACCGGATGTCGCCTTCTGTCGCGGCGGCAAGCTTTCGCGGTCTAGACGCCGAAACGCGCGAAAAACTCGCCGGCCTTCCGAGCAACGACGAGGTCTTGGCCGAAGCGATCAAACAAGCGCGCGTCGTTGTCGGCCAATCGGCCACCGCCATCCCCTCGGCAAAACCGTCGGCGGACATGCCGCGGACCGGCGTTGCGATCCTAGGGCCCGACCCCACCCGCTTCCTCGACCATTACCCCGGTTTGCTCCGCAACATTCCGGCAATCGAAAAAGCGGCCGCCGGCCGCGGCGTCTTTACCATGGCGGAGGAACATGACGGCATCGTGCGCCGTGTTCCGGTCATCATGAATGCCGAAGGAGTCATCGTGCCGGCGCTGACGCTGGAAATTCTTCGTGTGGTAACGAGTTCAGGCTCGATCCTGATACGCGCCGATGAGGGCGGCGTTCAAAGCGTCAATCTTCCGCGTTTCCAATTGCCTACCGACTACAAGGGACAGTTGTGGATACACTTCAATCATCACGATCCGGGTCGTTATGTCTCCGCGAAGGAGGCGCTGAACGGCAAAATAGACCCCGATCGCATTCGCGGTAGACTGGTGCTGGTTGGCACTTCCTCGATCGGCCTGCTCGACACCAAGACGACGCCTCTCGACGGGGTATTGCCGGGCGTCGAGGTGCACGCGCAGATTTTGGAAAATGTGCTGGGCGGCGCGCTCCTGTCGCAGCCGGACTGGGCGATCGTCGCTGAACTGGGCGGCGCAATCATCTTCGGCCTAGCCATCATCATCGCCGCGCCGATGCTCTCGGCCGTGGTGGTGATCTCGCTCGGCGCCGCGCTGATCGCCGGACTGATCGCACTGTCGTGGTATTTCTTCGTCGCCCACAGCCTGCTCATCGACTTCACCTATCCGCTGATCTCGTGCTGGCTGCTCTATCTCGTGCTCACTTTCGTGAACTACTTCCGCGAGCAGAAGCAGCGCCAGCAGATTCGCTCCGCCTTCGGCTTCTATCTCTCGCCGCAGCTCGTCGAGCAGCTGGCGAAGTCGCCCGATAAGCTGGTGCTCGGCGGCGAGGAACGGCGCATGACTATCCTGTTCAGCGACGTGCGCGGCTTCACCACCATCTCGGAGCATTACAAGGACGATCCCCAGGGTCTGACCCAGCTGATGAACCGCTTCCTGACGCCGATGACCAACGCCATCATCGAGCGCAAGGGCACAATCGACAAATATATCGGCGACGCCATCATGGCGTTTTGGAACGCGCCGCTCGACGACGCCGAGCACGAGGCGAACGCCTGCGACGCGGCGCTGGAGATGCTGGCGCGCGCGGAGGCGCTCAACGTCGACTTCAAGCGCGAGGCTGACGCCGGCGGCGGCGTCTACATGCCGCTGCGCATCGGCGTCGGACTCAACACCGGCCCGTGCGTCGTCGGCAATATGGGCTCCGATTTTCGCTTCAACTATTCGGTGCTGGGCGACACCGTCAACGTCGCTTCGCGGCTGGAATCGCGCACCAAGGATTACCGCCTTTCGCTGGTGATCGGCGCGCGCACCGCCGAAAAGGCCCAGCAGAAATTCGCCACGATGGAGATCGATCTCATCCAGGTAAAAGGCAAGAAACAGCCCGAGGCGGTGTTCACCGTGATCGGCCGTGCGGACCTCGCCGACGATCCGCAGTACCAGGAGTTGCGCGAATGCAACGCGCGGATGCTCGTCTGCTACCGCAGGCAGGAATGGGATGCAGCGCTCAATCTCATCGACCGCTGCCGCAAGATCGCCGACGGCTTCGCCGTCGCCGGACTGTACGACATGTATATCAAGCGCATCGCCGCCTACCGTGCCGAGCCGCCGCCGCCGGACTGGGACGGCGTTTATGAAGCGGAGACGAAGTAGCTAATCCGAATCTTGTTGTAAGAGTTAATAAATAAATCCTGTTCTCCCATTGCATGATGGTCCGCCAAGACTAAGGTTGGCCTCATGAGCAACATTCGCCTCTGCCGTGATGACGATCGTGCGACCATTCTCGCGATCATTAACGCGGCAGCGGAGGCTTATCGGGGCGTAATCCCGCCGGACCGGTGGCACGAGCCGTACATGCGGCGAGACGAGCTCGCTAATGAGATCGCCGCCGGCGTTACCTTCTGGGGCCTTGAGAACGCCGGCACGCTAGTGGGGGTAATGGGCTTGCAACCCAGGCGCGAGGTCGATCTCATTCGTCACGCTTACGTACTCCCAGGCAGCCAGGGGCGTGGCTTTGGCGGGGAGCTACTTCGGTTTCTGCGGCAGCAGAGCCCGCGGCGCATGCTGGTCGGCACCTGGGATGCCGCAGAGTGGGCGATCCGCTTCTACAGGCGCCATGGCTTCGAGTTGGTCTCGCCGGTGGCCAAGACCGTGCTCCTTAAAACATACTGGAGTATCCCAGAACAGCAGATCGAGACCTCGGTAGTGCTGGCCAATCCTCCCTGCGACGGGACCTGAGAACGTTTAGCTAGTGGTACGCCGAACGAGCCTCGGAAGGCCTGCTCTTCGCGATGAGGGTCAGACGCTCACGGACGTGTGCTCAAGCTCGATCTTGAGCTGCTCGAGCGAATGACGCAGCATCGCCAAGTCCACCGGCTTGGGCACCGGCTCCCAGACGTTGAGATTGAGCGACTTGCCGATCCGCACGGTCTCGCGGCAGACCACGTCGTCGCAGCCGGTGATGATGATGATCGGCGCCTTGCAGCGCAGCACCCAAAGATGGCGCAGCATTTCGACGCCGGCATGCGCCCCGAGCGAGAGATCGAGCGTGATGCAGTCGAACGTTGCCTCCTGTGCGAGCTTGGCGGCCTCGTCGTAGCTCGCGGCCGCCTGCGGCGCGAAGCCAGCCTTGGCCGCGATCCGGCAGATGATCATGCAGTGGAGATGATCGTCGTCGATGACGAGAAGACGCGGCACGGGCCCGGCCGCATCCGCGGCCACCGCGCGAGCATCATCCCCTTCGAGCGGCCTCGCCTGTTCGAGCATCCTAACCCCACCGCCAATCGCATTGTCGTCGCCGGGATTATCAGGCCGAGGCTGCGAAATTTGCCTTAACGCTCCGCCTACGATTCGAAGTGATTTGCCGCGATCTGCGCCAACGCGGTTAGTCGGCGGTAAACATCAAAGCCGAACGTGCACCGCCGGCGGAATGGTTCCAACTTCGGCGAAGAGCGCGTGGCGGCAGCTACTTCGGTGCCCGCTTGGCGAGGATGCGCTGCAAAGTTCGGCGGTGCATGTTCAGGCGGCGCGCGGTTTCCGAAACGTTGCGGCCGCACAACTCATAGATGCGCTGGATATGCTCCCAACGCACGCGATCCGCCGACATCGGATTTTCCGGCGGCTCGATCTTCCTGTTGTCGAGGGCGAGCAACGCCGCCGCCACATCGTCGGCATCGACCGGCTTGGCGAGATAGTCGACGGCACCGAGCTTCACCGCGTTCACGGCGGTTGCGATGTTGCCGTAGCCGGTAAGAATGATGGCGCGCGCTTCCGGCCGGCGTTTCTTCATCGCCGAGATGACGTCGAGCCCGTTGCCGTCACCGAGGCGCATGTCGACCACCGCGAAAGCGGGCGCGGCCTTCTCGACCTGCAACAGGCCATCGGCGACCGACTCGGCGGTGGTCACCGCAAAGCCGCGGGCCTCCATGGCGCGTGCCAGCCGCTGCAGAAACGACTTGTCGTCCTCGACAATCAGCAGCGAGCGCTCGCTCGGAGCCGCGCCAGCCGCGCTGCGGGTCACGGTGTTGGTCATGGCGTCATTCATGGCAATTCTACTCCACTCAATGTCAACCCCGCAAAGCGACACGCTACCCAGCTCACAGCTAAGAAGCCGGCACCGCACGCTCAAGAGGAGGCGAAGCGAGGGGTCGCTCGAAATCCGCCCGGCTCCAGGTGATCGCGACCGTGGCGCCGTGCAGCGGGAAAGCCTGATTCTTCAACGACAGCCTGGCGCCCGAGCGCTCCAGTAAGGTTTTGGCAATGAAGAAGCCGAGACCGAGGCCGAAAGCCGTATCCTCTTCGCCGGCCGGCCCGCGCGGTCCGGGTCGCCGCTGGGTGACGTAGGGTTCCCCGATGCGGTCCATGACCTCGGGCGCGAAGCCCGGCCCGTCATCGCTGATGGTGATGCCGACCTCCTCGGCCGTCCAGTGGGCGATGATGTCGACCCGTGTGTTGGCGAAGTCGACGGCGTTCTCGATCAGATTGCCGAGGCCGTAGCGGATGGCCGGATTGCGGGCGCCAACCGGTTCGGTCGCGCGATCCGCCGGCAGCGTTACCGCGAGCGAGACGCCGAAATTGCGGTGCGATTCCGCCGCCTCCTCGATCAGGGCGGCGAGCGGCATGCGGTCGAATGGCTCGCCGGTGGGAAGCTCGGCGATCTTGGCGAGAATCTCGCGGCAGCGATGCGCCTGCTCGCGCAACAATTTCACGTCCTCGGCATGCGGCGAATTCGGATCGAGCGCGCGCTCGATTTCGCGCGCGACGACGGTAATGGTGGAAAGCGGCGTGCCGAGCTCGTGGGCCGCCGCGGCGGCGAGCCCGTCGAGCTGCGAGAGCGATTGCTCGTGCGCCAGCACGAGCTCCGTGGCGGCCAGCGCGTCGGAAAGCTGGCGGGATTCCTCCGCGACCTGCCACGTGTAGACGCCGATATAGCCGATCGCCAGCAGGATCGAGAGCCAGACTCCGACCACATAGGTTTCCGGAAGCACCAGAGGGTTCTCGCTCTCCCAGGGCAGCGGATAATGGAAGAACACCAGCACCGTGGCGCAGAGCATGGCGAAAACGGCTATCAGCACGGTCATGCGCGGCGGCAGCGCTGTCGCCGAGATCAGCACCGGCCCCAGCAGCAAGAAGGAAAACGGATTCTCCAGGCCGCCGGTCAGGTAAAACAGCGCCGCGAGCTGGGCGACGTCGAACCCGAGGAGATAGGCAGCGCGATCGGGCTCAAGCCACTGTGTCTGCCGGAAGCTCACCCGCAGCACGAGGTTAAGCAGCGCCGCCAACGCAATCACGATGAGGCAAGGCCAGATCGGAACATCGAATTCCAGGCCGAAATAAACCACAAGAATGCCGGCGAACTGGCCGATGATTGCGAGCCAGCGCAGGCGAAGGAGCGTATCGAACCGCAAGTTGCGCGGCCGGTGGTGAGTTCGTAGGCCAAACATGACGCTAATGTAGCGACTGGCGGGGCTTACTCCAAACAAGGCGGCTCGCCGCCGAGTCGGCCGCCCAGAGGAGCGGCGTCACGAATGCCAGGCGGCGCGCGCGGCGCCTGGCATGACGGTGCTGCGGCGCGCTTCTTCGATCACCCTGAGCAGTGCGCGCAGCACCTCGGCGACGCCCTGGCCGTTGACCGCGGAGACGACCGCCGGGGGCTTCTTCGCCACGCGCTTGAGCCGCGCCAGCTGTTGCTTGATCTCGTCAGCGTTCAGCGCGTCGGCTTTGCTCAGCGCCACGATCTCCGGTTTTTCCGCCAGGCCGTGTCCGTAGGCGGAAAGCTCGGCGCGCACCGTCTTGTAGGCCTCGCCGGCGTGAGCAAGCGTTCCGTCGACGAGATGCAGGAGCACGCGGCAGCGCTCGACGTGGCCGAGGAAGCGGTCGCCGAGGCCGGCGCCCGCGTGCGCGCCCTCGATCAGGCCGGGAATGTCGGCGAGCACAAATTCCCGTCCGTCGATGTCGACGACGCCGAGCTGCGGATTGAGCGTGGTGAAGGGATAATCGGCGATCTTCGGCTTGGCTGCGCTGACTGCCGCAAGGAAAGTGGATTTGCCGGCGTTCGGCAGGCCGACGATACCGGCATCGGCGATGAGTTTCAGGCGCAGACGGATCGTGAATTCTTCGCCCGGCTGGCCGGGATTGGCGTGGCGCGGCGCGCGGTTGGTCGAAGACTTGAAGTGCGCATTGCCGAAGCCGCCATTGCCGCCGCGCGCGAGCACGGCGCGCTGGCCGGGCTCGGTCAGATCGGCGATGAGAGTTTCGCCGTCTTCCTCGAAGATTTGGGTGCCGACCGGCACCTTGAGCACGGCGTCGGCTCCGCTGGCGCCGTGGCGATCCTTGCCCATGCCGGCACGGCCGTTCTTCGCCCGGAAGTGCTGTTGGTAGCGATAATCGATGAGCGTGTTGAGGCCATCGACCGCCTCTGCGATCACGTCGCCGCCCTTGCCGCCGTCGCCACCATTCGGCCCGCCGAACTCGATGAATTTCTCGCGCCGGAACGACACGCAGCCGTTACCGCCGTCCCCGGAGCGGATATAGACCTTGGCCTCATCGAGGAATTTCATCGACCACAATATGGGGGGTTGCGACCGAACTCGCTCGCCCGGCGCGGAGCCGTCTCACAACAACTATCAATTCAGGAAAACATGACCGATCGAACGATGGTCAAACTTTAGCTTCGCCGGGAGGGGCCAAGTTGGGCCTTGCCTCACTGCTGCGGCCCGATAGGCCGCTCCCGACGCGCCGTTCGCGAGTGCCGCTACGCCACTGCCCGAACAATGAAGCGGCGGTCATCGCGGCTCAGACTGGCCCGGCGGCATGGTACCTCCATTTCCGCATCGCGCAGGCGCGAAGCGCTCAAGGACGATCGCACCCACTTTCATATCGTCCTCCTCCTCCTTGTCGCTGTCAACGGCCGCGCTGACGCAGCCACCGGTTCCTTGTGAATCGTTGGGTTCCGCGGGGACGCTCCGCGCTTGCGCCGCGGCCGATTGAAGCGCCGACCGGACGTCGTCTTTTTGCTTTTCATAGTGCCAAGGGGGCATCGAACTGCGCTAGAAATGCCTGCACGACGGCATCGGGCCGTGCATGTGCCTCCTTCGTGGAGATCGACGGCGTGTGGTCGGTTTGCAAGCTGGCGGCGCGGGCCGCAATATGGCGCACGACGTTGGAGCCGCGCCGCGTCGGGCTGCCGACTCTGCTCGGGTGGGCGCTCGTGCTCGCCGCCGTTCGCGTGGCCCTCCAATACCTCGCTGCCGGGCCGTCGCCCAATTTCACCCCTTATGGCTTCAATGCGGTCGTGACATCGCTCGCGATCGAGCTGGCCATTGCGGCCTTGTTCGTGCCGCCGGGGGGCCGCGCCACGGCGCTGTCCGCCATGTTCGCGCTTTCGATTGCCGCCGAACTCGTCATCGACGCCACAACGATCGTCTTCCCGCTGACTTCGCTTGCCGCCCCGGCGGACATTTCCTGGCCCGCGGTCGCCAAGCCGATGGCGATTTTTGCGGTCGTGATCGTTTGGTGGATCGGCGCCATGGTTGCGGTGCTGCGTAGCCTCGCGCCGCAGCGGCGGCTTTCCGCATTCGGTCGCGTTGCCGCGCTGTGGGTCGCCCTCTCGGCGGCGGAGGCCCTGGTGCCGCATTCACCGGTTTTTGCCGCTCGCGACTTCGATGTCCGCAATGCCAACCTCTGGGAATACTTGCAGGCGCAAGCGCGGACACGCGGCCTCGACGGCCCTGCGCAAAGCGAAGCGGCGCGCTTCGAACAATCCCAGCACGCGCTACTGCAGGCGGAGATTACCCGCCTGGCGCCACCGAAGGAAGGCGCGACCAATATCTACACCATCGGCATCGCCGGCTGGGCGGATCAGGATGTCTTCATCAAGGAGCTTGACGGCGCACTGGCCGCGATCAGCAACCTATTGCCGATCCGGGGGCGCACGCTTCGTCTGGTCAATCACCGCGAGACGCTGGAGAGTACGCCGATCGCCAATCAGCGAAATTTCGCCGCCGCCGTGCACGGCGTGGGTGGCGTGATGAACAAGGACGAGGATATCCTCCTGCTGCTGATGACGTCGCACGGGAACCCAAGCGGTTTCGCGCTGCGATTGCCCAACGAGGTGACGAGCGAATTGACGCCGCAGGAGGTTGCGGGGACGCTCGACAACGAAGGCATCAGGAACCGAATCGTCATCGTGTCTGCATGTTTTTCGGGACGCTTCGTGCCGCCGCTGGCGAGCGACGACTCCATCGTGCTTACCGCCTCGGACGCCAAGAGCACCTCGTTCGGATGCGCCACCGAACGCGAATGGACCTATTTCGGCGACGCGTTTTTCAAGCAGAGCCTGCGGCCGGGCGCCGATTTGCGACGCGCCTTCGACAACGCCCGCATCCTGATCCAGGGCTGGGAGCTGATGGACCGCGCCGCGCCGTCGAATCCGCAGAGCCATTTCGGTCCAGCGCTGGTCGCCAAGCTTAAACCGTTCTTCGCCTCTGCAAGCGCGGGGCGGTAGCGTCGACCGCAGGAGACGCAACGCGGAGGACGCGCCACCCGGCGCGCACTCAGGCCACGCGCCGCACCCGCCCCCAGGCCTTGAGCGATGTCCATAATCCGCGGTCGAGCCGGAAGCGATCGACGGGCGCCGCGGAATTGATGGCCGGGATGCGATAGAGTCCGACGCCGGTCCACTGAAAGGCGCACTTTTCCAGCACCCGGCGCGAGGCCGGATTGCTGACTCGCGCGCCGGCCGCGAGCGTGTCGTGGCAAAGCTCGCCGAAGGCGTAGTCGATGACGGCGCGTGCCGCCTCGGTGGCGAAGCCGCGGTGCCAATAAGCGACGCCGAGCCAATAACCGAGTTCAGCGCCGCTCTCGCGCGGATCGACGCCGCAGGCGCCGATCAGGGCTTCGCCAAGCGTGATAACGAAGCTCGCCTCGCCATCGCAGCGATTGGCGGCGGCGACGAACCTTTCCGCATCGCCGACGGCAAAGGGATGCGGCAGACGCGCCGTGTTCTCGGCGATGCGGCGGTCGTTGGCGATGAGCACAATCGCTTTTACGTCCCCGCGACGCGGCGCGCGCAATCTGAGCCGCTCGGTCTCCAGGACGGGGATAATTCTCTCGCGGGCAGTCTCGTCAAAAACGTCTTCCAATAGTGTCATAACAGGCTCCTGCAAAGGTTCGGCTCCTGCAAAGAAGCCGAAAGGGGGAGCCGGCATCCCGTCTCCCCCTTTTCGGAGCCCAATCGGGCCCCCCGCCGGTTCGACTGGATGCCGGCGGACCTCGTATGATCCCACCGTATTACTGGGCCGCGGCCTCCGTCATCGGGAGCACTGATACGAACACGCGGCCTTTGGTTTTGGTACGGAACTCGACGCGGCCGTCGATCAACGCGAACAGCGTATGGTCCCTGCCGACGCCGACATTGCGCCCGGGATGCCACTTGGTGCCGCGCTGGCGCGCGATGATGTTGCCGGCGAGTACCTCTTCGCCGCCGAAGATCTTGAGACCCAGTCGCTGCCCGGCGGAATCACGACCGTTACGCGATGATCCGCCCGCTTTCTTGTGAGCCATTGCTCAACTCCGAACCTTTCTTGACCGCTGCTTAACCCGAATTCGTGACAAAATCATCACTTCTCCGTATCACTTCTTCTTGCCTTTTGCCGCAGGCTTTTTCGTTTTGGCCGCAGACGGCCTGGATTTCGGCTTTTCGGCCTTCCCTGCCGGCGCTTTGCGCCTCTTTGCCGTTGCCGCCGTTGCCGCCTCCGATTCGGTCGCAGCGGTTGCCGACGTCTCGGTCGCGGCAGCGGCCCGCGCCGGCGCGCGTTTCGGCCGCGGCGGCGCGGTCTTGCTCGGCTTTCTGCCTTCGGTGAGGATTTCAGTAATGCGCAGCAGGGTGAATTCCTGGCGGTGACCACGCTTGCGGCGCGAGTTCTTCCGGCGGCGCTTCTTGAAGGCGATAATCTTCGGCCCGCGCGCCTGCTCGAGCACTTCGGCTGCGATGGTCGCGCCGGCGACGGTCGGCGCCCCGAGCGTGAGGCTGTCGCCGCCGACGAGCAAAACTTCGCCGAACTCGACGATCTCGCCGGGCTCGCCCTTGACCTTGTCGACCTTGAGCACGTCTTCGGCGGCTACCCGGTATTGCTTGCCGCCGGTTTTGAAGACCGCGAACATCTCTCGTCCTCGTATTCGATCCTGGCGTCCCGATTCCGTAATTGGCACTGCACGAGTGCTCGGAAGATTGTCCCGACCGGCTTGTTGCAGTCGATTCTATTGCTGGAAGGCACGAGCCGGCGGGCCTTCAACCATACCGCCCGGCAGGCGCCGCGGTCCTTATGGCGGCAGCGTAACCCGCTGTCAAGAAAAGCGAAGCTTCACCGCCCTCGGGCAACGACCTTTGCTGGTTAAGGCTCGCCGAGCCCAATTTGATTAAAACCCGGCGCCGATCGCCAGCCGCCATTGCCGTCCGCGCGGCCTGCTGCCAGACGATCAGCGACAATGCCGGTGGTGCTTGCCGCAATGGATCCGGGCTTTCCGCACATAGGCCCGATGTACGCGCGCCATCGCCATGCGGCAGGCCTCGCTGAGTTTCGGCCGTTTCGCCAACATGCACGATTTGACCAATTCAGCGTCCGGAATGAACTCCGAACAAAGCCGTATCGCATCGGGCGTGCAGGCCTGACGCGCCTCCGGGCTGCCCTGGGCGGCGGCGAGGGCAACGCTGCCAAAGAGCGCTCCGGCCGCTAGCGGCAGCCGGCAGGCAAGAAGCATGGTCGGCATGTGTTTCTTCCCCTCCGCGCGGGTCGGTTGTCGCGACCGCGCAGCCTAGCGACGAGGCGGCCCGACGTCGATGCTCGGCGCCCGAGCGGGCGCCCAATCCACAATCAGCTTGAAATGACCATCACGCGCGCCGCTCAGCGCGCGCCCCAGGCAAAGTTCCCCTCGGCACGGCCGCGCCCCTTGGCCAGGTCCTGCGGACATTGCGCGACAGCGCCCTCGGTGAGTTCCGCCGTCTCGTTGTCGAACGACAGATGCCGGCAAAGCGTCCTATCGGGCATGGAATAGATTATCTGACCTACCTGCTTGGTGTCGCGCGCGGCCATCGCGGACTGCAACAGCGGTTGGATTACAGCCGGGCCGCCGACCAGCAACGCCGTCGCTAGCAGCACGAGAAACAGCGACACAACGACGGCCACACGCCCGTTTTTTGCGTGCCGCTCGTCCCGCCGTGCCCGCACCGGCCTGCGCGCGACGGCGCGGCCGCGGATGCGATCTGCCGCTCCGTTCCGCGCAGCCGGTTTCCTGGCCCTTCGCTCGCCCACGCGCATGCCAGCATGAAGGCAGGAAACGGTTCAAGGGCCGGTAAAAAATACTGATTGATTTGAATCAAAGTTCCCCGCGGCCTGCTCCGTAATGTTGTAAAAGCGGCCAAGGGCATGAGGAAAAATGCGAACCCAAGTCGCCATCATCGGCGCCGGCCCGGCGGGATTGCTGCTCGGGCAGCTCCTGCACAAGTGCGGCATCGATAACGTCATCCTAGAGCGGCAAACCGGCGAATACGTCCTCGGCCGTGTCCGCGCCGGCGTCATCGAACAGGTCACGATCGACCTTCTTGACGAGGCCGGCGTCGGTGCCCGCATGCACGAGGACGGCCTTGTGCACGAGGGCGTGCAGATCTGCGTTGACGGCGTGCGCCATCGCATCTCCTTCAAGGAGCTGACCGGCAACGCCGTGATGGTTTACGGGCAGACCGAGATCACCAAGGACCTGATGGACGGCCGCGCCGCGGCGGGCGCGCCCACGGTCTACGCTGCTTACGACGTAAGCCTGCACAACATTTTCGGCGACCAGCCGCGCGTGACCTATCGCGCCGATGGCAAAGCGCAGGAGATCGCCTGCGATTTCATCGCCGGCTGCGACGGCTTTCATGGCATCAGCCGCAAGAGCGTTCCGCCGCGGGCGATCACGGCGCATGAGCGCGTTTATCCCCTGGGATGGCTCGGCGTTCTCTCCAACACGCCGCCGGTTTCGAACGAGCTCATCTACGTCCGCCATCCACTAGGCTTCGCCCTGTGCTCGATGCGCTCGCCGACGCGCAGCCGCTATTACCTCCAGTGCAGCCTCGCCGACGACATCGACGCCTGGCCGGACGAGCGCTTTTGGGACGAGCTCGAGCCGCGGCTCGACGAGGAGGCCCGCGAGCGCCTGGTCATCGGCCCATCGATCGAAAAGAGCATCGCGCCGCTGCGCAGCTTCGTCGCCGAGCCGATGCGCTTCGGCCGGCTCTTCCTCGCCGGCGACGCCGCGCATATCGTGCCGCCGACCGGCGCCAAGGGCCTCAATCTCGCGGCCAGCGACGTGCGCTATCTCTCGCAGGCGTTTATCGAGCACTATTGCGAGAAATCCGACGCCGGCCTCGATCGCTATTCCGACCGCGCGCTGGCGCGGGTGTGGAAGGCCGAACGGTTCTCGTGGTGGATGACCATGCTGCTGCACAAGATTTCAGAAAATCCGTTCGATCAAAAAATTCAGCTCGCCGAGCTCGACTATCTGTTCCGCTCGAAGGCGGCGGCGACGACGTTTGCCGAGAACTATGTCGGGCTGCCGTATTAGAGCATGATCCGGAAAGGCGGAAAGCCGATTTTCCTAAAAGATCATGCCGCTCTGCTCTCCAGCCGTCCGGCCGCACATCGACCTGCAGCGATGGCCTGCCTCGAGGAAAATCGGGTGGCGATCGGTAGCCCGCCGGCCCGATCGCCGACCTTGTCGTGACGTTGCGGCCGCGGCATCTCGCCGGTATCTATACGCGCCCCCGCAAAATGCCGGCCTCGACCTTGGCGCGGTCGCTGCCGAGAAAGCGCAGAAGACCGTTATGGCCCGTCTCGTCATGAAGTTCGGCGGAACGTCGGTCGCCGACATCGAGCGCATCCGCAACGTCGCGCGCCACGTCAAGCGCGAGATCGATGCCGGCCACGAGGTCGCGGTCGTCGTTTCGGCGATGGCCGGCGCGACCAACCAGCTCGTGGCATGGTGCGAGGCCGCGTTGAAGACGCGGCAGATCTTCGACGCGCGCGAATACGACGCCGTGGTCGCGAGCGGCGAGCAGGTGACCGCGGGTCTGCTCGCGATCACGCTGCAGGACATGGATATCAACGCCCGCTCCTGGCTGGGCTGGCAACTGCCGATCCTGACCTCGGATGTACACGCCTCCGCCCGCATCCTCGACATCAATGGCGGCGAATTGATCCAGCGCTTCGGCGAGCGCAAGGAGGTGGCGGTCATCGCCGGCTTCCAGGGCGTGTACAAGGAGACCGGCCGCATTACCACGCTCGGCCGCGGCGGCTCGGATACTTCCGCGGTGGCGGTCGCCGCCGCCATCGGCGCCGACCGCTGCGACATCTACACCGACGTCGACGGCGTCTATACCAGCGATCCGCGCGTGGTGCCGCGCGCGCAGCGACTCGACAAGATCGCTTTCGAAGAAATGCTGGAGCTGGCTTCGCTCGGCGCCAAGGTGATGCAGGTGCGTTCGGTCGAGCTCGGCATGGTGCACAATGTGCGCATCTTCGTGCGCTCGAGCTTCGATCGTCCCGAGGATATCGACCCGCACGGCACTCCGCCTGGAACCCTGATCTGCGACGAGGAGGAGATCATGGAGCAACAGACCGTTACCGGCATCGCCTTCTCCCGTGACGAGGCGCAAATCTCGGTCCGCCAGGTCGAAGACAAGCCGGGAGTCGCCGCCGCCATCTTCATTCCGCTCGCCGACGCCAACATCAACGTCGACATGATCGTGCAGAACGTCTCGGCCGACGGCAAAACCACCGACCTGACCTTCACCGTGCCGGCCGCCGACTATCAGCGGGCGCTCGATGTCATCGCCAAGGCGAGAAAGACGATCGGCTACGCCCGGCTCGACGGCGCGACCGACGTAGCCAAGATTTCCGTCATCGGCATCGGCATGCGCAGCCATGCCGGCGTCGCCGCGCAGGCGTTCCGGGCGCTGGCCGAACGCGCCGTCAACATTCGCGCCATCACCACCTCGGAGATCAAGTTCTCCCTGCTCATCGACGCGGCGTTCACCGAACTTGCGGTCCGCACGCTGCATTCGCTCTACGGCCTCGACAAGGCGACCCCCTGACGGTCATTCCGCGACCGAGCGGAGTCGCCGCGAACTTTGACCTTGTGGTGAGAGCCGTGACCGCGAGCGCGATCGAAAGCGCCAAACTCGTCGCCCCATTGGGGTCCCGACATAAGCTCACGCTGCAGCGCACAAATCTCGTCAAGTGTCATTTCCTTGTCTCTGGCTTGCGGTTTGCATACCGCATTCGCTATAGGCTTTGAGGATTGATCGCCGCGGGCAAAGTCCCAGGCGAAATCTTCTTCGATTACGGCCGGTGCGACGCGGGCTAAGCTCCGGTCAAGGCGGAGCCCGAGGGACCTCACGCCATGCGTGGAGCGCTCGGCGGTCCCCGCGTGCTGTTGCGCCGGCTGCGCGAAGTGATGGCGGAGCCGGTCAGCGCGCAGGAACGCCTGGACAAGATCGTGGTGCTGATCGCCGCCAACATGGTTGCGGAGGTCTGCTCCGTCTATGTATTGCGCGTCGATTCCACGCTCGAACTCTATGCGACCGAGGGCCTCAACCGTGAGGCGGTCCACCGCACGGTGATGCGCGCCGACGAGGGCCTGGTCGGCCTGGTCGCGAGCCAGGCAAGCCCCGTCAATCTGTCGAACGCGCAGGCGCATCCGGCCTTCTCCTACCGGCCGGAAACGGGTGAGGAAATCTACCACTCCTTCCTCGGCGTGCCGGTGCTGCGCGCCGGCAACACACTGGGCGTGCTGGTGGTGCAGAACCGCGCCCGGCGCACTTATTCGGAGGAGGAAGTCGAGGCGCTGCAGACGACCGCCATGGTGCTGGCGGAGATGATCGCCTCCGGCGAGCTGTCGGCGCTGGCTCCTCCGGGCGCCGAGCCGGCCGCGCGGCGCTCGCTGCATCTCAAGGGCGCGGTGCTGTCAGACGGCATTGCGCTCGGCCACGTCGTGCTGCACGAACCGCGCGTGGTCGTCACCAACTTCATCGCCGACGACATCCCGAAGGAATTGAAGCATCTCGAAGCGGCGGTCGAGACCTTGCGCGCCAATCTCGACGCGCTGCTTGAACACGGCGACGTGGTGGAAGGCGGCGAGCACCGCGACGTTCTCGAAGCCTATCGCATGTTCGCCTACGACCGCGGCTGGGTTCACAAGCTCGAGGAAGCGGTCATGACCGGCCTCACGGCGGAGGCCGCCGTCGAACGCGTCCAGTCCGACATGCGCGCGCGCATGCTGCGGCAGACCGACCCGTTCCTGCGCGAGCGCCTGCACGACCTCGACGACCTCGCCAACCGACTGATGCGCCAGCTCACCGGCCAGGATCACGCTCCCGCGCGCGAAAGCCTACCAGAGAATGCCATTCTCGTCGCCCGCTCGATGGGCCCCGCGGCACTGCTCGACTACGACCGCAAGCGGTTGCGCGGCCTAGTCTTGGAGGAAGGCGGGCCGCATTCGCACGTCGCCATTGTGGCGCGCGCCTTGGGCATTCCCACGGTCGGCGAGATCGACAATGCCGCCGGCATCGCCGATCCGGGCGACGCCATCATCGTCGACGGCACCGCCGGGGATGTGCACCTGCGGCCGCTGCCCGACATGGAGGCCGCCTATGCCGAACGCGTACGGCTGCGCGCGCGGCGCCAGCAACAATATCAGGCGTTACGGGACATCCCGTGCGTGACCAAGGACGGCGAAGAGGTGACGTTGCTGATCAATGCCGGATTGAGCGTCGACCTGCCGCACCTCGCCGATACCGGCGCCGCCGGGATCGGGCTGTTCCGCACCGAGCTGCAATTCATGGTAGCGCCGAACTTCCCGCGCGCGAGCGAGCAATACGCGCTCTATCGCGCCATCATGGACGCCGCCGACGATAAACCAGTCACCTTCCGCACCCTCGACATCGGCGGCGACAAGGTGCTGCCCTACATGCGCAATGTCGAGGAGGAGAATCCGGCGCTCGGCTGGCGCGCGATCCGGCTCGGGCTCGACCGCCCGGCTCTGTTGCGCACGCAACTGCGCGCGCTGCTGCGGGCTGCCGGCGGCCGCGCGCTGAAAATCATGTTTCCCCTGATCGCCACCGTCGCCGAATTCGACCAGGCGAAGGAATTGGTTGAACGCGAGCTCACCCATCTGCGCCGGCACGGCCACAAACTGCCCGCCGAGGTCGAGGTCGGCAGCATGGTCGAGGTTCCTTCACTGCTCTATCAGCTCGACGAGCTGATCGAGCATGTCGATTTCCTCTCCGTCGGCTCGAATGACCTGGTGCAATTTCTCTACGCGGTCGACCGCGGCAATCCGCGGGTCGCCGGACGCTTCGACCCTTTGTCGGCGCCGCTCCTGCGCGCGCTCAAAGACATTGCCGACAAATGCCGCGAGCACGGCAAGCCGGTGACGCTATGCGGAGAGCTCGCCTCGCAGCCGATCGGCGCGCTGGCGCTCGTCGCCATCGGCTACCGCTCGCTGTCGCTCGCGCCCTCGGCAGTGGGGCCGGTCAAGGCGATGCTGCTCGATCTCGATTGCCGCAAGGCGGCCTCGTTCGTCTGCCGACTCATGAAGAAATCGAACGGCAGCGCGTCGATCCGCGCCGAACTGGAGAAATTTGCAGCCGACAACGGGCTACAGGTTTGACCGCCGCGCCGGCCTTGTCGCGGCCATCCACGTCTTCTACTTAACCAAACAGAAGACGTGGATGCCGGCACGAGGTCGGGTACGACGATACTAAACGATGCTCCCAGACCAGAAACTCAATGCTCTTGTCGCCCGCCATGCGGCCCTCGAACGCGATCTCGCCGCCGCGGCGCCGCCCGATATCTACGTCAAGCTCGCGCGCGAGTTCGCCGAGCTCGCTCCCGTCGTCGAGGCGGTGAAATCGTATCGGGCGGCGCAGCGCGAGCTCGATGGGCTTACCAGCCTGATCGTCGACCCCGCGACCGATGCCGAAATGCGCTCCATCGCCGAGGCGGAACGGCCGCAGCTCGAGGCGCGGCGCGCATCGCTCGAGCGGCAGTTGCGGCTTGCGCTTCTTCCCAAGGACGCGATGGACGAACGCAACGTCATTCTCGAAATCCGCGCCGGCACCGGCGGCGATGAGGCCGCCATTTTTGCCGGCGATCTGTTTCGCATGTACGAGCGCTACGCCGCCAAGCAAGGATGGACGGTCGAGGTCATGACCTCGAGCGACGGCTCGATGGGCGGCTACAAGGAGATCATCGCCGAAATCCGCGGCCGCGGCGCCTTCGCCAAGCTCAAATATGAGTCCGGCGTGCACCGCGTGCAGCGCGTGCCAGCGACCGAGGCCTCCGGCCGCATTCACACCTCGACCGCGACCGTCGCCGTGCTGCCCGAGGCGCAGGACGTCGACGTACCGATCAACGATTCGGATCTTCGCATCGACACGATGCGTTCAGGCGGCGCCGGCGGCCAGCACGTCAACAAGACCGAATCGGCGGTGCGTGTGACCCACATTCCTTCGGGCATCGTCGTCATGATGCAGGAGGATCGGTCGCAGCATCGCAATCGGGCCAGAGCGATGGCCGTGCTGCGCACGCGGCTCTACGATCTCGAGCGGCAGAAGCAGGAGGCGGCCCGCGCCGCCGAGCGCCGCGGGCAAGTCGGCACCGGCGACCGCTCCGAGCGCATCCGCACCTACAATTATCCGCAGGCACGCGTCTCGGACCATCGCATCAATCTCACGCTCTACAAGCTGCCGCAGATCATGGAGGGCGAGGCGCTCAGCGAGATCATCGACGCGCTGGTCGCCGAGCATCAGGCGGCACAGCTCGCCGCTGCGGGGGCCGCATGATGACGCCGCGCGTTTGTGCCGCTGCCGCTCGCGCCCGACCTGCCAAGACCAATGCGCCGACGGTCGCCGCCGCGCGCCGCGATTTGGCGAACGACTTCCGCGCCGCCGGCATCGAATCGCCCGAACTCGACGCGCGCATTCTGCTCGGGCATGCGCTGGGTCTCGACCACGCGGCACTCGCCGCGTCCGCCGCTCGGATTCTTACCCTTCAGGAGAGAGATGCGGTCGCCGACCTGGCGCGTCGCCGGCTTGCCCGCGAGCCGCTCGCGCGCATTCTCGGCCGCAAGGAATTCTGGAGCTTGACGCTCACCGTCGACGCCGCGACGCTGGTGCCGCGGCCGGAGACGGAAACGGTGGTCGAAGCCGCGCTTGCCGCGATCGATGCCGACGGCCTGCGCTCGTGCGCGCTGCGCATCGCCGACCTCGGCACCGGCTGCGGCGCGCTTATTCTGGCGTTACTCACCGAATTGCCCAACGCGTTCGGCGTCGGCACCGACATCAGTCTCGGTGCGCTGCGGATTGCGCGCGACAACGCGCGCCGGCTGGGCTTGACCAGCGCCGAACTCCTCGCCTGCGATATGGCGGCGGCGATCAAGGGACCGTTCGACCTGATCGTCTCCAATCCGCCGTATATAGCTTCTGCCGACATTGCTGCGCTCGCCCCGGAGGTGCGCGATTTCGATCCGCGGCCGGCACTCGACGGCGGACCTGATGGGCTCGACTGTTATCGGGCGATCGCCGCTGCGGCGCCGGCGCTGCTGGCCCCCGGCGGCATTCTCGTTGTCGAACTCGGCTTCGGCCAGGGGCCAGCCGTGGCCGCATTGTTTTCGGCGGTGGGGCTTGCGCCGTCGCCGCCTCGCCCCGATCTTCATGGTGTGGCTCGCGCCCTGCTCGCGAGAAAGGCCGCGGCAAACCGGGCATGAGCGGGGACGAATGGTCCTCGGCGGAAAGACAGCAAAAAAGCACTTGGAATATCCGCCGGAACAGATTAGCTTGAGTGCACGGAATCGGCCCGAGACGAGGCCGCGCAGCCCTGAAAGCCCGGAGCGTTGCTCCCAGAGGTCGGTAGCGCAGGCCAGGTAAAGAGCGAAAGCCGGATCGGACGGCAAACGGGATCGCCACATTCAGACCGAGAATTTTCATCGGTTGGGCGCGCACTGGTGTCGCGCGCATGACGAAGGGCTCGCAGCACCGCGGCGTTGCCGCGGGTGAGATTTGGGGATTGCTGAGGATTTGTGACGTTCAACGAGCGGCTCGCAACGGTGAAGGCGGATGACGGGCGTGCGCGAGGCCGTCATGCGAGTGAGATATGTCGAGATCAGTGCACCAGGTTGACGCGTCGAGTTGAGGTGACATCCAGTGAGCTGAAAACGGCGGCATTCGTGCCGCCGCAAATGAGGGGTTGGCAGAACAGCAAACCATGAGAAACGGTCAGAACAAGCGCATGCGGGGTCGCAACCGCAAAGGTGGTCATCATCAGAATCCATTGTCGCGCATGTACGAGTCCAATGGACCGGACGTGAAGATTCGGGGAACGGCATCCCACGTTGCCGAAAAATACCTCCAGCTTGCCCGTGACGCGCAGAGTTCGGGGGACCCAATCGCCGCCGAAAACTACTATCAGCATGCGGAGCATTATTTCCGCCTGATCGCAGCGGCGCAGGAGCAGTTTCGTCAGAGTCAGCCCTATTACCAGCCGCCAAGCGAGCCGCGCACCAATCTCGCCGACGACGGCTACGACGACGGCGACAACGAGCAGCCTTCGATCGGCGGCGAGCCGTTCGCCGGGCGCGAGCCGCAGCCCTACTTTCCGCGCGAACAACAACAGCCGCAAATGCAACCGCAGCATGTCCAGCCGCGCCCGCAGCACCTGACGCCGGCCGGCGGCGAAGACGTGGAAAGGTTGCCGTCATTCATCACCGGCGGTCATCCGCAGCCGCCGCAGCAAGGGCAGGGCAACGGCCCCAATGGCTATGACGGCTCGCCAGACCGCTTTCCGCTGCATCGACGGCGCCGTCGTCATCGCGGTCCGCGCGATCAATCGCTGCCCGGCGAGGCTGACGCGCCGCCGCCTTCCGGTTCGCGCCCGATCGACGATTGAGTTCGCAACGCACAGCCGACAGAGTTTGCCGGGGTCCGCAACGACGCCCGTTCAACCCCCGCGGGGCGCCTTGGCCAGTCGCACCAGGAACCAAATCGGCAGTACGATTACGGCGCCGAGAAGGAAATACTGCCACAGCCAGCGCACGGCGTCGAAGCCCATATTCCAGATATGCTGGATGAGCCGGCGCACCGAGTCGATGATGTTCCACGGATCGAGCCCGATCGCGGCAAGGATGACGCCGACCAGAATCGACAACAGGATCAGCCGTCCGATGACGGCGAGCGGCGGCCCGCCGAAGAAGCGGTGAACGTAATCCTGAGCCATCGTCATCTCCCGCGCGCGCCGATCGCTTAACGATCGCGCCAATTACCCAACTTGCCGCGGCGTGCGCAAGCCGGACGTGCCAACCGTGCGGGCGACGCGGCCATGCGGGGGCGTTGCCTCGGCTTCGCCAGTGGCGGTAAGTTGCGTCCGCCCGAAGCGGTTTTCCGGGCCTTCCGAGGATATTTCATGGCCAAGATCGAGGACCGCGCGCCGTCGCCGCAGACCGGCCTCAATGACGACATCGGCGAGGACAAGCGGCTTGCCATGTATCGCATGCAGGTCGAGATCCGCGAAACCGAGCAGCGCGCATTCGATCTCTTCCTGCAGAATCTCGTCAAGGGTACGAGCCACCTATCGCTCGGCCAGGAGGCGGTCGCCGCCGGCTTCGCCGCCGCCATGCGCACCGGCGATCTGAGCTTCTGCACCTATCGCGGCCACGCCCATACCCTGGCGCGCGGCGTACCGATCGCCAAGGTCCTGGGCGAGCTGATGCAGCGCGACATCGGGCTGATGCGCGGCAAGGGCGGCTCGATGCACCTGACCTCGGTCGATCACGGCGTCATGGGCTCCTATGCCATCATCGGCGCGCATTTGCCGATCGCCTGCGGCGCGGCCTGGCGCGCGCAGTACAAGGGCGAAAAGGACGTTTCGGTTTGTTTCTTCGGCGACGGCACGACGAATATCGGCGCCTTTCACGAGGCGCTGAATTTCGCCGCGGTGTGGAAGCTGCCGGTGATCTTCGTCTGCGAGAACAACCTGTACATGGAATACACGCCGATCGGCGACGTGACCGCGGTGCCGCATCCGGCCGCCGACCGCGCCGCGAGCTACGGGCTGCCGCGCATTATTGTCGACGGCAACGACGCCGACGTCGTCTATCGCGCGGCGACCGCCGCCTACGACAAGGCGCGCGCCGGCGACGGACCGTCGCTGATCGAGTGCCTGACCTATCGCCACAGCGGGCATTCGCGCGCCGACCCGGCCAAGTATCGGCCCGAGGGCGAGCTGGAAAAGTGGAAGGAGCGCGACCCGATAAAAATCTATCGCCAACGGCTCAAACAATTCGGCATCGGCGAGGAAGCGATCGTTCGCATCGAGACTGACGTGAAGCGGCGCGTCGAGGAAGCGACCGCAGCCTGCAAGGCGGCCCCGCCGCCGCCGGCCGACCTCCTCACCAAGGACGTTTACGCCGACGGAGGTTTCGCATGGCGGAACTGACCTATCGCGACGCGGTCATCCGCGGCATTGCGCAGGAAATGAGCCGCGATCCCGACGTCGTTTTCCTCGGCGAGGACGTCGGCAAGCCCGGCGGCGTGTTCAAGGCGACCGTCGGCCTGTACGAACAGTTCGGCCCGCTGCGGGTGCGCGACACGCCGATCTCCGAGCAAGCGATCCTCGGCGCCGCCATGGGTGCGGCGATGACCGGCCTGAAGCCGATCGCCGAGATCATGTTCTCGGATTTTTTCGCGGTGTGCTTCGATTACATCGCCAACGAATTTGCCAAGAGCCGCTACATGTCGAACGGCCAGATCAAATGCCCGCTGGTCGTGCGCACCGGCAATGGCGGCGGCGTGCGCTTCGGCGCCCAGCATTCGCAGAGCGTCGAGAACTGGTGCATGATGATTCCCGGCCTCAAGGTCGTGGCGCCGTCGAGCCCGCGCGACGTGATCGGGCTATTGGCGGCGGCGGTGCGCGATCCCGACCCGGTGATCTTCTTCGAGCACAAGGCGCTCTATCCGACCAAGGGCGAGGTTCCCGACGGCGAAATCGTCGATGCGCTCGGCACCGCGAGCCTCGTACGGCCGGGCGACGATGCCACCATCCTGGCGCTCGCCTTGATGGTGCCGCGCGCGCTTGCGGCGGCGGAGAAGCTCAAGAGCGAGCACGGCATCGATTGCGAGGTCGTCGACGTGCGCTCGCTGGTGCCGCTCGACACCAAGACTATTCTTGGCTCGGTCAAGCGGACCCACCGCCTGTTCACGGTCGAAGAGAATCCGCGGCTGTGCGGCTGGGGCGCCGAGCTTGTCTCGATCGTCGCTGACGAGGCGTTCTACGATCTCGACGGACCGCCGGTGCGGATCACGACGCCACATATTCCGCTGCCGGCGGCCGATTCGCTCGAGGATATCGCGCTGCCCACGGTCGACCGGATCGCCGAGCGGGTGCGCAAGTCGTTGGAGAGTTAATTCGGTTGCCGTCGTCATCGGCCTTGTCCCGATGATCCCGGGACGCGAATTCGCGATGGCGGAGAAAAGCCGGCCACGGCCGGAAGAAAGACCGAGGTGAAGCATGAGCCCCAGGTACGACAATCTTCTCGCCAACGTTCCGACCGATCTTTGGATCGGCGGCCAATGGCGCAAATCCGCCGACGGCGGCCGCTTCGACGTGATCGATCCGGCGACCGAGAACAAGGTCGCCTCGGTCGCGAGCGCCACGGTGGCGGACGCCAAGGCCGCGCTCGATGCGGCGAGCGCCGCCTTTCCCGGCTGGGCCGGCAAGAAGCCGCGCGAGCGCGCCGAGATCTTGCGCAAATCCTTCGAGCTGATCATGCGCGACGCCGAACGGCTGGCGAAGCTGATCACCATCGAGAACGGTAAGGCGCTGTCGGATTCCCGCGGCGAAGTCGCCTACGCCGCGGAGTTCTTCCGCTGGTTTGCCGAGGAGGCGGTACGCAACATCGGCCAGAATTCGGTCGCACCGGCGTCGGGCGCGCGCATCCTGGTGCACCACAAGCCGGCGGGCGTGGCGGTACTGGTGACGCCGTGGAATTTTCCGGCGGCGATGGCGACGCGCAAGATCGGCCCGGCGCTCGCCGCCGGTTGTACGGTCGTGCTCAAGCCCGCTTCGGACACGCCGCTGACCATGCTCGCCTTGATGCCGATACTCGAGGAGGCGGGCGTGCCGGCGGGCGTGGTCAACGTCATTCCCTCGCGCTCCTCCGGTGCCGTGGTGAGCGGGATGCTGCACGATCCGCGCGTGCGCGTGGTGTCGTTCACCGGCTCGACCGAGGTCGGCAGGAAGCTGCTGCGTGAAGCCGCCGACAATGTCGTGCGCCCGGCGATGGAACTCGGCGGCAACGCCCCCTTCATCGTCTTCGACGATGCCGACATCGACGCCGCCATCGACGGCGCCATGATCGCCAAGATGCGCAACATGGGCGAGGCCTGCACGGCAGCGAACCGTTTCTACGTGCATGAGAAGGTGCGCGACGAGTTCACCAAAAAACTCACTGCCAAGATGGCCGGCCTGAAAATGGGCAACGGGCTCGACGACGGCATCGCGCTCGGACCTCTGGTCAACAAGGATGGGCTCGACAAGGTGATCGAGCTGGTCGACGACGCGGTGAAGAAGGGCGCCAAGGTGCTCACCGGCGGTAAGGCGCCGGGCGGTCCCGGCTATTTCTATCCGGCCACGGTGCTCACCGACGTGTCGGACGATGCCAAAATGCTCAACGAGGAAATCTTCGGTCCGGTCGCGTCGATCCAGACTTTCACGTCCGAGGAGGATGTGATTGCCCGCGCCAACGACACCGAATATGGCCTCGTCGCCTACCTCTACACCATGAATTTGAGCCGCGGGCTACGCGTTTCGGAAAAGCTCGACTTCGGCATGGTCGGATTGAACCGCGGTCTGGTTTCCGATCCGGCAGCGCCGTTCGGCGGCATGAAGCAGTCGGGCATCGGCCGCGAAGGCGCGCATGAAGGCCTGATGGAGTTTTTGGAGACGCAATACGTGTCGGTGAGCTGGTGAATCTCGTCCCGGAGGCGCCCGCGAGCCGTGCGGGCCTTGGCGGTTGTCGGGCGGTGCGCGCCGGCCGTCGCGCTTTGATGGGTGCTACGCGCTTGCGCCTCGTGTGACGACGTTCAGGACATTTAATTAAATGAACATCCTCATGCCGCAGCTCGGCGAGACGGTTGCCGAGGGCAAAATCACCAAATGGTTCAAATCGGCCGGCGACGCGGTTGAGCCGGGCGACAATTTGTTCGAGATCGAGACCGACAAGGTGTCGATGGAGGTGCCGGCGACCGAGGCCGGCGTTTTAAGCGAGATCCGCGTCGCGGAAGGTGAGGTAGCGCCGGTTGGCGCCATCGTCGGCGTCATCGGCCCTGCGGCCGGCGTCGCGGCAAGTTCGCCGGCCGAGACCGCACCGAGCAAGCGCGCCGCCACCCCGCCTCCGCTCGATCCATTCTTCGAGGTGCGCACGCCCGCGCGCAATTTCGGCCCGGCGCGCCTCTCCGGCGGCGTTACCGTCACGCCGCTGGCGCGGCGGCTCGCGAGCGAAGCCGGCATCGATCTTTCGCGCCTGCGCGGCTCCGGCCCGCACGGCCGCATCGTCGCCCGCGACGTGGAGAATGCGCCGCGCCCGCAGCTCGCCGCGGCGGCGCCGGGCCAGAGCGCGGATCAGGTCAAGGCGCTCTACGATCCGGCGAGCTACGCGGAAGTGCCGCTCGATGCGATGCGCCGGACCGTCGCGGCGCGGCTGCTTCAAGCAAAGCAGACCGTCCCGCATTTCTATCTCAGCGCCGATATCGCGATCGATCGCGCCATCGATATGCGCAAGGAGGCAAACGAAGCGGCGCCGAAAACGCGCGACGGCCAGGCCGCCTTCAGGCTCTCGCTCAACGACTTCATCATCCGGGCGCTGGCGCTGGCGCTGCAGCGCGTTCCGGCGGCGAACTCCGTATGGGCGGACGACCGCATCCTGCGCTTCAGGCATTCGGACATCGGCGTCGCCGTCGCGCTCGACGGCGGGCTGATCACGCCGATCATTCGCGCGGCCGAGAGCAAGTCGATCAGCGCCATCTCCGCCGAGATGAAGGATCTTGCGGAGCGTGCGCGGGAGAAGAGACTCAAGCCGCACGAGTACCAAGGCGGCTCCGCGGCGGTCTCCAATCTCGGCATGTATGGCGTGCGTGAGTTCGCGGCCATCATCAACCCGCCGCATGCGACGATCCTCGCCGTCGGCGCCGCGCGCCGTCAGGCCGTCGAGACCGCCGACGGTGGCGTTGCCTTCGCCAGCATGCTGACGGCCACGCTTTCCTGCGATCATCGCGTCGTCGACGGCGCGCTTGGCGCCGAACTCCTGGCTGCGTTCAAGGCGCTGATCGAGACGCCGGTGACCATGCTCGTCTAGTGCTTGGAGCACACGAATCGTGGCCGAAGGACGAGCTGAGGTGCTGCTGGTGGGGCCGTTGCGGCCGGTGATCGCCAAAGGGCTTTCACATTTCACCGTGCACCACCTCGCAACGACGGCGGAGCACGACGCCTGTCCTGCCGCCATCGCCCGCGCGATGGCGGTAAGCGCGCCGGTGCAGCCAATCGACGAAGCCCTGCTCGCGCGCCTTCCCCATCTCCAGATCATCTCGAGTTTCGGCGTCGGCTATGACCACATCGACGCGGCTGCGGCAGCGAAACGGGGCATCGTCGTCACCCACACGCCCGGCGTGCTCACCGAGGAAGTCGCCGATACCGCGCTCGGTTTGCTTCTCTGCACGGTGCGTGAACTGCCGCAGGCGGAGCGCTACCTGCGCGCCGGCAAATGGCGCGAGCGCGACTATCCGTTGAGCCGAGCGACGCTGCGCAATCGCAGCGTCGGCCTCGTTGGCATGGGGCGCATCGGCGTTGCGATCGCGCGCCGACTCGAAGCCTTCGGCGTGCCCACGGTCTACCACACCCGCCGACCGCGGCCCGAATTGACCTACCGCCATTATCCGAACCTGATCGACATGGCGCGGGCCGTCGATATCCTCATGGTGATCGTGCCGGGCGGTCCGGCGACGCGGAATATGATCGACACCAAGGTGCTCGATGCGCTCGGCCCCGACGGCATCCTGATCAACATCGCACGCGGTTCCGTGGTCGACGAGCCGGCCTTGATCGCCGCGCTCAAGGAGCGGAAGATCATGGCTGCTGGTCTCGATGTGTTCGCCAAGGAGCCGGAGGTCCCCAAGGAATTGCTGACGATGGAGAACGTCGTGCTCTTTCCGCACCTTGGCTCGGCGTCGGTATTCACACGCGAGAAGATGGATCAGCTCGTCGTCGACAACATCCTCGCCTGGGCCGCGGGCAAACCGCCGCTTACCCCGGTGCCGGAAACGCCTTGGCGGACCTGGAGCTGAACGGGACTGGGTTTCGCGCCTACTCGGCGGCGATGCGCACTTCCGGCGCGGCGGCGCGGATGTCGTGGTCGACATAGTCCTCGAACTGGACGAAGTTCTTCTGGAACATGTCGACCAGCTTGCGCGCGGTCCGGTCGAATTCGGACTTGTTCTGCCAGGTCTTCTGCGGATCGAGCAGGTGCGGTTCGATGCCGGCGACCTGGGTCGGCACCGCGAAGCCGAAATAGGGGTCGGTGCGGAACTTGGCACTCTTCAGCGAACCGTCGAGCGCCGCGCCGAGCAATGCGCGCGTCAAGTGGATCGGCATACGGCGGCCGACGCCGTAGATGCCGCCGGTCCAGCCGGTATTGACCAGCCAGCAATCCACCTGGTGCGCGCTGATCAACTCACGCAGCAGGTTGCCGTAGATCGAGGGATGCCGCGGCAGAAACGGTGCGCCAAAGCAGGTGGAAAATTCCGGCTGCACGCCGACCAGGCCCTTCTCGGTGCCGGCGACCTTGGCGGTGTAGCCGGAGAGGAAATGATACATCGCCTGCGCCGGCGTAAGCTTGGCGATCGGCGGCATGACGCCGAAGGCGTCGGCGGTGAGGAACACGATGTTGCGCGGCTGTCCGCCGCGGCCGGTACGCGAGGCGTTCGGGATGAACTCGAGCGGATAGGCCGCGCGCGTGTTCTCGGTCTTCGAATCGTCTTCGAAGTCGCAGATGCGGGTGTCCGCATCGAACACGACGTTTTCCAGCACGGTGCCGAAGCGTTGCGTCGTGGCGTATATTTCCGGCTCCGCTTCGGCGGAAAGCCTGATGCATTTGGCGTAGCAGCCGCCCTCGAAATTGAACGCGCCCTGCGGGCCCCAGCCGTGCTCATCGTCGCCGATCAGCATGCGCTTGGGGTCGGCCGACAGCGTCGTCTTGCCGGTGCCGGAAAGGCCGAAGAACAGCGCGACGTCGCCCGCCGGCCCGATATTGGCGGCGCAATGCATCGGCATCACGCTCTCGGCCGGCAAATAATAGTTGAGCGTGGTGAACACCGATTTCTTCATCTCGCCGGCATAGGAGGTGCCGCCGATGAGGATGATGCGCCTGCTAAAATCGAGCGCGATGACGGTCTCGCTGCGCACGCCGTGGCGCCTGGGATCGGCCTTGAACGAGGGCAGGGAAAGAATGGTGAAATCGGGCGCGTAGTGGGAAAGCTCGGCGCGCTCGGGTCGGATCAAGAGCGCGCGGATGAACAGCGAATGCCAGGCGAGCTCGTTGTAAACGCGGGTCTTGATGCGGTATTTCGGATCGGCGCCGGCGTAGAGGTCTTGCGCATACAGGGTTTTGCCCTTGGCATGGGCGATGAAGTCGTCGAGCAGCAACTGGAATTTGTCCGCTGGCAGGCGGCCGTTCCTCTGCCACCAAACCGTTTTATCGGTTCGTTCGTCGACCACGACGAACTTGTCCTTTGGGCTGCGCCCGGTATGCGCGCCGGTATCGGCGCAGAACGCTCCGCCATGGACGAGGAAGCCTTCGTCATTGGCGATCGCGTGCTGGACCAGGGCGGTATCGGGCAAATTCCAGTACACCGCCGCGAGGTCGCTCAGGCCGAATTTGTCGGCGCCATGCGCACGGTTCCGCAGACCCGTCTCCTTCACGCTTTCCTCCGCAACCCGTCCGGCTGGCGCGCCGGAACTTTTGTGACAAAGGCCGTATAAGTAAGCGGCCAATTGTAACATTTCCCGCCTTCGGCGGGCATGCGACCTATAATTCGCATCCTAGCATTTGCCAAGCCGCGATCTTGCAACGCGGCCGTCGGCGAGCGCATCTTGAACGGCCATGATACGGATAAATTTTTGCCATCGTCCGCCCTGTCGCTGATCCGATTTACACCGGCATCAGTGTCTTACTCTCTCGCTCGCGCCGCCTTGGCCAAATCCACCACTGCCTTGCGTAACAATTCCGCGGTGGTAACCCGCTCGGGGAACGCCAGGCGCCGTGTTGCATCGCCGAGCGCGAGATCGAGCCCTTCCGGATCAACTCCGGCAATTCGCCACGCTCCGTCCTCGGCGCCAAGAAGCCGGGTCGCGTAGAGCCTGACGGCTTCCGCATGGTCCTCGTTCATATGGGCGATGGCGCTCTCCTCGGCCTCAATCAACTGCTCCGCGCCGGAAACGTCGGTCATTACCTCTGAAGCCTTCAGATCAGCGGCGCGGCCAAAGCCGGCGTTGAGGTGGGCGGAAATGACCGCAAGCCGCCAGAACGAGAAATCGGCGAACCCGGCATAAAGTTCCGATTTCGGATGGCGGGCGAGAAACCGCCGGCGCACGCGCGCCTCGTCCGCGTGCTCGCGCGCAATCGGCGCAGACCCTTCGTCTATATCCTCACGCGCCATCGGCGTGAACGCGCCGACGAGCGACAGCCGCGGATGGGCGAGCGGGTCACCCCTGCCGATGGAAGCAAGCAGCAGTGAAGCGCGGCGATCGGTTTCGAGGTTGGCGGTATGGGTGGAGAGCCGGGAGATCAAGATCAAAGGCGAACCGTCGACATCCGTCGCGACGTTCACCAGCGAAGCGAAAGGATGGCCGGTATTGCGGTCGATAGTCGCAAGCGCGCCGGCCCGATTCGTCCGCAACAAGGTCTTGGCGACCGATTTCGGGTCGAAATCGGGCACAGGCGCGTCTTCCGGCAGGCGATTGGGCATGAAGCCCGGCAGTGGAACCGTGTTGTCGACCTCGGCCATGCTTTTTTCTCCGTTTTTCACCCCCCGGTCACACGGCAATTACCAGGACTTTACCTTGTCTCGTCACACTTCCGCCTCTACATGGGGATTCAAAGGGTTACGGGGCCGGGGCTGGTGATGCTACGGCCGACTCATGGTAGAAGGCCGCCATGCCAACCATCGCTCTCGTCGATGACGACCGCAATATCCTTACCTCGGTGTCCATCGCACTCGAGGCCGAGGGCTACCGAATCAACACCTATACCGACGGTGCCTCCGCCCTCGACGGCTTCAAGACCGCGCCGCCGGACCTCGCCATTCTCGATATCAAGATGCCGCGGATGGACGGAATGGAGACCTTGCGCCGGCTGCGGCAGAAATCCGACCTGCCGGTGATCTTCCTCACCTCGAAGGACGAGGAGATCGATGAATTGTTCGGCCTGAAAATGGGCGCCGACGACTTCATCCGCAAACCGTTTTCACAGCGGCTCCTGGTCGAGCGGGTCAAGGCCGTGCTGCGCCGCGCATCACCCAAGGATGGCGCCGCACCCAAGGAAGCCGACAGCAAGGTTTTGGAGCGTGGCCTGCTGCGCATGGATCCGGAGCGGCACACCTGCACCTGGAAGAACGAGCCGGTGACACTCACCGTCACCGAATTTCTCATCCTGCAGGCGCTGGCCAGTCGTCCCGGGGTGGTGAAGAGCCGCAATGCTTTGATGGATGCAGCCTACGACGATCAGGTCTATGTCGATGATCGCACCATCGACAGCCACATCAAGCGGCTGCGCAAGAAGTTCAAGGCGAGCGACACCGAATTCGATATGATCGAGACGCTGTACGGCGTCGGCTATCGCTTCAAGGAAGGCTGACGCGGCGGCCAGCGCGGCCTGGCCGAGTTTGGTCATTCGTGCAGCCATGGGGCGCAAGGCCTTGACTGCTGACGGGGGCGCCTGACGTGCGGTAGAATGACCTCTGCCCCTCCCGACCCTGCCGCCTGTAACGGAGCGCGGAAAAGGGGCTGGCATGATCCGAATCCGACAGACGCGACGTGCTTGATCGAACTGCAGAAGTTTCACGGGCCGACACGCGGGCCCAGGCGTTAACGGACTTCGAGGCCGAACGCCTCGACGAGACCGACGCCGGTGTCGAACACCGCGGCATCGGCAGGGTCGGCGATCTGTCGCGGCGCGCCTGGCAGTTCTTCATCACCCAGAGTTTCTCAAGCCTCACGCGCCGCATCGTCTCGCTTAATCTCGCCGGACTTCTTGCGCTCGCCATCGGCATCACTTTCCTCTCGCAGTTCCGCGCCGGGTTGATCGACGCACGCATCCAAAGCTTGTTGGTGCAGGGCGAAATCATCGCCGGTGCGATTGCCGCCTCGGCCACGGTCGAGACCGGCTCTTCGATCACCATCGACCCGGACAAATTGCTCAATCTGCAGCCGGGCGAAAGCTACGGTCCGTCCGAGGAGGCACTCTACGGCATCGATTTTCCGATCAATCCCGAGCGTGTGGCTCCAGTGCTGCGCCGTCTCGTTTCGCCGACCAAGACCCGCGCCCGCATCTACGACCGCGACGGCGTGCTGCTCGTCGATAGCCGCAACCTGTTCGGCCGCGGCGACGTGCTGCGATTCGACTTGCCGCCGCCCAATGCTGAGAAACGCGGACTGATCGAACGGATGTTCATTGCCGTCCGTACCTGGCTTGGGCGGGGTGATCTCCCACTCTACCGCGAGCTCGGTGCCGAGAACGGGAAGGGCTATCCCGAGGTCGGGCGGTCCTTGAATGGACAGAACGCCAGCATGGTGCGCATCAACGAACGCGGTGATGTGATCGTTTCGGTCGCGGTGCCGGTGCAGCGTTTCCGCGCCGTGCGCGGCGCGCTCATGCTCTCGACCCAGGGCGCCGATATCGACGACATGGTGGAGGCCGAAAGGCTGGCGATTCTCAAGGTCTTTCTCATCGCCGCAGGCGTCATGGTGCTGCTTTCAGTCTTCCTGGCCGGCACGATCGCCGAGCCGGTCAGGCGGCTCGCGGACGCCGCCGAGAGCGTGCGCCGGCGGATTCGCACGCGCGTCGAAATTCCCGATTTCACCCGCCGGCGCGACGAGATCGGGCATCTCTCGGGCACCCTCCGCGACATGACCAACGCGCTGTACAGCCGGATCGAAGCGATCGAGAGTTTTGCCGCCGACGTGGCGCATGAGTTGAAGAACCCGCTGACGTCGCTGCGTTCCGCCGTCGAGACGCTGCCGGTCGCCAAGACCGACGAGAGCCGCGCCCGGCTCCTCACCATCATCCAGCACGATGTCAAACGGCTGGATCGGCTGATCTCCGACATTTCCGACGCCAGCCGCCTCGATGCCGAGTTGCAGCGGCAGGAGGCGGCACCGGTCGATCTCGGCAAGCTCCTCAATACGCTGGTCGCCGTCGCCAACGAGGTCAAGCGTGACGATGGGGTCGACGTCACGCTCAGATTCGAGGGCGGCGGCGCGCACGCTTTTCGCGTCCCGGGCCATGATTCGCGCCTCGGTCAGGTCGTCGACAATCTGATCGAGAACGCGCGCTCATTCTCGCCGCCGGGCGGCACGGTGCGCGTGACCTGCCGGCGGCTGAAGAATCACGTCGAGATTTTCGTCGATGACGACGGCCCGGGCGTGCGCCCCGACGCTCTCGAGAAGATTTTCGAACGCTTCTACACCGATCGCCCGCACCAGGGGTTCGGCCAGAATTCCGGTCTCGGCCTGTCGATCTCCAAACAGATCATCGAAGCCCATGGCGGCGCGATCTGGGTCGAAAATCGGATCGGTGCGCCAGGCGCAGACGGCACGCCGCAGGTGCTCGGCGCGCACTTCGTCGTGCGCCTGCCGGCCATGTGATGGCGGCGGCATTGACGACGGAGCACGGCTCGGCCGTGCTGGTCGGCGCGAAAGCGGTACTGATCCGCGGGCCCTCGGGAGCCGGGAAATCGCGCCTTGCGCTCGAATTGATCGAAGCGGCGCGCGCGGGCGCGCTGCCTTTCGCGCGACTCGTGGCGGATGATCGCGTCTATCTGGAAACTGCCGGCGGGCGAGTCTTGGCGCGTGCCCCTGAGCCGCTTGTCGGCCTCATCGAGGTGCGTGGCGTTGGCATCTTGCGGCTGCCCTACGAGCGCCGCGCCGTGGTAGGGCTCGTCGTCGACCTCGCCGCCGCGGACTCGGAACGATTCCCGCAAGAAGGAAGGCGCGAGACTGAAATTGCAGGTATATTGTTACCGCGGCTTGCGGTCGCAGGGGCCGCCGCAGCCTTGCCCGAGCTTCTTGCCCTCATCACTTCACCCCCTGGCCGTTGGATTTGACCTACCTTGGGTGGCAATCTGAGCTTCTCGATTGCCTGCGGCCGTCCGGCCGTCGGTGGCAGATTGGTAACCTTAACGCTCGTATACTTGCCCGCGGTCTCGTCCCCTAGCCGGTCCATCCCCGCCGGAGGCCCCGATTTGACTGCGTGATACCGCAATGCAACATCCATCAAAATCCGCCAATAACGCCCCTTGCGCTTGGGCTTCGGATGGTCAAGATGAGCACCCTTTCGTGCGGTGCACCGAAAACGCGCCCGCGGAGAGTTCCATGATCGGTCTTGTGCTTGTCACCCACGGGCGGCTGGCTGTCGAGTTCCGCGCGGCGTTAGAGCATGTGGTGGGTCCGCAGGGCCAGATTGAAGCAGTCACGATCGGTCCCGAAGACGACGTCGAGGAACGCCGCAGGGACATCATCGAAGCCGTAAAGCGTGTCGATAGCGGCGATGGCGTTGCTATACTGACCGACATGTTCGGCGGTACCCCTTCCAACCTCGCCATCTCGGTGATGAGCCGTCCCAAGGTCGAAGTGCTTGCCGGCATCAATCTTCCGATGCTGGTCAAGCTGGCCAAGGTCCGCGACGAATGTCCGCTCGCCGAGGCGGTTGCTGCCGCCCAGGACGCGGGGCGCAAATACGTGACCATCGCGAGCCGGGTCCTGAGCGGAAAATGAGCGCGGCCCAGCGCAGCAGCAAATATGTGCCGAACGAGCCGCGTTTGGAGATCGGCGCCGTGGTCCGCGAGCTGGCCATCTGCAACAGGAAGGGACTGCATGCACGGGCGTCGGCCAAATTCGTGCAAACGGTGGAGAAATTCGATGCCGACGTGCGCGTCACGCGCTGCGGCGAGACTGTCGGCGGCACCTCGATCATGGGCCTGATGATGCTTGCGGCGGCGCCCGGCACCTCGATCACCGTCGAGGCCACCGGCAAGGAGGCGGCGGAGGTGCTCGACGCTTTGGCCGCCCTCATCGATTCGCGTTTCGGGGAATTGGATTGATCCAGGGAGAGAGCAGATGATCTTCGGCAAGCCCGATCCGAATGCCCCGGTCGCCCCGGGCGAAAAACCGGCGACAGAAGGCGCAAAGATGCCTTCGGTCGCCCCGATGCCTGGAACGGCCGCGCCGACATCCTCGGCGCCGCCGCGCGAGCGGCCTAGCGCGGCTGCGTCGACGTCCCCGGCGCCGCCACGCGAGCGGCCTAGCGCAGCTGCGTCGACGTCCCCGGCGCCGCCGCGCGAGCGGCAGGCGGCGACGATCCGCTATGTCGACCGGCCGGACATCGCGGAGACGTTTGCCGACGCGGTCAGCGGGCTCATCTTTGATGGGCAAACGCTGCGAATCGAATTCGCGGTCACCCGCGTCGACGAGGTCAAACCCGGCGCGCCGATCAGCGGCCGCCGCTATCCGACCTGCCGGGTCGTGCTGCCGCCGGCGGCGGCGGTCGATCTGATCAATCGCATGCAGCAGATCGCGGCGGCACTCACGCAGGCCGGCGTGGTGAAGGCCACACCGCCGCGGTCGGGCGAAACGCCGAAGGCGCGCTGAACATCGACGCAGGCGGTATCAGCGTCCTCGTGCACGGCCGCCGCGCGGTTGCGAACCTGCCGCCGCGGCCGCTTTGAGGTCGGCGACAAAGCTTCGATAGGCGGCGCCACGTTCATGCTCATCCTCGATGCGCAGCAGCGCGGAAGGGTGGACGGTGATGACGAGCCTCGTCCCATCATTCATCGCAAGCGCCTGGCCGCGCAATTTGCCGATGGTGACGGTGCGCCCGGTCAAGCTGCGCGCGGCGGTCACGCCGAGCGCGATGATCGTTGACGGCTTGACCAGGCCGCGTTCGAGGTCGAGCCAGACTTTGCAGCGCTCGATCTCGTAATTGTTCGGACGTTTGTGCAGACGGCGCTTGCCGCGCATCTCGTGCTTGAAATGCTTGACCGCATTGGTAACGAAGGTCGCTTCGCGCGCAATGCCGGCGTCCTCCAGCGCCTGGTCGAGAATGCGGCCGGCGGGCCCGACGAACGGTTTGCCGGCGATGTCCTCCTTGTCTCCAGGCTGTTCGCCGACCAACATGAAAGCGGCGTGAAGGGGGCCTTCCCCGGGCACCGCCTGCGTCGCCCCGCGATAGAGCGGACATCGCGTGCAGCTTTCCTCGGCTTGAGCCAGCTGGCGCAGGGATTTGATCGGCGGTCGGCTGTTGGCATCCATGCCGGGAAAATGCGTCGCCACGGCTGGAGGTTCAAGCATGGACATAAAGCTATCTTTATGTCTTTAGTGCCGCCGCAATTCACAGGTTGGCAGAACAGCAAACCATGAGCACGTCGAGCAAACCGAAAAAAACTTCGCCCACCGATTACGTCGTCAAGGACCTCAGCCTCGCCGAATGGGGAGCCAAGGAGATCGCCATCGCCGAAACCGAGATGCCCGGCCTGATGGCGACACGCGAGGAGTATGGGCCGGAGCAGCCGCTGCGCGGCGCGCGGGTGGCCGGTTCGCTGCACATGACCATCCAGACCGCGGTGCTGATCCAGACGCTCAAGGCACTCGGCGCCGACGTGCGCTGGGCGTCGTGCAACATCTACTCGACGCAGGACCACGCCGCCGCCGCCGTCGCGGCCGGCGGCACGCCGGTGTTCGCGGTCAAGGGCGAGACACTGTCCGACTATTGGGAATACACCCACCGCATTTTCGAATGGTCGGACGGCGGCGGACCGAACATGATCCTCGATGACGGCGGCGATGCGACGCTGTTGATGCACCTCGGCTCGCAGGCGGAAACCAGCCCGGCCGTGCTCAACCATCCGAACAACGAGGAGGAGGAAGTGCTGTTCGCCGCCATCAAGCGGCGGCTCAAGCAAAGACCCGGCTGGTATACGAAGACCGCAAAGACTATCCGCGGCGTGACCGAGGAGACCACTACCGGCGTCCATCGCCTCTACCAGATGGAGAAGGAAGGCCGCCTGCTTTTCCCCGCCATCAACGTCAACGACAGCGTCACCAAATCGAAGTTCGACAATCTCTACGGCTGCCGCGAATCGCTCGTCGACGGCATCCGCCGCGGCACCGACGTGATGATGGCCGGCAAGGTGGCCATGGTCGCCGGCTTCGGCGACGTCGGCAAGGGCTCGGCGGCGTCGCTGCGGCAGGCCGGCTGCCGGGTCATGGTCTCGGAGATCGATCCGATTTGCGCACTGCAGGCGGCGATGGAGGGCTACGAGGTCACCACCATGGAAGACGCCGCACCGCGCGCCGACATCTTCGTCACCGCCACCGGCAATGTCGACGTCATCACCATCGACCACATGCGCAAGATGAAGCACCGCGCCATCGTGGCGAACATCGGCCATTTCGACAGCGAGATTCAGGTGGCGGCTTTGCGCAATTTCAAATGGCACAATGTCAAGCCGCAGGTGGACGAAATCGAGTTTCCCGACGGCAAGCGCGTTATTTTATTGTCGGAGGGGCGCCTGGTGAATCTGGGCAACGCCATGGGCCATCCGAGCTTCGTGATGTCGTCGTCGTTCACCAACCAGACGCTGGCGCAGATCGAGCTGTGGATCAATCCCGGCAAATACCAGAAGAAGGTCTACACGCTGCCGAAACAACTCGACGAGAAGGTGGCGCGGCTGCATCTCGACAAAATCGGCGTCAAGCTCACCAAGCTCACCGACAAGCAGTCGACCTATATCGGCATCCCGATCGGCGGCCCCTTCAAGACTGATCAATACAGGTATTGAGGCTTTCGCGCCCGCCGCGTCGCCCGAGCCGTTCTGCCATGCGCAGAAGGCCGATAGGGGCCGGCGCGGCGGCCGCCGCCGATTTCATCATCGCCGCCGGCATGCTTGTTCGCAACGGCTGCGGCAGCGCTTGCCGCTTCGGGACGCCGATGTTATCTGCGCCGCATGAGTGCGGTCACCATCGAAAACATCCGCAATTTTGCGATCATTGCCCATATCGACCACGGCAAATCGACCCTCGCCGATCGGCTCATTCAGCTGACCGGCGGGCTCTCCGAGCGCGAGATGGTCGACCAGGTGCTCGATTCCATGGACATCGAGCGCGAGCGCGGCATCACCATCAAGGCGCAAACCGTGCGATTGAATTACCGCGCGCGCGACGGCAAGGACTATGTGCTCAACCTCATCGACACTCCCGGCCATGTCGACTTCGCCTATGAGGTCAACCGCAGCCTCGCCGCCTGCGAAGGCTCGTTGCTCGTCGTCGATGCGAGCCAGGGGGTCGAGGCGCAGACGCTCGCCAATGTCTATCAGGCGCTCGACAACAATCACGAGATCGTGCCGGTGCTCAACAAGGTCGATCTGCCCGCCGCTGAGCCCGAGAAGGTCAAGCAGCAAATCGAGGATGTGATCGGGCTGGATGCCTCCGACGCGATCCTCATCTCCGCCAAGACCGGACAGAACGTGCCCGAGGTGCTCGAAGCAATCGTCAACCGGCTGCCGCCGCCCAAGGGCGATGCCGCAGCGCCGCTCAAGGCGCTGCTCGTCGACAGCTGGTACGATTCCTATCTCGGCGTCGTCGTTCTGTTCCGCGTCGTCGACGGCGTATTGAAGAAGGGCCAGCGCATCCGCATGATGGGCACCGACGCCGCCTATGAGGTCGATCGTGTCGGCGTGTTCACGCCGAAAATGCAGGAGGCGGACGAGCTCGGCCCCGGCGAGATCGGCTTTCTCACCGCCTCAATCAAGGAAGTCGCCGACACGCGCGTCGGCGACACGATCACCGACGACAAAAAGCCGGTTCAGAGGCCGCTGCCCGGCTTCCGCCCGGCGGTCCCGGTGGTGTTCTGCGGTCTGTTTCCGGTCGATGCCGCGGATTTCGAGAATCTGCGCGCCGCCATGGGCAAGCTCAGGCTCAACGACGCCAGTTTCTCCTACGAGATGGAGACCTCGGCCGCGCTCGGCTTCGGCTTTCGCTGCGGCTTTCTCGGGCTTCTTCACCTCGAAATCATCCAGGAGCGGCTGCAGCGCGAATTCAACCTCAACCTGATCGCGACCGCGCCGTCGGTCATCTACAAGATCAAGCTGACCGACGGCACAGCGCTCGACATCCACAATCCGGTCGACATGCCCGACGTGGTCAGGATCAACGAGATCGAGGAGCCGTGGATCCGCGCCACCATCCTTACCCCGGACGACTATCTCGGCAGCGTGCTCAAGCTCTGCCAGGACCGCCGCGGCATCCAGGTCGAGCTGACCTATGTCGGCAGCCGCGCGCTGGTGAAATACGACCTGCCGCTCAACGAGGTGGTGTTCGACTTTTACGACCGGCTGAAATCGGTGTCGAAGGGCTATGCGTCCTTCGACTATCACCTCACCGACTACAAGCCCTCCAATCTGGTCAAGCTGCAAATGCTGGTCAATGGCGAGCCGGTCGATGCGCTGGCGATGCTTGTCCACCGCACCCGCGCCGAGCAGCGCGGCCGAGCCATGGCGGAGAAACTGAAAGAACTCATTCCGCCACACATGTTCCAGGTGCCGATCCAAGCCGCGATCGGCGGCAAGATCATCGCGCGCGAGACCGTGCGCGCGTTCCGCAAGGACGTGACTGCCAAATGCTACGGTGGCGATGTGACTCGCAAGCGCAAGCTTCTGGAAAAGCAGAAGGAAGGCAAAAAGCGCATGCGCCAGTTCGGCAAGGTGGAGATTCCGCAGGAGGCGTTCATCGCCGCGCTGAAGGTGGATGTTTGAGGCTCGCGCGGCGCCGACGCCTACTGCACCACGATCGTGGTGTTGCGCATTCCTTCCCGCTGCACCAGGCCGAACAGCACGGCGGCGTTGGCCGGATGCAGGCGCACGCAGCCATGCGAGGCCGGGCCGCCGAGTCGCGCAATTTCATAGCTGCCGTGAATGGCGAGGCCGCCGTAGAAGAAGATCGCATGCGGCATCGGCGAGTTGTAATATTTACGGGAAAACCAGCGCGCGAACATCGACTGCGGATGGAAGACGCCGGCCGGCGTCCCGTAGCCCGGCCTGCCGGTCGAAACCCGCCAAGTGTAACGGTAGGCGCCATCGACGGTCACGGCCATGGTCTGGCTGCCGCGGTCGATCGCAACCATCACTGCGGCTTCGGCGCGATCCGTGCCAGGCAGGAAAGCAAATGACGGCACGGCCAGCAATGCCGCGAAAATGAGACGGCGCATGGCGAGCCCCGAAAATCTCCTCGCGCACCGCGAGGACTATTGTTGCCCGGGCCACGCTTGTAAAGCGCGCGGCATTCCGAGGGTTAATCGTTGACCATGAAATCGCCGAGCCTTGCCAGTCAAACATCCGCCATGGCGGCGTTCGACCTCACCACCATCGGCCACTCCAACATTCCCGCTGAACGCTTCGTCGCGCTGCTGCAAGACGCCGGGGTGAACATGATCGTCGACGTGCGCTCGCTGCCGTTCTCACGTCGGTTTCCGTGGTTCTCGGCGAAAACCTTGGCGGGAAGCCTCGCGCGCGCAGGCATCGCCTATGTGCCGATGGGGGAGACGCTCGGCGGCCGACCCCGCGACGACAGCCTCTATCGCGATGGCATTGCCGATTACGGGGCGATGGCGGTGCGGCCGGAATATCTCGCGAGCCTCGATCGCTTGATCGCGGCGGCGGCGCGCTCACGCGTCTGCGTGATGTGCGCGGAACGCGAGCCGCTCGACTGCCACCGCTGTCTTCTCATCGCCCGCAGCCTCGCCGAGCGCGGGCTCGCGGTCGGCCACATTCGCCATGACGGCACGACCGAGCCGCATGCGGTGACGGAAAAGCGATTGCTGGCACTCGAAGCAGATGCCGCCGAGCCGTTCGCGGCTTTACAGCGCGAACGACTCGCGGCAGCGTATCGCAGCCGGGCCCGCGCCGTCGCCTTTCGGCAAGAAGTTCCCGCGCCCCGCGGCGCGGCGGAGAACGGATGATGCGCGTTTCGCCTTGCCTGCTGTTGGCTCTGTTCCTCGCCGGCACCAGTCCGGCCTTGCCGCAGGATCCCGGCACCGTCGAGGACAAACCGCTGCCGCCGCTTGCCAATCCCGACTCCGCGTCGACGCCGGCGCGGGAGTTGTTCGCACGCAAGCGGGAGCCGGTACCGCTTGCCGCACGCGCGATCGGTTTCTACTCCTCGGGTTGCCTCGCCGGCGCTGTCGCGCTGCCGATCAACGGCCCGACCTGGCAGGTGATGCGGCTGTCGCGCAACCGCAATTGGGGACATCCGGACCTCGTCGCGTTCCTCGAGCGCCTGGCGGAAAAGGCCAAAAAAGTCGGCTGGAACGGACTCCTGGTCGGCGACATGTCGCAGCCGCGCGGCGGTCCCATGCTCTCCGGCCACGCCAGCCATCAGGTCGGGCTCGATGCCGATATCTGGCTGACGCCGATGCCCGACCGCACGCTTTCGCGCGAAGAGCGCGAATTCATGTCGGCCGTCAACATGGTGCGTGAAGATCGACTCGACGTCGACCCCAATGTGTGGACGCACGAGCGCACCGAATTGATCCGCGCCGCCGCACGCGATGCCGAGGTCGAGCGCATTTTCGTCAATGCCGCGATCAAGAAGGCGCTGTGCCGCGAGGCCGGGCCGGATCGCGATTGGCTCGCCAAGGTCCGGCCGTGGTGGGGGCACGATTATCATTTTCACGTCCGCATCTATTGTCCGGTCGACAGCCCGCAATGCAAGCCGCAACCGCCGCCGGAGCCGGGCGACGGCTGCGGCCACGAGCTCGATTACTGGTTCTCGGATGCCGTGCTGCATCCGGCGCCTCCCACGGAGCCGGCAAAGCCGAAGCCGTCGCTGACGATGGCAAATCTGCCGGCCGCGTGCCGCCAGGTACTGATAGCCCCGTGATTGCCCGTGATGCTCGCGCGTGCCAAGCATCCGCGTGTTGCGGCAAAGGCCAAACAAAAAGTCGCAGATCACCGGGCAAGTTCGGCCGCGCCGATGGATCCCGCGCTAAATGCCGGCGTGACCAAAAAGCGCACGTTGCGCGACGGCGGTCAGGAAGGTCAGAAGGGTCGCGAAACCGACAATCGCTGCGGCGTAGGGATGCGACTTCGGTGCCGGCGATTTCATCAGCAGCGGCAACCCCTTGGCCAGGATATAAGCGCCATAGAAACCGGTGAGCGCAAGGAAGTGCAGCCCCGGCAGCAGCAGAAAAATTCCGGCGAGCCACAAGGGCGTGAAAGAATAGGCTGCGAGCTTGAGTGCGCTGGCAAAATCGCGGCGCCCGCCGAACAACGGCGCCAGCGCTTCAATCAGCAGCGCGACGAGGAGCACCTCCGCCAACGTCGCCACATAGCCGAAGACCGCACTGAACAGTCCGTCGATGATCGGCGCACGCACGACATTTCCTCCCGGCACGATCACGCCGACGAGGCAGGCGCCGACAAAACTCGACAACGCCGGGATAAGCGCCAGCGGCGCGACATAGCCGATCAGCAGATAAAATGCATCAAGCGGTTCGCGATCAAGCCGCGTCCACGCGCCGCCAGGATCAACCAGCATGGCCGTCGCACGCAGAACCGCCTTCACGCCTGCAACCCCCGGGCGTCGGCACGGATCAAGGCGGCGCCTTTCTCCGCGATCATCATGGTCGGGGCATTGGTGTTGCCGGACGTGATGGTGGGCATGACCGACGCGTCGATGACCCGCAGCCGATCCACGCCGGCAACGCGCAAGTGGTCGTCGACCACCATCAGCGGATCGCTCGGCAGACTCATCTTGGCGGTGCCGATGGGATGAAAGATGGTGGTGCCGATGTCGCCCGCGGCCTTGACCAGAGCCTGCTCGTCGTCATCGCGCACGCCAGCGCCCGGCAGATACTCGGTCGGATGGTACGGCGCCAGCGCCGGCTGCGCCACGATACGGCGGGTCAAGCGAATGGCTTTGGCGGCGATGCGGCGGTCCTCCTCGGTCGACAGGTAATTGAGCTTGATGATCGGTGCCGCGGCTGGATCGCGCGAGCGCAGCCGCACATAGCCGCGGCTCGTCGGGCGCAGGTTGCATACGCTTGCGGTAAAGGCGGGGAATTTGTGCAGCGGCTCGCCGAAGCGGTCGAGCGACAGCGGCTGGATGTGGTACTCGAGATTGGCGCGCTCCTGATCGGAATCGGAGCGGGTGAACAGACCAACCTGCGACGGCGCCATGGTCAGCGGGCCGCGCCGGAACAGCGCATATTCGATGAGCATGCGTGCGAGGCCGAGCGGCGAGTGATAGCGCTCGTTGAGGGTGGTGATGCCGTCCACCTTGTAGATCAGGCGCAGCTGCAGGTGGTCCTGCAGGTTGCCGCCGACGCCCGGCCTGTCGGCGACGACCGAAATGCCGTGTTCCATCAGGTGCTGCGCCGGGCCGACGCCGGACAACAACATGATTTGCGTCGACCCGATCGAGCCAGCGGCGAGAACGACTTCGCCGCGGCAGCGCGCTGCTCGCGTTTCGCCGTCGCGTCGCCAGCGCACGCCGACGGCGCGGCGGCCGTCGAACACGATGCCTTCGACCAGAGAGCCGGTTTCCAGCCGCAAATTGGCACGGCCAAGCACCGGTTTGAGGAAGGCGCGCGCGGCCGACCAGCGCCGGCCCCGCTTCTGGTTGACATGAAATGGGGCGCAGCCTTCGTTATCGCCGGTGTTGAAGTCCATGAGGGACTTGATGCCGGCCTGCGCGGCGGCGGTGCGAAACGCGTCGAGCACATCCCAGCGCACGCGCGGCGCCGCGACCGGCAATTCGCCGCCCACGCCATGGGTCGCGCTCTCGCCCATGAAGTGATTTTCATGGCGCTTGAAATAAGGCAGCACGTCGTCCCAACCCCAGCCGGCAAGCCCGAGCTGGCGCCAGTGGTCGTAATCGGCCGCCTGGCCGCGCATGTAGACCATGGCGTTGATCGACGACGAACCGCCGATTACCTTGCCGCGCGGGTAGTTGATGCTGCGGCCGTTGAGTCCTTCGTCCGGCTCGGTCTTGAAACACCAGTCCGAGCGCGGATTGCCGATCGCGAACAGATAACCGACCGGGATGTGATACCAAATCCAATTGTCGCGTCCACCGGCTTCGAGCAGGAGCACACGCCGGTCGGAATCGGCCGAGAGCCGATTGGCCAGGAGGCAGCCGGCCGACCCAGCGCCGATGATGATGTAGTCGTACTCGCCTTCCATCGCCTCTGCAGGCATGACGCGCTCCCCGAATTCACGGCAATGATATCACGTGCCGTTATCGGCGGATCATCGTCGTTCCGCAACCGCGCCAAGCGCGGCAATGCAAAATGCGCGCCGTGCTTTGCCAAGCTTCGGGGCGACTGCTATCCTCGAAGCGCGACGGGCGGCGCGCCGGGCGTGCGCCGCACCAGCCTGGAACGACGGTTCCCGAGGCGGTCGTACTTCTTTCATATTGGCCTCGGCGCCCGCGGGTTGCGGGCGCGGGCAACCTTTGGAGAACCGTCGTGCTCGAAAGAAGGCGTGTCCTGCCGGTTCTTGCCGCAGCGATCGCGATTGCCGCCGCGACGCAGCCGGCGCCGGCGCAGGAAAACAGCCTCCTCGTTTTCGCCGCCGCCTCGATGAAAAACGCGCTTGACGACGTCGACGCGGCGTTCACGAAGCGGACCGAAATCAAGATCGTCGCCAGCTATGCGGCAAGCTCGGCGCTGATGAAACAGATCGAGCAGGGCGCTCCGGCCGACATATACGTTTCCGCCGATCTGCAGTGGATGGATTATGGCGCACAGCGCGATCTCGTCAAAGAGCAAACGCGCGTCAATCTGCTCGGCAACCGGCTGGTACTGATCGCACCCAAGGATTCGGGGATCGGCAATGTGACGATCGCGCCGGGCTTTGATCTCGCCGGGCTTGCCGGCGACGGACGTATCGCGACCGGCGACGTGCGCGCCGTTCCGGTCGGGCTTTATGCTAAGGCCGCGCTGGAGAAGCTCGGAGTATGGGCATCGGTCGAGCCGAAGATGGCCATGACCGACAATGTGCGCGCCGCGCTGGTTCTGGTCGCGCGCGGCGAGGCGCCGCTCGGCATCGTCTACGAGACCGACGCCAGGATCGAGTCGAATGTCAAGGTCGTCGGCGTCTTTCCCGAGGATTCGCACCCGCCGATCGTCTACCCGGTGGCGCTGACCGCAAACGCCAAGCCCGATGCGGCGCGGTATCTGGCGTTTCTACGTACGCAGACCGCGAAGTCGATTTTCGAGGGCTACGGTTTCACGTTTCTGATAAAGCCGACATCGTGAAAGACTTTCCCGTCATCTCTCCCTAAGGGTTAAGCAAGCAAGCGCCGTGCTCGATCTCTCTCCCGCCGAATGGACCGCGGTCCTCCTGTCGCTGCGCATCGCCATCGTCGCCACCGCGTTCGCGCTGCCGATCGGCATCGCGGTCGGGTGGCTGTTGGCGCGAAAGAAATTTTGGGGCAAGGCCGTGCTCGACGGGCTCGTGCACTTGCCACTGGTGTTGCCGCCAGTGGTCACCGGCTATCTGCTGCTCATCTCGTTCGGTCGCAAGGGACTGATCGGCGCCTTTCTGGCCGATCAATTCGGCATCGTGTTTGCGTTCCGCTGGACCGGCGCCGCGCTGTCCTGCGGCATCATGGGCTTCCCGCTGTTGGTCCGTCCGATCCGACTCGCGCTCGAGGCAATCGACCGTCGGTTCGAGGACGCCGCCGCAACGCTCGGCGCCAACCATCTCATGGTGTTCCTCACCATCACCTTGCCGCTTGCCTTGCCGGGCGTGATCGCCGGTGCGGTGCTGTGCTTTGCGCGGGCGCTCGGCGAATTCGGCGCCACCATCACCTTCGTGTCCAACATCCCGGGCGAGACGCAGACAATTTCAGCCGCGATCTACACGTTCTTGCAGATTCCCGGCGGCGAGGCCGCGGCGGGGCGGCTGGTGTTGCTTGCGATCGCGCTGGCGCTGGCCGCGCTCATTGCCTCGGAATGGTTCGCCCGCCGCGCCGTCATGCGCTTCCAAGGGGAATGATCGTGCTTGCCGTGGACGTCGAGAAGCGGCTCGGCGGATTCCAACTTGCCGCCCGCTTCGAAGCGGCGCGCGGCGTCACCGCTCTGTTCGGTCCCTCCGGCGCGGGAAAAACCTCGATCGTCAACATGATCGCCGGCCTGCTGGCGCCGGACGGCGGGTCGATCACGCTCGACGATACGGTGCTGTTCGACAGCGCCGCCGGGATCAACGTGCCCCCGCATCGGCGCCGCATCGGTTATGTGTTCCAGGAAGACCGGCTGTTTCCGCATCTCAGCGTGCACCAGAACCTCGACTATGGACGCAAGATGAGCGGCCATCCGCGCGACGCGAAAGAGTTCGAGCGTGTCGTGACGCTCCTGGAGATCGGCCGCCTGCTCGGTCGCCGGCCGCGGATGCTGTCCGGCGGCGAGCGCCAGCGCGTTGCCATTGGCCGCGCCTTGCTGATGCGCCCCCGCCTTCTCCTCCTCGATGAGCCGCTTGCCTCGCTCGATGCCGGCCATAAGCGCGAAATTCTCCCCTATTTCGTCCGCCTGCGCGACGACGCCGGCGTGCCGATGGTCTATGTCACTCATATCGCCGCGGAACTGCGCCGTATCGCCACGTATGTCGTGCGGCTCGACGCCGGCCGCGTCGTAGCCGCGGGAGGCATCGAACTGCTCGATGACGCCGATGTGATCGGCTGATCGCTACTGCACAGCGGACGGCGCAATAGAGGTCGGCCTTCTCCCTGCGAACTTCGCTGTGCAACAGCGGCGCCAGCGGCTATCATTCGCGAAGCTTTGCCACATTCGAGCTGCGAGCCCAGGACGTGGTAGGCTGACGATTGACGACGGAACAGAGGAAACAACGCCGATGCCCGCGACCTCGCTGAACCGAATTCATGTGCCGCGTGCTTTGTTGAGCGATCTCCCGGTCATTGCCTCGCTTGTTGGGCTCGACGTCGCCGCCCGGCTGCTCCCGCACGCGCCCGATTTCACGCCGGTTGCCGCGACGGCGCTGTTTGCGGCAAGCGTGCTTCGCATTCGCGCCCTGTCCGTTCTCGTGCCGATCGTCGGCCTGGTGCTCGGCGATGTCATGCTCGGCTTTTACGATATAAGGGTGATGGCATTCGTCTATGGGACGCTCGCGCTGCCGGCTTGCGCCGCATGGATGTCGAGGCGTCTTCGCCGGCCGGGGATGATCGTGCCGATTTTGCTCTCCTCTTCGCTGACGTTCTTTTTCGTCACGAATTTTGCTGTTTGGGCTTTCAGTACAATGTACGCCCCGAATTGGACGGCGCTTGTCGAATGCTATGTCGCGGCGCTGCCGTTCCTGCAGAACATGGCGGCCGGCGATTTGTTCTGGGGTTTGGTCTTGTTCGGAACCTACTGGCTGGTGCAGAACATGCGCGCGGCTAAGGAAGCGGTGCCGCATGCCGTCGCGCTGCGTGCCTGACGCTCACGCCGTTCGCGCTTGAATGGATCGCGCGCCGCCGCTGAACTCTGCGACGACTCTGGGTGTGTTGTGCGGTGTCGGCGCGGCGCTGTGCTGGGCGCTCGGCTTCGTTGCCGCACGGCAGGGCGTTACCGCCGGCCTGTCGCCGCTCGTCATCGCGCTGCACCGGTACGTGTGGCCGGGACTGGCGCTTCTGCCGGCCGTCGCCCACGATGGCTTCGCCGACCTCGGCGGGATCGGCTGGCGCCGCGGAATTGCCCTGGCGCTGTTCGGCGGCCTGCCGCTCGGCTTGTTGAGCTACACCGGTTATTTGTTTGTCCCGCTCGGCCATGGCGGCGTCATTCAGCCATCGTGCGCGGCGCTCGGCGGATTGGTGCTGGCGCGGCTCATCTTGAAGGAACCGTTGCCGTGGGGCCGCGTCGTCGGGGCGCTGGCGATCGTTCTCGGTCTGGTGGTGATCGGCGCCGAAGCGCTGCGGACGATGGGCGCCCACGGGGTCGGCGGCGACTTTCTGTTCGTCGCCGCCGGAAGCTTCTTCGCCGTCTTCGGCGTGCTGGTGCGGTTGTGGCGGATCGCCGCGGCGCGGGCAGCGGCGATCACCAGCGTCCTGTCGCTCGTCGGACTGCCGGTGCTGCTGTTCAACGTCGATAATCTCTTGGCCGCGGGTTTGTTCGAAAATCTGCTGCAGGCGGTCGTCCAGGGCGCCCTCGCCGGCGCCGGCGCTACTTATCTCTTTACCCGCGCGGTCGTGTCGCTCGGCGCCTCGCGCGCGGTGCTGTTTCCTTCGCTCGTCCCCCCGTTCACTCTGTTGGTCGGCTATCTTGCGCTTGGCGAGGTGCCGAGCGTGCCGCAGCTCGCCGGTCTCGCGATCGTCGTCGTCGGCTTCCGGCTGACGCAGCGCGGATGACCCCCATTCCGCAGCGCCGGCCTCCGAAGATAAAGGGAGCCTCACGCCGCCTTGCGGCTGGCCAGGAAGTCCGCCATGCGGTCGAGCGCGCACAAGATATTTTCCGTCGAATTGGCGTAGGACGCGCGCACATAGCCTTCGCCGAGCACGCCGAAATCCGGCCCACCGACGAGGGCGACGCCGGATTCTTCGAGGAGCGCCGTGGCGAGCGGTTTGGCCATCCAGCCGGTGCGCTTGATGTTGGCAAAGGCGTAGAACGCGCCCTTGGGCGTGACGCAGGACATGCCGGGAAGCCGGCTGAGGCCGTCGACCACGACCTTGCGCCGCTGGTCGAACGCGGCGACCATTTTCGCCGTCTCGTCCTGCGGGCCGGTGAGCGCGGCGAGCCCGGCATATTGCGCGGCGGCGTTGACGCAGGAATGCAGATTGACCGCGAGCTTACGCGCATAGTCGTAGAGCTTGCCCGGCCATACCGCATAGCCGAGCCGCCAGCGGGTCATGGCGTAGGTCTTCGACCAGCCGTTGAGGAGAATCAGCCGATCCCGCAGCGCAGGATATTGCAGCAGGCACACATGCGTCTCGCCGTCGTAGAGCATGTGATCGTAGATTTCGTCGGACATCACGGCGACGTCGGGGTGGCGCTCGAGCCCGGCAACCAACTTGTCGACCTCGGCCTTCGGCGTCACCCCGCCGGTCGGGTTGGCCGGCGAGTTGAGGATGAGAAGCCGCGTCTGCGGCGTGATCAGACTCAGCGTTTCCTCGGCGGAAAATGCGAAATTGTTTTCCTCGCGGATCGGCACCGGGATCGGCCGGGCGCCGGTGAACTCGATCATCGAGCGATAGATGGGAAAGCCGGGGTCGGGATAGAGAATATCGGCGCCTTCCTCGCCGAACATCAGGATCGACATGAACATCGTCGGCTTGCCGCCGGGGAAAATCATCACCGCGTCGGGCGAGACATCCACCTGGAAACGCTTGTTGAGATCGGCGGCGACTGCCTCGCGCAGCGGCAAGATGCCGTCCGCGGGCGTATAGCCGTGATGGCCGTCGCGCAAAGCCTTCACTGCCGCCTCGACAATGAAATCCGGCGTGCGGAAGTCGGGTTGGCCGATGCCGAGATTGATGATGTCGCGGCCCTGCGCAGCAAGCTGCGTCGCGCGCGCGAACACGGCGAAGGCATTTTCCTCGCCGATGCGATCGAAAGCCGCGACGGTTTTCAGCACGGATCTGCCGCCTATGCGCATGTTGTTCATCGTGCTGCAGTTCAACCCAATTGTTCGGCAAAGGCAATCGACATATCTATGCGTAGCGGGAGACGACGTCGGAGACGGCGATGACGAAGAATGACGGCTCGCGGGGTTCGCAGAAGCCCCGTCTGCGCTCGCAACTGTGGTTCGACAATCCGGACAATCCGGGGATGACCGCGGTCTATCTGGAGCGCTACCTCAACTACGGAATCACACGCGCCGAACTCACCTCCGGCAGGCCGATCATCGGCATCGCGCAGACCGGCTCCGATCTGAGCCCCTGCAATCGTCATCACATCGAGCTCGCCAAGCGCGTGCGCGAGGGCATTCGCGACGCCGGCGGCATCGCCCTCGAATTTCCCGTCCATCCCATTCAGGAGACCGGCAAGCGGCCGACGGCGGCGCTCGACCGCAACCTCGCCTATCTCGGCCTGGTGGAGGTGCTGTTCGGCTATCCGCTCGACGGGGTGGTGCTGACCACGGGCTGCGACAAGACGACGCCCGCCGGCATCATGGCGGCGGCGACGGTCAACACGCCGGCGATCGTGCTCTGCGGCGGGCCGATGCTCGACGCCTTCAGCAAGGACGGCATGCGTTTGGGCTCGGGCACGGTGGTGTGGCAAGCGCGCGAAGACCATGCGGCCGGCAAGATCGACTACAAGGAATTCATCGACATCGTCGCTTCCTCGGCGCCCTCGATTGGCCATTGCAACACGATGGGCACCGCCTCGACCATGAATGCCATGGCCGAGGCGCTCGGCATGGCGCTGCCAGGCTGCGCCGCGATTCCGGCGCCCTATCGCGAACGCGGGCAGATCGCCTACGAGACCGGCGTGCGCGCGGTAGAGATCGTTCGCGAGGACTTGAAGCCGTCCGACATCCTGACCCGCGCCGCGTTCGAGAATGCGATCGTCGCCTGCTCGGCGATCGGCGGCTCGACCAACGCGCCGATCCACCTCAACGCCATCGCCCGGCATATCGGCGTCAAGCTCACGATCGAGGACTGGGAGACGATCGGCTACGACGTGCCGCTCCTCGTCAACATGCAGCCCGCGGGAGACTATCTCGGCGAGGACTATTTTCGCGCCGGCGGGCTGCCGGCGGTCATGCATGAACTGCTCGAAGCCGGCCGGCTGCACGGCGGGGCGCTGACCGTCAACGGCCGGACCGTCGCCGAAAACGTCGCCAAGACGCCGGCGACCAACCCCGTCGTCATCCGCCCGTACGACAAGCCGTTAAAGCCGCACGCCGGCTTCAAGGTGCTGCACGGCAATCTGTTCGATTCCGCGATCATGAAGACCAGCGTCATCGCCGATGATTTTCGCCGCAGATATCTCTCCGACCCGAAGGATCCGAATGCATTCGAAGGGCGCGCCGTGGTGTTCGACGGCCCCGAGGACTATCACCGGCGGATCGACGACCCGGCGCTGCAAATCGACGAACACACGATTCTGTTCATGCGCGGCGCCGGGTCGATCGGTTATCCGGGTTCGGCCGAGGTCGTGAACATGCAGCCGCCCGCCGCCCTGATCAGGCGCGGCGTGACGTCGCTGCCCTGCGTCGGCGACGGACGGCAGTCGGGAACATCGGGTTCGCCTTCGATCCTCAACGCCTCGCCCGAGGCAGCCGACGGCGGCGGGCTTGCGCTGCTCAGGACCGGCGATCGCGTGCGCATCGATCTCAACAAAGGCACCGCCGATATGCTGGTCTCGCCCCAGGAGCTGGCGGAGCGCAGCGCAGCGCTCAAAAGGAACGGCGGCTATCGCTTCCCGGAAAGCCAGACGCCGTGGCAGGAAATCCAGCGCGCGATGGTCGATCAACTCGCGAGCGGCATGGTGCTCGAGCCGGCGGTGAAGTATCAGCGGGTCGCGCAGAAGTTCGTGCCGCGCGACAATCACTGACCTGGCACTGACCTGGCGTTCACCGAAATGCGCTGTTATCACCCCCGGGCTCGTGGCAAACTTGTCGTGTTCACCGCGCGCGGAAAATTTCATCGTCGGGGTGAGCGATCTCGGCGATGTTATCCGGTGGCTCAAGACTTGATGTTACTGTGCTTAGCAAAGATCAATAATTATCCTTCAGAGCATCTTCAGCAGATCGTCGTATTCATCGTTTGACATGCCGAACCAATTCTCGGGCTGCGGGAAGGTTTTGGCAGTGACTTCGGATGCGTATTGCTTCAAGCCATTCAGAATGACTTCTCCTGCATTGCCAAAAACTTTCGCCATTTTCGGTTTGAATTTCGGGTAAAGTCCAAACATGTCGTGATAAATCAGCAATTGGCCATGAGCATCTGGCCCCGATCCGAGGCCCATGATGATGCAGTTTTCGGAGCGCTCAGTGATCAACTTGCACAGTCGGTCGGGAACCAACTCAAGCAGGATGGCAAATGCCCCAGCTTTTTCCAGCGCCTTGGCGTCGTCGACGATTTTCTTGGCCAGCGCCGCCGATTTGCCTTGCACGCGAAACCCACCCAGCGCCGACACGGACTGGGGGGTGAGTCCCAGATGCCCAATAGCGGGGATGCCCGCATCCACAATCCCCTTGATGCGGTCAGCCATGGTAGCGCCGCCTTCCAATTTGATGGCGTCGCAGCTGGCCTCAGCCATGAAGCGCCCTGCATTGCGGATGGCGCTCTCGACGCTCGGCTGGTAGCTCATGTAGGGCATATCACCAACCAAAAAGGCGGTTGGTGCGCCACGACGGACGGCCTGCGCATGACGGATCATGTCATCCATCGTGACCGGCAGGGTGGAGTCGTAGCCAAGCATGGTCATACCCAGGCTATCGCCCACCAGGATCATATCAATTCCGGCCTGCTCTTGCAGGTGGGCGGTGGGGTAGTCGTAGCAAGTCAACCAGGTGATCAGTTCACCGTCAGCGACTTTCTTGAACAAAGTTGGCAGCGTAACTTTCTTGCGGTCAGTCATAGCATTTTCCGTCATGTCTTAATTAAATGGCGCCCAACAGAAACATCCTTAAGTGAGCAGAACTTTCACGCAAAAGGTCAGCCGGCTTAAGCCGGCCTACCACATAGTGCCCTGATCAGAGCCCCGTCGCGGCCGCGCTCGTGCGCGGCCGCGTTCGCTCACCGCTTGCGTTGCGGTTAGTCGTAGACCTTCTTGCATACTGGGATTTCGCGCCCCGGCAGGCCGATTCTGTCGAAGACCTCCTTGGAGAACCCAAGCCGCTGCTGCACGTTGGGCACGATCTTGACCACCTTGCTGACCAGATCGCCATGCTGGTCCTTGACAACTTCGGTGACAAAGACCGTGCCGATCGCCTGGCGATTCTCGTCGAGCTTAATCTGGCCGTTGGGAGCGTCGAGCACGAGCGAGGCCAACGCTTCACGGAATTTCTTGTGGCCGTCGCTGAGGTCGCCATTGACCTTGTCGAGCGCCAACAATGCAGCGGTCGTCTCGTCGTAATAATTGACCGCACAGAACGACGGGCTCGTGAAGCGCTTCTCCGGGGGCCAAGCATCCTGGTACGCCTTGACGAATGCCTGCCATTTCGGATCATCCCACGTATCGGCGAAGTGGGCTGCGGAGGGGACGCCGATCAACGCCTCTTTTGCCTTGCCCTTCGAGGACATGATGGTCTGATCGACCGTAATCGAGCCGCCGATGAGTTTGGCGTTGCCGCCGGCCTGCTGGTACTGATTGAGGAAGTTGAGGGCGTCGGCACCGCCGAGGCCGACATAGATTGCATCGACATCATCCGGCAGCTCCGCGATGACCGAGGCAAAATCCTTGGTGCCGAGCGGCACCCACAGTCGCTTGGTGATCTGGCCGCCGAGCGGGCAATAATCCAGCGCGAGGCCGAACACTTGGGTGTAGGTGAACGCATAGTCCTCGGCCAGCGTCGCGATTTTATGGTAGTGCTTGACGTTGTAGATGTACTCGCCCAGCCCCTTATGGATCTGGGAGCCGTCGAGGTTAAAGCGGAAGAAATTCGGCGCCGGATTGACGTAGGTCGTCTCGAGCGCGGCGGAGCAGCCGTTGATGAACGTGACCTGCGGCTGGGTCTTCGCATAGTCGTGCACGGCGATTCCTTCCGCACCGGAGAGCGGAGCGATGAGGATGTCAACCTTGTTCTGCTCGACAAGCTTCTTAGCCGCACGGATCGCCGAATCCGGTGTAGTGTCCGATGAGCCGCGGAAGATCTCAAGCTCCTTACCGCCCGCCTTGTTGTGATGCTGCATGAGGGCGAGATCGAAGCCGCGCTGGCCGTCCTCGCCGAGAGCTGTGTATGTACCTTCAAGCGTCGAGAAGAAGCCGATTTTGATTTTGTCGGCGGCGTTGGCCGACGCCGTGCCGAGGATCGCGGCGAAAGCGACCGCGACCGGGATTCTAATACCCTTGCGCATGAATTCCCTCCGATGTCAGTGCTTGTGAGATGTGTCCTTGCCGATTGAATGCGCTTACGCGTCTTTCGGGGGTAACCGTCGTCCCGCTCTCAACCGGCCATAGTCAGAGGCCATGGATTATAAACACCGGATCTCAATCCGGCGTTTATAGTCAAAAGATCATGCCGCATAAGTCCAAATGAATTGATCTAGATCAAAACCCTCTTCGATAGTGCGAGTTGCTAAATAGCTGAGCGGCCTTAGCAATCGGCGCCGTGGCGGCGGCTTGGCGCTACATTCGGAGCGGACGGGTTCAGCCTGCGGCGGCATCACGGACGGTCGGCGGCAGCGCAACGCCGGCCGCACGCAGGGCGAGACCGGCGGCGGACGCGGCGCGGGCGATGCGCTCCAAAGGCCAGGAAATATGCAATTTTATTGGACTTAAATGCTGTCCCGGGCGAAAAGGGAACCGCGAACGGTAAGAGGCCGCAAGTGACTCTGAGAGGCCCTTATGCCGCTGCCGGCGCCGATTGCCTGTATGCGCCGGGCATCAGGACGCGCGAGCAGATCGAGGCCGTGGTCAAGGCGGTAGCGCCAAAGCCGGTGAACTTCCCCGCCGGCTCAGCGCTCGGCTTCACGGTCGGCGACATTGCGGCGATGAGCAGGCGCCGAATCAGCGTCGGCGGCTCGTTGGCGCGCGCAGCGATGCACGCCGTCAACCGCACCGCGACCGAAATCGCGAGGGAAGGAAAGTTCGACGGCTTTGCCGGACTCATCGCCAACGCCGAGCTGAACAAGTTCTTCACCGAGGATCGCAAGACGCAGGCGTCATGACCGATGCGACGCGCCCCGTAGGACCGCCGGTCGATCCGACGCCGGCGCGGTGTCCCGGCGCGGAGAGGCTCGTCGGCCGCTTCGGCTCGGTTTCGCGACTCGACGCCGCGCGCGACGCCGTCGATCTTTGGCAGACCTTGCGCGATCACGATGAAGTCTGGACCTACATGTCTCCTTACGGGCCGTTCGCGAACGAAGGCGCGTTTTCCGCCTGGCTCGCCGAGCGGGAGACGCTGAACGACCCGTATTACTACAGCGTGCGCGACACCGACGGCCGCACGCTCGGTCTGGCGACGCTGATGGAGATCCGTGCGGCGATGCGCGTAATCGAGGTCGGCCACATCGTCTACAGTCCGGCGCTGCAGCGAACGCCGCTCGGCACCGAAACTCAATACCTGCTGGCGCGTTATGTCTTCGAGACGCTCGGCTACAGACGCTACGAATGGAAATGCGATTCGCTCAACGCGCGCTCGCGGCGCGCGGCTTTGCGCTACGGATTCGTCTTCGAGGGCATCCTGCGCCAGCACATGATCGCTAAGAATCGCAACCGCGACACCGCGTATTTCTCCATGCTCGACAGCGAATGGCCGGCGCGCAAGCGCAATTTCGAGCGCTGGCTAGCGCCGGAAAATTTCGACGATGACGGCAGGCAGAAGCTCAGTCTCGCCGCCTTGAACGGACAAAGAGCATGAGAACGGAAAGCGTAGGACAAGCATGAGCAACAGGCTGGCAGGAAAGGTGGCGCTGGTCACCGCCGCGGGTCAAGGCATCGGCCGCGCGATTGCGCAGATCTTCGCCGACGCCGGCGCCGCGGTGATCGCGACCGATCTCGACCGGGGCAAACTCGATGGTTTGCGGGCCAAGCTTCACAAGCTCGACGTTCGCTCGCAGGACGACATCGACGCACTCGGCAAGCAGATCGCCCGCGAATTCAGCTCGCTCGATGTTCTGGTCAATTGCGCCGGCTATGTGCACCAAGGCAGCGTGCTCGATTGCACCGACGAGGACTGGGATTTTTCCTTCGACCTCAACGTCAAATCGATGCACCGTATGATCAAGACGTTTCTCCCGGCCATGCTGGAGAAGAAAACCGGCTCGATCCTCAACATTGCCTCGGCGGTATCCTCAATCCGCGGCGTGCCCAACCGCTACGTCTATGGCGCCACCAAGGCCGCGGTGATCGGGCTCACCAAGGCGGTCGCCGCCGATTTCATCCAACAGGGCATCCGCTGCAACGCCATCTGTCCGGGCACGATCGAATCGCCGTCGCTCTATGAGCGCATCACGGCGGTGTCGCAGGACACCGGGCGTCCCCTCGATGCGGTGCGGAACGATTTCGTCGCGCGCCAACCGATGGGTCGGCTGGGCAGACCCGAGGAGGTCGCCTGGCTCGCCCTCTTCCTCGCCAGCGACGAGGCAAGCTACATTACCGGCCATGTGCATCTCGTCGATGGCGGGATGGCGCTATAGCAGCAACTCGGATTTGGGCGACGGCGCCCATGCACGTCCTGATGACCGGCGCCGCGGGGATGATCGGGCGCAAGCTAACGGACCGCCTCCTTGCCGACGGCTCACTCGCCGGCTGGCCGATCGAGCGGCTGACGCTCGTCGATTTGAGCGCCCCGCAACGGCCGGAAAAGTTGGCGGCTCGCGTCGACGCGCTCGCGGCCGACCTGACCGACCCGGCGACAGCCCGGGCGGCGATCGCCGAGCGGCCCGACGTGATTTTCCATCTCGCCGCGGTCGTCTCCGGCGAGGCCGAGCTAGATTTCGAGAAGGGGATGCGCGTCAATTTTGACGGCTCGCGCGCACTCCTCGACGCCATCCGCATCGCCCGCGGCGACTATCGCCCGCGATTTGTCTTTGCCTCGTCGCTCGCGGTGTTCGGCGCGCCGTTTCCGGAGGCGATCCCCGACGAATTTGCGACCACGCCGCTCACCTCCTACGGCACGCAAAAGGCGATGATCGAATTGCTGCTCGCCGATTATACCCGCCGCGGCTTCCTCGACGGCGTCGGCATCAGGCTACCGAGCATCGTGGTGCGGCCGGGCCGGCCGAACAAGGCCGCGTCCGGCTTCTTTTCCTCGATCATCCGCGAGCCGCTCAACGGCGAGGAAGCGGTGCTGCCGGTCGATGAAAGCGTCCAGCACTGGCACGCGAGCCCGCGCGCCGCCATCGGATTCCTCGTCCATGCCGCCGGCCTGGAACGTGAGACGATCGGACCGCGCGTGAACCTCACCATGCCCGGCGTGTGTTGCACCGTCGCCGAGCAGATCGCCGCCCTGCGGCGGATTGCCGGCGACAGCGCCGCCTCCCGCATCCGCCGCGAGCCGGACCCGCTGGTCGCGCGCATCGTCGCCGGCTGGCCGAGCCGGTTCGAGGCGCGCCGCGCGCTCGCGCTCGGCTTTCGCGCCGACGCCTCGTTCGACAAGATCATTCACATCCACATTGCAGACGAGTTGAATGGCAAGATCGCCCGTTGATCCGCCCAGAAGGCCCTTCCCGCGCCGGCCACCGGGCGCTTAATTGCGGCCATGCGCTTTGCCACGCCCCTCATCCCCGCAACGTTCGTCCGTCGCTACAAAAGATTCATGGCCGACGTCGTCCTTGAACCCGGCGACATGATCACGGTTCACGTCGCCAATCCCGACGCCATGACCGGCCTCGACCGGCCGTTCGCGCAGGCGTGGCTGTCCGGTTCCGATGATCCGCTGCCGAACCTTCCAATAACCTGGGAGCTTGTCGAGGTAGACCTCGGCAGCGGGCCGGAACTGGTCGGGCTGAACTCGGTCCGGCCCGTTGATCTCGTCGCCGACGCTCTCGCCGCCGGGCTGATCCCGGAATTGCGGAACTAACCGTCGGTCAAGCGGGAGGTAAAATACGGGCCAAAGTCGCGGGTCGATTTTTTGCTCGAGAGCCCATCCCGGCGATCCTGCTATCTGAAAGTCAAGAACGCGCATCTGATGCGCAAGCCGCGGCTCGCCGGATTCCCGGATGGCGTGACCGAAAGCGGCGCCGAGGAGCTCGACGCGCTCGCCGCCGCGCTCGACAGCGGCGCCCGCGCCGTGCTCCTTTACGTCATCCAGATCGCGTCGACTGATCGCTTCGCCATCGCCCGCGACATCGATCCGGCCTATGCCGCCGCCTTCGAACGGGCGCGCGCACAAGGGGGTGCAGATGCTGGCGTGGCGTTGCGATGTCAGCCTCGACGGCATCGAGATCGCGGCGCCGGTCCCGATCATCGAAGGCTAGGAGGTTGTGCGCCCGGCGCGCGGATTGCCTGACTTGCGCACGTTGCTTGCTTTGGCCGCGCCCATGCTTACATTGGCGGCGAGCGGCTTGCAGCCGCTTTCGTCGCGGCTGAACCTCAAGACACCATGACTTATGTCGACGCGGCCCAGGCGCCGCTGCGCAAAACCGGACAGATCAAGATTCACGGGCCTGCCGCCTTCGCCGGCATGCGCAAGGCGGGCACGCTGGCGGCCGAATGTCTCGACATGCTGGCCGGCGAGATCGGGCCGGGCGTGCCCACCGAGCGCATCGATCGGCTGGTTTACGAGTTCGGCCTGGACCATGGTGCTTTGCCGGCGACGCTCATGTACCGCGGCTACCGCAAGGCGACCTGCACGTCGGTCAATCACGTGGTCTGCCACGGGATACCGAGCGAGAAGCCGCTCCGCGACGGTGATATCGTCAATGTCGACGTCACGCTGATCCTCGACGGCTGGCACGGCGATTCGAGCCGCATGTACGCCATCGGCGACATCCCCCGCCGTGCCGAGCGGCTGCTCGAAGTCACCTATGAAGCCATGATGCGCGGCATTGCCGCGATCAAGCCCGGCGCCACCAGCGGCGACATCGGCCATGCCATCCAGACCTATGTCGAGGCGCAGCATATGAGCGTCGTGCGCGATTTCTGCGGCCACGGCCTCGGCCAGTTGTTCCACGACGAGCCGAATATCGTGCATGTCGGTCGGCCGGGCGAAGGCATCGTGCTCAAGCCCGGCATGTTCTTCACCGTAGAGCCGATGATCAATCTCGGTCGCCCGCACGTGAAGGTGCTGTCCGACGGCTGGACGGCGGTGACCCGCGACCGCTCGCTCTCCGCCCAGTTCGAGCACTCGGTCGGCGTGACCGAGACGGGAGTCGAGATTTTCACCCTCTCGCCGAAGGGGCTGACCCGGCCGCCCTACCAAGTGTGAGTTGGCACGACTTTCCGAGGCGGTTGCAAAATACGCCAATCCGGTCATCCTTGGCGCACCGGCCGGGTGGTCACGGGGGCGACGGGGACGCGTTGAGCTTCCATGCTGGAAAAGAAGCGCGACGGCGAACAAGGCCTCGTCGAGGCCCCGCCGCACTATCACGGTCATCGTGAGCGGCTGCGCGAGCGGTTTCGCGAGGCCGGCGCCGACGCGCTTTCGGATTACGAACTCATGGAGCTGGTTTTGTTTCGCGCCCTGCCGCGGCGCGACCTCAAGCCGCTCGCCAAGACGCTGATCGCGACCTTCGGCTCGTTCGCCGAGGCGATCGCCGCGCCGGCGGCACGGCTGGCCGAGGTCAAGGGGCTCGGCGACGCCGCCATCGCCGAGCTCAAGATCGTGCAGGCGGCGGCGAGCCGGCTCCTGCGCGGGGAGGTGAAGAAGCGGCCGATCCTGTCGTCATGGTCGGCCGTGCTCGACTATTGCCGCACCGCGCAGGCCTTCGCCGAGCGCGAGCAACTGCGCGTGCTCTTCCTCGACAAACGCAACCAGCTCATCGCCGACGAACTGCAGCAGGTCGGCACCGTCGATCACACGCCGGTCTATCCGCGCGAAGTGGTCAAGCGCGCGCTGGAACTGTCGGCGACCGCCGTGATCCTCGTGCACAATCATCCCTCGGGCGATCCGACTCCGTCGCGCGCCGATATCGAGATGACGCAACAGATCGTCGCGGTGGCGAGCCCGCTCGGCATTGCCGTGCACGATCACATCATCGTCGGCAAGGACGGCCACGCGAGCCTCAAAGGGCTGAAGCTGATTTGAACGCCGCAGCGCGGACAATCCCCGCGAAACCGGTTTCCGACCGCTTTCCAATATTGCGTTTCACACGTGGCTTTCGCGGGCAGCATCACCGCTGGGTAAATGTCGCGTTAAAGTAAGTGAGGGGCCGATAATCGCGCCGCTCATCCGGCGGTCATGCGATCCTCCATGCTGTTGGCAACCTCTTCGCAGATCGCCGCAAGCTCGAGCAATTCCTGCTTGGTCAACGGGTCGACGGCCTGTTCGGCGAGCTTTCGGTATCGCGTGGCCTCATCCCGAAGATAATCATCGTAATCCATACAACGTCCCCGAATAGCTGGAGCGCAATTGCTTCAGGCAAAATCGATTGCGCTCCAGTGTCTTTAGTGAGGCATGACCATTTCGCAAATCCGGCTTCCCTTTCCGAATCATGCGCTAACTGCCTAATGCCCATAAGAAATTAGCAACGGATATTATCCTTTTTTCGCCTGATCCCGTTTGATTTTGATCAATGCTGCGCTGAGCGCGAGGCTTCATTGAGAGCCGCAACGAGAGCCGCAACAAAACGCCAGGAAAGGGGGCCATGAGTAACCCCGGCTACGAGATTGTCACCCGCCAGGACTTCTCCGACACGACCTATCTCCTGGAATTTCGTCACCCGATGATGGCGCAGGCGGCCAAGGCCGGCCAGTTCGTCATCGTCATGGCGAACGAGCTCGGCGAGCGCATTCCGCTCACCATCGCCGACTTTGACCGCGCCCGCGGCACGATCACCCTCGTCATCCAGGCGGTGGGAAAGACGACCCGGGAAATGCAGCAGGAATGCCGCGTCGGCGGCCGTCTTTACGCGGTTGTCGGCCCCATGGGCATCCCGAGCCACATCGGCGGGTCGAAAAAAGTCGTGTGCGTCGGCGGCGGGCTTGGGGTCGCGCCGATCTTTCCGCAGGCGCGCGCCCACAAGGAGAACGGCGCCTATGTGATCGGCGTCCTCGGGTTTCGCAACAAGGCTTTGATGTTCTGGCAAGACAAGTTCGGCGCCTGCTGCGACGAGTTGATCATCTGCACCGATGACGGCTCGGCCGGCATCAAGGGCCTGGTGACGGCGGGCATCGCCCAGGCGCTGGAGAAGCATGCCGATGTCGACGAACTCGTCGCCATCGGCCCGCCGGTCATGATGAAGGGCTGCGCCGCGTTAACGCGCGAGCGCGGGATCAAGACCATGGTCAGCCTCAACCCGGTGATGGTCGACGGCACCGGAATGTGCGGCGGCTGCCGCGTCAAGGTCGGCGACCAGGTCCTGTTCGCCTGCGTAGACGGCCCCGATTTTGACGGCCACCAGGTCGACTTCGACGATCTGATGCAGCGGCTCAAGCGATACGCGCCGTCGGAAAAACTGGCGCTGGAGTGCTGGCAGGAAAATTGCCGCATCCGCAGCGACGCGGCGATCGGGCAGACGTGAACCGGAATCGGTAAAAAGCCGAAACGTGAGGCGGTCCCAGCTTCCCTCGGCGAATCGGCGGGCAACATCCCATGGCAAAAAAGAAGACGATCCGCACCATCCCGCAAGAGCGAACGCCGATGCGGGAGCAGCCGGCCGAGGAGCGCCGGCGCAATTTCAGCGAAGTCGCCTGCGGCTACACGCTGGAACAGGCGCAGCGCGAGGCGGAACGCTGCCTGCTCTGCCCGGACCAACCCTGCGTGCGCGGTTGTCCGGTCAGCATCGACATCCCGAATTTCATCCAGAAGATCACCGAGAAGAATTATCGCGGCGCCTACGACGTCATCACCGACACCAATCTGCTGGCTGCCGTCTGCGGGCGGGTCTGCCCGCAGGAGACGCAGTGCGAAGGCGTCTGTACGGTCGGCGATTCGCTGGAGCCGGTGGCCATCGGCCGGCTGGAGCGCTTCGTCGGCGACATGGCCATCGCCGAAGGCTGGACCAACATCCCCTATATCGAAGCGAACGGCTTTCGCATCGCCATCGTCGGCTCCGGCCCCGCCGGCATGGCCTGCGCCGCCGACATGGCCAAGGCCGGCTGCGACGTCACCGTCTATGAGGCCTTCCACGAGGCCGGCGGCGTGTTGAAATACGGCATCCCCGAATTCCGCCTGCCCAACCCTGTAGTCGACGCCGAGATCGGCAAGCTGATCGAGCTCGGCATCAAATTCGAGTGCAATACGCTGGTCGGACGCCTGTTCACCATCGAGCAGATGATCTCGGAAATGGGCTACGACGCCGTGTTCGTCGGCGTCGGCGCCGGCTATCCGAGCTTCATGGGCATTCCCGGCGAATCGCTCAACGGCGTGCTGTCCGCCAACGAATTGCTCACCCGCTGCAACCTGATGCATGCGAGCGACTTCCCCAAGCACGACACGCCGTTGCAGCTCGGCCGTCGCGTCGCCGTCATCGGCGCTGGCAACACGGCGATGGACGCCATGCGGGTGAGCCTGCGGCTCGGCGCCGAGCAGGTTCATTGCATCTATCGCCGCACCAAGACCGAAGCGCCGGCGCGCGCCGAGGAAATCCATCACGCCGAGGAAGAAGGCATCGAATTCCACTGGCTGACCAGCCCGGTCGAACTGCTCGACGACGGCAATCGCGGGGTGCGCGGCATGCGCTGCATCCGCATGGAGCTCGGCGAGCCGGACGATTCCGGGCGGCGAAGGCCGGTAGCGGTGAAGGGCAGCGAGTTCGAATTCGAGTGCGAAACGGTGGTCTACGCCATCGGCACCAACGCCAATCCGATTCTCGGGCAAACCTCGAAGCTCAAGCTCAACAAGCGCGGCTATATCGACGTCGACGAAAATCTCGCGACCTCGATCATGGGCGTGTTCGCCGGCGGCGACATCGTGACCGGAGCCGCGACCGTGATCGAAGCCATGGGCGCGGGCCGCAAGGCGGCGCGCAGCATGAAACGCTATCTCGGTCTGCGCGACACCGACGTGGTCTATCGACCCGAACGGATCGGCAGCGAGGACACGCTCTTCGGCATCGATCTCGGCGAACACAACTACGCGCGGCTGCAGGAGGCCAGGGCCTGATCCTGTGCCGAAGTTCCGTCACGGCGACACGAGGCGTAAGGGAAACATGAACGACACCACCATCCTTGAACCACCGACCAGGACGGCCGCGGCTTCCCCGCGCGCCAAGGGAGCCGCGCCGGTCAAGCTCGCCGAAACCATCATCGAGATCATCAGCGACTCGGGTGAAGGCGCGCAGCGCTGCGGCCAGTCGCTGGGCTCGATTGCCGCCAAGATGGGCAACGGCGTGTGGACGGTGGAGATCATCCCAGCAGAAATTCAGCCGCCAGCGCGCAGCGTCGCCGGCGCCAGCGGCAATCGCGTGCGCATCGGCTCGCGCCCGATCACCAATGGCGGCGACGAGGCTGATCTCGTGGTCGCGTTCAACGAGCAGGTGCTGCTCGGGCGCGTGCGTGCCGGCGAGCTCAAGCCCGGCTGCATGATCCTCTTGGAAAGCATGTGGCGCAATGACCGCAACCCTGCCGTCGTCGCGTCCTACACGGTGACCTACAACCAGCTCGTGGAGGCGGGCTACCGCGTCTACGAAATCCCGATGGAGCAGGAATGCCGCAAGCTGGTGCCGGACCCGCGCCGCGGCAAGAACATGTTTGCGCTCGGCATGCTTTGCTACATCTACAGCCTCGACCTCGATCTGGCGCGCGAGCAGATCGCTATCACCTTCGGCAAGAAGGACCAGAAGGTCATCAAGAGCAATACCGATCTCTTGCAGGCGGGCTGGAACTGGGCGGAGGCCAATCTCGATTTCCGCTATTCGATTCCGGCGGTGCGCGCCACGCAGCCGCAGCTCGTGATCAACGGCAACACCGCGCTCGCGCTCGGCGTGATCGCCTCCGGGATGGAAATCTGCGCCATGTATCCAATCACGCCGGCGACCTCGGTATCGCATTATCTCAGCGACGTGTTCGAGCGGGTCGGCGGTGTCGTGCACCAGGCGGAGGACGAGATCGCCGCCTGTGCGTTCGCCATCGGCGCGTCCTATGCGGGCAAATGCACGGTCACCGTGACCTCCGGGCCCGGCTATTCGCTCAAGCAGGAGGCGATCGGGCTCGCGGTCATGGCCGAAATCCCGATGGTGGTGATCAACGTCCAGCGCGGCGGTCCGTCCACCGGCCAACCGACCAAGGGCGAGCAGGGCGACCTGTTGACCGCCATCTATGGCAGCCACGGCGACGCCCCCAAAGTGGTCATGGCGGCGAGCAGCATCGAGGACTGTTTCCACTCGGTGATCACGGCGCGGAAGATCGCCGAGATGTTCAACATGGTGGTGGTGGTGCTGTCGGATGCCAATCTGGCGACCGGACAGCAGCCATTCGTGCGGCCGAAATTCAGCGAGAGCTGGTTGGCCCCGCCGTTCGATCAGAGTGCGGTGGCCGAGGGCAGCAAGCCCTACGACTGGGATCGGATCACCGGCCTGGCCCGCCGTTTCGTGCCCGGCCAGCCGCACGGCATGCACACTCTGACCGGGCTTGCGCACGACCGCGACAGCCACGTCGCCTATGATCCGCTGATCAACGAAGAGGGCCTGCGCCACCGCAGCCTCAAGCTTGCCGCGCTGCAGAAGACCTTGAAGCCGCCGAAGGTATTCGGCGACGAAAGCGGCGATCTTCTGGTCATCGGCTGGGGCAGCACCAAGGGCGCGATCGAGGAAGCGGTCGAACGCCTGCGCGCCGAGGGGCTGAAAGTATCGTCGCTGCATCTGCAGTTCCTGCAGCCGATGGCGTCAGGCCTGAAGGAGATCATGCAGCGCTTCGGCCAGGTGATGACGATCGAGAGCAATTGGTCCGACGACCGGCACGACGAAATCATCGACGCGGAAAACCGCCGCTACTCGGCGCTGGCGATGATGCTGCGCGCGCGCACCCTGATCGATGTCGATTGCTGGACCGAGGTGCGCGGACGTCCGATCAAGCCCGGCACCGTGGCCGAGGTGCTGCGCACGAAATTGAAAATGAGGTCGTGATCATGACATTAGAGGCTACGCATTGTCTGCTCCGGATGTATGAGGAGCATCACAATCTAGAGGATTATCAGGGCGGGGTGCCGCGCTGGTGCACCGGCTGCGGCGACAACGCCATTCTCGCGGCGATGCAGCGGCTGTGCCGCGACAACGACCTGCGTCCTGAAAAAACAGTGTTCGTCTCCGGGATCGGCTGCTCCAGCCGCCTGCCGCATTACATGCGCACCTACGGCTTCCACGGCATCCACGGCCGCGCGCTGCCGGTGGCCGAAGGCATCAAGATGGCGCGCCCCGACCTGCATGTCTTCGTTTCTACCGGCGACGGCGACTGCTGCAGCATCGGCGCCGCGCACTGGATCCACGCGATCCGCTACAACATGAACATGACGGTCGTTTTGCACGACAACCACGTCTACGGATTAACCAAGAAGCAGGTTTCCCCGACCTCTCCGCGCGGACTGAAAAGCAACACCACGCCGCGCGGCGCCTATCTCGAGGCGCTCAATCCGCTCAGCGTCACGCTCGGCGTGCAGAACGTCTCCTTCGTGGCCCAGGCGGTCGATTGGATTCCCGAGGTGCTCTACGACATCCTCACGGCCGCGTTCCAACACCGCGGCTTTTCCTTCGTGCGCGTGATCCAGCGTTGTCCCGAGTTCCTGCCGAAGATGTTCGACCCGTGGCTACAGGACCCGCAGAAGACCTTGCTGCTCACCCATGAGCGCGGGCTGCATCTCAGCGCCAATCTGGCCAAGGTCTACAAGAATCAGCGCGCGCACGATCCCCTCGATCTCGACCGTGCGCGCGAAATCGCCTCGGTCGAGGATCCGATCGCGGTCGGCATTCTCTATCGGAACCCGGAGGTGCCTTGCTACGAGGACCTGCGCGTGTCCGGGCAACTGCGCACGGCCGACTATGTGCGCACCGGGCTCGAGGCGGAATTCAACAAGTTCACGGTATGGCCGGCCGAGCAGGAAAAGTCGAAGCCGGCGGCATGACCCATGCGGCGCGGGTCGGATAGACCGGCCGCGAACAGAGCAGAGCTGCGGACGATGCAAATGAATGTGGATAAAGAGGCGCAAGCGGTCGATCCGCTGATCTTTCATCTGACCGGGAAGCAACCGGGCAGCGGCAAGGACGCGCTCGCGGGAAAGCGGCCGGCGCTGCTTGCCGCCTACGCCGATTTGACCAGATTGCGCTACGACTTCCCGCTGGTGCTGATCGAAGGCAAGACGGCCGGGACGCCGGTACGCTCGCTGTCGAGCGTGATCGACGACCTGCTGCAGAAGATCGCGCCGCCCGGCATGGAGAGCGAGCAGCTCCGCAAGATGATCCTGCGCATCGAGCGCGAGATCCGCACCTTGGCGGCGGCCAGCGAGAGCGGGCATTTGTCGGAGCTCTGGGACAAGGTGGCGACGCGTCTGGAGCAGGCGGACGAGTCGTTCGGCAAGTCGGTGCGCATCGCCCGCGCCGCGCTCGAGATCGACGGTGCGGTGCTCGACTGCCATGCCGGCATGGCGACCGGCCTGATCACGCATCTGTGGTCCGCGGTGCAGGAGGAAAAGGCGCAAAAGTTCCGCGCCACCGCCAGTCGGCTCGCCGTCAAGCTCGCCGATATCCTGCGTGCCGATTATTTGCGCTCGCCGACGGGCCGCAGCGCGGAAAGCCTGAGCGCGGCGGTCGGGCCGGCGCACCAGGCGCTGTTCGACTTTTCCGCGATGTCGGACCTGCTGCCCAAGGCTTCCCCGCGTGAGGCTTTGTCGGAGAACCGGCGCCGTCGCATCGAATCGGCGCTGGCGGTCCTGAAAGGTCAGCGGTTCTTTGCACCGGCAGCGGGCCAGCCGCGTCCGGACCAAGCCGCCGAGCTTTATTCGTTCCGCTTCGACAACTGCGCCGCCGCGATTTCCGCTTATCGGGCGCGCCTACCGGAACTGACCGAGCTGGTGAAGGCGATGTCGATCGCCGAACTCGAGAGCGACGGCGCCTATATCGACGGCAAGCACGATGTCATCTTTTCCGGCTTCGACGCCGGCTCGCTGAGCCCGCACGACACGGCGTTGTTTCCCGACTATCTGATCACCCTGGGCAAGGACGGGGCGAGCTTCGACAAAGCCGCGCTGATGACCGCGCTCTCTTCGGAGGCGCCCTTGAAAATTCTCGTGAACATCGACGATCTCGTCGAGGAATCGCCGACCGGCGACGGCCACATCGCATCGGATGTGCGCAGCGCTCAGCTCGCCAGCCTCGCCACGGGGCTGGGCGAGGTTTTCGTCGTGCAATCCGCCAGCTCGAACCTGTATCAACTCCGGGAGCGCCTCCAGCGCGGGCTCAGCTTCGGCGGGCCGGCGCTGTTCTCGGTGTTTTCCGGCGTCGCTGCGCAAGCGGGTTCGTTGCCGCTCTATCTCAGCGCCGCCGCGGCGATGCAATCGCGGACGTTTCCGGCGTTCAGCTACGATCCGTCGGCCGGCTCCGATATGGCCTCGCGGTTCTCGCTGGAAAACAACCCGCAGGTCGACGCCGACTGGACCGTTCACGCGTTCGAATACGCCGATCCGCAGATGCAGCGGATCAAGCAGGAGAGCGCGTTCACATTCGTTGATTTTCTTGTTTGCGATCCGCGCCGGCACGGTCACTTTGTTGCGGTTCCGCGCGGCTTCGGGATCGAGCGTATGATCCCGGTGGCGCAGTGGATCGCCCAACCATCGGACCAGTCTTCCGACAAGGTGCCATATGTCGTCGCGACCGGCAGCGACAACGTGCTTTTCCGCGCGATCGTCGACGAGCGGGCGATCAGTGCCGCCCGCCGCTGCCTGGAGACTTGGCACCGGCTGCAGGAATTCGGCGGCGTCCACAACTCCCATGCCGAGCGGCTGCTCAAGCGGGAACGGGAAATCTGGGAGGAACAAAAGCGGCAGGAATTGGCAAGCTTGCAGCCCGCCGCCGTGGCGGCGCCGGCAGTCGCCGCGCCGGCGAGCACGCCGGCGCAACCGGCCGCCGCCACCCAGCCGGAAGTCGCGGCCGCGCCGGAACGCTCGCCCGATGAAGCCTATATCGAAACCGAGCGCTGTTCGACCTGCAACGAATGCACGCAGATCAACGACCGCATGTTCACCTATAACGCCAACAAGCAGGCCTATATCGCCGATATAAAGGCTGGCACCTATGCGCAATTGGTCGAGGCGGCCGAAAGCTGCCAGCTCGGAATCATCCACCCCGGCAAACCGATCAATAAAGGCGAGCCCGGACTTGAAGATCTGATCAAGCGGGCCGAGCCGTTCCTCTAGAGCGCAGTCGCTTCAGGTTGAATCGACCGCACTCTATTTTTCCTTAGTGGAGCTTGATCTTTTTCGCAAAACCGGTTCCACTTTTCTGGATCGTGCTCTGAGCGGCAATGCGAGAAGCCTATAGGAGCCTGTGTCGGATCGCGCAAACCACGCCCGTCAGGCTCAGCCTTTTCACGCGGCAGGCGCCGGCTGATACAATATGATCTGAGTGCATCGAAACAGCGCAATCGTCTTGCCGGACGCCTCGCTTTTCACCTCGGCATCCCAGACCTGGGTCGTGCGACCGCCATGCAGCAAACGCGCCTCGCAGGCGACGCCGCCCTCCCGCGCGGTGCCGATAAAATTGGCCTTGAGCTCCGCGGTCGTGAAATTCGACGCCCCTTCCGGCAAAGACACGACGCAGCCATAGCCGCATGCGGTATCGGCGAGCGCGACAACCGAAGCCGCGTGCAGGAATCCGTTGGGAGCCAGATGCTGTTTGCCGATCACGAACCGGCCTTGCGCAAACCCGCGCCGCAGCTCGATCCAATCGAGGCCCAAGACACCGGGCAGATACCCTATTTGCCTGGCGCGAAACGCCGCGGCTGCCTCGTTCATGTTTCCCCTCTTCAACGCGCACCACGACGAACGCGCGTTCAATGTTCTTCGCAATGCCGGCATTCAAGCAACGTATGCTGCAGCCGCCGGTCAAAATCCGTTCACGAAGCTCTCCCGACGGCTCAAAGCAACCGCGAAAATAATAGCATTCGTGCGACCGCAGGCTATGACATTATTAACAGTCCTATGAAGACCGGTGCCCCGGTCGCGCGGCCGAGTTGGGGAAACTCAGAGCATGATCCGGACAAGTGGAAAGCGCGATTTTCCCGAAAAGAATGATGCTCCACTAAAGTGAACTGGAGCGCAACCAATTCACCCTGAAGCGCCAGCGGTCCAGTGCCGAAGACGTGCAGTGCAATGGCACGGGGCTACTGCGAAGCGGCGAGTTCCAGTTCGTCGGAACGCACGCTCTGCTGCTCAGTCAGGTGACCTTGAAACTGCGCCAGCGCCACCTGGATGGTTTGCACTGCCTGCCAAGTGATGTCGAGGCGGGCCTCGATCGCCTGCAACCGCTCCGACGGCGTGCGCAATTCCCTGTCTGGGCAATCGGCGCCGAGATCGCTCGCGGCCCGGTTGAACGCCTGCTCGAGCGCGCGAAGCGCGCTGCGCTGGTCATCACTCGGCTGGATGGCCTGTTCGAGCGGCGCGAGCGGCCAGTTCGCCGGCTCGGGCTTGTGCCGGCAGGATTGCACGGCATCATCGCCCGACGCGCTGTTTGCGCCCGCATTTGTCGCTCGCGGCATGTAGCGCGCGCGTTGTCTTTCGTTCAATGATTGCTCGAAGTCCTGTAGCGGCACCCGGACGACTTCCAGCGCCATGATCATCGCGTCGATCTGCGATTCCATGAGCTGCAGTCGTCCGACCGGAGTCGAAGGAACTTCGCTTAGACAGGACTTGAGCATATAGCCATCGGCCTGAGCCAGTGCGGCACCGAGCTTCTGCAGCAGCGCGCGCTGCGCGGCGGTCGGCATTATCTGGCGCCCGATCTGCCGGGCGATATCGGTACGGTCATTGCTGGGCCGACACAGCTCGGCAATCCGCTCGGTCGGATATTTCGCGAACGCCTGATCGAAAATGTCTTGGTAGCTGAACGGCCACGGCGAGGAGGTTGTCGGCCGAAAAATTTCATCAAACAGTGAGGGCAGGGCGAGTATGGGATAGAGCAGATCCGGCGCACGATTTTGCGCAAGCTCGGAGGGCGTTGCCGTGGCACGGATCTCGTGGCGGTGGTGTAGCGCACGCCCGCGCACGCCCGGCAGCGGCAGCTGAAGATGCAGCGGTCCCACGTTCAGGCCAAAGGCAGTCGCCGGCGGCGACGGCCAAATCGTCACGAACGCCAGCGCGACAACACCGATGCGCACGCCGACCCTGGGCATAACCGGACACTCCAACCCCTGCCCTGCTAGCAAACGCGCTAATCGGCGCGAGGTTCCGGCTTGTTCCATCCGCCTTGGCGCCGCGTCCGGCGACGACTAACCGCCGTCGAGCACGGCGCGCACCTTGGCGGCGAGCTGTTGGATCGTGAACGGCTTGCTGAGAAAGTTCACGTCGTGATCGAGCACGCCGCCATGCACCACTGCATTGCGCGTATAGCCTGTCGTGAACAGGACCTTGAGATCGGCTTTCCTGTTCAAGGCTTCCTCGGCAAGTTTCTTTCCGTTCATTTCCGGCATGACCACGTCGGTGAACAAGAGCTTTACGCCTGGCGCGTCGGCGAGGATCGCCAGCGCGCCGGCGGCGCTATCGCGCCGCGTTCACTGCCGTACGAGCAAAATCGGATCGGGACCTTCCGGTACGCGCTGCCAGGTATTGGCGTCGTTCTCTTCGAAGCGCCAGGTCTGCCCGCGCGCCGAGAGCAGCACCAATTCGCCTTGGTTCATGCGCCAGGACGTCGGAGCGAAACGGGTGACGAGCGCGTCGCAACCCGGCTTGACCTTGAGCGCCAGACTGTCGGTGCCAGCAGGGTTGTTCGCCAGCGTGAGCAAGCAGATCGGCTTGCCGGTTCCGCGCGCAACCGCCCATTCGCCGGCCATATCCTCAGCCGAGCGCATGCGCGCCGCGGCCGCGCTCTGCAGCACGTAACGGCCTTCCCCGGGTGCGAAGCCGTCGAAAATGCCGGTCTCCGCCTCGGTGAGTTCGATCACCGCATTGCCGCGCGCATCGAGCAGGCGCAACGTGCCATACCCATCCACGCTCCAGCCGGCGATGTCCCGGGTCGAGGGAAAATAGCTCGGGCAGTTCTTGTCGATCTCGAGCTTGTTGCCGCCGGCCGCCGTATCGGCGCGGAAGTTGAACCGGCAGATCTTGTCGTGATCGGCGTTGGAGAACTCCCAGGCGCCGATCATCGTGCTCCCGGCGTCGGTCGAGGTCTGCGCCTCCTGCGCGAAGGCGCCGCCGCAGAGGCTGCCGGCAACCGCCGCGCCGATGATAATTTTACGACCGGCACCGAAACCATTCGCTCTCATGCCGGAACGCTAGCACGCCCGGGCGGCACCGTCATGAGCCCGCCTGGACCAGGTTCCGCCGTTCTGCTAGCGGTGGGTAGAAGCGGACAGATTGCGCCTCCTTCCGACGCGTCGGCGCGGGCGCCGATGCAAATATTTCGGCTGCACATCGGATCACATCACCGTGGCCAGAGACGAAAACGCCGATCGGTACTTTCTTGTCCTCGGAGCCGCCGCTGCCGACCTCTGGAGCAGTTGGCCGCAGGAGCTGCAGCACGCGCTGTTCGAACGGGCGGTCGTCCTCGGCCACAAAGGCGAGCGCGACGAGAGCCTGCGCGAGCAACTGGCCAAGTTCCTGCACGATCACCACCAGCGTACGCTGCCGCGTTGATCGCACTCGGCGGCCCACGTTTCGCCGCCGCCAGCAACACCGGTTGTCATGGCCGCCGTCCGGTTTACATATGTCTTGCGGTCATTGCCGTGACCGATGAATGGATCAGGCATGGTGGAAGATCGAAACGCCCCGGAGCGCCCGCGCCTAGAGCCCGAAATCATCCCGCCGGATCGCGGTCGGTCCAAGCGCGCACCTTCGTTCGCTCAAATGGATGGAGTGCATCGCGTCTACATCACCAGGCTCGGACCGTTCGGCAGCGCCTTGCTGATGCTCGCCATCATCGCGCTCGCGGCCGTGGTTCTGCTCGCATTCCTCGGCGCACTCTTGATCTCGATTCCGCTCGTCGTGTTCCTCGTGATCGTTGTCGCTCTTTCCGGCCTCCTGCGCCTACGCCGGGGGTGAAGGCCGGCCCTTCATCCAACTGTCACAAAGCATGCGCAAAGTCGGGCCCCTTGAGCGCATGAGGGCCCCCATGACCGATATTGCCTTACCCGGCTCGATCGAACCCGCACGCAAGGGACCGGACCTTCGCGGCGCCATCAACCCCCTGACCGGCATCATTTTCGGCGGCGCGGTCGCAGCCGTGCTGCTTTTCGTCGCCTACAGCATCTATGCCGACATCGACGCCACGGGCGCGAAGTTTACCAACTATCTGCCGTTCCTCTTGCTGTTCGTCGCGCTGTTGATCGCGCTCGGCTTCGAGTTCGTCAACGGCTTTCACGACACCGCGAACGCGGTGGCGACCGTCATCTATACCCGTTCGCTTCCGGCCAACATCGCCGTGGTCTGGTCGGGCCTGTTCAACCTGGCCGGCGTTCTGGTCTCCTCGGGCGCGGTCGCTTTCGGCATTATTTCGCTGCTTCCCGTCGAGCTGATCCTGCAGGTCGGCAGCCATGCCGGCTTCGCCATGGTCTTCGCGCTCTTGATCGCGGCGATCATCTGGAACCTCGGCACCTGGGCTTTCGGCCTGCCGGCGTCGAGTTCGCACACCCTGATCGGATCGATCATCGGCGTCGGCATCACCAACGCGCTCCTGCATGGCCGCAGCGGCACCTCGGGCGTCGACTGGTCGAAAGCCAAGGAGGTCGGCGAGGCGTTATTTCTCTCTCCCTTGTTCGGCTTCGCGCTCGCCGCCGTGCTGCTGCTGCTGCTCAAATTCATTATCCGAATTCCCGCGCTCTACGCCGAGCCGAAAGGCGATCAGCCGCCGCCCTGGTGGATCCGCGGCATCCTCGTCATCACTTGCACGCTGGTGAGCTTCTTTCACGGCTCCAACGACGGACAAAAAGGCATGGGCCTGATCATGCTGATCCTGATCGGCACCGTGCCGACGGCTTATGCGCTCAATCGCGCAATGCCCGACAGCCAGCTGCAGCGGTTCGCGGCGACCTCGCAGGCAGCGAGCGTCGTCATCGAGCAGAAGGCATCGGGCTACAACGTCCTCGGCAATCCGCGCCCGGCGGTGACCGGCTACGTCGCCAGCCACGAGCTCAACGAGGGAACGTACCCGTCGCTGGCAGTCCTGGTGCGCGACATCGCCGCCCAGGTCGCTCAATACGGCTCACTCGCCAAAATGCCGGCGGAGACCGTAGGCAACTCGCGCAACGACATGTACCTCGCCTCCGAAGCGATCCGCTTCCTCATGAAGGACAAAGCGAGCGACCTTTCGGCCGACGAGATCACGACACTGAACGCATACAAGCGATCGCTCGACAATGCGACCAAGTTCATCCCCAATTGGGTCAAAGTTGCCGTGGCGATTGCGCTCGGACTGGGAACGATGGTGGGATGGAAGCGCATCGTCGTCACTGTCGGCGAGAAGATCGGCAAGACGCATTTGACCTACGCCCAAGGCGCTTGCGCCGAGATCACGGCGGCGGCGACGATCGCCGCCGCCGACGGCTACGGCTTGCCGGTTTCCACCACGCACGTGCTGTCTTCCGGGATCGCCGGCACGATGTCGGCGAACGGTTCCGGGCTGCAGCTTGCGACCGTGCGCAATATCGCTTTGGCCTGGGTGCTGACGCTGCCCGCCGCCATGGTGATCTCGGGAACGCTCTACTGGGCATTCTCCAATATGTTTTGAGCGCAGGCGAAAGCCACGCGGCTCTGCCGTCATGAAGGCGCCGGCGTCCCCGGCGCCTTCATCGTTTTCATCGCCTTTATTTTTTGATGTTCCAAGATAATGCGCCGGAATGAAATATTCGGCTGCTCATGGGATAAAGCAGCCAATTGCTGGTACGAAAACGGCAAGCGGCCAGTTGGTCAGGGCGCGGCAGGCGCCTATCATGTAGATCAAGTTCAACGCTGCCCAGTCGATCAACAACAACGCGCAGGCAAACGGGCCCACCACTTTCCGCAGCGGCACGGCCGGAGACGGGGGAGGAAGTCGTTTTATGCTGGACGACCTGCTTCAGCCTCGGCTGTACAACGCAGCCGTTGACTTCGTCGATGCTCCGGTCGCGCGCGGTCTCGGCGAAAAAATTGCATTCGTCGACACCGAGCATTCCTTGACTTACGGTGAGCTGCAAGCGCGCAGTTGCCGGTTCGCCCTCGCGTTGACAGATCTCGGATTGCGGCCGGAAGAGCGGCTCGCTCTGTTGCTCTACGACACCGTGGACTTTCCGGTCGCGTTCTGGGGAGGCGTGCGCGCCGGCATCGTGGTGCTGCCGCTTAATACACGACTCACGACGGAGCAATACGCCTATATCCTCGGCGACAGTCGCGCTTCGGCGCTTGTCGTGGCGGCGCCGCTTGCCGCACAGCTCCTGCCCATTCTCGATCGTCTGCCGCGGCTGCGCACCATCATTCTCCTCAATGCCGGCCGCAAGCAACATGCCGCGTTTGCCGGCCACGATGTGCGCGACTTTGCCGGCCTCGTGGCGCAAGGACCGACTGCGCCGTTCACGGCGCCGACGCTTTCCGACGAAGTCGCGTTCTGGATGTATACATCCGGCTCCACCGGCGATCCCAAGGGCGTCAAACATGTCCACACCACGCCGATGGCGGCGGCGCAGCTGATGGGCCAGCGCATCATCGGCATGCGCGAAGATGACGTCGTGTTCTCCGCGGCCAAGCTGTCCTTCGCCTATGGCATGGGAAACGCCATGGCGTTCCCGATGTCGGTTGGCGCAACCGCGGTGTTGTTGGCGCAGCGGCCGACTCCCGACATCGTGTTCGAGATCATGCGCCGTCACCGGCCGACCGTGTTCTTCGGCGTGCCGACGCTCTACGCCTCGCTGCTCGCGCACGAGAACATGACGCACGGCGCCGGCTCCGATCGGCTGCGGCTCGCCATTTCCGCCGGCGAAGCGCTACCCAGCCATCTCGGCGAGCGATGGCGCGCGGTGGCCGGCATCGATGTGCTCGACGGCATTGGCTCGACCGAAATGTTCCAGACCTTCCTCAGCAACCGGCCGGGCGACGTGCGCTACGGCACGACCGGCAAACCCGTCCCCGGTTACGAGATCAAGATCGTTGACGAGCACGGCAGCCTGGTCGCCGACGGCGAAATCGGCGAACTTATCGTGCGCGGCCCGACCGCCGGCGAGGGCTACTGGAACCAGCGCGCCAAAAGCCGGCGCACTTTCATCGGCGAATGGACCCATACCGGCGATAAATATTTGCGCGATCCGGAGGGCTACTACCGGTATTGCGGACGCACCGATGACATGTTCAAGGTCAGCGGCATTTGGGTGTCGCCATTCGAGGTCGAAGCGGCACTCGCCTCGCACGAGGCTGTGCTCGAGGCCGCGGTCATCGGTAAGAAGGATACTGACGGACTGATCAAGCCGAAGGCCTTCATCGTGCTGCGCAACGGCTACGCCGCCGACGAGGGGCTCATGGAAGCGCTGCGCGCGCACGTGAAGAAATGCGCCGGGCCATGGAAGTATCCGCGCTGGATCGATGTCCGCCCCGATTTGCCGCGCACTCCGACCGGGAAAATCCAGCGGTTCAAACTGCGGGAGTTGGAATCGTAGTGGAGCGGAGCGACAAAGCAGTCCAGTTATCGCTTCGCACCCCTGCTTTGCTTCGCTCGCACTCGGTCACTGCTCGAACAACCGCTGCACCAGCCGTCGCGCCAGCACGCCGGCAACGCGGCGGCGATAGTGGCCGGGCGTGAACGTCGTCTTCATCGCCATGATCTGGTCGCGCACGAGCGCGTCGAGCCCGGCGAACAGGCGCTGATCGAGCGCGCTGCCGCAGAGTTCGGTGGTGCCGGCAAGCCGCACCGGGCGCGGATTGGTGCCGGTAAAAGCGACGCGCAGATCGACGAGCTTGTCGCCCTCGCGCCGCAACGCCACGGCAACGCCGGTGACGGGATATTCGATGGAACGGCGAATGCGGATCTTGTCGTAGGCCGAGCGCAGGCCCGGAGTATTTTTCGCGCGCACGGCGGTGATGACCTCGCCCGGGCGCAGCGACAGAAAATATTTGCCGTCGCCGCGCGTCTGCGTGACCGGCTCGTCCTGGCGGGCATAGCCGATATAGAGGTCGGCGAGCGGCATCGTCCGCCTTCCCGCCGGACCGGCAGTGTCGATCTCGGCATCGAGCGTGAGCAGCGCCGGCGCGAGGTCGCCGCTGAAGGTGGCAAAGCACACGCCGCGGCTCTTCGGCGCCACGTGGCAGATTCCGCCGGTGGTCTTGAGGCAGTGACGATTCGCCTCCCGCCACCATTCGCTCTGATTGTAGTAGATGCATCTCGTGTCGAGCGCGAGATTGCCGCCGACGGTGCCCATGTTGCGGTGGGTCGGCCCGGCGATATGCGCGGCCGCCTGCGCCACCACCGGATAGTGCCGCGCCGCTTGCGGGTGCGCGGCGAGCTCGGAGAGCTTGACGGCGGCGCCGATCTCGAGCGACTGCCCGTCCGCCTTGATGTCGCGCAGCTCACTGACGCCGTTGATGTCGATGAGCACCGGCGGGGCGAGGATGCCGCGCCGGATGTTCACCATCAGATCGGTGCCGCCGCCGAGGAGCCGGCTGTCGCCATGCGCCGCGCGCGCTTCGAGCAACTCATCGAGCGTGCGCGGGCGCACCAGCGAAAATTCCGGCAGCGCATCCATTACGCGCCACGCCCGTTTCCACCCTCCCCTCGCCGGGAAGGTGCAGCGCGGCGCCGCCTTTCCAGTGCGGCAAAGACGCGATCCGGCGTCACCGGCAGATCGTTGAAGCGCAGCCCCGTGGCGTCAGCGATGGCGTTGGTCAGCGCCGGCAGAAACGCTGCCAGCGAGCCCTCGCCCGCTTCCTTGGCGCCGAAAGGCCCGTGCGGGTCGTTGCTCTCGACGATGCCCACTTCGATCGGCGGGGAATCCTGGATCGTGGGCACGCGGTAGTCGAGCATGTTGGCGGTGAGCATCAGGCCGTCGTGATAGGCGGCCTCCTCGCTCATCGCCTGGCCCATGCCCATCCACACCGAACCCTGCACCTGGCCCTCGACCGTGAGCCGGTTGAGCGCCTTGCCGCAATCATGCGCGACCCACACCCTGTCGACGGTGACCACGCCGGTCTCCTCGTCGACACTGACTTCCACAACCTGCGCCGAGTAGCTGTAGCCCATGCTGCCGCCGATCGCCGCGCCGCGATATTTTTTGCCGCCGTGCGATTCGGGAAGCGTCGAATAGGTGCCGGTGACGGTGATCGTGCCGCTGTCCTTCAGCGCCTCGGTGACGACCTCGCTGAACGTCAAGCCCTTGTCCTGCGCGCCGGCGCGATAGAGTTCGCCCAGGCACTCGATTTCGCCGGGCTTCGCCTCGAGTTTGCGCGCCGCGGCGGCGATGAGCATGGCCTTGAGATTGTTTGCGGCGTCGATCGCGGCGTTGCCGACGATGAAAGTGACGCGTGAGGAATAGGAGCCGTTGTCCTTCGGCACCACGTCGCTGTCGCCACTGATGATGCGGATGCGCGAAAGATCGAGACCGAGCACTTCGGCGACGCTTTGGACGAGAATGGTCGACGAGCCCTGGCCGATATCGGCGGCGCCTGTCAGCAGCACGATCGAGCCGTCGAAATCCAGCTTGAGCTTGACCGTCGCATGCGGCTCGCCGGTCCAGTTTACCGGCTTCGAGGCGCCGCTGATGTAGTGCGAGCAGGCCATGCCGAGACCCTTGCCGCGCGGCAGTTTGCCCTTGCGCGCCCTCCAGCCGCTCGCCGCTTCCACCCAATCGAGGCATTGCGGCAGCCCGTAGCTGTTCACCATGAGGTCATTGTCGGTAAAAGTCGGGGCGCTCATCAGGTTGGCGCGGCGCAATGCGAACGGATCGATGCCAAGCGCGGGCGCCATCTCGTCGAGCAGACTCTCGAAGGCGAAGCGGATGTCGACCGTGCCGTGACCACGGAAGGCGCCGCATGGCGGCGTGTTGGTAAGGACGCGTTTGCCGAGATATTTCACGTTGTGCAGATCGTAGATCGCATACAGCATCGAGCCGGCATAGAGGATGGTGACGATGCCGTAGCCCGAATGGGCGCCGCCGCGCTGGATGCATTCGCATTCCACGGCGATGATGCGGCCATCCTTGCGCATGCCGATCTTGAGGTGGATGTCGGTTTCCGGCCGGCCGCGATGGGTAATGAACGTCTCCTCGCGGTTGACCATGATGCGCACGCAGCCGCCGGACTTGCGCGCCAACAGCGCGGCGATCAGTTCGACATTGAGCGCCTCGGTGCGGCAGCCGAAGCCGCCGCCGACATGCGGCTTGATCACGCGAATGCGCGACATATCCATGCCAAGCGTCTGCGACAGCATGAGGTGGACGTAATAAGGCACCTGGGTCGAGGCGTGGACGGTGATGCGGTCGCGCACCGCGTCGTAGTCGGCAAGCGCCGCATGCATCTCCATCTGGTTCTGGCAGACCTCGGCGCAATTGTAGGTGCCTTCGCGTACGAGGTCGGCGGCGGCGAAGCCGGCCGCGACATCGCCCAGCTCGAAATAAACATCGCGCTCGATGTTGTGCGGCCGGTGCGCGTGAATATCGACGGCATCGACTGCCATGGCGGCATGCGCGCTATGGTAGGCTGGGAGTTCGCGAACCTTGAGCTTGATGCGCCGCAGCGCTTCCTTCGCGGTCGCATCGTCAACGGCGGCAACGGCGGCGACCGGCTCGCCGCTGTAGCGCACGCGCTCGCGCGCCAGCGGATGCTCGCTGCGCGCGATCGGAAGCACGCCGAAGGTACTGGCGCAATCGGCGCCGGTGACGATCGCTTTGACGCCCGGCAGTTTCGCCGCCGCGGAGATATCGACCTCGAGGATTTCGGCGTGCGAATAGGGACTGCGGAAGATACGCCCGGCGAGCATCCCCGGCGCGATAAAATCGGCCGTGTATTTGGCCCGTCCGGAGACTTTTTCCGGGCCGTCGACCATCGGCACATAGGCGCCGATCGTGTGCGCCGGCGCGATTTCGTTCACGGCGACGCTCCGGCGGCGCACAGTTCGGCGGCATGCTTTACCGCCTCGATGATTTTCACATATCCGGTGCAGCGGCAAATGTTGCTGCCGAGCGCTTCGCGAATCTCATCCTCACTCGGATGCTTATTGCGCCGCAGCAGGCCGGCCGATGCCATGATGAATCCCGGCGTGCAATAGCCGCATTGGGAGCCGAGCTTTTCGTGGAACCCGCGCTGGACCGCGGACAGGCGACCATCCGTCGCCAGTGATTCGACCGTATCGACCTTGAGGCCGTCGACGACCGCGGCGAGCGTGAGACAGGACAAACACGGCTGATTGTCGATCAAAACAGTGCAGGCGCCGCACTCACCACCATCGCACCCCGTTTTCGTTCCGGTCAGCCCGACGGTTTCCCGCAAATAATCCAGCAAAAGCAAGTTGTCAGGAATTGCATCGCGCCGTGCGCGGCCGTTGAGCATAAGCTGAAGAATGCGCGCCATGCGGGGGTATCATCGGCTTTTCTATTTATGCCGCTCTTCATACCAGCAACCACGCGCCGGTTCAAATCGCGCGCGCATCGGCAAGCGGATTTGCCGCACCGTCTCGCTCTCAGATGTCGCGGAAGCGGGCGATGACTTGGTCTGGAATCGGTTTCGATTTGATCAGCGATGGATCGGCCGCATCGTGGATTGCCCACACGCGGGTCTCGCGGCCCTCGACCGCGAGCTCGCCGCGCACAAACAGCCGGTGTGTGACATCGAAGCTCGACCGGCGGAACTCGCTCACTTGCGACGTGAGTTCCACGACGTCGCCGAAGGATGCGGGGGCGAGGAAACGCGCGCTCGCATCGACCAGGGGGAGGCCGATGATCCCGAAAGCGCCGGCAAGCTCGGCCGGCTCCAGAGCAAGCGCCGCGGCAAACAGCATCCACGTGCCCCAGTCGAAGAACTCGAAGACACGGCTGTTGAAAACGATACCCGCCGGGTCACAGTGCCCCCATTCGATGGTGAATTGCCGTCGGTTGACGAAATTGGCCATGATTCATCCGTCTTTGAGCCGGCATCGGAGCGTGGCTCGGCGACCGCTGTCAAATTTGAGCGTTTGTGGGTCTGCCTAATAATGCATCAATATGAACGAGGGTCCTTAGGCGATCTCTGCTTAATAAATAGGCGGCCATTCGTGCGCACCCGGATTCAAATTGAGCGCCAGTTAGTCTGGCGATCATCGTCATGTCTTGAATCGAATATATCCCAATGAGTTAGTGCGGGCGTACGGTTGGCACACTCCTTGCGAACCGGCATTCCGCGTGACGGCGCCGGGCCGGTCACGGGCGTCTAACAGAGGACATCGCGATGCTCAAACCAACTAACGCGGTCGTCAAGCGACCGCGGGCCGGCCGTTGGCTAACCGCCGCGGCCGCTCTCGCTCTGGGGCTGACGGCGGCGCTGCCCGCCCGGGCCCAGGACACGATTAAGGTCGGCATTCTGCATTCGCTTTCCGGCACCATGGCGATCAGCGAGACGACGCTGAAAGACGTCGTGCTCATGCTCATCGACGAGCAGAACAAAAAGGGCGGCGTGCTCGGCAAGAAGCTCGAGGCCGTGGTGGTCGATCCGGCCTCGAACTGGCCGTTGTTCGCGGAAAAGGCCCGCGAGTTGATCAGCAAGGACAAGGTCGCCGTCGTGTTCGGTTGCTGGACATCGGTGTCCCGCAAGTCGGTGCTGCCGGTGTTCAAGGAGCTCAACAGCCTGCTGTTCTATCCAGTGCAATACGAGGGCGAAGAGAGCGAGCGTAACGTGATCTACACCGGCGCCGCGCCGAACCAGCAGGCGATCCCGGCGGTGGATTATCTCGCCAGCCCGGAAGGTGGCTCGGTGAAGCGCTGGGTGCTGGAAGGCACCGACTACGTCTATCCGCGCACCACCAACAAGATCCTTGAGGCGTACCTCAAAGAGGTGCTCAAGGTCAGCCCCGATGACATCATGATCAACTACACGCCGTTCGGCTTCGCCGACTGGCAGACCGAGGTCGCCGCGATCAAGAAGTTCGGCTCGGCGGGAAAGAAGACGGCGGTGGTGTCGACCATCAATGGCGACGCCAACGTGCCGTTCTACAAGGAGCTGGGCAACCAGGGCATCAAGGCGACCGACATTCCCGTCGTCGCGTTCTCGGTCGGCGAAGAGGAACTTGCCGGCCTCGACACCAAGCCGCTGGTCGGCCACCTCGCCGCCTGGAACTACTTCGAGTCGATCAAGACCCCGGCGAACGAGGCCTTCATCAAGGAATGGCACGACTTCATCAAGAACCCGAAGCGGACCACCAATGACCCGATGGAAGCCCATTACATCGGCTTCAACATGTGGGTGAAAGCGGTGGAGAAGGTGAAGTCGACCGATCCCGACAAGGTCATCGAAGCACTGCCCGGCACCAAGGCGCCGAACCTGACCGGCGGCGTGTCCGAACTGTTGCCGAACCACCACATCACCAAACCGGTCTTCATCGGCGAAATCCGCGCCGATGGCCAGTTCGACGTTGTGTGGAAAACCAAAGACCTCGTCCCCGGCGCAGCTTGGTCGCCTTACCTGCCCGGCTCGAAAGATCTCGACGCCGACTGGGTGACGCTGAAGTGCGGCAACTACAACAGGGTGACGAAGAAGTGCGGCGGCGCCTAATGAACGCGGTCCCGACACTTTGACAGCGACCTCGCGGGAAGGCGGCGTCTCGCCTTCCCGCATTCAAGAGCATGGTGGACACCGATTTCGGAAAAGATCATGCTCCAAAAAAAACTAGAGCCTGGTTCTGACTCGTCAGAACGGATGAAGCTCCAGTCCGGGGAACCCCGCGATGCGTTTCAGCCGAGCTCGCCTCGCCGCTTTGCTATTGGCCTTCAGCTTCGCGCTGAGCGGTGCGGCTGCGCAGGCCGAGAGCCTCGATCAGGCGCTCGCCCATTTCACCGCCGACGACTTCAGCGAGACCATGAACGGCGTCAAAGAGGTCGCCGCCAGCGGCGATCCACGAGCCGCCACGATCATCCACGCCTTGCAGGACGGCAAGCTGATGTTCAGTGCCGAGCGCAAGGCGGTCTACATCAAAGATGATTCCGGCAAGCTGACCGACGCGGCAACCGGCGAGCCGATCACCGGCGACGCGCCCGCAGACGTCGACAATGTCCGCCTCAACAATCGCCTGCGCGGAGCCATCGACGCCGCGCTCGGAGGGCTGACGCTCCTCGCCAGCGATCCCGGCACGCGTTTCGATGCGGCGCAGGCGGTGTTCAAATCGCGCGCCGTGAGCGCGCTGCCGACTCTCGACACCGCCATCGCCAAGGAACCGGACTCGCGGGTCAAGCAGGCGCTGATCGAGGCGCGCGCCGCGGTCATCCTGTCCAGCGACAGGGCCGGCGATGAGGACAAGCTCGCCGCCGTGGACATTGTTCGCCAGCGCGGCGACCAGGATGCTTTGGCGCTGCTCTCGAGCCTGCCGGCCGACACCTCGGCGCCGGTCATGAAAAGCGCATCCGCCGCGATCGCCGCCGTCAAGAACCGCCTCGCTTTGTGGAGTACGGTGCAAAACACCTGGTACGGAATTTCCCTTGGCTCGGTGCTGCTGCTCGCGGCCATCGGGCTTGCCATCACCTTCGGCGTCATGGGCGTCATCAACATGGCCCACGGCGAGATGGTCATGCTCGGCGCCTATGTCACCTTCGTCGTGCAGGAGGTGATCCGGGCGAGAGACCCGGCATTGTTCGACTATTCGCTGGCGATCGCCATTCCGTTGTCTTTCCTGGTCGCCGGTTGCGTCGGCATATTGATCGAGCGCTGCATCATCCGCTTCCTCTACGGCCGGCCGCTGGAGACGTTGCTCGCCACCTGGGGACTGTCGTTGATCCTCCAGCAAGCGGTGCGCACGACGTTCGGACCGAACAATCGCGAGGTCGGCAATCCGTCGTGGATGAGCGGCGCGTTCGATGTCGGCGGCATCACCATCACCTATAATCGCCTTTGGATCATCTGTTTCGCCCTTGCCGTGTTCGTGGCGCTGCTCGCGCTGCTGCGTTTCACGCGGTTCGGGCTGGAAATGCGCGCGGTGACGCAGAACCGCGCCATGGCGGCTTCGGTGGGCATCCGCACCAGCCGGGTCGACGCGCTCACCTTCGGGCTCGGCTCTGGAATCGCCGGCATGGCCGGCGTGGCGCTGTCGCAGATCGACAATGTCAGCCCCAATCTCGGTCAAGGCTACATCATCGACAGCTTCATGGTCGTAGTGTTCGGCGGCGTCGGCAATCTATGGGGCACGCTGGTCGGCTCGTTTGTGCTTGGCATCGCCAACAAGTTCCTCGAACCCTATGCCGGCGCGGTGCTGGGCAAGATCGCGATTCTCGTGCTTATCATCCTCTTCATCCAGAAGCGTCCGCGGGGATTGTTCGCCCTCAAGGGCCGGGCGGTGGAAGCATGAGCGCCCCCAGTTTGTCGCGCGCGCGTGCCCTTCCGCCACGGCGCGGTCGAGCGGAGAGATTAGCAGTTCACGGAGCGCGCCCGTGACCACGCATATTCTCATCCGCTCGCTCGATCGCGGCGCCGCGATCTTCCTGATCGCGCTGGCCGCCATTGCCGTGCTGGTGCCGATGCTCAACCTGGCGCTGCCGCAATCCTCCGCGCTGCATCTGCCGACATACTTGGTCGCGCTGTTCGGGAAATACGCCTGTTACGCGCTGCTGGCGCTGGCGATCGATCTGATCTGGGGGTTCTGCGGCATTCTCTCGCTCGGCCACGGCGCCTTCTTTGCGCTCGGTGGCTACGCCATGGGCATGTATCTGATGCGGCAAATCGGCACCCGTGGCGTCTATGCCGATCCGATCCTGCCGGATTTCATGGTGTTCCTGAACTGGAAGGAGCTGCCGGTCTACTGGTACGGCTTCCAGCATTTTGCCTATGCCGCGCTGATGGTGGTGCTGGTGCCGGGCGTGCTCGCCTTCGTCTTCGGCTGGTTCGCGTTCCGCAGCCGCGTCACTGGGGTCTATCTGTCGATCATCACCCAGGCGCTCACCTTTGCGCTGATGCTCGGATTTTTCCGCAACAATTTCGGGTTCGGCGGCAACAACGGCCTGACCGATTTCAAGGACCTTCTCGGCTTCAACGTGCAGGCCGAGGTCACGCGCGCGGCGCTGTTCTCGATCTCCTGTGGAGCGCTCATGCTCGGCTTTCTCGTCTGCCGCGCCATCGTCACGTCGAAATTCGGCAAGGTGCTGATCGCCATCCGCGATGCGGAAGCGCGCACGCGGTTCCTCGGCTACCGCGTGGAATCCTACAAACTTCTGGTGTTCACACTGTCGGCCGGCATGGCCGGCATCGCCGGCGCGCTTTACGTGCCGCAGGTCGGCATCATCAATCCGAGCGAATTCGCGCCCGGCAATTCGATCGAGGCGGTGATCTGGGTCGCGGTCGGCGGACGCGGCACGCTCACTGGCGCGGTGGTCGGGGCCGTGCTGGTCAATTACGCCAAGACGTTCTTCACCTCGGGGCCGCTGGCTCCCTACTGGCTGTTCATGCTCGGCGGGCTGTTCATCGCCGTGACGCTGCTGTTGCCGCGCGGCATCGTCGGCACGTTGCGGCACTGGACGGCGCTGCGCCGCGCCCGCGCCTCCGCCGCCGCCGAGGACGGCGTCACCTCGCCGCTCCCGGCGGAATGAGGATCGCGCCATGGAAGCCCTGACCACCGCGCTCCTCTATCTCGACGGCGTCACCGTGTCGTTCGACGGCTTCAAGGCACTCGACAATCTCTCCTTCGCCATCGAGCCCGGCGAAATGCGGGCGATCATCGGACCGAACGGCGCCGGCAAGACGACGATGATGGACGTGGTCACCGGCAAGACCCGGCCGGACCTGGGCGACGTCATGTTCGACGGCGTGTACAATCTGACGCGGCTCGACGAGACCGAAATCGCCGAATTGGGCATCGGCCGCAAGTTCCAGAAAGCGACCGTGTTCGAGGGCCATACGGTTGCCGACAATATCGAGCTGGCGCTCAAGTCGGACCGCCGCGCCCGCGCCGCGCTGTGGTGGCGGGAGAGCGCGGATGAGCGTCGTCGCATCGATCAAATCCTGGACACCGTTCGACTCTCGAACGTGCGCGACCGCCTCGCCGGCAGCTTGGCGCACGGGCAGAAACAATGGCTCGAAATCGGCATGTTGTTGGCGCAGGATCCGAAACTGCTCCTGGTGGACGAGCCGGTCGCCGGCATGACCGATGCGGAGACCCGGCAGACGGCAGAGTTGCTCAAGCAGATCAATCGCGATCGCACCGTCGTCGTGGTCGAGCACGACATGGCCTTCGTGCGCGACCTCGGCGTCAAGGTGACCTGTCTGCACGAGGGCGCGGTGCTCGCCGAGGGTACGATCGACCAGGTGTCGGCGAACGAGCGCGTGGTGGAGGTGTATCTGGGAAGATAGCGCTGCGATCCGGCCGCATGCGATCCCTCAACTGAGTCAATGACCATGCTCGAGGTAAACGCCATCGATCTTCACTACGGCGCAGCGCAGGCCTTGCGCGCCGTCTCGCTCAAGGCCGAGCCGGGCAAAGTCACCTGCGTGCTCGGCCGCAACGGGGTCGGCAAGACCAGCCTTCTCGACGCGCTGGCCGGCCAGCACCCGGTCAGCCGCGGCACAATCACCTGGGAGGGCCACGACATCACCGCGCTCAAGCCGCCGGAGCGCGCCCGGCGCGGTATTTCCTATGTGCCGCAAGGTCGTGAAATCTTCCCGCTGCTGACGGTCGAGGAAAATTTGAAGACCGGCTTTGCGCCACTCAGGCGCGACGAGCGCAGCGTGCCAGACGACGTGTTCTCACTGTTCCCGGTGCTCGGGGACATGCTGCGCCGGCGCGGCGGCGATCTGTCGGGCGGCCAGCAGCAGCAGCTCGCCATCGGGCGGGCGCTGGTGATGCGGCCGCGGCTTCTCCTGCTCGACGAGCCGACCGAAGGCATTCAGCCCTCGATCATCAAGGATATCGGGCGCGCCATCGCCTATCTGCGGGCGCTGGGCAAGATCGCGATCGTGCTGGTCGAGCAATATCTCGACTTTGCCCGCGAACTTGGCGACCATTTCGCGGTCATGGAACGCGGCGCCATCGTCTATGACTGCAGCCGCGACACCCTGGACGAAGAGGAGCTACGCCGGGCGATGGCGATTTGATGTCTCATTTGCTGGCAGTGGACGCGCCGTCACGCAAGGAGGTCTTCGCCGCCAATCGCGCGGTCGGCCGCCTCGCCTTAGCCGTCACCGCGGCGTCGGGCGCGAGCCGTCGCGCACGCGTGCATGAAGCGGGCGCCCTGCGGGCGCGCTTTCCCAATGGCAATGGCGGCGGATCGCTCGATGCCGTTCTCGTCAACACCGCCGGCGGCATGGCTGGCGGCGACCGCTTCTCAATCGACATCAAACTCGGCGCCAGCGCCCGGCTCACCGTCACCACGGCCGCGGCCGAAAAGGTCTATCGCTCGCTCGGGCCGGAGACGACCATGGGCGTGAAGCTCGAAGTCGGCACCGGCGGCGCCCTTGCCTGGTTGCCGCAGGAGACCATCCTCTTCGATCAGGCGCGGCTGCGGCGCACCATCGACATGAAGCTTGCCCGCGACGCCGGTCTCCTCCTCAGCGAAGCCGTGGTCTTTGGCCGCTCCGCCATGGGCGAGGCCGTCCTGTCCGGGCACTGCTTCGACCGCTGGCGGCTGCGCGTCGACGGGACGCTGATCTTCGCCGAAGCGATGCGCCTCGACGGCGCAATCGCGCAACGGCTGGCGGAAAGCGCGGTCGCCGGCAAGAGCGTCGCTGTCGCCAGCGTGATCAAGGTTCCCGGCGACGGCGCCGACATCGCCGCGGTCCGCGCGCTCAAGGAAACATTCGCCGGCGAAGTCGGCGCGTCGGCCTGGAACGGGCTTGCCGCGGTCCGTCTGGTCGCCGCCGACGGCGCGGCCCTGCGTCATGATCTCGTCAGCGTATTGACGACGCTTAATGCCGGGCCGCTGCCGCGGCTGTGGCTGAACTAGAGGCACCCATGCATCTCACCCCGCGCGAGAAGGACAAATTGTTGATCGCCATGGCGGCGATGGTGGCGCGGCGGCGGCTCGATCGCGGGGTCAAGCTCAATCATCCCGAGGCCGTCGCCCTCATCTCCGACTTCATCCTCGAAGGCGCGCGTGACGGCCGCAGCGTGGCCGAGCTGATGGAAAAAGGCGCTCACGTGCTCACCCGCGCGCAGGTGATGGACGGCATCGCCGAGATGATTCCCGAAATACAGGTCGAAGCAACGTTCCCGGACGGCACCAAGCTGGTGACGGTGCACGAGCCGATACGATGACCCCTGTTTCCCGCTCCGACGAGGCGGAGGTTTGCTGACGGAGGGCGAAATGATCCCGGGCGAATATTTCATCGGGGACGGTGAGATCGAGCTCAACAAAGGCCGCAAGAGCGCGACGCTCACGGTTGCCAATACCGGCGACCGACCGATCCAGGTCGGCTCGCATTACCATTTCTTCGAGACCAATCCGGCGCTGAAATTCGACCGCAAAAAGGCGCGCGGCATGCGCCTCGATATTCCCGCCGGCACCGCCGTGCGCTTCGAGCCCGGCCAGACGCGCGAGGTCAAGCTGGTGGCGCTCGCGGGAACGCGCACCGTCTACGGCTTTCGGCAGGAGATCATGGGGAGGCTGCGAGAATCATGACGGGCGGGTTTGCGCAAACCCGCCCGTCACATTCTCAGCGTCGCTACCAGCGCTGGGAACCAGGATCAGACGGCACTCGGCGCGATTCCGGTAGCCGCCTCAGCACCGAGGCCTGTCTGACCTTGGCGACCTCCCGCATCCGGCAGAGCCGAACACAAGCGATCTGAAAGCGAGGATATTGATGAGCCGGCGCGATGCAAGCAAAAGTGTGCACTGTCGCTCCAGCGCAATGCGCTGGGGATAATGTTGGGGATTTGTCGGAACCGGAGGATTGATCATGGCCGGTGCAGCGAACGAAGGCTCAACAAAGAGAACCGAAATCGCCCTGGTGTTGCAGGGCGGCGGCGCGCTGGGCGCTTATGAATGGGGCGCGATTCTGGCGTTGTTCGATCTGATGGATCAAGCGGCTGCCGCCGGACGAGACCTTACTTTGCGCATCGTCACCGGCGTTTCGATCGGCGCCATCAATGCGGCCTGCATCGTCGGCGCCAGCGACCGCAGCGACGCACGCGCGCGGCTTGGCGCGTTGTGGAACGATTTCATGATCAAGGCGCCTGCGTTCGTGCCGACGGCGGTGAGCTCCAACGTCGCGCTTTTCGAAGTGCCGCACTTTTACCGATTCTCGCCGGGCTGGAATTTCACCTATCTGTACGAAACCCGCGAACTGCTGACCACGTTGTCGGAGCACGTGGATTTTGCGGCGCTCAACAACAGCAAGACCGCCTTTGTTGTCACCGCCGCCGACGTGACGAGCGGCCAGCTCACTTGGTTCGCCAATCAAAAAATCCGCAAGATTGAGCGGAGAAGGATCGAGCCAAAGCACGTGCTCGCCAGCAGCAGTCTGGCGCCGCAATTTCCCGCAACGCAAATCGGCGACGGCGCCGACGCGCCCTGCTATTGGGACGGCGGCCTGATCGACAATACGCCGTTCGGCGCCGCCATCGACGCGTTGGACCCGGACCCGAATGTCGGCAAACTGCTCGTGGTGATGAACCTCTTTCCCCTGCGAGTGAAACGAATGCCGGGGAGCTATACCGAGGTCACGGAGCGCGTCGACCAGCTGCGCTTCGGTAATCGCTTGCGCCAGGACGCCAGCACCGCCACGCAATTCAACAAGCTGATTGCTGCTATCTGGCGCCTGGCCGCGCTCGTTCCCGAACTGCCGCCCGACCTGCGCGCCCTGATGGCCGATTATAAGATCGTCGAGCCGATCGAAATCACGCTCGCGCCCGAGGATTCCTTTGAGGATCCCTATGGCTTTCGCGACTTCTCGCAGCAGGGCATCGAGGAGCGGCGCGACCGCGGCCGCGCCATTGCCCGCGATACGCTGAAAAAGTTCTTGCCCGAAAAAATCGCCGCCTGAAAGGAGCCGTTGATGCCGACCAAAATATCGCGCGCCGTCTATGCCGACATGTTCGGGCCGACCAAAGGCGACCGCGTGCGGCTTGCCGACACCGATCTCATCATCGAGGTCGAGAAGGATTTTTGCACCTACGGCGAGGAAGTGAAGTTCGGCGGCGGCAAGGTGATCCGCGACGGCATGGGGCAGAGCCAGATCGCCAACAAGCAGGGCGCGGTCGACACCGCCATCACCAACGCCCTCATTCTCGACCATTGGGGAATCGTCAAGGCCGATATCGGGCTCAAGGACGGAAAGATCTTCGCCATCGGCAAGGCCGGCAATCCGGACATCCAGCCCGGCGTCACCATCGTCATCGGCCCGGGCACCGAGGTGATCGCCGGCGAGGGCAAGATCCTCACCGCCGGCGGCTTCGACACTCACATCCACTTCATCTGCCCGCAGCAGGTCGAGGAAGCGCTGATGGCGGGCGTGACTTCCATGCTCGGCGGCGGCACCGGCCCGGCGCACGGTACCTTTGCCACCACCTGCACGCCCGGTCCCTGGCACATCGCGCGCATGATCCAGGCGGCCGACGGCCTGCCGGTTAATCTCGGCTTCGCCGGCAAGGGCAACGCCTCGCGCCCGGCGGCGCTCGAGGAAATGATCAAGGCCGGCGCCTGCGCGCTCAAGCTGCACGAAGACTGGGGCACGACGCCGGCGGCGATCGACTGCTGCCTCGCGGTCGCCGACGATTACGACGTCCAGGTGATGATCCACACCGACACGCTCAACGAATCCGGCTTCGTCGAGGACACCATCAAGGCGTTCAAGGGCCGCACCATCCACGCCTTGCACACCGAAGGCGCCGGCGGCGGCCACGCGCCCGACATCATCAAGGTCGCGGGATTGAAGAACGTGCTGCCGTCCTCGACCAATCCGACGCGGCCCTACACGCGGAACACGATCGACGAACACCTCGACATGCTGATGGTGTGCCACCATCTCGACCCCTCGATCGCCGAGGACCTCGCCTTCGCCGAGAGCCGCATCCGCAAGGAGACGATCGCGGCCGAGGACATCCTGCACGACATCGGCGCGCTTTCGATGATGTCGTCGGATTCGCAGGCCATGGGCCGCGTCGGCGAGGTGATCATCCGCACCTGGCAGACCGCCGACAAGATGAAGAAGCAGCGCGGACGATTGCAGCAGGAGAAGGGCGACAACGACAACGCGCGGGTGAAACGCTACGTCGCCAAATACACCATCAATCCGGCGATCGCCCACGGCGTCTCGAAGTTGATCGGCTCGGTGGAGAAGGGCAAGCTCGCCGATCTGGTTTTGTGGTCGCCGGCGTTCTTCGGCGTCAAGCCCGATTGCGTCATCAAGGGCGGCTCGATCGTCGCCGCGCCGATGGGCGATCCCAACGCGTCGATCCCCACGCCGCAGCCGGTGCATTACCGGCCGATGTTCGCCGCTTTCGGCCGCGCGCGCACGGCATCCTCCGTCGTCTTCGCCTCGAAGGCCGCAGTCAAAGCCGGCCTGGGCAAGAAGCTCGGCATCGAGAAGGAACTCGTCGCGGTCGAAAACACGCGCGGCAAGATCTCGAAGAAGAGCATGATCCACAACGATTCGACGCCGAAGATCGAGGTCGATCCGGAGACCTATGAGGTGCGCGCCGACGGCGAACTCCTCACCTGCGCCCCAGCGGAAACGCTGCCGATGACGCAACGGTATTTTTTGTTTTGAGGTCGCGGTCACCTAGAGCATGATCCGGAAAAGTGGAAACCCGGTTTTCCGAAAAAGATCATGCTCCACTAAGGAAAACTGGAGCGCAATCGATTCAACCTGAAGAATTGCGCTCTAGTGGCGCGGGTTCGCACACTGCCTCGGGCGCCGTCTTTTGCTGCAGGAAACAGTTCGACCACAAAAAGGGGCTACCTTTCCACAAAATCCTCGCAGCGCTGGATCTGATCGTTCGCACCCCACGGCATGATCGGCACCGTGGAGGTCGAGTTCTTCGGCGAGCCCTCGATCAGCTTGTCGGAATAGACCATGTAGACCAGCACGTTGCGTTTGCTGTCGCAGCCGCGCACGATCTGCATCTTCTTGAAGAACAGCGAGCGGCGCTGGCGGAACATGTCCTCGCCCTGGACGAACTTGCTCTTGATGCGGATCGGGCCGATCTGCCGGCAGGCGAGTGAAATATCGGAGACCTCTTCGGCGACGCCGAGCCAGCCTTTGACGCCGCCGCGCTCCGGTACGGTGAAGTGGCAGGCGACGCCGTCGACCTCGGGATCGTCGATGCCATAGGTCGCGAGCTTGTCGTTCGGGGTGAGCAGCTTGAACACCGTCGAGCGCCTGAAGATCAGGTCCGGCTCGTCGGCGGCGCGCGCGGGCATCGCCGGCAAGGTGGCGAAGCACAGCAGAACAAGAACCTGCGCGATTTTCGATTGCGTATCAGCCATGGCACAGCGGCTCCTTATTTCTCCGACGACGTCGGCACGTTCGCGGTCTTGCCCGGCCATTTGCAGAGATCGGCGATCAGGCCCTTTTCGCACAGCGGGCGGCGGGCCGTACAGATGTAGCCCCTAGGATGGGTAGAGCGAAGCAAAACCCATCGCATTCTCGCGGATGCCGGATGATGGGTTTCGCAAGGGCTCAATCCATCCTACGGCTCTAATCACGATGCCATTCTTTCATCCTCCCTACGAAGTGGGGGAGGATAAACGCAATCATTCTCGCGGCGCGGCGGCGCCCGGGTTGTGCTCAATGCGTCAATGCGAGGAGCGTTGGCGACGAAGCAATCCGGAATGTCCTTGCCTCACCAACTGGACTGCTTCGCTCTTCCCTCGCAACGACAACGAAAGGAGATAAGGAGGCGGAACGCCGGCAAACGTGTTTTCGAAACCTCCGCATCTTTTCAGATGCGGCGCGCGTGCACCGGCACGCGCTCGCCTGACGGCGTTCCACCGCGGCTCTCACCGTCGCGCCTTTCGGCCCTAAGGCGCAGCTTCAGGCCAGGCTTCCTGGGACGTGGCGGGACGCATCGGTCCGGTACGGCCGCCCCAACCGGGGGGCGGAGACCTCGCGTTCTGACACG
>DATHCD010000090.1:0-3588 GCA_035319735.1 Xanthobacteraceae bacterium | reverse complement strand
CCTCGCCGACCTCTTTCTGGAACTTGAGCGCCGGCTCGCGGGTATTGTCGGGCATCTGGATCGCCAGCACGCCGCCCTGCGGCATCGCTTCGAGGAAGCGCCTTAAGATCGCCGGATGATCCGGCAGCCATTGCATCACCGCGTTGCCGAAGATGAGATCGGTCGCCGGATCGGCCGTCCAGGTCGCGATGTCGGCCTCGACGAATTGGCATTGCGGCAGCCGCTGGCGCGCCTGGCGCAGCATGTCCGGCGACGAATCAAGCCCGATAATTTCCGATTGCGGATAACGCTCGACCAGAAGCTCGGTCGAATTGCCCGGGCCGCAGCCGAGATCGACGACAAGCCGCGGCCGCTGCAGCGGCACTTGCGCCAGCAGGTCGCGCGGCGGCCGCGTGCGCTCGTCTTCGAATTTGAGATACTGCCGGGCGCTCCAGTCTTCCATGTGAGGATTTCCAGGGGGTTGCGATTCGCTTATTGTTATTTTCCTAGCAGGAGTATTTGCCGACGTCCTACCGCAAAGGCGCCATGAAATCCCCCATGGCCGTGCTCCTTGCGGCAGGCTTTGCCACGACCGCGGTTGCCCAATTCAAGAAGGATTTGCCGGCGACGCCCTGCGAGGCGGTCGAGAGCATCGGCACCGCGGAAATGGCGGCCGACGGCACCATCACGCTGCGGCTGCGTTTGCTGTCGCCGAACCCGATCGCCGAAAGCGTGCTGACCTACACGCCCGACGATCCGCAATATGAGGACATCAAGCAGCACCTCGGCGGCATCGCGCCGGGGGACTTAAAGCCGGTAAAGCCGTGGTGCTGAGCGATCCGCCGGCTCAGCGCCGGCGGAACTGATTGCGTTGCGGCGGCCGGCCCATGGCCGACGCCCGCTCGTCCTTATGCCGGAAGATCATCCGCCCTTTGTCGAGATCGTAGGGCGAGACTTCGACCGTCACCCGGTCGCCGGCGAGCGTTTTGATCCGGTTCTTTTTCATGCGTCCCGCAGTATAGGCAATGAGCGCATGGCCGTTGTCGAGGATAACGCGATAACGCGCGTCGGGCAGGATCTCGGTCACCAGACCTTCGAATTCCAGGAGTTCTTCCTTGGCCATGTCACGATCCCTTTGAATAACCGCTCGAACGCGGTGCGCGTTGCGTATCGTCGCGCCCCGCGGGGGTCTGACGATGCAGGAAGGCCATCGAAGCGATTCCCGTTTCTCTCCCCCGCTGATGGTGCTGCTTGCGCGCGCCATTGCCGCGGTGCCAGTGCCGCTGCTTGCCCGGAGCGTTCGCAGTGTGGCGGCCGGACGCATGCTTTGCCGCCGGCGGCTCGGCGTGATGCGGATGCGCGCGTCTATCGCTGACCGGGATGGACGCGCGAATGAGCTTCTCGATATCGCGGACGAACGCCACTTCCTCCGCGTCGCAAAGCGAGATCGCAATGCCGGCCGCGCCCGCCCGTGCGGTGCGGCCGATGCGGTGCACGTAGGTTTCCGGCACGTTCGGCACGTCGAAATTCACCACGTGGCTGATGCCGTCGACGTCGATGCCGCGCGCGGCAATATCGGTGGCGACCAGCGTCTTGACCTTGCCGTTGCGGAAGGCCGCCAGCACCCGCTCGCGCTGGCCCTGCGACTTGTTGCCGTGGATTGCTTCGGCGGTGATACCAGCCTGCACCAGCCGGCGCACCACCTTGTCGGCGCCATGCTTGGTTCGGGTGAAGATCAAGGCGCGATCGACTGCTTCCCTCCGCAGCACGTCGACGAGCATCGCCGGCTTGGCGGCACGATCGACGCGGATGATGCGCTGCTCCACGCGCTCGGCCGTCGAGGCCTCCGGCGCGACGGCAACCTTGACCGGATCGTGCAGCATCTGCGCGGCCAGCTCGGCGATAGCCCGCGGCATGGTCGCCGAGAACATCAGGGTCTGCCGCTTCGCCGGAAGCTTGGCGACGATTTTTCGAATGTCGTGGATGAAGCCCATGTCGAGCATGCGGTCGGCTTCGTCGAGTACGAGACATTCGACGTCGCTCAGGCGTAGCGCATTGCTCTTGACGAGATCGATGAGCCGGCCCGGCGTAGCGACGAGAACATCGACGCCGTTGAACAGCGAGCGGACTTGTGCGCCCATCGACACGCCGCCGATCACCAGCGCGGCGGTGATGCGCAGATGACGGCCGTAAGCCCGGAAGCTGTCGAGGATTTGGCCCGACAACTCGCGTGTCGGGCTCAACACCAACACGCGGCAGCTTTTGCGCCCGGCACTGCGCGGGTTATTGGCGAGACGGTGCAGGATCGGCAGCGCGAACGCGGCGGTCTTGCCGGTTCCGGTCTGCGCAATTCCGATCACGTCGCGTCCCGACATTACGATCGGGATGGTCTGCGTCTGGATCGGGGTCGGCGTCAGGTATTTTTCTTCGGCGAGTGCGCGGGTAATGGCATCGCTGAGATGAAAGTCGTGAAAGTTGGTCAAAGAAATAGCTTTCTGTTGTGCGCGTCGGCACAGCCGCTGCGCTATGCGCCGCGGCCGGCTTGGCGGGGAAACAAGACATCCCGCGCGATCTGGGCTGTCGATGAGGGTGAACGAGCGAGCCGGAAGCCATTTAACGGGGATTAGCCGTTGGGATCCCGTACACGCGGCTCGCAACGGGCCTCTAAGGCCCCAAGTCTCATATGAACTACAGATGTGTTCGCTTCAAGGCAAGCCAAAAAGTCTACCGCCAGAGAGCCGATTGCGGGCAAAACCCCAAACGCACCCTACGGGTCAGCGCTTGCGGGCCTCAGGTTGAGCGGCAGCTTCACGCGCTTTGTCGTCGGCCTCTTTGGCCAATCGAAGCGCCTTCAAGCGCGCCATTTTCTCGCGAACCGCGCGGCTATTGGCCTGATATTCCATCATAGCTCTGGCGCCATCCTTGGCGCGCTCTTCCTTCTTGAAATTCGTTTCGGCGCGGGCGCGTGCTTCACTCGACCGGGCCACATCCATTTTTAATGCCAATATCGTCTCCTTTGCGCGGGGATCGCGCGATATGCCCTTTGCCCGATGTTAATTGCTAGAAAGCGGGGCTCCGGGCCCGTATTTAACCATTATATATAAACCGCCTTGATGAATCGCTACTTGCACGATTGTCGTTAACAGGCCGTCCGCTTGATCGACCAAGGCCTAGCGGGAGAACTTCTTGTACTTGATGCGATGCGGGATGACGGCGTCGGTGCCCAGCCGCCGCATCTTGTCCTTCTCGTAGTCCTGGAAATTGTCCTCGAACCATTCGACGTGGCTGTCGCCTTCGAAGGCGAGGATGTGGGTAGCGATGCGGTCGAGGAACCAGCGGTCGTGGCTGATGATCACGGCGCAGCCGGCGAAATCCTCCAGCGCCTCCTCCAGCGCGCGTAAGGTGTCGACGTCGAGGTCGTTGGTCGGCTCGTCGAGCAACAGCACGTTGGCGCCGGATTTGAGCATTTTGGCGAGATGGACGCGGTTGCGCTCGCCGCCCGACAATTGCCCGACCTTCTTCTGCTGGTCGGCGCCCTTGAAATTGAAGGCCGAGCAATAGGCGCGCGAATTGACCTCGCGCTTGCCGAGCTGGAGCTGATCGAGCCCG
>DATHCD010000089.1:0-123555 GCA_035319735.1 Xanthobacteraceae bacterium | reverse complement strand
TGCCACGTCATAGGTCGCACGCGCCCGTTCGTGAAACAGAGAATCGGCGGGGAGCGGGCCTTTGGCGTCGATGCCATCGGCGACAAGCTGCGCGACCGCCGGCGCGACAATCGCGTGATCTTCGTCGCCGAGCGTGCCTGCCTCGCCGGCATGCGGATTGAGCCCGGCGACTGCGAGCCGCGGGCGCGCCAGGGCAAAGCGCGCGGCAAGATCGTGCGCGACGATGCGTCCGGTTTCGACGATAAGCTCGCTGGAAAGCTGCTTGAAAATTTCGCGCAGCGGCAGGTGGATCGTCACCGGGACGACGGCGAGTTCCGGCGACCACAACATCATCACCGGCCGCAGCGACTTGCCGGTCGATTGCTGCACCAGCTTGGCCAGGAACTCGGTCTGGCCCGGTTCGGCAAAGCCCCAATTGTAGAGCACGTTCTTCGCCACCGGACTGGTGACGACGGCCGCGGCGGCGCCGGCCAAGACGTCGGCGACCGCGCGGCGGATCGAGGCAATGGCGGCAGGTGCGCTCGATCGATCCGGGCGGCCCGGTTCGGCGCGCGCCGCGACATCGAGGGCGACCACCGGCAAGGCGGATGAAAACGTCGCGGCAGCCGCGGCCGGCGTCACCGCGGCGATCGGCACCTTGAGCCCGAGCCGGTCGGCGCGCCGGCCGATAAAATCCGGGTCGGCGATGAGATAGAAATGCGGAACGTCGAGCTCGGCGCGGCGGCGCCAGACCGCGAGCGCGAGATCGGGGCCGATCCCGGCCGGCTCGCCGAGCGTCAATGCCAAGGGCTGCACGGTTTAATCTGTCCGCCTACTTGTCTTCGGTCGTCTTGTATTCGATCATCGCCGCGCGCCGCAAACTGTCGAGGTAGCGCTTGGCTTTCACCCCGAATTTCTGCTGGAAAATTTGATCGCGAATTTCCCGCATTTCCGGCGTGTCGGATTTGGTCTCCTTCTTGGCGCAAACCGCGAACATCTGCACCCCCTCAGCGGTCGTCTCGGGCGGCGTCAGATGACCAACCGCCGTGCCGTCGAGAAGGTCACGCAATTGCTGCGGCAGGTCGGCGGAAAACTTGGCGACTTGGTCGCGCACTGCGACTTCCCTGAGCGCGCGAGCAAACGGGATGCCGTCGGCGCAGCTCTGAAAACGCGCGCGCAAGGCGTCGGCGTCGCGCTTGCGCGCGTCGAGAACGGCGTCGGGCGAACCGCGCGGCACAATGAAGATGACGGGAGTCATAATGTACTCGTACCCCGCCTCTTCCTTTTTTTCTGATTTATGCAATTCGAGCTGCGCCTCGACGTCTTTGTCCCTGATTTCCAGGCTGGCCTTGTAACGTCCGCGCACCAGCGTGGTCCAGGCAAGCTGCGCCCGCAGCAGCCGCCTCAGGGTGTCGGCGCTGGCGCCGCCGCTTACGAGCGCCTGTGACAACCTCTGCGTGTCGATGCCTAAGCGGTGCGCGAATCTTTCAAAAGCCTTGTCGACCTCCGAATCGGGAACCTCGACGGTGAAACGCTTGGCCTCGTTCACTTCCAGAATCTCGTCGATGAGGCTGTCGAGCACTTCCTTGCGCGTCGGCTGCTTTTTCGTGCTCATTTGGATGAATTTGCTGCGGTGCTCGACATCGAGCGTGGTGATTGGCTCGCCATTGACGAAGGCGACGACCTGCTGCGAATGGGCGATGGAAGGAACAATGAGCGTGATCGCGGCGAGTGTCGTCGCGATGCACGCGCTCCGGCGCAAAAGAGTGGAGATCTGCGACATCAACTTCTGCTTTCCATCAACCGGCGGCGCGTGGCCGCCTCCTTCCACACCCTGCTGCAGTTGCCGCGAACATCGGTCTCCGTTGCGCGGCAGAATTAATACCCGAGGCCGACCGGAGATATGGCATCGGGGCCGAGCGTGCGCAAACTGAACTGCAGCATGAAGGCGTGATTGAGGTACGCGGCCGGAACCCCGATATAGGTGTAATAGGTGTAATAGTTCAGCGACAACAGCAGGCAATCGTCGACGTAGCCTAGGCCGACCCGCGTCTGGTCGAATTCGCCGGCGGCGAGGTTGTAGCGGGCGGAGCCGAGCAAGATCCAGTTCTGCGTCACCTTGAACGAGAGGCCGGCCAGGATCTCCTCGCGCCGCGTCAGCAATCCGATGTCCGGTTGCGCCGCGTAGTCGCCGTACAACAACTGCAAGGTCCAGCGGTCGAAGTTGGCGCGGGTGTCGAATTCGAGGCGTTCGGGCGTGAAAGTCGCCTCATCGAAACGCCCGCGCGCTGTGAACGAGAAGATTTGATTCGGGCTGTAGGTGATGCTTCCGACGTAGTCGGAAAGAGTCTTGTCGAGACCGCTCTGCAAGCCGGTATTGTTGAGGTCGGCGGCGGCATAGGAGTTCAATCCGAAGAGCTGATAGGACTGCCCGAACACCACGTTGAAGGATCCGGCCTGGTTGACCTGGGCGGTGTACCTGAACCCGGCATTGAGGCGACCGCCCCCTTCGACGCGGTCCCAGCCGGAAAATTTGTCGATTGAGAAGAGGTTGGCGGTGCTGAACACCAGGGTCTGGGCGTCCTCGTTGGGAAACTTTCCGACTTGCACTTCGTTCGGGCGCAGAATGAGCTGGGCGATCGGCTCGATCGTCTGCGTGCCCCAGGGCTCGACATCGACGAAGGGGTAGCGATATTCGACGCCGGCAGCGGGCATGAAGCGGGCAGGCTCGGTTTGCCCGGGGGCGATGTAGTTGGCCATGCTGGCCTCGTCCATGAGCTGGAGCGCGGCAACGTCGCCGCGCAGCCGGAAGAACGGCGTGATCATCTGCCCGTCATTGGTGAACAGGGTACCGCGCCAGTCCACCTCGCCGGAGCCACGCGTATAGGTGCCGGCGATGCCGCGCAACAGGCAGTTGTTTGGGGTGGGGGCTTGCGAAAGGCACGTGCCGTTGTTGGCGGCGAGCTGGTTGATGGCGTCGAATTCCGCTTGCTGCCGGGTGAGGCTTGTCAGGTTGAACTTGTAGCTCAGCTCACCGCCGACCACCTGCTGCGGCAGCACGTTGGAATAGTCGAGCACCGGGTGAATAAAGGGAATCTGCCGCTGGTTGTCTACTTCCGAGAAGCCGTAATAGTAGATCGAGCGTATGTCGAAGTAGCTGCGCTCACTGGCGCCGGTGAGATAGAGCTGCGAGACTCCTTCGGCGGCGATGCCGGTGTGGAACGGATCGAACGACGAGGTGAATTGACCGAGCTGATAGTCGTATAGAAACTGGGTGTCGGTCATCAGCAGGCCAGTCCATCCCCAGACCCATTTGTCGTTCAGCGCGAACTGGCCCGCGGTTTGGACGGCGCCGCGGAAGTTCTGGGCGGTCGGACTGTCGGGACCGTCGCGACCGGCAAAGTAGCCCGGATCCTGCTGGAAAATGCCGGCTGCCTTGATCGTGTAGGAGCCTTCCGCCAGGCGTTGGCGCCAGTCGGCCTCGAACAACGGGCCTTGCTTGGTCGTCACCATGGTCGAAAGCGTCAGATCATAGCTAGGCGACAGCGCCCAGAAATAGGGAATTCTGACGCCGAGGCCGTATTGCGAGGTCTCGCTGATGGTTGGAAACAGAAAACCGCTCTTGCGCTTGACGGTCGGGTCGGGCGCAGACATGAACGGCACATAGGCCAGCGGCACGCCGAAAAACTCGACCCGGGCATCCTCGAAATAGAGCATTTTCTCGCCCTGATCGTGAATGATCCGCGCCGCCTGAACCTGCCAGAGCGGCGGCTTTTTCGGATCGTCCTTGCACGGCTCGCAGGCGGTGTAGACGCCGTTCTGCAAGACCGTGTAGGTCCCCTTGGCGCGATCGGCGCGCGCGGCGGCGAAGCGCGTGTCGTCGACGGTTTCGAGCCGCAGCGAATCGATGAATCCGTCGCGATAATCGTCGCTGAGATCGATCAGCTGTCCGTAGGTGATCTTGCCGTCTGGCTCGGTCAGCCGCACGTTGCCTTGCGCGCGCAGGCGCTTCGTTTTTTGGTCGTAAATAAGCTCATCCGCTTCGATGGTGGCGCCGCGGTAATAGGCCTGAACGTTGCCGACGGCGGCGACACTGTTGTTCGTGTAATCGTATCTGATCTCGCTCGCCTGTACGAGCATCGGCGCGTCGGACGCCGGCGCCGGCGGCTTCGGCTGCTGCGGCCGTTTGGGAAAATGCATCAGGTTCGTTACCGTGTCCTGTGCCAACGCGCGCTCGGGCGCGAGACAGCCGCACGCGGCAAACAGCAGCAGCAGTACGGCGAGACGCGTCGTGCCTACCCGAACGTGACCACCGAAGCCGGGACAAAGACGCCGGTGCGAAACCGCCACTACCCGTCCTCCTGGTACAACAGCGCAACAAATCCAGCCAGACTGCCGACCAGCACCGGAATCCATGCGGCCATCACCGGCGACATCAGTTCCGATTTACTCATATCCTCCGTGATCTTCGACAATACGAACAGCAGGAAACCGGCGGAGATGCCGCTCAGGACCATCTTCTGCACGCCGCCGAAACGAAAGAAGCGCAGGCTCACCGAGGCCGCGAGCAGAACCATGGCGGCAAGTAGGAAGGGACGCGACAACAACTGTTGGTATTGCAGCCGATAACCCGCCGCCGCTAGTCCCGCCCGATCCGCCAGCTCGATGTAGGAGGGGAGTTGCCAGAACGGCACCGTCTCCGGCGTAGCGAAGCTTTCGCGCACTTGCTCGAGCGTCAGATTGGTGGCGAGCCGATAGGTCTCCTCCAGCGCAGGCGGGCTGCCGCTTGCGTAAATCCGCGCGTCCTCAAGCCGCCAGTAGCCCTGCTCGAGAGCGGCGCTCTTGGCCTCGATCCGCTCGCGGAAATGACCGGCCCCATCGAAGGTGTAGACGCTGACGCCGCCGAGCTGCGCGCCCTGCTCGCGACTCGATTTGGCATTGATGATCGCTGATCCCTCGGCGCTTCTCTGCCGCACCCAAAAGCCGCTGGTTTTTCCCTGCAGAGCCGAGGAGGGAAGCTCGCCCAGCAACTCCCCCTCGAGGCGCTTAGAACGCTCGTGCAGTACCGCGGCGACCGGGTTGTAGAGCGTGGTCGCCACCGCGCCGAACAGAAATGCCGCGACCATCGCCGGCGCCACGAATTGCCAGGCGGAAACGCCGGCGGCGCGCGCGACGACCAGTTCGAGGCGACGCGAGAGCGTGAGATAGCATGACATCGCTCCCACGAGCACCGAGAACGGCATGATCCGCTCGGTGAGCTGGGGGACGCGAAACATGGAAATCTTCGCCAGCAGCCAGGCCGTTGCGTTGGGCCAGTCGGCGCCGCGGCGCATGAGCTCGACATAATCGATCATGGCGGCGAGCGCGACGACGCCGACGAAAGTGCCGATGACGGAATTGAGAAAACGCAATCCGAAATAGTGCGACAACGTGCCGGTCAGCATCGCCCGCTCCTCAACCCGACGTCGCCCGCGCGATGCGTTCGCTGATTGCGGTCGTTATTTTCGACACCATCGCCGCTGGCTCGGGCGCCTGGCCGCGCGAGATCTGCCACAATCCGGCGACCATCGCGCCGGCGAGCGCGACATACTGAACGCCGAGAACGCTCGGCAGGCGAACGCCGACGATCACGCTGACGAAACCGAGCAGGCGCAGCAGCGATATTGCGCCGATCAGACCCAGCAGCGCCACTGCGCGGCTCTGCCTGTTGGTCTGCGGCGGTCCGAGGAAGGTGAAGGCGAGGACGACAAATGCCAGCGGATAGAGCGGGGTGGCGATGCGATCGTGCAGCTCCGATCGATACTGGTCCGGCTGCGCCACATAGAGCGGATCGTCGGCCCGTGGCCACAGCAGTTCCCAAATGTACTTTTCACGTACCGTGTAGGTGACGCTTTGCACGCCGCCGGTAAATTTTGACAGGTCGAACGCGTAACGATCGAACGTTACGATGCGTGGGTCGCGCTGACCGGCTTCCAGGCGCTGAATGCTGCCGCCTTCGAGTACCAGGAACGAGCCAGTGTCGTTTCTGACGATCTCGCCTTGCTCGGCGAGATAGGTGGCATGTTCCTTCGGGTCGCGCCGGTCGTCGACGAAGATGCCGACCAGCAGCCCATTCGGCCGCCGGTCGGCAATGTGGAAGGTGAGGTTGCCGCTCACGGTCGTGAACCGGCCAGGCTGGACGATATTGGTGAGAATGTCGGCGCGAACCTGCGCCGCCCAGTCGCGCAATTCGCGCAGGCTGCGCGGGGAGACATAGGCGGCAATGACGGCGACCAAGAGCGACACGACGCAGGCGGCCGCCAGGAACGGTCGCAGCAACCGCCAGGGCGAGACGCCAGCGGCATTCATCACGATGATCTCGGAGTCCGAGCCGAGCTTGTTGAGGGCATGCCCGGCGGCCATGACCAACGCAATCGGCGCTATCATCATGACCAGCAGCGGGACGATCAGCCCGGTGATGCCGACGAAAACGAACAGCGTCTGGCGCTGGCTCGTGATCAGGTCGAAGTCGCGCATCGCCTGCGTGAACCAGATCACGACGGTCAAGCTGACGAGAATGATGACGAACGCACCCATAGTGGTGCGAAACATGTAGCGGCCGATCGACCCCATCGGACTTGGACTTCCCCGGTGGCCGCCCACCCGACGGCGGCATCGGCTCTCCCGACGCCTTCGCGGCGTGGCGAACCGCTCCCCCACCCTGCCATTTCAATGCTTTCACAAAATGGCCTCGCCAAGGCAAACCTATTGAACTTGCATAGCAAAGGGTTAATGGCGCGGTTCTGCGTCGGCTCGTTGTGGCCGTTGCCCAGCCCCCCCGACAAAGGTGCTTTGCACGACAGCGCGGTCCGGTTCATATGGACCGCGGAATTAAGGGTCAGCCGGAAGGACTGAAAACATGCCCCACGCCCTCAAGCTCGGCTTCACGTCATTTGCCCGCTTGCGCGGTGTTCTCGTTGTGTTCTGCGGGGAGAACTTGAAGTTCGGGACGGCGACGCAAAAAGCCCTGTCGCCGATCGGCGATCTCTTTCGCCGCGCAGCGGCGGCGGACCGCTTCACCGGCAAGAAGGGATCGACGCTGGATATCATTGCGCCGTCCGGCCTCGACGTTCCGCGTCTGATCGTGGTCGGAACCGGTAAAGAGAGCGAGCTCAAGGAGCGCGATTTTCTCAAGCTCGGCGGCATCGCAATGGGAAAGGTACCAAGCTCGGCGCCGCAGGCGACGATTTTTGCCGAATTTGGCGGGGGCGCGCTCAAGGGGGATCAGATCGCCGATTTGGCGCTCGGCGCGCGGCTGCGCGATTATGCATTCGATCGCTACAAGACCAAACGCAAGGAAGGCGAGGAACGGGCCAACAAGGTCGAGGTGAACTTCGCATGCGCCAATCCGGCCGGGGCGGAGAAGGCTTGGGCGCGCGCGAACGCCGTCGGCGAGGGCGTCGTCCTGGCGCGAGATCTCGTCAACGAGCCGGGCAATGTGCTTTATCCGGCGGAGTTCGCCCGCCGGGCGTCAAGCCTGACAAAGCTCGGTGTGCTGGTCGAGACGCTCGACGTCGCGGCGATGCGGAAGCTTGGCATGGGCGCGCTGCTCGGCGTCGGGCAGGGCTCGACGCACGAAGCCAAGCTCGTCGTCATGCGCTGGAACGGCGGCAAGCGCGGCGCCGATCCGGTTGCGTTCGTCGGCAAGGGGGTATGCTTCGATTCCGGCGGCATCTCGATCAAGCCGGCGCAGAATATGGAGGACATGAAGGGCGACATGGCGGGGGCCGCGTGCGTCGTCGGCCTCATGCACGCGCTCGCCGTGCGCAAGGCCAAAGTGAACGCGGTCGGCGTCATCGGGCTCGTGGAGAACATGCCCGACGGCAGGGCGCAGCGTCCGGGGGATATCGTCACCACCATGTCGGGCCTGACGATCGAGGTCATCAATACCGACGCCGAGGGCCGCCTCGTGCTCGCCGATGCGCTGCACTACACGAGCAAGCGTTTCAAGCCGCGAATCATGATGGACTTGGCGACGTTGACCGGCGCCATCATGGTCGCGCTCGGCCAGGAATATGCCGGCCTGTTCGCCAACGACGAGAAGCTCGTCGAGCGTCTGACGAAAGCGGGCGAGGCGACCGGCGAGCGCGTGTGGCGAATGCCGCTCGGCCCCGAATACGACAAGAGCATCGATTCGAAATTCGCCGACATGAAGAACACCGGCGGCCGCTGGGCCGGTTCGATCACCGCCGCACAGTTGCTGCAACGCTTCGTTAACAAGACGCCGTGGGCGCACATCGACATCGCCGGCACCGCGCTCGGTTCCCCGCAGACCGACATCAACAAAAGCTGGAGCGCCGGCTGGGGCGTGCGCCTGCTCAATCGCCTGGTCGAGGACTATTACGAGCGGTGACGCCGGTCACCGCGCGATGCATCAGGATTCCGCCACCCTCAGTACCAGCTTGCCGAAATTCTCGCCGCTGAACAGCTTCAACAGCGTCTCCGGAAAAGTCTCGAGGTCGTCGACGATGTCTTCGCGCGACTTGAGCCTGCCGGCGACAATCCATGAGGCAATGTCGCGCACCGCCTCCGGATAGCGGCTGGCGTAATCGAACACCACCATGCCCTCCATTCGCGCGCGGTTGACGAGCAGCGACATGTAATTGCTCGGTCCCTTGAACGGCGCGGTATTGTTGTACTGCGAGATGGCCCCGCACAGCACCACGCGTGCGTGCCGCGCCAGCCGGGCAAGCACCATGTCGAGGATGTCGCCACCGACATTGTCGAAATAGACGTTGACGCCGTTCGGACAATGCGCGCGCAGGGTCTCGCGCATATCCTCGGACTTGTAGTCGATCGCCGCGTCGAACCCGAGTTCGTCGACGAGATAGCGGCATTTGGCGGAGCCGCCGGCGATGCCGACCGCGCGGCATCCCTTGATCTTCGCGATCTGGCCGACGGTCGCGCCGACCGCGCCGGCGGCGCCAGAGACCACGACCGTGTCACCGGGCTGAGGCCGGCCGACGTCGAGCAGTCCGAAATAAGCGGTCATGCCCGGCATGCCGAGCGCATTGAGAAATACCGGCAGCGGCGCGATGTTGCGATCGACCTTGGTGAGTTGGGTGCCGTTGACCGCCGCATACTCCTGAACCCCGAGCGCGCCGCTGACGTGATCGCCCGCGGCAAAGCCGGGATGGTTCGAGGCCATGACCCGGCCGATGCCGCCCGCGCGCATCACGTCGCCGACGCCGACGGGCGCGATATAGGATTTGCCCTCATTCATCCAGCCGCGCATGGCCGGATCGATCGAGAGATAAAGCACTTTGGCCAGAACCTCGCCGTCGCCCGGCTTCGGTACCGGCGTCTCGGTGAACTGCCAGTCGCTGCGCTTGGGCAGGCCGACCGGCCGCGCCGCCAGCCTGACCTGATGATTGATGTCGCCGGTCATGTCATGCCTCGTGCTTTCCTAACGGTTCTTCCAAGGAGCCATACGAACTGGCATGAGAGGGTTCGTGTGGGCAATCCATCTATCCCCCCGTAGCAGGTCCATTATCAAGGACGCAGCCCCGCGGCCGGAAGGCTTGGATATGGCTCAGCCCGACGGCTTTCCATGGCAAGGTTTCCGATGACTGAAGTCCTATTCTATCACCTGAAGGGGCAGACGCCCGAACAAGTCTTGCCGCTGCTGCTGCAGAAATCGCTGGAACGCGGTTGGCGTGTCGTGGTGCAGGCATCCTCGCCGGAGCGCATCGAAGCGCTCGACGCACATTTATGGACGTGGCGCGACGATGCCTTTCTTCCGCATGGTACTTGGCGGGACAGTGAGGCCGCCGAGCAACCGATCCTTTTGACCCTCAACGAGGACAATCCGAACGGTGCCGCCGTGCGTTTCCTCATCGAGGGGGCGACCATGCCGAAAGATCCCTCGGCTTATCGGCGCATCGTCTTGCTCTTCGATGGCGACGATCCCGACGCCGTGGAGGCGGCGCGCGCGCGCTGGAGCGAGGCCAAATCAGCCGGCTTCGAGGTGACTTATTGGCAGACCGACGAAAAGGGGGCTTGGCGGCGCGAGGTATGAGGCCGTCCGTAAGTGGCAGTGCAATATGTTGCAATAGGATATTGATTTTAAATGCGTTTTGATGATAGCCTATCAGGCTTAGGAGTTCATCGCAATTCCCCTTCTGACGTACTATATTGTTGTCTCTGAGGTCGAATTGGATGCTATAGTGCTGTTCCATGAACAAGCGTTCAGTAAAAAGGCGACCGGCAAAGGCGATTCGTCGCAATACTGCCGTTCGTAAGGCAGTTTCGCGGCAAGTTTCGGGAAAGCCGGAGCCTAAGAGTACCGTCAACATTGCCGCCGTTACCGTTGCTCATCACCACATGCCGATGCGCGGTCCGGTTTTGCGGACGCACAAATTCAGGGTCGGCCAAACGGTGCTGTACACGTCGAGCCCGATTACTCGGCCGGGCGCGAGCGGAACCTACAAAGTCGTCAGGCTGTTGCCTTCCGACGGCGATGACTACCAGTACCGGATCAAAAATCCGGGAGAAGCGTTTGAGCGCGTGGCAAAGGAAAGCCAGCTCGAACTCGATCATTGACCGCGGAAGCTTAACGGCGGGGCGTGCGGTCCAGCCGCCCTTCCTTCGTCCGTTGCGAAGCGCTATCAGCGCCTTCCGGCTTGCGAGCCGCTGAATCTGCGCAGCGTTGCGCGGCAAGCGTGAGGCGCCTCGAAGAATTGTCCGGGCTGGCGTCGTCGCGGTCTCTGGGTCATACTTCCTGCTAGGACTTTCGTTGCAGGGTTGCAGGTCAGTGGAGCGGGTCCATGCTCGGTATCGACTCCGAGATCGGAACCTGGACGTTGCGCTTGTGGGTGGCGGCCGGATCGGCGGCATTGCTCGCTATTGTGTGCATGCTGGCGTTCGCCCTGCCGCGGACGAGGAGGATGGAATGGGCCCGCTCCGTCTTCGTCGTCCTCGCCGCGGTGTTGGGCGCAGCGTTGACTTGGGCTCTGCTCGGCGCGGGCTTTGGCGATCCGGATGCCGAGCGACGGGCTCTCGAATTGCGCGCCGAGCAACTGGGCCTGCGCGCTCTCGCACCGGGCTCGCCGCTGGCGTGCCTCGATTCCTTAGCGGGCGAGAGCGTCGAGGCGGCGTGCGAGAAGATGATCTTCGCTTCGCCCGCAACGGTCGCAGCGGCCACGTCCTTTGTTGCGGAGCGCTTTGCGCTGCTTTCCGACTTGGCGGCCTATGCCGAACGCGGCGGCGTAGGCGCCGAGGATTCGCTCGTGTCGCTGCGTCGCTCGCTTGAGGCGGACCGCTTCGGCTTTCTCGCTCACCTGCTGGCGATGCACGACGGCTGCACAGGCGAGAATTGCAAGCCACTCGCACTGCTGCGCGATCCCAGCCGGGTGCGCGCCAACCTTAGCGGCGAAACGCTCGAGCGGTATCTTGAGCATTACCTATTCGTCTGGGCGAAAACGCCCGAAAGTGCGGTCGCGGATGCGACACCAGTACCGCCTAACGCGGCCGTCCAGTCGAGCGCGCAGGGTCCGCACAAGGTCCCGGTCAACATCGATTTCCCAACGGCTGCATCGATCCCGCCGGTGAACATCATGAATCCCGAGCCCACAGGTCCGGTGCTGCCGGGCGTGGCGGCCGCCGCTGCCGCCAATCCGAACCCGCCGCCGGCAGCCCAGTCGTCGCGACGTTCGCGCAAACAGGCCGCCAATCCACCCGCGCAGGCCGGCGTGCAAGCGGCTGCGGCTCCTTCCGCCGCGGCAGCTCCCCCGGTCGAGCCGGTCTGGGAGCCGGCGCCGGCGCAATCCGCGGCGCCTGCGAGTGCGGCACCGGTGCAGCTTAATCCGTTCCTACCGGCGCCCGAGGCAAGCGGGGGCGCGACGGTGCGCGCGCAATGAGTTGAGCCTCCGGCGTGAGGCTGACGCTTTGGCGACGCTTGTCTCCAGGATTCCCCATGTTCAGCTCGGTCCTCATCGCCAACCGCGGCGAAATCGCCTGCCGCATCGCTCGCACCGCCAAACGTCTCGGCATGCGCACGATCGCGGTCTATTCGACCGCGGATGCGCGCGCGCTGCATCCGCGATTATGCGATGAGGCGCATTTCATCGGACCGGCGGAGCCGCGCGAAAGCTACCTCTCGATCGAGCGGCTGATCGAGGTTGCGCGCAAAGCAGGCGCCCAGTGTGTGCACCCCGGCTACGGTTTTCTGTCCGAGAACGCCGATTTTGCTCAAGCCTGTGCACAGGGGGGTCTTGTCTTCGTGGGTCCGCCGGCGGCGGCGATCCGCGCCATGGGACTTAAAGATCGCGCCAAGGCGCTGATGGAGAAGGCGGGCGTCCCGGTCGTGCCCGGCTATCATGGGGAACGGCAGGATGCCCGGTTCCTCAAGCGGCAAGCGAACGACATCGGCTATCCGGTGCTGATCAAGCCGGCGGCGGGCGGCGGCGGGCGCGGGCTGCGCCGGGTCAACAGCCCCGCCGACTTCGACGATGCCCTCGAAGGCGCGGTCCGCGAGGTCGCTGCCGCTTTCGGCTCGGGCCACGTGTTGATTGAGAAATACATTACCGCCCCGCGCCATATCGAGATCCAGGTTTTTGCCGATGCGCACGGCAACATCATTCACCTCGGTGAGCGCGACTGCTCACTGCAGCGCCGCCACCAGAAGGTGATCGAGGAAGCGCCGGCACCCGGCATGACCGCGGATCTGCGCGCGCAAATGGGCGCCGCCGCGGTCGCGGCGGCAAGAGCTGTCGACTATGTCGGCGCCGGCACGGTCGAGTTCGTTGCTGACGGCAGCAAGGCGCTACGGGCGAACGCCTTCTGGTTCATCGAAATGAATACCAGGCTCCAGGTCGAGCATCCGGTCACCGAGGCGGTCACCGGCCTCGACCTCGTCGCCTGGCAATTCAAGGTCGCCGCCGGCGAAGCGCTGCCGCTCGCTCAGAACGAGATCCGCCTCGACGGCCACGCCATCGAGGCGCGTGTTTACGCCGAGGACCCCGAGAGCGGCTTCTTGCCGTCCACCGGTCCGATCGTCGCTCTGGAACTGCCGAGCGACGTACGCGTGGAAAGCGGAGTCGAGGCGGGCGGCGAGGTGACGCCGTTCTACGACGCCATGATCGCCAAGCTCATCGCGCACGGGCCGACGCGCGCGGCCGCGCTCGAGCGGGTTGCGGCTGCGCTCGACCGCACGCTGATCGTCGGGGTGCGCAGCAATGTGGCTTTCCTCGGCGCCCTTTGCCGCGCGGCCGAATTCCAGAGAGGCAAAGTCGATACCGGCTTCATCGACCGTCATCTCGCCGCGCTCGGCGCCGCACCGCACGGCCCCGATCGCGCCGCCGCCGCCCTCGGCGTGGCGCACCTGATCGCGGGTGAAGCCATGGGCGCGCCGGCGTTGCCGCAAGCGGGGTCCTTCAAGGACTCGCCCTGGGCGGCACGCGATGGCTTTCAACTCGGCGGCACGCGCTCGATCACGGTCCCCGTTCTCATCGGCGCGGAGACCGCCGACGCGACGGTCACTTTCGCAAGTGACGGCATGCACGTCACCATCGACGGCGCCGCTCCGGCAAGCGATGCCCAGGCGTTCACGGCCGGACCGGATGTCTATGTCTTGCGCCACGGCCGCCAGACGCGCGTGCGCCTCAAGGAGGTTTCCGCCACGACCGAGAAAACCGGCGCCGGCGATGGCGTCGTCAAGGCACCGATGCACGGCAAGGTGCTGCAGCTTTTCGCCGCGATCGGCGATACAGTGGCCGGCGGCCAGCGGCTTGCCGTGATCGAAGCGATGAAGATGGAGCATACTCTGCGTGCCCCATTTGCCGGAATCGTCAGGAAAGTCGCAGTCGGCGCCGGCGCCCAAGTTGCCGAGGGCGCAGAGGTTGCGGTGATCGAAAGGACCGGAGAAGGATAGCTCGAGCATGGCGCTTCATCTCATCAAGCTTTGCGTCGGCTGCGACTCGGTCCGCGACCTCGAGGACTGGATCAAGCAAAGGCTCAAGGAAAAGCGCCGGCGCGGCGAAAGACCGGAGCACGTCCACAGGACGCGGATGGTGCCAAAACGCGCCGCGGAGCTGACAGACGGCGGCTCGCTTTACTGGGTGATCCGCGGCGAGATTGCCTGCCGCCAGCGCATCCGCGATGTGCGGCCGTTTCGAGACAAGGACGGCACCGGACGCTGCGCCCTCGTGCTTGATCCCAAGGTGGTTCTGGTGGCGCCGCGCCCCCATCGCGCGTTTCAGGGCTGGCGCTACCTGGCGGCAAAGGACGCGCCCGGCGACCTCGAGAAAGCGGCGCCGGGCGCCGCCGCCATGCCGGAGAGGTTGCGGCGCGAGTTGCGGCAGCTCGGCCTGATGTGATGCCGGACGAGGGACCGGAGCGTTCCTCCAATGCGCGGCAAAGGCTCGAAAATCCATCTGCGTTGCGGAGCAAGAAATGATCATCGGCAGCGAAGGGGACGTCACCGGGGCGGTGCTGAGTGAGCTTGAGCGCGCGTCAAACCCGCGCTTGCGCGAAATCATGTCCGCCTTCGTCCGCCACCTGCATGATTTCGCCCGCGAGGTCCACTTGACCGAGGAGGAGTTCCAGGCAGCGATCGGCTATGTCGTTGCGCTCGGCCAGCACACCAACGAGTCTCACAACGAGGCAGTGCTCATGTCGGGATCGCTCGGCTTCTCCACGCTCATTTGCCTGCTGAACAACGGCAATGATGGCCATACCGAGACCGACGCCAATCTGCTCGGCCCGTTCTGGCGCCTGAACTCGCCGCCGACCGGAAACGGCGACTCGATCGTGCGCTCGCCGACGCCCGGACCCGCTTTGCTGGTCGAGGCCTGTTTCCGCAGCGTCGCCGGCCAGCCGATTGCGGGCGCCGAAGTCGATGTGTGGCAATCCTCGCCCGAAGGCTTTTATGAGAACCAGGACCCGGCGCAGGCCGACATGAATTTGCGCGGCAAGTTCGTCACCGACGCTGCGGGCCGCATCAGTTTCCGCAGCGTGAAGCCTGCCGGCTATCCGATCCCGGTCGATGGACCGGTGGGCGAACTCCTGCGCGCGCTGCGCCGCCACAATATGCGGCCGGCGCATCTGCATTTCCTCGCTTACAAGCCCGGCTTCAAGACGCTGATCACGCAGCTTTATACGGCCGACGACAAGCACATCGACAACGACGTACAGTTCGGCGTTACTCGTCACCTCATCGGCAATTATGTGCGCCATGATGAGGCATGCGCGGCAGCCGCCGACGTCAAGCCGCCCTGGTATTCGCTCGAACACGCCTTCGTCATGGAGGCCGGCATCGCGCGCCTGCCGAGGCCGCCGATCGCAGGCAAGGCGCGCGGCGAGCGGCCACAAATCCCGCATCTCGAACCGGCGTAATGTTTCTCGGGTTGTTCGCTGAGCGAAGGCGGCATGCACAAGCGTGCAGCCCGCCAGCCCTATACGCCGACATTATCGATCAGCCGCGTCTTGCCGATCCGCGCCGCAACGAGCAGTCGGAGCGGCCCTTGCTTCGCCGATGCGAGCGGGGCAAGCGTCTCGGCGTGCCGGGCTTCAAGATAATCGAGAGCGAAGCCGGCTTTCGCGATTTCAGCACGGCCGGCGCTGAGGGCCGAGGCGATCGGGCCGCCGGCGGCGATCTTCTTGGCGCAGTCAGTCAGCACGCGATGGAGCGTCGGGGCGGCTGCGCGCTCATCCGCCGAGAGATAGCGGTTGCGCGAGGAGAGCGCGAGCCCGTCCGCCTCGCGCACGGTCGGGGCGCCGACAATCCGCGTCGACAGGTTGAGGTCGCGGCTCAGCCGGGCGACAACTTTGAGCTGCTGAAAGTCCTTCTCGCCGAAGACCGCGACGTCGGGCCGGCATTGGATCAGGAGCTTTCCCACCACCGTCGCCACGCCGGCGAAAAAATGCGGCCGGAAGGCATCTTCGAGGCCGGCCCTCGCCGGGCCATCTAGGATGATGCGCGTGGCGAAGCCTTCGGGGTACATGGTTGCGACGGCGGGCGCCCAGACGAGATCGGTTTTGAGCTTGGCGAGCGCCGCAACATCGGTCGTGAGCGTCCGCGGATAGGTCTTGAGATCCTCTTGCGGCGCGAATTGCGCCGGATTGACGAAGATCGAAACCACGACGCGATCGGCGCGGCGCTGCGCCAGGCGCACGAGGGCGAGATGACCTTCGTGCAGCGCGCCCATGGTCGGTACCAGCGCGATTGTCTCGCGCCGCGCCCGCCACTTCTCCAGCGCCCGCCCGAGCGCCGGCAGGGTCCGGGCGACGCGCGGGCGCGGGCGATGCGCCGATCCAGTCGAACGTGCGGTCATAGCGTTGCCGCGCAAGCACACACCACGCGCATTTTTCGTGCGCCGTGTAGTTAATGATTAACTTACCGCGGACAATGCTGTATCTTGACCGTCAGCGTTGCAAGCTGGAGAACCAAACCGATCGCCACGCAGAGGTTGCGTAGCCATGTTGATGCAGGCGGATGTCGGCGCGCCAGTGTCGGCGCATGTCGTCGTCCTTGGCAACGAAAAAGGCGGTTCGGGGAAGTCGACTACGGCTATGCATATCGCTGTCGCGCTGCTGCAGGCCGGTCAACGCGTCGCGACCATTGACCTCGACTCGCGCCAGCGCAGCTTCACGCACTATGTCGATAACCGGCGCGACTGGGCGTCGCGTGCCGGCATCAAGCTCGAACTTCCCCGGCATTACTGCGTCGCGCGCGGGTTCGGCACGCGGCTCGATGAAATCGAGGCGCAGGAGTTCGCCGCCTTTGCCGAGGCCGTAAGCGCGGTCGAGAACACCCACGATTTCCTGGTCATCGACACGCCCGGCGCCGATTCCTACTTGATGCGGCTCGCGCATTCGATGGCTGATACGCTGATCACGCCGCTCAACGACAGTTTCGTTGATTTCGACGTGCTTGGCGTCGTCGATCCGACGACGTTCATGCTCACCGGGCTCGGCCATTATGCGGAGATGGTCCGCGAGGCCCGCCGGCAACGCCGCCTGGTCGACGGCGGGCTGACCGATTGGGTAGTGGTGCGCAACCGCCTGTCGATGCTCGGTTCGCGCAACAAGCGGCTGGTCGGCGAGGGCGTAGAGGAGCTTGCCAAGCAGCTCGGTTTTCGCGCCACCGACGGGTTTTCCGAGCGCGTCGTGTACCGCGAATTTTTCCCGCGCGGCTTGACCGCGCTCGACGAAATCAACGAGGAGACACTCGGCCAGCGGCCCAGCATCTCGCACGTAACCGCCCGCGACGAGGTGAAGGGCTTGATCGACGCGCTGAAGCTGCCGATCGACGAGCGCGGCAAGCGTCGCGCCGCCGCCCGCGCCGAATGGGTCGCCGCCGCGAACAAGCCGCTCGATACCCACGGCCTGCTCGCCGAGTGAGTCGGCCGCTGCGGCCATTGCGCCCGCCATCGCAGGGGGCCACCTAATGGCGAGGCCCCTTGATACTCATCGGCAAGGGCTGTGATGAGCAAAGACCGGTCCGGCCCTGCGCCGGCGCCGCACCACGATCCGGCCCCGACCGAAGCCCGCGAGCGGGCTCCGGTGCCGTCCACGCGCGCGCAGATCGATGCTTTTCTCGCTCGCGTGAACACGCTTGCGCCCGCGGCCACGGCCGGCGGACGCGGCCGGCTCGTTTTCGCGCTCGATGCGACGATGAGCCGGCAACCGACTTGGGACCAGGCCTGCGTGCTGCAGGCCGACATGTTCCGGGAAGCCGCGGCCGTCGGCGGCCTCGACATTCAGCTTGCCTATTATCGCGGTTTGGCGGAATGCCGCGCCTCGCCCTGGGTCGCCGAGCCGCGGCGGCTCGGCGCGCTGATGTCGCGCATCTCCTGCCACGGCGGTCATACCCAGATCGCAAAAATCCTTGCCCACGCGCGACGCGAAAACGATAAGGCCAGGATCGGCGCCCTCGTTTTCGTCGGCGATGCCATGGAAGAGTCGCTTGATGATCTATGCGCGGGCGCCGGCGAGCTTGGCCTGCGCAATGTTCCGGCTTTCATGTTCCAGGAGGGGTATGATCCGGTCTGCGAGCAGGCCTTCCGCGAAATCGCCCGCCTCACGCGCGGAGCCTATTGCCGCTTCGGGCCCGGCGCCGCGCATGAACTGGGAGAACTCTTGCGCGCGGCGGCGGCGTATGCGGCCGGCGGCCTGAAAGCCCTTGCCGATCTCCAAGCCAGGCGTGGCAGCGCTGCGATCAGGCTGATCGAGCAGCTTAAATAGCCATGCCTTTCCTTCTCGGCGTCGTCGCTCTCATCCTGCTGTTGTGGGCGGTCAACGCCTTCGCCAAGGCCGACCCCAGGCAAGCCGCGCGCCTGTTGCAGTTGCTGGGCGGCGGCGGCGCGCTGATCTTTTCGGCGTTTCTTTTCGTTCGCGGCGCGATCGGGCTCGCCATCCCGGTCGGTGTCGTCGGCCTCGGACTGCTCGGTTGGATTTCGCTGTGGCCGGCGACCCTTGCAGGGCGTACCCGCAAGAGTCCGGGTCAAGTGTCCCGCGTCCGCTCGGCGTTCTTGGAGATGGAGCTTGATCACGACAGCGGCGCGATGCGCGGCCGCATCATCGCCGGAAGATATCAGGACGCGTCGCTCGATGCGCTCGATCTGCCGACGCTGATCGGTCTCCTGGCCGAGATCGACGGCGATAGCCGCCAATTACTGATGGCTTATCTTGACCGCAGGGAGCCCGTTTGGCGTGAACACGCGGAGCGCGATACGGCATCGGGGAACCGGGGCGGCGCGACGCCCAGCGGCAAAATGACGGAAGAGGAGGCTTATCAGATCCTTGGCCTTCAGCCCGGGGCGAGCGCGCAAGACATCGCTCGCGCTCATCGTTCCCTCATGAAGAAACTGCATCCCGACCAAGGGGGGTCGACGTATCTCGCGGCCCGCATCAATCAGGCCAAGGACGTTCTTCTTCGCCGCCATCGCTGAGATTCCTCACCAGAATCCTCGCGTGGCTCCCGTCCGTGATTGGCGTCTCGTCGCGCGCCCCGTTTGATCGGGGACTTCAGTTTTTCAGCGCCATGCACTCGAAGTCGCTGCGTTTAAGCTCTCGGCAGGCGGCTTCGGCGGTGGCCTTGTCGAAGCCGGCGAAGCGCGCCCGGTAGAGCGCCTTGTCGCCCTTCTGGACCCGCTCGGTAAACGGGTCCGCCGCGGCAAGCGCGGCGTGTGCCTTGATCTGCGCGGCGCTCAAATGCTGCCTGGCTTCATCTTCTTCGTCGAACGCGCCGATTTGGATCAGCCATCCGCCACGGGCGTGCGCGGGCGGAGTGGCCGGGATCTTGGCGACCTCCGCCGCGCTAGGCTCGGCCCTTGGCATTTCAACCGCGGTCGGAGTTGCTATCGTCCCGGGTTCGGCCGCCGCAACCAGGATCGTGTGCGGCGCGTCGACCGTTTGCGTTGCCGGCTGCGCGCGAACGGCGGGCGGAGCAGTTGGCGGCGCCGAACCGGCGGCCGCGGGCGCCAGCGCCGGCATGGGCGCGAGTGGGGCCGTCTGCACCGGCGCGGTGCGGTAGGAGATGGTCTTCACCAGGAGCGGGTGGATCGGATCGCTGGAACCGATTGCCACCCGCGCATTCACGCTCGCTGTCGGCATCGGGTCGGCGTGCGCCGAGAGTGGGGTCTTGGCAAACGCGACCGATTGCGGTTCTCCATGCGGTTCGGACCTTCCGGCGAGCATCGGCGCGGTGCGCCCCAGCGCCGCCTCCCTGATATGGCCGTTGATCAGCTCGCGCATGCTCGCGTCGCGCGCGCTGGCCGAACGGCCGCCGAGCACCACGGCCACGAGGTAGCGACCATCCCGGTGTACCGAGGTGACGAGGTTGAACCCGGAGGCGCGGGTGTATCCGGTTTTGATGCCGTCGACGCCATCGACCACGCCCAGCAGGTGGTTGTGATTGCGCATCGCCTCGCCGTGATAGACGAATGTCGGCGTAGAGAAATACTTGTAGTAACGCGGAAAACGATCCTCGATTGCGCGACCAAGCAGCGCCAGATCGCGCGCCGTGGTGAGCTGGTCGTCGTCGGGCAGGCCCGAGGCGTTGACGAAGGTGGTGCGGCTCATGCCCAGCTCGTGGGCCTTCTGGGTCATGAGCTTGGCGAACTCATCCTCATTGCCGGCGAGATTTTCGGCGATTGCCACGGCGACGTCGTTCGCCGACTTCGTGACCACCGCCCTGATGGCGTCCTCGACAGCTATGGTGTCGCCAGCATTGAGGTCCAGTTTCGAGGGTGCCTGCTCGGCCGCATGACCCGACACCTTGAGCGGCGTATCGAGCCTGATCTTGCCGGCGTCGAGCCGTTCGAACAGGAGGTAGAGGGTCATGATCTTGGTCAGCGAGGCCGGATGACGCAACGCGTCGGCGTTCGACGCATGCAACACCTCGCCGCTATTGCCGTCGATGACGATCGACGCAAAGGGCGGCGAATAGTCTTCGGTCTGATGGACGCGATGGTGAACGCGTACAGCCTGGCGCACATAATGCACGTGCGCGCGACGATAGTGCCGCGCGTCGGCTGCATCGCTGGTGAAGATGAGACCCGCCACGATGGCGGCAAGACCCAAGACGCAACAGCAAAGCCCACGCCGGGCTTCGAGACGCACCCACACCATTTACCCGCCCCGTCTCTGAACGCGCACAAGCTCCCTTGCGGAGCTCTCCCCTTCCTTGCTCCTTCGGGACGGTGCTTTTCCCCGCTGGTGGGCGCCTGGCTCGGTCCAGCCGCAGTCCGATGGGGGAGGCATTGCCCCGACCAAGAACCGATCGTCACCCCGACGACACGGTCAAGCACGCTAGGTGAACGCCGTTGCGAAAGCGTTAAGTACCCACGGCGCCCTATTATTGTGCCACTACGTCAACACCCATTGCGGCTTTTTGTGCAGTGCACTATAATTAATGATTGACGGCAGAGAAGGCCTTTTCAAGGCGACGCGCCGGACAAAGTTAACATCATTCACGGGCAGCGCAGAGCGCGGGGAAGGATCGTTATGACCACCGACGACATGCAGAAACTTGGCAAAGACAGCATCGATCTGGCGCTGACCTCCTTCGGTGCCTGGACGAAGAATGCGCAGGCCCTCGCGGCCGAGGTTGCCGACTATTCGCGGAAGTCGTTTTCGGACTCCGCCGCTGCTTGGGAAAAACTCATAGGCGCCAAGAGCCTGGAAAACGCCATGGAGGTGCAGAGCGAATATTTGAAATCCTCATATGAGGATTTCATTGCCCAGGCCGCCAAGCTCGGCGAGCTTTACGCCGATCTCGCCAAGGAGGCCTACAAGCCGTTCGAGGGCATTTTGGGAAAGACGTCGGCGTGATGTGACGCCGCCGTCGCGCGAAGCCCCGGCAACAGGGCGCTTCCCAGGCAATCGCATAAAGTCGGTATCGTGCCGCGAAGCCGCTGCTTGCCTGGGCAAGGCGGCGGCTCATGCCTTGGCGAGGGCGGACTCGACGGCGGTGACGATTCGGGCAAGGCTCTGCTCGATCCGCCCGACCCGGAACGCAATGAATTCGAGCGCATAAGCCGCGCGCTTGTCCGCCGAGGGCATGTTCTGGGCGTCGTAGTCCGGAACGAAGTCCAGCTCCAGCTCGCGCAGGACTTTTGCTCGGCGTACGGGGTCTCCCATGATCACCTCCTGTCGCCCCAACTCGATGGAGATCCGATCAATATCCGAGTCGGCGCGCCGGTTGCATGAAATTTGCAAGGCATTCCTCGGATCAAAAGTCTCGGTAGCGAAGTGGGATGGAGCCGATCAGGGCGGATGGCCAAGCCGTTTGGCTTTGCCGGTTGACGGTGTCAATCGGGGAGTCTCGGCGGCTTTGCCGTGATTCGCCCGCAATCGGGTCGCGATGGTTCGCTGTCGGTGCGCACGGATCGGGCCGGCTGCCGTGTGCCGGCAACGGCGCGCCGACGAAACAGGGAACGCGCAGGAAAGTTAATGGGTTCGGCGATCACCGCCACATCATCGATCTGGAACGCGGGCCGTTCCAAATCTATGTTATTGTGTTGGGGACGGCCGAGGGCGAAATCCTTCCGGTCGTCCCTGCGGATGATCAATCGCGGAACAGCGAGCCTCAACGATAGACCGAGCAATGCCGCCGAGTGGGAATGCTTCCGACCTTCCAGTCCGCCTCGCGGACGACGACCGCAAGCGCAAGAGCGACCAGAGCGGCCCCGGGACCGCGGTCATCACCAAGACGAGGCCGCAGACCAAGCGGCCGAACCTTTATCGTGTCCTGCTGCTCAACGACGACTACACGCCGATGGAATTCGTGGTCCACGTGCTCGAGCACTTCTTCAACAAGGACCACGAAACCGCCCACCGCATCATGATGCACGTGCATCAGCACGGAATCGGCGAATGCGGGGTCTACACCTACGAGGTGGCGGAAACCAAAGTGACGCAGGTTATGGACTTTGCCCGCAAACATCAGCATCCTTTGCAGTGCATAATGGAGAAGAAGTGATTCCGGGGAAAACGCCACTCGAAATGAAGAGACCCTGAATGCCTACGTTCTCGCGCAGCCTCGAACAGTCGCTCCACCGGGCCCTGGCGCTCGCCAATGAGCGGCATCACGAATACGCGACGCTCGAGCACCTGCTGCTTGCGCTGATCGAAGATCAGGACGCGGCGGCGGTGATGCGGGCGTGCAATGTCGACCTGGACAAGCTGCGCCGCAGCCTCATCGCCTATCTCGAATCGGAGCTCGACAATCTGGTCGTCGACGGGGCCGAGGATTCCAAGCCGACCGCCGGGTTCCAGCGCGTCATCCAGCGGGCGGTGATCCACGTCCAGTCGTCGGGGCGTGAGGAGGTGACCGGCGCCAATGTGCTGGTCGCCATCTTCGCCGAACGCGAGAGCCACGCCGCCTACTTCCTGCAGGAGCAGGACATGACGCGGTACGACGCGGTCAACTACATCAGCCACGGCATCGCCAAGCGGCCGGGCATGTCGGAGGCGCGGCCGGTGCGCGGCGCTGACGAGGATACCGACGCCAAGAACGGCGACGAACCGAAGAAAAAGGGCGACGCGCTCGACGCCTACTGCATCAACCTCAACAAGAAGGCGCGCGATGGCAAGATCGACCCGCTGATCGGCCGCGAGGCGGAAATCAGCCGCACCATCCAGGTGCTGTGCCGGCGGCAGAAGAACAATCCGCTCTTCGTCGGCGAGGCAGGCGTCGGCAAGACCGCGATCGCCGAAGGGCTGGCGCGCCGCATCGTCCATGGCGAAGTGCCCGACGTGCTGCGCGACGCGACCGTGTTCGCGCTCGATATGGGCACGCTGCTTGCCGGCACGCGCTATCGCGGCGATTTCGAGGAGCGGCTCAAGCAGGTGATCAAGGAACTCGAGGCCTATAGCGGCGCCATCCTGTTCATCGACGAAATCCACACGGTGATCGGCGCCGGCGCCACGTCCGGCGGCGCCATGGACGCCTCAAACCTGCTCAAGCCCGCTTTGGCGTCCGGGACGGTGCGCTGCATCGGCTCTACGACATACAAGGAGTACCGCCAGTATTTCGAGAAAGACCGGGCGCTGGTGCGCCGGTTCCAGAAGATCGACGTCAACGAGCCGACGGTCCCCGACGCCATCGAAATCCTCAAGGGGCTCAAGCCCTATTTCGAGGACTACCACAAGCTCAAATACACCAACGAGGCGATCAAGGCGGCGGTCGAGCTGTCGTCGCGCTACATCCACGACCGCAAGCTGCCCGACAAGGCGATCGACGTGATCGACGAATCGGGGGCCGCGCAGATGCTGCTGCCGGAAAGCCGGCGCAAGCGGACCATTGGCATCAAGGAGATCGAGACCACGATCGCCACCATGGCCCGCATTCCGCCGAAGGCGGTGTCGAAGGACGACGCCGAGGTGCTCCTGCATCTGGAGGCGACCCTCAAGCGCGTGGTCTACGGGCAGGACAAGGCGATCGAGGCGCTGGCGGCCTCGATCAAGCTCGCCCGCGCCGGACTGCGCGAGCCGGAAAAGCCGATCGGCTGCTACCTGTTCTCCGGCCCGACCGGAGTCGGCAAGACCGAGGTGGCGCGGCAGCTTGCCGCCACGCTCGGGGTCGAAATCATCCGCTTCGACATGTCGGAATACATGGAGCGCCACACCGTGTCGCGGCTCATCGGCGCGCCGCCCGGCTATGTCGGTTTCGACCAGGGCGGATTGCTGACCGACGGCGTCGACCAGCATCCGCATTGCGTGCTCCTGCTCGACGAGATCGAGAAGGCGCACCCGGATCTGTTCAACGTGCTCCTGCAGATCATGGATCACGGCAAGCTCACCGACCACAACGGCAAGCAGGTCGACTTCCGCAACGTCATCCTGATCATGACCACCAATGCCGGCGCCGCCGACATGGCCAGAGCCGCCTTCGGCTTCACACGGCAGAAGCGCGAGGGCGACGACATGGAGGCGATTACCCGCATGTTCGCGCCGGAATTCCGCAACCGGCTCGACGCCATCATCACCTTCGCGCATCTGTCGCCGGAGGTGATCGCCCAGGTGGTCGAGAAATTCGTGCTCCAGCTCGAGGCGCAGCTCGCCGACCGCGACGTGACCATCGAGCTGACCGACGAGGCGGCGAAATGGCTGATTGCCAACGGCTATGACGAGCTCATGGGCGCCCGGCCGATGGCGCGGGTAATCCAGGAGCACATCAAAAAGCCGCTGGCCGACGAGGTGCTGTTCGGCAAGCTCAAGTCGGGCGGCCACGTGCGCGTCATCGTCATCACCGACGAGCACGGGACGAGCAAGCTCGGATTCGACTATCCCGACGGCCCGGTGACGCCGCGGCCGGAGAAGCTGCCGGAGCCGCGCCGCGCCAAGAAGCGCCGCGCCACGCCGCGGCGCAAGCCGCCGGGCGGCGGCGGCGGTCGCGGCGATACGCCGCCACGCCGCGGTTCGGTGCCGAAGGTGCCGCTGGTCAAGGTCTGACGGCGCAAGTCGGGCTTCATTGCAAGCGGGCGAAGCAGTCCGATCGGCGCATCGCGGATCGCTTCGTCGCTTGGTTCCTCGCAACGACGCCCCAACCTGCCCAGATCACGGGTCCGGGCGTTGACACCGTGCACGGCGCGGGTTTCTTAGCCCGCCATGCGAGTAACTCGGTCATGATTGACAAGACTTATCAGCCGGCCGCGGTCGAGGGCCGCATCTATGCGGCGTGGGAGGCGGCCGGCGCCTTCCGCGCCGGACGGCCCGAGCGCGCCGAGGCGGCGCCTTACTGCATCGTCATTCCGCCGCCCAACGTCACCGGCTCGCTGCATATGGGCCATGCGCTCAACAACACGCTGCAGGACATCCTCTGCCGTTTCGAGCGCATGCGCGGCAAGGACGTGCTCTGGCAACCGGGCACTGATCACGCCGGCATCGCGACCCAGGCCGTGGTCGAGCGCCAGTTGATGGAGCGCCAAGAGCCCGGCAGCCGCGAGATGGGCCGCGAGGCGTTCATCAAGCGGGTCTGGCAATGGAAGGCGGAATCCGGCGGCGCCATCATCGGCTAACTCAAGCGGCTCGGCGCCTCCTGCGACTGGTCGCGCGAACGCTTCACCATGGACGAAGGGCTTTCGCGCGCGGTGATGAAGGTGTTCGTCGAGCTCTATCGCCAAGACCTCATCTACAAGGACAAGCGGCTGGTCAATTGGGACCCGGAGCTGAAGACCGCGATTTCCGATCTGGAAGTCGTGCAGGTGGAGACCAGGGGCCATCTCTGGCACATCAAATATCCGATCGAAGGCAGCGACGAATTCATCGTGGTGGCGACGACGCGGCCGGAAACCATGCTCGGCGATACGGCGGTTGCCGTGCACCCGCAGAACGGGCGGCTCAAGCATTTGATCGGCAAAACCGCGATCCTGCCGCTCGTCGGCCGGCGCATTCCGATCATCGCCGACGATTACGCCGATCCGGAAAAAGGCACCGGCGCGGTCAAGATCACGCCGGCGCACGACTTCAACGATTTCGAGGTCGGCCGCCGGCACGACCTGCCGCTCGTCAATGTGCTCGACGCGAAGGCACGGCTCGATCTGCGGGATAACGCCGCCTTCCTGCACGAAGTGCCGCCCTCGCCGGCGCTCGACGAGACGCTGGCGTTGCACGGATATGATCGCTTTGCCGCGCGCAAGAGAATCGTCGAACACCTCGAGGCGCGCGGCCTTCTCGACAAGATCGAGCCCACGACACACACGGTGCCGCATGGCGACCGCTCCGGCGCGGTGATCGAGCCCTATCTCACCGACCAATGGTATGTCGACGCCAAGAGGCTTGCTGAGGCGGCGATCGCGGCGGTGCGCGAGCGCGAGACCGTTTTCGTGCCCGCGCAATGGGAAGCGACGTTCTTCAACTGGATGGAGAACATCCAACCCTGGTGCATTTCTCGGCAAATTTGGTGGGGCCATCAGATTCCGGCTTGGTACGGTCCCGACGGAAAAGTCTTCGTCGCCGAGAACGAGGACGACGCGGTCGCCGACGCGCTCGCGCACTACACCGACATAGAGGAGATCACCGCAGAGGAGGGGCATGACATCGCCGCCGATCCGGATCGGCGTACACGCTTCGCCAACGAATACCTGCACCGCGACGAGGATGTGCTCGACACCTGGTTCTCCTCGGCGCTGTGGCCGTTCTCGACGCTGGGCTGGCCGGACCAGACGCCGGAGCTCAAGCGCTATTACCCGACCAGCGTTCTCGTCACCGGGTTCGACATCATCTTCTTCTGGGTCGCGCGCATGATGATGATGGGCCTGCACTTCATGCGCGAGGTCCCATTCCGCGACGTCTACATCCATGCGCTGGTCCGCGACGAGCGCGGGCAGAAGATGTCGAAGTCGAAAGGCAACGTCATCGATCCGCTGGAAGTGATTGACGAATACGGCGCCGACGCCTTGCGCTTCACGCTCGCGGCCATGGCGGCGCAGGGGCGCGACATCAAGCTTTCGGCGCAGCGCGTCGAGGGTTACCGCAATTTCGCGACCAAGCTCTGGAACGCGGCGCGCTTTGCCGAGATCAACGAATGCGTCACGGTGACGGATTTCGATCCAAATTCCGTGAGGGTGCTGATCAATCAATGGATTATCACACAGCTTGCGGATACGATTGGAAACGTCGAAAAGGCACTAGGCGATTATCGATTTAATGACGCCGCGAACGGGGTTTATCAGTTTGTTTGGAATCTCTACTGCGATTGGTATTTGGAACTAACAAAACCAATTCTCCTTGGCCTTAACGCTCAAGCAAAAAAGGAAACTCAGGCGACTATCGCCTGTGTTCGCGACGAGATTTTGAAACTTCTACACCCGTTCATGCCATTCATTACTGAGGAGCTCTGGCGGACAACGGCAAATAATCGTCGAGAGCCGATGCTAGCTCTTGCAACCTGGCCGATTCAGCAGCCCTATTTTATGGACGCATACGAAGAGGTGGGCTGGCTCATTGATCTCGTCTCGGCCATTCGTTCGGTGCGCACGGAAATGAACGTTCCAGTCGCGTCTCTAATTCAGATTGAGTTTGTAAATCCGTCAGATAAAACGCGTAAAAGAGCGGAGCTTTGGGATCCGATATTGAATAGACTCGCAAGGGTTTCGGGAAGCGTTTTTACCGAAAAAGTGCGGCCGGGCTCAATCCAAATTGTTGTGGGCGACGAAATTATTGCATTGCCGCTTCAGGGCGTGATCGACCTCGCCGCCGAGCGTGCCCGGCTCGCCAAGGAGATGGCGAAGTGCGACGCCGACATCGCCCGCGTCGAGCAAAAGCTCGGCAATGCCGATTTTCTCAAGCGCGCGCCAGAAGAAGTGGTCGAAGGCGAGCGGGAGAAACGCGAGGAAGCGCAAGCGCGCAAGGCCAAGCTCGCCGAGGCGCTGGAGCGACTCAAAGGCGCGGCGTGACCAGCCCATTCCCGCGTTCGTCAGGATAATTCGTGGCGACATCCCGATCTCTCCCGGTCTCGTTGGCTCTTTTATGGCTCGTCGGCAATGCGCTGCGACTGCCGATTCTCGCCGTTCCGCCGGTGATTCCGGCGCTGCGCAGCCAATTTGCTCTCTCCGGCACCGAGATCGGCATTCTCACCGGCCTGCCGATCATTCTGTTTGCGGCGGCGGCATTGGTCGGCTCGCGGCTGGTCGCTCGGCTCGGCGTCGTGGCGGCAGTCATCACCGGCTTGCTGCTGACGGCCGCGGGGTGCGCCGCTCGCGGCGCCGCATTCGATGTCATGACCCTTTTCGCCGCCACGGTGGTCATGGGCGCGGGCGTGGCGGTGATCCAGCCGGCGATGCCGGCACTCGTGGGGCGGTGGACGCCCCGTCATATCGTCCTTGGCACCGGCATCTATACGAATGGATTGCTGGCCGGCGAAATCTGGCCGGTCGCGCTATTCCCCTTTTTGTTCCCGCTGCTCGGCAACAGCTGGCGCGCGATATTCTTCTTTTGGGCGATCCCGATCGTCGCCATCGCATTGCTCGTGATGGCGACGGCGCAGCGCGAGCCCGGCGCCAATGCCGTCGCCGCAACGCGGTGGTGGCCGGACTGGCCCGCTCGCGACCTCTGGCGACTCGGCTTGATCTGCGGCGCCTCCAATGCGCTCTACTTTGCCAGCAATGCCTTCCTGCCCGGCTATCTGAACGAGGCGAACCGCTCCGATCTCATCAGTCCGGCGCTCACGGCGCTCAATGTCGGCCAGATTCCCGCGTCGCTGCTGCTCATCGGCTTCGCGCGGCACCTCGAGCGCAAGACTTGGCCGTTCATCCTCGGGGGTGCGCTTGGCCTTGCCGGGCTCGCCGGAATCGCCGCGACCGCGAGCGCGGTGACAGTGGCGAGCGCGGCCCTCCTCGGCTTTGCCGCCGGTGGTGTCTTCGCGCTTGTCTTGACCCTGCCGCCGCTTTTGAGCACGCCGCAGGAGGTCGCGCGCGTCTCGGCCGCAATGTTCACCATCAGCTATACCAGCGGCATGGTGGTCTCTGTCATAAGTGGCGCCGCCTGGGACTTCACCGGAGCGGCTCGTTTCGCGTTCCTGCCGATCGCGCTCGCGACGCTGCCGCTTATCCTCCTCGCGCCGGCCATCAAATTCGACCGCAAGCCGAGCGTCGGCGTTCCGTCGGAGTGATGGTGCCTGGCTTCGTTATCGGCGACTTGGTCTGCCCGGAGCTCGCAGCGACGCGGACGTAAACGGCTTGCTGAGGAAGCGCGAGCCTTTCAGGCCATAGCGCCAAGGTTTGTCGGCCGCTTTGGTGATGCCGATCCGCGGTCCAGCCACGAGTTCTGCCGGCTTGCCGGTGCGCGCAAATAGCGCGAAGGGCGGGTAATCGAGCGCAAGGCCGTTCAGCGCGCTGGTGACACCGAGCGCTTGGCAAAGGCGGCCGGGACCGGAGCAAAGGAGCCGTTCGTCGGCCGTACCGCGCCGGCGACGCATCGCGCCAAGGCCCGCGGTCGGCTCCAGCGCGCGGATCAGCACGGCGCTCGCCGAGCCCTTCGGCTCGCAGACGAAATTCAGGCACCAGTGAATGCCGTAGGAGCGATAAACATAGGCGAAGCCGGGCGGCCCGAACATCACCGCGTTACGCTCCGTCGGACCGCGAAAGCTGTGGGCTGCCGGATCGGTGTGGTGATAGGCCTCGACCTCGACCACGCGACCGCCGACGCCGTTGACCAGCAACGTCGCCCCGATCAGGTCGGGCGCGATTTCGTGCACGCTGCGGCTGAAAAAGGCCTTGCCAATTCTTTTCGGCATGCGCGCATCGTCGCAGGCCCAGGGGGTCCAAGGTAAATCGCGCGTTAATATGAGCGAAATCGAGGACCCGAATCTGTGGCTCTTGAGCAACAGGATCGAAACTTTTGATTGTTCTGCACTGCAGCAACGCGAAGCGCCGCTTTTTAGCCATAGGATTTTTTGACATCGATGGCGGCAGGTGTCGACAAGCTATTGCGACACTTCCGGTTTTTTGGGGCGATCTTCGCCTCGAATTGGACGGGGGGCGAAAGGGCCAGTTGGCCAGCAGAGTTCGATGGACGCCAAGACCAATTTGAAATCCAGGCTACCGAGCCGCTACGCCACGGAAGGGCCCGAGCGGGCGCCGCACCGCGCGTTCTATTATGCGATGGGACTGACGCGGGAGCAGATTCACCAGCCATTCGTCGGCGTTGCCACCTGCTGGAACGAGGCCGCGCCCTGCAATATCGCGCTGATGCGCCAGGCCCAGGCGGTCAAGCTCGGTGTCGCCGCGGTGGGAGCGACGCCACGCGAGTTCTGCACCATCACGGTGACCGACGGCATTGCCATGGGCCATGCCGGAATGAAGTCGTCCCTGCCGTCGCGCGAAGTGATCGCCGATTCGGTCGAATTGACGGTGCGCGGCCACGCCTATGACGCGGTGATCGGGGTCGCCGGCTGCGACAAGTCGCAACCGGGCATGATGATGGCCATGTGCCGGCTCAACGTGCCGTCGATCTTCATCTATGGCGGCTCGATCCTGCCCGGCACCTTCAGGGGCCGGCCGGTCACCATTCAGGACGTCTACGAGGCCGTCGGCCAGCACTCGATCGGCGCCATGTCCGATGCCGATCTCGACACGCTCGAGCAGAGCGCCTGTCCTTCGGCCGGCGCCTGCGGCGCGCAATTCACCGCCAACACCATGGCCACGGTTTCCGAGGCCATCGGCCTTGCGCTTCCCTATTCGGCCGGCGCGCCGGCGCCTTACGAGATTCGCGACAAGTTCTGCATGCTGGCGGGCGAGATGATCATGGAACTGATCGTCAAGGGCGTCCGTCCACGCGATATCGTCACCCGCAAGGCGCTGGAGAATGCCGCAGCGGTCGTCGCTGCGACCGGCGGCTCGACCAACGCCGCCCTGCACCTGCCGGCCATCGCCAATGAATGCGGCATCAAGTTCGATCTCTTCGACGTCGCCGAGGTCCTCAAAAGGACGCCTTATATCGCGGATTTGAAGCCGTCCGGCCGCTATGTTGCCAAAGACCTGTTCGAAGCTGGCGGCGTTCCGCTGCTGATGAGGACGCTGCTCGACCATGGCTTTCTGCATGGCGAGTGTCTGACCGTCACCGGCCGCACCATTGCCCAGAACCTGCGGTCGGTGAAGTGGAACGGAGACCAGGACGTCGTCCACCCGGCCGGCAAGCCGATCCTGCCGACCGGCGGCGTCATTGGTCTTAAAGGGAACCTCGCGCCCGACGGCGCGATCGTTAAGGTTGCCGGGATGGAGCGCTTGCATTTCTCCGGACCGGCGCGCTGCTTCGATGGCGAGGAAGCCTGCTTCGAGGCGGTGAAGAACAAGAAATACAGGGAAGGCGACGTGCTGGTCATCCGTTACGAGGGCCCCAAGGGCGGGCCCGGCATGCGCGAGATGCTGGCAACCACCGCCGCGCTCTACGGACAGGGCATGGGCGGCAAAGTTGCACTGATCACGGACGGGCGCTTCTCCGGCGCCACGCGCGGCTTCTGCGTCGGCCATGTCGGGCCGGAAGCCGCGGCGGGCGGACCCATCGGGCTCCTGCGCGACGGCGACATCATCGAGCTCGATGCCGAGAAGGGCACGCTCGATGTCAAGCTGACCAAGAGCGAGCTTGAGAAGCGCGCGCGCGAATGGAAGCCGCGGGGAGACGAATTCACCTCCGGCTATTTGTGGAAATACGCCCAGGAGGTCGGGCCGGCGCGTTACGGCGCCGTCACCCATCCAGGCGGTGCGGTCGAGAAGGCGTGTTATGCGGACATCTAGTGCAACACCCAGTGTCGCCGCCAGCGGCCTGCTTTTCGCGGTGATCGGCGGATTTGGCATCCTGGGGATCGGATCCGGAGCCGGCCTGACCATCGGGCCCGGGGCGGCTTTCGCCTTCGACGGCTCGACATCGAGCACCGCTTCGCTCGCGCCGAGCGACGGCTTGCGCAGCCCGGGCCGCACGCCGGAAGGGGGAGAAAAGGCGAAGGCGCTGAACGCGCTCCAATATGCGGCCGATCAGGGTCACCTCGCGGCACAATGGAAGGTCGGCCGCATGTATGCCGATGGCGATGGCGTCCCTCAGGACGACATGCGCGCCTTCAATTATTTCAGCCAGATCGCCAATACCTATCCGGACGAGAGTCCCGGCAGTCCGCAGGCGCGATTTGTCGCCAACGCCTTTGTCGCCTTGGGCCGCTATTATCTCACCGGAATTCCCAATTCGACGATCAAGCCGGATGCGGCGCGCGCGCGTGAGATGTTCGCCTATGCCGCGTCCTATTTCGGTGACGCCGACGCGCAATATCAGCTCGGCCGCCTCTATCTCGACGGCACACCGAGCGATCCGCATCAGGCAGCGCGGTGGTTCCAGCTGGCCGCGACCAAGGGCGATTGCCGTGCCGAGGCGGTGCTGGGCGACCTCTTGTTTCAGGGCAAACACGTACCGCGGCAGGCCGCGCGTGGCCTGATGTGGCTCACGCTCAGCAAGGACTGCGTCGGCGTCGAAGAGGCGTGGGCCAAGCCGCTTTACGACAACGCCTTCCGCCGTGCCAGCGAGGACGAGCGCGCCATGGCGCTCGTCTACCTCGAAGACTACCTCAAAGGGCGAAGAGAATAGTCGGCGCGGAAATCCTAAGACGCGAGCGTCTCTCAATGCTCCGCGGCTGATTTGGCCGCCTCGATCGCCAAATCGAGCCAGACCGGGACGTGGTCGGACGGCTTCTCCCAGCTGCGCACGTGGCGGTCGATGCCGACGTCGGTGAGCCGATCCGCGGCGGCGGGCGACAGCAGCACGTGATCGATGCGGATGCCGTTGTTCTTCTGCCAAGCGCCTGCCTGATAATCCCAGAACGTATAGAGGCCGGACTCGTCGCTCGTTGCACGCACGGCGTCGGTGAGGCCGAGATTGATAAGCGCGCGGAATTCCGCACGCGTGCGCGGCAGAAACAGCGCGTCGCCGACCCACGCCTGGGGATTGCGCGCGTCGATGGCACTGGGAATGACATTGAAATCGCCGCCGAGAACGAGCGGTTCCTCGAGCGCAAGACGGCCCCGGGCGTAGGCGAGAAGCCGCTTCATCCAGCCCATTTTGTATGAATATTTTTCCGTGTCGGGCGGGTTGCCGTTGGGCAAATAGATGCTGGCAATGCGCAGCGCGCCCTTCGCCGTCGAGACGACCGCTTCGATGAAACGGGCGTGATCGTCGGTGTGGTCGCCGGGCAGGCCGTTGCTCACCTCGTCGAAAGGAAACTTCGAAAGCAGCGCGACGCCGTTGAAGGTTTTTTGTCCGTGCACGGCGACGTTATAACCGGCCGCCTCGAACGGCTCGCGCGGGAAGGCGTCATCGACGCATTTCGTCTCCTGCAGACAAACGATGTCCGGCTTGCGCTCGGCAAGCCAGGCGAGCGCCGAATCAAGTCGCTGCTTGATCGAATTGACGTTCCAGGTGGCGATGCGCACGGGCCAAGGCCTTATTTCACCGAAAGCATCATCTCATCGGGGAACCGCGGCCCACTTTCCGAGAGCATGCTTTTACAGCGCGAAGCTGGTGCCGCAGCCGCAGGAAGCGGTGGCCTTCGGATTGTTGACCTTGAAGGCCGACCCAATCAGATCATCGACGAAGTCGATCTCGGCGCCGGCCATACAGTTCAGCGAGATGGGGTCGATCAGGACGGTGGCGCCGTTTCGCTCGATCACGATGTCGTCGTCGGCCCTGCTGCGTTCGGTGTCGAATTTGTATTGAAAGCCTGAGCAGCCGCCGCCCTCGACGCTTACGCGCAGCATGGTGCCCGCCGGTTCCCGGCGGAGAATCTCACCGATTCTCTGCGCCGCCCGCTCGGTCACGGTGATATTGGCGGCCATCGTTATCTCCAGGCGAGCATCGCACCGATTGCAACGACATTCCCACGATAGTTAAGTGCCGCGTAGGCCAAGGTCAATTGCAAGGGTCAGCAGACCGATGGCGATTGATGCCGCAACGCCGCGCGCCCCCTATGCCTGCGACCCGGGACACAGCCGGGGGCGGCTCCATTCGGAGCCGGTCAGCAAAAGCCGCAGTGCATTCCGCCGCGACTGCGACCGCATCATCCACTCCACGGCCTTTCGCCGCCTCAAGCACAAGACCCAGGTGTTCGTGTTCGACGAGGGCGACCATTACCGCACCCGGCTCACCCACACGCTCGAAGTCGCGCAAATCGCGCGTGCTCTCGCCCGCGCGCTGAGGCTGGACGAGGATCTCGCCGAGGCCCTGGCTCTCGCTCATGATCTCGGTCATCCGCCGTTCGGACATGCCGGCGAGCGCGCACTTGACGCGTGCCTCGCCGCCTTCGGCGGCTTCGATCACAATGCGCAGACCTTGCGGGTGGTGACCGCGCTCGAGCGCCGCTACCCGGCCTTCGACGGACTCAATCTGACCTGGGAAACGCTCGAAGGCCTGGTCAAGCACAACGGCCCGCTCACCGACCGGGACGGCAAACCGCTCGGCCGCTATCGTGCGCATGGCGTTCCCGAGACGATCCTCGACTATGTGCGGCTGCAGGACCTGCAATTGTGGAGCTTCCCGAGCGTGGAAGCCCAGGTCGCTGCCTTCGCCGACGACATCGCCTATGATGCCCACGACATCGACGACGGCCTGCGCGCCGATCTGTTCCGGCTTTATGAAATCGCCGCCGTCGCGCTGCCTGGCAAAATCATCGGCGATATCCGCACCGCCTATCCCAGGCTCGATTCGCCCCGCCTGGTGCACGAGTTCATCCGTCGGCTGATCGGCTTGCTGATCGAGGATGTCGTTGCGGAGACCGGCCGCCGGCTGGCCGCGCTGCAGCCGCGCTCGGCCGACGACGTGCGGCAGGCGCTGTCGAGCGTCGCCGGCTTCTCGCCCCCGATTGCCGAGGCCGACGGCGCCATCAAGGACTTTCTGAGGATGCGGATGTATCGTCACGCCCGGGTCAAGCGCGTCATGGACGAAGCGGCGGGCGTGATCCGCGATCTCTTTGCCCGCTACAGCGCATGTCCCAACGACCTGCCGGCGGAATGGCGCGAAGGGCTCGCGGGCGTCGGCGATGCGGCGCGCGCGCGCCGCATCGCCGATTTCATCGCCGGCATGACCGACCGCTATGCGCTCGCCGAGCACGCGCGGCTTTTTGACTCGACCCCGGAATTGCGTTAGGCGCGCGCTCCGACGTGGCGCCACATTGCCGAACTCTTATGGTCGCGCAGAATATTTTCGCCGAAATGCTCGGCCGCATTCGCAGCGCGAATGATGCGCTGATTGCCGGCGGCGCCTTGCCGGCCGGCATCGATCAATCGCGCGTTACGGTCGAGCCGCCGCGCGATCCGACCCATGGCGACATGGCGACCAATGCGGCCATGGTGCTCGCCAAGGACGCCGGCAGGAAGCCGCGCGATCTTGCCGAAGCGATCGCGCAGAAGCTTCGCGCCGACGATCTGGTCGGCAAGGTCGAGGTCGCCGGACCGGGCTTCATTAATCTCACGCTCAAGCCGGCGGCCTGGACCGCGGCGCTGCGCCATGCGGTGCAGCTCGGTCGGCGCTACGGCGGAAGCGACGTCGGCCGCGGCACGCCGGTGAATGTCGAATATGTCTCGGCCAATCCGACTGGGCCGATGCATGTCGGTCATGGCCGCGGCGCCGTTTTCGGCGACGCACTGGCGAACCTCCTCGCCTTTACCGGCTTCAAGGTCACGCGCGAATATTACGTCAACGACGCCGGTGCTCAGGTCGATGCTCTCGCGCGCTCTGCCTATCTGCGTTACCGCGAAGCGCTGGGCGAGGAGATCGGCACCATTCCCGAAGGCCTCTATCCGGGCGACTATCTCAAACCCGTGGGTTCCCTCATTGCCAAGACATTTGCGGAAACCCTGAAGAATAGTCCGGAAGTCGAGAGGCTGTCCGTCGTTCGCGCGATCGCACTCGAAGAAATGATGGTCTCGATTCGCGAGGACCTTGCCGCCGTGGGCGTGAGCCAGGATCGCTTCTTTTACGAACGCACGCTGATTTTTCAGGAAGAGCTCGGCGCAAACTCGATTGATTTGGTCGGCCGAACGATTGACTGGCTGCGCGAGCGCGGCCTGGTTTATGAAGGCCGCTTGCCGGCGCCGAAAGGCGCGCCGATCGAAGACTGGGAGGATCGCGAGCAAACCCTCTTCCGCTCGACCGAATTCGGCGACGACATCGATCGTCCGCTGATGAAGTCCGATGGCTCCTACACCTACTTTGCCTCCGATATTGCCTATCACAGGACAAAGCTCGACCGTGGTTTCCGCATCCTGATCGATGTCTGGGGCGCCGATCACGGCGGCTACATCAAGCGCATGAAGGCGGCCGTCGCCGCGCTGAGCGAGGGCAAGGCTGAGCTTGACGTCAAGCTCATCCAGCTGGTGAAGCTTCTGCGGGCGGGCGAGCCCGTCAAAATGTCCAAGCGGGCAGGGGAGTTCGTGACCCTTCGCGAAGTTGTGGATGAGGTCGGCAAAGACGCCGTCCGCTTCATGATGCTGTTTCGCAAAAACGACGCGGTGCTCGAGTTCGACGTCGCCAAGGTGATCGAGCAGTCGCGCGACAACCCGGTCTTCTACGTCCAGTATGGCCACGCCCGCGGCCAGTCGGTCTTTCGCAACGCGCGCGCGGCCTTCCCCGACCTTCCGGACGACATGACCGCCTTGGTTGATATTGCCGACCTTGAGCGCCTAACCGACCCCGCCGAGCTCGCCCTCATGCGGCGGATCGCGCTCTATCCGCGGGTCGTGGAGGCCGCCTCGCTGACCCACGAGCCGCATCGAATCGCCTTCTATCTGTTCGACTTGGCCAGCGAATTCCATGCTCTTTGGACGCTGGGGAATAGCTCGCCACATTTACGCTTCATTATCCAGAATGATCGACAAACGACCGTGGCCCGCCTTGTACTAGTACAAGGCGTCGTAACCGTGCTTGCCTCGGGGCTTGCGTTGCTTGGCGTCGAGGCGCCGAACGAGATGCGATAAGTCACGTCCTGCCGCCGGCGAAGCGGCATTTGAAGGTCCAAGGAAATAGGCGATCGGTACGGTTTCCACGCCCGGTCGAGGCGCGTTCGATGGTTGACGACAATTTCCGCCCTTATCGCAGCCGGCCCCCTCTCGAAAGGGAGGAGGAAGCCGATCCGGCTGCGCGCGGCGGAACAGCCGACCCGCTTGCGGAGCTGGCGCGGCTAATCGGCCAGCGCGACCCCTATGCCGAGCCCGGCCGCCATGAAGGTCCTGCGGAGTCGGCTGACGACACGGCGGCTTCCGGCCTCGATTGGGCGGCCGATGACACCTATGCCGAGGAGCACGACGATGCGGACGATCGCTCCGCGGCACCTCCGGCTGGCGAATCCTATTCGTCCTATGCGCCGCAAGACCGCGGCTATGACCAGCAGCACGATTACGAGCAAGACCGCAACTACCGGCCTGAACCTCAGGCGAGCGATCCGCCGGCCAGCAATCGATTTCTTTCCGGGCCTGCGGCCAAATTCGGCGGCCTCCGCGAGGATGTCGGCCATCGTCCGACAACCGACGAGTCTCATTTTGGCGAAGCGCGGGAGGCGGTTTTGCCCGGCCGTCAATCACCGTCTTTCGCATCGCCAGCATCCGACCAACCCTATGCGGCTGATGACCGGGCCAACGTGGGTAGTGAAGCTTACGACGAGCACTACGAGGAAATTCCGCGCCGGCGTAGCGGTCTCGTCGTCGTCATGGCTGTGCTAGCCTTGGCCGTGGTCGGGACCGCGGGCGCATTCGCCTATCGCGCCATGTTCGGCAGTTCAGTGCTGCCGACCCTTCCGCCCATCATCAAAGCGACCGACGGGCCTAACAAGATCATGCCGAGCTACAGCGATGCGCGGGCGAGCAATACGGGGCAAGCCGGCGCGGCAAGCGCGGGCTCGACCGAAAAGCTGGTTTCACGCGAAGAGCAACCGGTCGAGATACAGGAACCGGCGAAGACGGCCCCTCGGGTCATTTCGACTATTCCGATTTCCCCGGGCACTGGTTCGCCTCCGCCAGGGGTGGCCGCGCCTGCACCGGCAGCTTCGGCGCCTGCCGCTTCTGTTTCTTCCTGGCCGCCGGTCGTCGCGCCGCCGCCGGCGGCGGCACCCGCGCCCGCGCCACCGGCTGCCCCCGCTCCGGCATCCGTGCCGTCTGAGCCAAAAAAAATCCACACCGTCATCATCCGGGCCGATCAACCGGCCGCGCCGGCCGCGTCCGATGCCGCGGCTGCGGCGCCGATACCGGCTACTCGGAGCGCCGCCCGCCCCAGGACGCCGCCGAAGCCGAGCATCACCACGGCAGCCTCCGCTGGTGGCCAGCCTCTTTCGCTGGTCCCTGGGCCGCAGGGAGAACCGGCGGCTCCGGCACCGACCCCCACGCGTATGGCGGCAGCTCGCACATCAGTGGCCAGCGCCGCGCCCGCGGCGGAAGCTTCCGCCGGCGGCGGCTATGCGGTGCAAGTTACCTCCCAGCGCAGCGAGGCCGACGCCCAGGCGTCGTTCCGGGCCCTGCGGGCCAAATTTCCCGATCAACTCGGCGGCCGAGAGCCGATCGTTCGCCGCGCCGATCTCGGCGCCAAGGGCGTCTACTACCGCGCCCTTGTCGGGCCCTTTGCCTCGATGGAAGAAGCGGCCGGAATGTGCAGCAGCCTGAAGGCCGCCGGCGGCAATTGTATCGTACAGCGAAATTGACGGGTTGAGCTTGACCCCTGCGCGGCACGCGAGCTAAGCGGCCGGGATGCGCGCCTTCATCATCGGCGTTGCCGAAACTGCGCTGACGGACAGGGAACGCGCGTTCCTGCGCGAGGCGCAACCGTGGGGTTTGATCCTCTTTAAGCGCAATGTCGCGGGCCCCGAGGCGTTGCGCAAACTGATCGATGACGTGCGAAGCGCACTGGGGCGCGAGGCTCCTGTGCTGATCGACCAGGAGGGCGGCCGCGTCCAGCGCCTCGGCCCGCCACATTGGCCGATCTATCCGCCGGGCGCCGCCTACGGGGTGCTTTACGACCGCGACCGCGAAATCGGCCTTGCAGCGGCGCGGCTCGGCGCCCGGCTGATTGCGGCCGATCTGACGACGCTTGGCATCGATGTCGACTGCATGCCGGTCGCCGATGTTCCGGTTGCCGGTGCGGATTCCGTGATCGGCGACCGTGCCTACGGTCGGGCTCCCGAAAAGGTGGCTGCGATAGCCGACGCGATTGCGCAAGGATTGGCCGAAGGCGGCGTATTGCCGGTTGTCAAGCACATCCCCGGCCACGGCCGCGCCACCGCCGACAGTCACAACGTTCTGCCGGTGGTCAATGCCGACCGGGCAACGCTCGAGACGACGGATTTCGCCGCTTTTCGCCGGCTCGCCGCATTGCCGCTGGCCATGACGGCGCATGTGGTGTTTACCGCCATCGACCCCGTCGCGCCGGCGACAGTTTCGACGACTATAGTGCGCGACGTGATTCGTGGTTCGATCGGCTTCAACGGCCTCTTGATGAGCGACGACATTTCCATGGGCGCGCTCTCGGGCTCCATCGACGAGCGTGCCCGCGCGGCGATCGCCGCCGGATGCGATTTGGTGCTTCACTGCAATGGCGACATGTCGGAAATGCTCGCAGTCGCCGCCGAAGCGCCGCTGCTCGCCGCAGAGGCCGCGCGGCGGGCCGCGGCTGCTCTGGCGATGAAGCGGCCGCCGGTTCCGATCGACATCGCCGCGCGCCGCGCCGAATTCCTCAGCCTGATGGTCGGCGCGTGGCAACCGGCGCAGGGGCTCGCATGATCGCCGACGATTTTCAATTCGTGACCGAGTTGGCGGAGCGAAGCTCCGAGGAGCCGGCATTGGTGATCGATGTCGAGGGCTTCGAGGGACCCCTCGACCTCTTGCTGATGCTTGCCCGCCAGCAGAAGGTCGACCTCGCCAAAATCTCGATCCTGGCGCTTGCCGACCAGTACCTCGCCTTCATCGAGCAAGCGCGCAAGCTGCGGCTCGAAATCGCCGCGGATTATTTGGTGATGGCGGCATGGCTTGCTTATCTCAAATCCCGCCTGCTGCTGCCCGAGCCGCCCGAGGCTGACGGTCTAAGCGCCGAGGACATGGCGACGGCGCTGGCGCAGCGCCTGCGCCGTCTCGAAGCAATCCGCACCGTGGCCGAACTGTTGCTCAATCGGCCGCAGCTTGGGCGCGAGGTGTTCCAGCGCGGTCAGCCGGAGCCGATTGCCGAAATCAGGCGGCCGGAATGGTCGGCGACGCTCTACGATCTGCTTTCGGCCTATGCGGGGCAGCGGCAGAAGCAAGCGAGGGCCTACGTGCGGGTGCGCAAACGCACGGTCTGGTCGCTCGCCGAGGCGCGCGAAGCGCTGGAACGACTGGTCGGCCGGACCACGGACTGGAGCCCGCTCGATCAGTACCTCGTCGCCTATTTGGTCGAGCCTTCGCTCAGGGCGACGGTTCTCGCCTCGAGCTTTGCCGCGGCGCTCGAATTGGTGCGCGAGGGCGAAATGGAATTGCATCAGCACGCGGCGTTTGCTCCGCTCTACGTGCGCAAGCGGCCGGCCGCGGGCGAACCTGCGGGCGCGGTGAAACCGGGGAATGGATGAGGGGGGCCGAACCGATGGCGAACGTCGCGGAGATGCGTGTGATCGTTGGCGACAGAAAACAGCAGGAACGGGCCGAGGAATTGCGCATCCTCGAGGCGCTTTTGTTCGCCGCCGAGGAGCCGCTCGACGAGAAGGTCTTGGCAGCGCGCCTGCCGGCAGGCGTCGATGTGGGCGCACTGCTGCAGCGATTGCAGAAGGAGTATGCGCCGCGCGGGGTCAATCTGGTGCGTGTCGGCGGCAAATGGTCGCTGCGCACGGCGAGCGATCTCGCTTGGCTGCTCACCCGTGAATCCGTGGTCACGAGGAAACTCTCGCGCGCCGCCGTGGAGACGCTCGCCATCGTCGCCTATCACCAGCCGGTGACGCGCGCCGAGATCGAGGAGATCCGCGGGGTCACCACCTCGAAGGGAACGCTCGACGTGCTTCTGGAGACCGGCTGGATCCGTCTGCGCGGCCGGCGAAAGGCGCCCGGACGGCCGGTAACCTATGGAACGACCGAGGCGTTTTTGTCGCATTTTGGCCTCGATGCGCTCGGCGACCTCCCCGGCCTCGACGAGCTCAAGGGCGCCGGGCTCATTGAAAAGGGGCTGCCGGCCGGCTTTTCGGTGCCTGTGCCCTCGGACGATCCGGCGCTGCGCGAGGATGAAGAGCCGCTCGAGCCCGACGACCTCGACTTCGGCCTCGCGCCGCCCTCGGAGCGCGCCGAGCAGTAGGGGGCGGCATTCCCGGCCGATCGCCAGCCGTTTCGCGCTGTGTCATGCCGGTCGGTCGGGCGCGGTAACGACCCGGCTGTGCTTGTTTTTGCCCTCCTCGACGCCTAGTTTCTCACTAACATCGGTACCCTGCCGCGAGCGCGGCGGCGCTGCGCACGGAGGATTTCATGGGTTCGCTGAGCATCTGGCATTGGATGATCGTTCTTGCCGTCGGGCTTCTCCTGTTCGGCGGGCGCGGCAAGATTTCGGAGCTGATGGGCGATGTCGCCAAGGGCATCAAGGCCTTCAAGAAAGGCATGTCCGAGGAGGAGGCCGCCGACAAATCCGACGCGCCGCGAAAGTCCATCGACCATCAACCGGCCGGCGCGGCCAAACCGCGCGCCGAGAGCGAGAGCAAGGTCGGGGGCACGCTGTCCTGACGCCTCATGCGGCTGGTCCCGCCAGGCATTTTGCCTTGGCCGGCGGTTGACCTGGGACGGACGGTGATCCGGCCGGGGAGCTTTCATGTTGGACATTTCCTGGACCGAGTTCCTGCTCATCGGCATCGTCGCGCTGATCGTGATCGGGCCGAAGGAACTGCCGGCGGTCATGCGCACGATGGGGCAGTGGACGCGCAAGCTGCGCAGCATGGCCGCCGATTTCCAGACTCAATTCCAGGAGGCCATGCGCGAGGCGGAAATGGCCGACCTCAAGAAAGAGGTCGACGACATCGCGCACGACATCAAGCACTACGATCCGCTCAAGGACGCGCGCGCCGATGTCGAATCGATCGGCAAGGATATCGACAGCTCGGTGGCGCCGCAGCCGGCAAGCGAGCCTTCCGAGCCTGAAGCCGCGGCGGCGCCCGGCGACGCCGAAATCGTCGCCGCGGCTGCGGCTCCGGTCGCGCCGCCATCTGCCGAGACGGTCGCGCCAGCATCCGCCGAGACGGCCGCTCCGCCCGATAGCACGGGGCGCGCCGAATGACCCGCGAGGAGGAAGAGAAGGAGATCGAGGCCACCAAGGCGCCCTTGATGGATCATTTGATCGAGCTGCGCGCGCGCCTCATCAAGGCGCTTGTCGCCTTCGCCCTTGCCGCCGTCGTTTGTTTTTTCTTTGCCAAGCAGATCTTCAACATTTTGACTTGGCCCTATCTGTGGGTCGCCGGCGCCGATTCGCGGTTCGTCTATACCGGCCTGCTCGAATATTTCGTGGTGCAGCTCAAGCTCGCGCTGTTCGGCGCGGCGTTCATCTCGTTCCCCGTGGTCGCGGCGCAGATCTACATGTTCGTTGCGCCGGGGCTCTACCGGAACGAACGGCAGGCGTTCCTGCCTTATCTCGTCGCCACGCCGATCTTCTTCCTTCTGGGCTCGCTCATCGTCTATCTGGTGGTCTGGCCGATGCTCGCGCGTTTCTCGCTGAGCATGCAGCAGCTTGGCGGTCCCGGCCAGGCGGCGATCGAGCTGCTGCCGAAGGTCGAAGATTATCTCTCGCTGATGATGAAGCTCATTCTCGCCTTCGGCATCGCCTTCCAGCTGCCGGTGATCCTCACGCTCCTTGGCCGCGTCGGCATCATCACCTCCGACCAGCTCAAATCGAAGCGCCGCTATTTCATCGTCATCGCCTTTGTGATCGCGGCCGTGCTCACGCCGCCAGACGTGCTCAGCCAGATGTCGCTTGCCCTCCCGCTGGTCGCCCTCTACGAGGGCTCGGTCTGGTCGGTGCGGCTGGTCGAGCGGCGCGCCGCCCGCGCCGCTGCCGCCGCCGCCGCCGCGGCGCAGGCCAAGCCCGCGGAGTGATCTCCCTCCTTCGGCGTTACCGGCTCAAGCCCGCGCGTGGCCGGTTGGAGTGCTATAAGGCCATCCCGATTCTTTTGAGTCTTGAACATGCATGACATCCGCTTCATCCGCGAAAATCCGGAGGTTTTCGATCGCGCGTTGGCGCGGCGCGGACTTGAGCCGCAGGCGCAGCGGCTGATCGCGCTCGACGAACGGCGCCGCGAGGCCATTCAGAAGGTCGAGGCCGCGCAGGCGCGCCGCAACGCGGCGTCAAAGGAAATCGGCGAAGCGAAAAAGAACAAGGACGAGGGAAAGGCCAAGGGATTGCTGATTGAAGTCGCCGCCCTGAAAGAGTCAATTCCGACTTTGGAGGCAGCGGAAAAGAAAGCGACCGACAAGCTCAACGCGGCGCTTGCCGAAATTCCTAATCTGCCGCTCGACGACGTGCCCGACGGCAAGGACGCAAGCGACAATGTCGAGCGTCATCATTTCGGAGTGAAACGCAGTTACGCCTTCACGCCCAAGCAGCATTTCGATCTCGGCGAAGCGCTCGGGCAGATGGATTTCGAGACCGCGGCAAAGCTTTCCGGCGCGCGCTTCGTGGTTCTGAAAAGCGGCCTCGCGCGTATGGAGCGCGCGCTGGCGCAATTCATGCTCGATACGCACACGACGGATCACGGCTATACGGAAGTCGCACCGCCAATCTTAGTGCGCGATGAGGCGATGTTCGGAACGGCGCAGTTGCCAAAATTCGAAGAGGATCAGTTTTGGGCAATCAAAGGCGAATTGATGCTTCGAGTGCCAGAGGACAGCGTTGCCGAAGCTGATCGGCTCGAAGCTCAAGCTGCTTACTTGGGCCGTCTTGCGCGGCTACGAAGTGAGCGCCTGGGACTCATTCCCACTGCCGAGGTGCCGCTGACCAATCTCGTGCGCGAATCCATCGTCGAGGAAGCGCAATTGCCGATGCGGGTCACCGCCTGCACGCCCTGCTTTCGCGCCGAGGCCGGCGCCGCCGGCAAGGACACCCGCGGCATGATCCGCCAGCACCAGTTTACCAAGGTCGAGCTCGTCTCCATCACCACGCCCGAGCAAAGCAAGAACGAGCACGAGCGCATGCTCTCCTGTGCCGAGGAAATCTTGCGCCGGCTCGACCTGCATTATCGCGTGGTGACGCTGTGCACCGGCGACACGGGATTTGCGTCGCAAAAGACCTACGATATCGAGGTATGGCTGCCGGGGCAGGGGATGTACCGCGAGATTTCCTCGTGCTCGAATTGCGGCGAGTTTCAGGCGCGGCGCATGAACGCGCGCTATCGCAGCAAGGAGGGCCGCCAGGTCCGCCACGTGCACACCCTCAACGGCTCCGGCGTCGCCGTCGGCCGCGCACTCATCGCGGTGATGGAGACCTATCAGCAGGAGGACGGCTCGATCGCCGTGCCGGATGCGCTGCAGGGCTACATGGGTGGAATGACGAGAATAGAAAAACAATGAGCGGCGCGGCAATCAAGCTTGCGGTAAATTCATCCTTCCCCCGCCGGCGGGGGAAGATTTAGATCATGCGCATTCTCGTCACCAATGACGACGGCATCCACGCGGAAGGGCTCGACGTGGGCGAGAAGATCGCGCGCGCCCTTTCCGACGACGTCTGGGTCATCGCGCCGGAATACGACCAGTCGGGCGTCGCCCATTCGCTGTCGCTCAACGATCCGCTGCGGCTGCGCCAGGTGGCCGAGCGCCGGTTCGCGGTGCGCGGCACGCCGACCGATTGCGTCATCATGGGCGCGCGGCATTTGCTCGACGGCAACGGGCCCGATCTCGTTCTCTCCGGCGTCAACCGCGGCCGCAACGCCGGCGAGGACGTGATCTATTCCGGCACGGTTGCCGGCGCCGTGGAAGGCACCGTGATCGGCGTCCCTTCCTTCGCGTTGTCGCAAGCCTACGCATCGCGCAGCGGACGTTCACCCTATTGGGAGACGAGCCTGCGCTACGCCCCGGATATCATCCGCCGCGTCGTCGCCGAGGGCATCCCGCGCGACGTGCTGATCAATGTCAACTTTCCCGATTGCCCGCCCGAGGAAGTCAACCGCATCGCGGTCACGGCTCAGGGCCGGCGCGGCCAGGAACGGCTGCAGATCGACGAGCGCCGCGACGGTCGCGGCATCCCCTATTACTGGATCACCTATGTGCGCCAGGCCCTGGTCAAGGCGCCGGACGGCACCGACCTCGCCGCGCTCGACGAGCGCTGCATCGCGGTCACGCCGCTCAAGCTCGACATGACCGACGAGCCCTACATGACGCGGCTTGCGGCGCTGTTCGAATAAAACCTTGATTGCCGGCGCGAAAATTTTGCTCAGGCTGGATCTGCGGAAAACCGGTTACCGCTTTTTGCGGATCACGCTCTCGCTTTGGCGGTCACGGTTTCGATCGCCTGGGCCAGTGCATCCGCCTGGAACGGCTTCTGCAGCGTAAGGATCGTGCGATACGGTTCGGGCACGCCGCGTTGGCCGTAGCCGGTCGCGAATACGAACGGCACGCCACGCTCGATCAGGATCTCGGCCACCGGTGTCACCGGCTGGCCGTTGAGATTGACATCGAGGATGGCGACGTCGAACTCGCCCTGCTTGGCCAATGCCAGAGCCTCCTCGATCCGACCGGCTTCGGCAGCGAGGGTATGGCCGATATCCGTCAGTATGTCCCCGAGCAGCATGCGGATCATCAGTTCGTCCTCGACCACGAGGACGCGTTTGCCCCCGGCGGGTTTCTCTTGAGACGTCATCCAGGACCCCGTGCTTGCCGCTTGGCTGGAATGCTTCCGCGATTCGTCCCTTCGCATCAATCGCCGACCGGCGCGCAGCGCGGCCGCGCAAATGCGGGAAACTCAACGCCGCCGGATCGCGATAGGTTCCCGCGCGACGCGGATTGCCGGAACTGGGGACCGCGGTTGCGAATTGCAGCCGGTGTGGCGCCGATCTCCACGGAAGCAGTGTAAGACACTGCGGCATGATGGTAGAACGCTGCGCTGGGCGGCACCAGGCGAGATGATTGTGGCCGGGATCGAAGCAGCCGACGTCGAACGTATGGAGTTTCAGCTGGTGTTGCGCCGGCGCGGCATCAGCGATCAGGCGGTGTTGCGGGCGATGGACGCGGTGCCACGCGAGCATTTCGTCGCGCCGGAGTTCGCCGACAGCGCCTATGCCGATCAGGCGCTGCCGATCGCGTGCGGGCAGACGATCAGCCAGCCTTATGTCGTCGCCTACATGACCGAGCAGCTCGAAGTCGAACCGCAGCATCGCGTTCTCGAGGTCGGCACCGGTTCCGGTTATCAGGCCGCCATTCTTTCGCGGCTGGCGCGGGAAGTAATCAGCGTCGAGCGCTACCGCACGCTCGCCGATGCGGCGCGCCAGCGGCTGCAGACGCTGGGATATGCCAACATCACCATTCTTGTCGGCGACGGATTCGTCGGCGCGCCGGAGCGGGCGCCGTTCGACCGGATCATCGTCACCGCCGCCGCCGCGGAGGTTCCGGCTGCGCTTGCCGATCAGCTCGGCGAGGGCGGTAAAATGGTGCTGCCGCTGGGGCCGCGCCACGGCACGCAGCACATTGTGAAATTGTCGAAGACGACAGGAGGCGGACTGACGCGCGAAAATCTCATCGCCGTGAGATTCGTGCCGCTGCTGCCGGGGAAGGCGCGAGAATTGTAGCTATTTTACCACAATTCACCATTATTAGAATCCTGCTCCGACACTTAAAGGCCTGTTTACCGCAACCCGGTTTATTCGCTCGAACGTATAGTTGCGTGCGAGCGAGTAACCATGTGCGTGTCGCGTCGTTTGGCCGTTGGGCCGCAAGTGGTTGCCATTGCGTTAATGGGATTGGGTGCGGCCGGTTGCAGTGATTCCGGGCGCTTCTCGGATATCTTTTCCGACAATTCTTCCCGTAACGAAGTCACCGGTTCGCTGCCGCCGAATGCCGCCAATGGCCGCGTCGACAGCCGGCCGATGACCCAGCTTGCCGGCAATGACGGGATATCCGGCGGCGGTCGGGGCATGGGCTCCTACCAGCCCGGCAGCAGCGAAATCACCGGCTCGGTGTCGCCTGCGGCGCCGCCACCGCCGACCTGGACCTGGGAAGGCGGTACGGCGATTACTGTGGCGCCGGGCGAGACGCTCGAGACGATCTCGCGGCGCTATGGCGTGCCGGTCGGCGCCATCATGCACGCAAACGGCATCACCACCGCGGCCGCGGTGCATCCCGGACAGCATTTGGTGATCCCGCGCTATCGCGCATCCGCCGCCGGCATGTCACAGCCGGACACGCATGTCGCCACGACCGCGGCGGTGCCGTCGGCCACGACGATCGCTCAGCCGCGGCGGAACGCCAGCGTGCATGTCGTGGCACCGGGCGAGACGCTCAACAGCATCGCCCGGCTCTACGGCAAGCCGGTGCTGGTGCTCGCAAAGGCGAATAATATTCCGCCAGACGCCATGGTGAAGGTCGGCGACCGCATCGTCATTCCGGATGTGCGGGCGCCTTTGGCAGCAGTGCCGGTCGCGCCGCGCGCGGATGTGCCGGCGGTCGTGTCTGAAAGCCAAAACTATGCCGCCGCGGAATCGCCGCACAGTGCGCGTCTTGCGACGCCAGCGGCGCCGGCCGGCCAGGAGAGTGCGGTCAAGACCGCGGAGCCCGCGGGCGGGTTGCCGTCCTTCCGCTGGCCGGTGCGCGGCCGCGTCATTGCTGGTTTCGGACCGACGCCGAACGGCCTGCAGAACGACGGCATCAATCTCGCCGTGCCGGAGGGCACTCCGGTCAAGGCAGCCGAGGACGGCGTCGTCGCCTATGCCGGCAACGAGCTCAAGGGCTACGGCAACCTGGTGCTGGTGCGCCACGGCAATGGCTTCGTCACCGCCTATGCGCATGCGAGCGAAATCCTCGTCAAGCGCGGTGACGAGGTCAAGCGCGGTCAGGTGATCGCCCGCTCCGGCCAGAGCGGCAACGTCACGTCGCCGCAGCTGCATTTTGAGATTCGCAAAGGCGCCACGCCGGTCGATCCGGCGCAGTACCTCAACGGCGCGTAGCTCGGATGTCCGGCATCTGACCTCCGACATCGGACATCGATCAGCCCTCCTCCATCCTCACTCCCAGCCGCCCCGCCAGATCCTGCACGTATTGCCACGCGACCCGGCCGGAGCGCGCCCCGCGCGTCGTCGCCCATTCGAGCGCTTCGCGGTGCAGCTCGGCGCCGGCCAGCGGCACGCGGTAATGGGCGACGTAGCCCTCGACCATGGCGAGATATTCGTCCTGGCTGCAGCGGTGGAATCCGAGCCACAGTCCGAAACGGTCGGAAAGCGACACCTTTTCCTCCACCGCCTCGCCGGGATTGATCGCGGTCGAGCGTTCGTTTTCGATCATCTCACGCGCCATCATGTGGCGGCGGTTCGACGTGGCGTAGAAAATGACATTATCCGGACGCCCCTCGATGCCGCCTTCGAGCATGGTCTTGAGCGACTTGTACGAGGTGTCCTCGGCGTCGAAGGAGAGATCGTCGCAGAAGACGAGGAAGCGCTGCGGCGCGTTGCGCAGCAGCGCCATCAGCTCCGGCAGCGACTCGATGTCCTCACGGTGAATCTCGACCAGCTTGAGCCCGGCGGCGGGATGCGCAGCGCCGACCGCGCCGTGGACGGCCTTGACCAGCGAGGATTTGCCCATGCCGCGCGCCCCCCACAACAGCGCATTGTTCGCCGGTAGGCCGCGCGCAAAGCGCTCGGTATTCTCCAGCAGAAGGTCGCGCACGCGGTCGATGCCCTTGAGGAGCGACATCGCGACACGGTTGATGCGGCGCACCGCGGCAAGCCTTCGTCGTTCGGGGTGCCAGACGAAGGCTTCCGCCGCGGAAAAATCCGGGGCGGGCGGCGGCGGTGGCGCGAGGCGTTCGAGGGCGTTGGCGATTCGATCGATCGGGTCGTCGCCGCCGCCGATGCGGGAGAGGCGCTGCCTTGCCCCGCCGGCGGCCGCGTGCGTCGTCTTGCTCCTGAAGCTTGAAGGGGATTGGGCCATGTGCGTGTCGATTGCGCCTTTCCCCTTAGCGGGGCCGCGGAACCCCCGCAAGCGCGTCCCCGCCGCAGCGCGACATTGCAATTAAGCCAGTGGCGGCTATAGTCCGCGCCGATTTCCCGCGCCAAATCGGCCTTTCATCGTCGGGCCGGTGCGCCTCGGAGCCGCCCCGGAGGAGCAATGCTGATTACGCCCGCATTCGCGCAAGGCAGCCTGTTCGGCGGCGGCGACAGCAGCAGCATGATCACCTCGCTATTGCCGCTGATTCTCATCGTCGTGATCATGTATTTCCTGGTCTTGCGGCCGCAGCAGCAGCGGGTGAAGCAGCATCGGGAGATGGTCAAGGCGCTGCGCCGGGGCGACAGCGTCGTCACCAATGGCGGGCTCGTCGGCAAGGTCACCAAGGTCGTCGACGACGATCAGATCGAGGTCGAGATTGCCGACGGCGTGCGGGTGCGGCAGGTGCGCTCGATGGTGAGCGAAGTTCGAGCCAGGGGCGAGCCGGTAAAAGACGAGAGCGCGAGCTGATCGCATACCCTCCCTTCCACGCGCGGGCCGCGAGGCAAAGGAAGGAACACGCGACGCCATCGCAACGAGGACGATCCAGTCGATGTTGTTTTTTACGCGGTGGAAGGCGGCGGGTATCCTGCTCACGGCGCTCATCGTGTGCCTGTTCGCCCTGCCGAATTTCTTTACCGAGAGCATGGTGCGGGCTTGGCCGTCCTTCGCGCAGCGCCACATTGTGCTTGGCCTCGACCTGCAGGGCGGCTCCAGCCTGCTGCTCGAGGTCGACACCAACGCCGTGCGCAAGGAGAGGCTGCAGGGGATTTCCGACGAGGTGCTGCGCATCCTGCGCCAGGCGCGTATTCCCTTCACCGGCCGCGCCATCCACGGCAACAGCGTTGAGGTTCACATCACCCGGGAGAGTGACGTCGAGACGGCGCGCGAAAAGCTGCGCGAGCTGTCGCAGCCGCTGTCCGGAATTCTCGGCACCTCGGGACAGCGCAGCGTCGACATAACCGAGAACGGCGGGTTGATCACGCTCACGCCGTCGGACGCGGCGATCATCGAGCGCATTCGCCAGGCCGTCGATCAGTCGATCCAGATCATCGAGCGGCGGGTCAACGAGCTCGGTCTGGTCGAGCCGACGATCCAGCGGGAGGGAACCGACCGCATTCTCGTGCAAGTGCCGGGCCTGCAGGACCCGTCGCGGCTCAAGGATATCCTGGGCAAGACGGCGAAGCTCGATTTCCGCATGGTGGATCAGTCGACGACGGCGGAACAGGCGATGGCGACGCACCCGCCGCAGGATTCGGAGATTCTCGACGGCGAGAAGGGAGAGAAGTATCTTATCGAGAAGCGCGTGCTCGTCTCCGGCGCCGATCTGATCGACGCGCAGCCTGGTTTCGACCAGCGCTCCAATGAGCCGATTGTCAGCTTCCGCTTCAATTCGACCGGCGCCCGCAAATTCGCCGAAGCAACGCAGCAGAATGTCGGCAAGCCGTTCGCCATCGTGCTCGACAACAAGGTGATCTCGGCGCCGGTCATCCGCGAACCCATCCTCGGCGGCTCCGGGCAGATTTCCGGAAGTTTCACCGTCCAGCAAGCCAACGATCTCGCCATCCTCTTGCGCGCGGGCGCCCTGCCGGCACCACTTACCATCGTCGAGGAACGCACGGTCGGACCCGGCCTCGGCCAGGACTCGATCATGGCGGGCGAGCATGCCTCCTATGTCGGCGCGGCGCTGGTCGTCTTCTTCATGCTGGTGACCTACGGCCTGTTCGGGCTGTTCGCCAACATCGCCGTCGCCGTCAACGTCGCCATGATCTTCGGCGTCCTGTCGATGCTCAATGCGACGCTGACGCTGCCGGGAATCGCCGGCATCGTGCTCACGGTCGGCATCGCGGTCGATTCGAACGTGCTCATCTACGAGCGCATCCGCGAGGAGGTTCGCGCCGGCCGCACCGCCATCAACGCCATCGATGCCGGCTTCTCCCGTGCCCTCGCCACTATTCTCGACTCCAACATCACCACCTTCATCGCCGCGGCGGTGCTGTTCTATATCGGCACCGGGCCGGTGCGCGGCTTTGCCGTAACGCTCGGCGTCGGCATCCTCACCAGCCTGTTCACCGCCTTCACCCTGACTCGGCTGATCGTGGCCTATTGGGTGCGCCTGTGGCGACCGCGCACGGTGCCGATCTGATCAAACGAAAGAACCGCCGTGCGCCTGCTTCGCATCGTTCCCGACAACACCCGATTCGACTTCATGCGCTTCCGGCGCATCAGCTTTCCCATATCGGCGATGTTGTCGATTGCGGCGATCCTGCTCTATTTCTATCACGGGCTCAACTTCGGCATCGATTTCGTCGGCGGCACACTGATCGAGGTAGAGACGAAGGCGGGACCGGCCGATCTTGCCAACATGCGCGCGACCATCGGCGCGCTGCATCTCGGCGAGTTCCAGCTGCAGCAGTTCGGCGCGCCGAACGACGTGCTCATCCGCATCTCGGAGCAGCCGGGCGGTGATGCGGCGCAGCAGGTCGCGGTGCAGAAGGTGCGCGAGGCCCTCGGCAGCGAGGTCGAGTATCGGCGCGTCGAAGTGGTCGGACCGAGCGTTTCCACCGAGCTTCTCTCCTACGGCACCATCGGCCTGGTGCTCGCCATCGGCGCGATCCTGATCTATCTCTGGTTCCGTTTCGAATGGCAGTTCGCGCTCGGCGCCATGATCGCCAACGTGCACGATCTGGTGCTTACCGTCGGATTCATGTCGCTGACGCGGATCGATTTCGACCTCACCAGCATCGCGGCGCTGCTCACCATCCTCGGCTATTCGCTCAACGATACGGTGGTGATCTACGACCGCATTCGCGAACTCCTGCGCCGCTACAAGCGAATGCCGATGCCCGAGCTGCTCAATGCATCGATCAATGCGACATTGTCGCGCTCGATCGTCACCCATCTCACGGTGTCGCTGTCGCTGCTCGCTCTGATTCTGTTCGGCGGCCAGGCGATCCGCAGCTTCACGGCGACCATGATGTTCGGCGTGGTGCTGGTCGGCACCTATACGTCGGTATTCATCGCCTCGCCGATCCTGATCTATCTTGGCGTCGGCCGCACGCGGCTGGGCGAGGCGGAGGAGCCGGAGACGCCGCCGGCGGCGACCGCGGCACCGTCGGCGGCGTCTCTGCCGCCGCGCCGGGTAAAGGCTCGCCGATAGTGGAGATCCCGCATCTGCCGCGTCAGGCGTTGATCGATGCTCATGGCGGCGGTGGCTTCCGCTTCGCCGGCATGTCGCATCGCGGCTCGCTTCTGTGCCTGCCGGACGGCATGTGGGCGTGGCCCATTGCAAACCCCGCCGCGTTGACCGACGAGATGCTGTCGCTCGTTTTTGCTCGTGCCGGCGACTTGGATTTCTTCGTTCTCGGCACTGGCGAGGCGCCGTGGCTCATGCCCGACTTCTTGCGCGCGCAGTTTCGTGCGGCGCACATTTCGTTCGAGACGATGAACACCGGACCGGCAGTGCGCACCTACAACGTTATGCTGATGGAGAGCCGCCGCGTCGGCGCTGGTCTGATCGCGGTCGCCTAGGGTGCCGACCTCCCCGAGAGGGGGAGGTATTATGCATTGATGCAGGATGCGTTCGCCTATTGCGCCGAGCTTGTCCGGGTGGCCGATCGGGACCGCTTCATCGCCTCGCTGTTCGCGCCGGCGGATCGTCGGGGCGCACTTCATGCGCTCTACGCCTTCAACAGCGAGATCGCGCGCGTGCGCGACGTGGCGCGTGCTCCGCTGCCGGGCGAAATCCGCCTGCAGTGGTGGAGTGAGGTGATCAGCGGCGAACGGGGCGAGGAGGCGCGTGCCAATCCGGTCGCCGCGGCGCTGCTCGCTGCGATCGGGCGCCATCAAATTGCGGTGCAGAAGCTGACCGACCTGATCGAGGCGCGCCGCTTCGACCTCTACGACGAGCCGATGGCGGGACTGGCGGACCTCGAGACCTATGCCTGGAAAACCTCCTCGGCGCTGTTTGCTCTGGCGGCGCAAATTCTCGCCGGGACGGAGGAGGCACCGGCCACGGGACCCGCGGGCTTGGCCTATGCTATTGCCGGTCTGCTGCGGGCCTTTCCCGGCCACATTGCGCGGCATCAGCTTTACGTGCCGATCGAGCTTCTGGACCGGCATCAGGTCCGTCGGGATGACCTGTTTGCCGGACGATCATCAGCTGGTCTTGCGGCGGCGCTCGGCGAGTTGCGAAACATCGGACGCCGCCACCTGGCCGCGGCGCATCAGCCGCTGACGGCACTGCCGCGGCAGGCGATGCCGGCCTTGCTTCCGCTCGCACTGGTGCGCCCCGCGCTCGATCGCCTGGAGCGCAGCGATCCCTGGGCGCCCGCCGAACTCTCGCCGTGGCGGCGGCAATGGCTGATCTGGCGCGCGGCGCGAAACCCGGCGCGGCTCGCGGGATGATTCGGATCAAAACGCGAAGCGGTCGCGCAGATTACGCCGGCCGGCAACGATGCGGCCGACGAGCGCGCGCTCCGCGTCGCTGTGAATGAGCGAAGCAATGAGGTCGAGCTGGTTCATGGCCACGAGTTCGAGAATCTCGCTGCGCACCTCACCCTGCGCATTGCGCGGCAACGCCTCGACGATTTGCAGATGCTCGGGTCCGGTGCGGCCGAGAAGGTCGCGCAGCTCGCGATCGTCGGCGCTTCCCTCGACGAAGGCGTAGAGCCCGGTGCCGGCGCGGCGGTCGGGGAAGGCGACGATCGCCACATCGCGCACCCCGGGATGCAGCAAAAGACGGGCCGCGATCGCCGGCGCGTCGCGCGTGAACCGCGTGCCGCGACCCTCGCGGTCGGTGACCCGCAGCCCGCGCGTGATCGCGTAATAGACTTTCTTGCCGGTGGCCATCCACAGCCGGGTGAGAAGGCTCTTGCGCGCGAGCACGCGGCGCTCGGCGGCGGTGACCGCGCCGGGAGCGTAGCGGCGCTTGTGCTTGAGCAGGTGGCGCAGATCCTCGTAGCGCGCGAGGCGAAACAGGGCGCCGCGGCGGCGGAAGCAGGACGCGAGCTGGAAGTCGGTCATGGCGGCGCGCCCGCCGGCATAGAGCCAGTTCTGTTCCTTGGCCAGATCGTTGTGAGTGATTCCGGCGCGATGAAGCATGCGTAACGCCGCCTTGGCGGAGCGGAAATAGGCGGCGTCGCCCTGTGGCTTGGCGATGTGCAGCGGGACGCCCCGGAGCCATCCGCGCACCAGCACGTCGCGTCCGGAAAAGATGAGCGGCGGCGCGATCCCAAGACGGCCGGCGATCGCCAGCGCCCGGCGTTCGCGCCGGAACAGAAGATGCGCGAGCACGCGACTCCACCACGGCACGCCGTCGATGCGGCGCAGCACGGCGTCGATCTCGCCGGCCTCGGTGCGAAAGCGGCCTCGCTCAACCGTGGAAAACACGTCGCGCTTGAGCACGACGTCGCCGTGCCATCGTCCGGCGAGTTCCGGCAAATCCTCACGCATGTCCATGCGCAGCTTGTAGCACGATCACTCGGCCGCGTGCGGCAGCGTGGCGCCCATCCACGCCTCGAGGTCGGCGAGAGCGCGCGCGCAAAGCACCTGCTTCCTGATGCCGCGCGCGGTGCCGCCTGCGAGCGGCGGGAATAGGCCGAAATTGACGTTCATCGGCTGGAACGAGCGCGGGCCGGAGTCGATCGTCTCGACATGGCCTCCGGTAATGTGGCCGATAAGCGCCCCATGCGCGGTGGTCGGCGGCGGCAGACAAGGCCGCGCGCCCAGCCGTTCCGCCGCGGCGAAGCGACCGGCGAGAAGGCCGATCGCCGCCGACTCAACATAGCCCTCGCAGCCGGTAATTTGTCCGGCAAAGCGCAGCCGCGGTTCGGCCTTGAGCCGCAGCGTCTCGTCAAGCAGTTTTGGTGAATTGAGGAAGGTGTTGCGATGCAAGCCGCCGAGCCGGGCGAACTCGGCCTTGGCGAGCCCGGGAATGGTGCGGAAAATGCGCACTTGCTCGCCGTGCTTCAGCTTGGTCTGGAACCCGACCATGTTGAACAGCGTGCCGAGCTTGTTGTCCTGCCGCAATTGCACAACGGCGTAAGGCTTTGCCGCCGGTCGACGCGGATCGGTGAGGCCGAACGGCTTCATCGGCCCGTGGCGCAGCGTTTCACGTCCGCACTCGGCCATCACTTCGATCGGCAGACAACCGTCAAAATAAGGCGTTGCTTCAAAATCGAGGAACGCAATCTTCTCGCCGTCGAGCAGCATGTCGACGAATGCCTCGTACTCTGCGCGTGTGAGCGGACAATTGACATAGTCGGCGCCGGAGCCGGCCGGACCCGTTTTATCGTAGCGCGACTGGAACCAGGCGATTTCGAGATCGATCGTGTCGCGGTGCACGATCGGCGCGATGGCGTCGAAAAAGGCCAGCGCGGCCTCGCCGGTTAGTGCGCGGATCGTGTCGGCAAGCGCCGGCGAGGTGAGTGGGCCGGTGGCGATGATGACGCTGTCCCAATCCGCCGGCGGTGCAAGAATTTCCTCGCGGTGAATCTCGATCAGCGGCTCCTGCTCGAGCGCAGAAGTGACCGCGGCAGAAAAGCCTTCGCGGTCGACGGCAAGCGCCCCGCCGGCCGGGAGCTTATGGGCGTCGGCCGCGCGCATCACCAGCGAGCCAAGCCGGCGCATCTCGGCGTGCAGGAGCCCGATGGCGCTTCCCTGTGCGTCGTCGGAGCGAAAAGAGTTCGAGCACACCAGTTCGGCGAATTGTCCGCTCTTGTGCACGGCGGTCGAGCACAGCGGCCGCATCTCGTGCAGCACGACCGGGACGCCATGGCACGCGATCTGCCAGGCGGCCTCCGAACCGGCAAGGCCGCCGCCGACAATATGGACGGGCGGCAAGGAGCGCGTCATGTCCTCCAATCTGCCCGACCGGACCGGACTGCCTCTCTACAGAATACGTGCAAAGCCCGTCGCATAGGTCTGCCAACGCTCTAAATAAACCTTGGCCGAATACTCGATCAACCGCACGGTTGCATCGTCGATGCTGCGAACCTTGCGTGCCGGTGAGCCGACAACGAGCGTATTGTCTGGCACTATCATTTTCTCCCCGACCAGCGCGCCGGCGCCGACAATGCAGTTGGAACCGACCTGCGCGCCGTTCATGACAATCGCCCCCATGCCGATCAACGTGTTGTTGCCGATCAGGCAACCGTGCAGGATCGCGTTATGACCGACGGTGCAACCGCTGCCCAGCGTGAGTGGAAAGCCGGGGTCGGAATGCAGCGTGCTGTTGTCCTGGATGTTGGTTCGCTCGCCGATCTCGATCCATTCGTTGTCGCCGCGGACGACCGCGCCGAACCAAACGCTGGCGCCGATTTTCAAGCGCACTCTGCCGATGACAACCGCCGTCTCCGCGACATAACATTGATCGGCAGGTGCCATATCCGGCTTTTCGCCGCACAAACTAAAGACAGCCATTCCGAACTCCCTCGCCAAGGAATCTGAAAACGCTGAGCCGCGCGCGAACTGCGAAACCGCCGGCACCACCATAGCTGATGTCCGCGGCGGAAAAAGCGCCTATTTGTATTGTTGGCTCAAGGATGGCCCTCTGCTATAGCCCACACATTGCGCCGACCTTGCATCGAGGCTTGATCTCCCGCCATGTCCGTTGACGCCGATACCGTCCGCCGCGTCGCGCATCTGGCGCGCATCGCGGTCGCCGACGCGGAGGTGGAGCATCTTAAGGGCGAGCTCAACGCCATACTGGCCTTCGTCGAACAGCTCGCGGAGGTCGACGTCGAGGGCATCGAGCCGATGACTTCGGTCACGCCAATGGCGATGAAGATGCGCGAGGACGAGGTGACCGAGGGTGGCATCGCCGAGGACATCATGAAGAACGCGCCGGCGCAGGAGGATCACTTCTTTCTCGTGCCGAAGGTGGTGGAATGATGTGCATCGCTTGTGGACAGGCCATGTGGTTCGCCTACCTTGAACGCCGCGGCCTGGTTGCGGTCGAGGATGCCGCGGCGCAAGCGCTGTTCACCGCTTCTGCGGACGCGCTGCTGCCGGCGCAGGAAGAAAAGAGCGCATCTGCGCCGGCGCATGCGACCGCGTTCTCCGGCGACGGCTCGACGGCCGGATGACCGATCTCGCCTCGCTCACGCTGGCGCAGGCGCGCGACGCGTTGCGCCGCAAGGAATTTACCGCCACGGAACTGACCGACGCGCATCTGCGTGCCATGGAGAAGGCGCGTGCGCTCAACGCCTTTGTGCTCGAGACGCCGGAGCGCGCCCGCGACATGGCGCACGCCGCCGATGCGCGGCTGGCGAAAGGGCAGGGCGGGCCGCTCGAAGGATTGCCGCTCGGCATCAAGGATCTGTTCTGCACCGCCGGCGTGCGCACTACGGCCTGCTCGCATATTCTGGAGAATTTCGTTCCCACCTACGAGTCGACGGTCACCGCGAAGCTGTGGCGCGCCGGCGCGGTGCTGCTCGGCAAGCTCAACAACGACGAGTTCGCCATGGGCTCGTCGAACGAGACTTCGTGTTTCGGTCCGGTCGTCTCGCCGTGGCGGCGGCGCGGCTCGGACGCAAGGCTGGTGCCCGGCGGCTCTTCGGGGGGCGCGGCGGCTGCGGTGGCGGCGAACCTCTGTGTGGGCGCCGCCGGCACCGATACCGGCGGCTCGATCCGTCAGCCGGCGGCGTTCTGCGGCGTGGTCGGAATCAAGCCGACTTACGGCCGTTGCTCGCGCTGGGGGATCGTGGCCTACGCCTCCTCGCTCGACCAGGCCGGCCCGCTCGCGCGCAGCGTGCGCGACTGCGCGATCCTGCTGCGGGCGATGGCCGGTCATGATGCGAAGGATGCGACCTGCGCCGATATCCCGGTGCCCGACTACGAGACCGCGGTCGGCGTGTCGGTCAAGGGTATGCGCATCGGCGTACCGAAGGAATACCGGATGCCGGGGATGGCGGCGGACGTCGAGACGCTGTGGCGGCGCGGCGCGCAATGGCTCACCGAGGCGGGCGCCGAGATGGTCGAGATTTCGTTGCCGCACACCAGATACGCCCTCTCGGCCTACTACATTGTGGCGCTAGCCGAAGCCTCGTCCAATCTCGCGCGCTATGACGGCGTGCGCTATGGGCTGCGCGTTCCCGGCCGCGACATCATTGAAATGTATGAGGCGACGCGCGCCGCCGGCTTCGGCAGGGAAGTGCGTCGGCGCGTCATGATCGGCACCTATGTGCTCTCCGCCGGCTACTACGATGCCTACTACCTGCGCGCGCAGAAAGTACGCACGCTGATCAAGCGCGACTTCGAGGCGTGCTTTGCTGCCGGCATCGACGCGGTGCTCACACCGGCGACACCGTCCGCCGCCTTTGCGGTCGGCGAAAAGGGCCGCGTCGATCCGATCGAGATGTACCTCAACGATGTGTTCACGGTGACGGTGAACATGGCGGGATTGCCCGGCATTTCCGTGCCGAGCGGCCTTGATGCAAACGGCCTGCCGCTCGGCTTGCAACTCATCGGGCGGCCGTTTGCGGAGGAGAGTTTGGTCGCGCTCGGCGCCGTCATCGAGGAGGCGGCGGGAAGATTCGTTCCGCAGCGCTGGTGGTAAGCCGCGGCTGCCGATTGTTGACGGCGATGCATGGATGACACCCGCTGAATTCAAGCGCTCACTGACCAAACAGGCGCCGCCGGCGAGCCTTTCGCCGGCGCTCAAGGCGCTTTGGTGGATCGGCAAGGAGGATTGGAACAAGGCGCATGAACTGGTCATGAGCGAGGGCAGCGCCGATTGTGCTTGGGTCCACGCCTATCTTCACCGGGTCGAAGGCGATCTCGACAATGCGCGCTATTGGTATCGGCAGGCGCACCGCGAGCCGGCGCAAGGGGAATTGGCGAGGGAATGGGCGGCGATCACCTCCGCTCTCCTTGGATCGCAATAGCGCTGACCGCGCCGTCGGCGCGATCAGCAAGCGAACTTTCCGGCCGGGTCCATTCCTCGGTCTCTGGACAGAGCCGGCCTGAAGTGGCATCAACGCGCCACCGCGCGCCAACAACTCGAAGCATGACCGCCGATGAAGACCTTCCTCTTGCGTTTTTTCACATGGTGGAACAGCCAGACGTTTGGGACCCAACTGTGGACGAGGCTCTATGGCGAGTTCGTCGGCGAGGACGAATTCGGCAATCGCTATTACCGCACGCGCAGCGGCAAGATCGATTCGACGCTCGGCCTTGAACGGCGCTGGGTGATCTACAAGGGGTATGCGGATCCTTCCACCGTGCCGGCTAACTGGCATGGTTGGTTGCATCACACGGTCGATTTACCGCCGACGCTTGACGAGGTGCGGCCCTATCGCTGGCAGAAGCCGCATCGGCCCAACCTCACCGGCACGGCAGGCGCCTACCGTCCGAGCGGCTCGACCTTGGCCCAGGGGCGTCGTCCCAAGGCGACGGGTGATTACAAGGCCTGGACGCCCGGAGCATAGGGGTTCGGCCATAAGCCGCGGTGTCAGGCAGTCTCTCCTTGCGTCTGACGAACGATCCCTGGATTTGCCGCATTGGGCATGTTAACCCGCGACGCGGTCATGGGCCAACTCGGTCGCGCTCAAGGTTCTATGCTTCGTATCGCCGCCTTCCTGGTCATGCTCGGCGGGACGCTTGCAGCGGGACCGGTCGAAGCGCAGTCCATTTACGGCGATGCGCCGCCGCGCCCGCCCGCTGATGTTCTAAACGGGGCATTCCCGCCGCAACCGCCCCCGCCGCAGCTCCCTGGACAGGCTCCGTTCCCGGCATATCCTGAGGGCCGTTCGTCGGCCGTCCAGGCGCAGCCATTGCCGCCGCCGCAAGGGGCTTCGGCAGCTCCACCGGGCGTGCCAGGGCAGAGCATCGCGCCACAGACGCCGCCCGTGCAGCGCGCGCGTATTGCGCCGCAACCGGCTAATCCTCCGCCGCCGCAACCGGCGGATACCTCGCCGCATCCTGAGGACACCCTCGTCCCCGAGATCCCCTCGCAAAAAATCGCCAACGGGCGCGCCGTGTTTTCCGGGCTCGACAAGATCACCGGCCGCATCATCTCCTTCGATGCGGCAATCGGTGAAACGGTGCAATTCGGCGCGCTGCAGGTGACCGCGCGGGTATGCTATACGCGTCCTCCGACCGAGCCGACGAATACCGACGCCTTCATCGAAGTCGATGAAGTGACGCTCCAGGGCGAGATCAAGCGCATCTTCACCGGCTGGATTTTCGCGTCGAGCCCGGGACTCCATGCCGTCGAGCATCCGATCTACGACGTCTGGCTGACCGATTGCGCGTCGCCAATGCCGACGCAGGTCGCTCAGCCGGCCGTTCGACCGACGCCTGCAGCCGCCGTGACCAGTACCCGCGTGCAAAACCAGGCCCGCCCGCGTCAACCGGCGCAGCCGCGTCCACAGACAGTACCGGCGGTGGCACCAGCCCTCTCGGCACCGTCGGCCGGGACGGAAGCGCGTTAGAAGCCGTGCATTAGTTCCTGGAACCTGATCAGCGCTCCATTTCGCCTTCGATAATCGAACGAAGAAACGCCACGTGGTCCTTGTAGGCGCGCAGCCCCTGCGGCGTCGGGCGTACCACCATGCGCGGACGGCGCCCGCGATAGCCGCGCTCGACCTCGACATAATGGGCGCGTTCGAGCGTCTCAATATGGGATCCGAGATTGCCGTCGCTCGCTTGCGTCACGGATTTGAGCCGCGCGAAATCGAACTCCTGGCCGCTGCCATTTCCGGCACTCAGCGCTGCCATGATGCGCAAGCGCAGCGGCTGATGGATGATGTCGTCCGCCTTGGCCATGTCAGGCACGCCGCATCCAGAGGCCTGCGAGAATCAGTCCGCCGCCATCGACGACCGCAAGATAGAAATCGAACCAGCGTTCGACCCAAAGATAGCCGGCGAAGCACAAAGCGGCGATGGCGACGCCAAGAAGCGTAAAAGCGCGTCCGAGCCAAAGACCGGCGAGCGCGTAGCCGAACATGAACAGGATCGGCCAGAAGGCGTCGATCTCGCGCCACCCAAAATGGCCCATGCGGCAGCAGACCAAGCCGAGCGCAAAAAAGAGAACGAGAGCGATGACGATGCGCCACTCGAAATCCGCTCCCTTGCGTCGATATTGTAGCCCGGTCGCAACCGTTGCGATCAGCCCCAGCCCGTTGAGGATGACCCAGATGAGGCCTGCTTCGCGCGGAACGAAGGAGCTCGCCACGTAGCCGAAAGCGACGAGCGCGCCCCAACCGATGATGAGGGTGCTGGCGCCGCGATAGAAGGACGATTGCTTCAAGCGCGCGACGATGACGTCGATGTCGGCAAGACTGGCTTCAGCCGATTTAGCGTCGATCTGCATGTCATTTCTCCCTGAACGCGGCGCCGATTGCGTCGATTGCGGGTGCGGCGTGCAGCATATCCATATGGCCGAGGCCGGGCAGGAGCTTCACGTCGATCGCCGGCTCCACGCCGCCGACGATGTCGGCATATTTGTCGGATTGCATGAGTTCGTCCGCGCTGCCCGCGATGATCGTCGTCGGCATCTTGAGCCGGCGAAAAGCCGCGCCGAGATCGGCCGGCGCTGTGAAATTGGCAATCAGTCGGTAGGAATAGTGCGATGTGACGTGTTTCTCCGAGCCCGGCGCAACCGCGAAGGCGACGACCGGCAAGGCTTCGCAGCAGGAAAGGCCGAGGCGCCGCAAGATGGCCAATGCGATGATGCGCGGTATATCGGCGCTTGCCCAAAGCGCCGAATTTTCGGGACTGCGGGTCGAAGCGGCGTCATAGCCGAGATAGGGCGACAGAAGGATGAGGCGATCGAAGTCGGAGGAAAGCTTTCCGGCTGCGACACGCAAGGCAAAGCCGCCCCCCGCAGAAAAACCAAGCAGCGCGAAATGCGCATCCGGATATTGCCGCCGCAACGTAGCGAGAAGATCTTCGAGATCGTCGTCGAGTTGCCCGTAATAGCCGATGTCACCGCGCGTGCCAGAGCCGCCATGGCCGCGCATGTCGGGTGAGACGACCACGAAATTTTCGGCCGTGAGATGCTTGGCGATTTCGTTCATGCCGGTCGAATGACCGCCGGAGCCGTGGATGAGGATCGCGATCTTCTGCGAGCTGCCGTCTGTGGCGGGATAGCGACGGTAGGCGAGGGAAGTCCCGTCGCGCGCCTGAAACCGCGAAGGGTCAGGCATTCCGGATTGATCGACGGCAAGCGCTCCCGCGCGGATTGATTTGAGTTCGGGCGGCCGCGAGACCGGAAGAGCAACAAGCGATCCCGCGGCGAGGGCCAGGAGACCGATAATCGTCAGGATCCATCGAAACGATCGCCAAATCCACGCCGACCAGGTCATTGATTCTCTCCGTTTCTCTCCATAACAGATATCTCTGTATAGCAGAGTACTCTGGCGATGGCAACGGGGTGCGAGATTTATTTTCGGGAAGGGGCGGATACCGCGAAGACGGCGGTCCACCGGTCGTGCGCGGCGTTCCACCACCACGCCAAATTGGGCGAGGTGGACCAACGCGAGAGGTCAGGGGGTGACCCTGACGGCGCGGCCACTTAAGTCGGCTCAGTCCGCTGCGAGATGCGCAAGCACCGTGCTGCCGGAGACTGGGCGGTCGAGCGCGATCGCGCCGAAATCTCCCTCGCCGACGAGCGCGGCCTCGAGCAGCTTGTGATAGGCGGGCCGCGAGACCTCCATGGCGCCGAAAGTGCGCAGATGGTCGGTCACGAACTGGGTGTCGAGCAGGCGGTAATGGCCGGCCTTGAGTCGCGCCACCAGATGCACGAGGGCGACTTTGGATGCGTCTCGCGCGCGGTGGAACATGCTCTCACCGAAGAAGGCCCGTCCAAGACTGACGCCATAAAGGCCACCGACGAGTTCGCCGTTCTCGCCGCCCTCGTAAACCTCGACCGAATGGCAGTCGCCGCGTTGGTGGAGCCTACGATAGAGGCTGCGGATGCGGGCATTGATCCAGGTGCGGTTTCGCCCCGGCATCGGCTGTGAGCAGCCGGCAATGACTGCATCGAAATCGCGGTCGACGAACACCGTGAAACGGTCAGACCGTACCGTGCGCGCTAGACGGCCCGGCACGTGAAAGCGATCGAGCGGAATGATGCCGCGCCGTTCCGGCTCAATCCAATAGAGCGCCGGGTCCTCGGCGCTTTCCGCCATGGGGAAGATGCCGCAGGCATAGGCCTTCAGCAGGACCTCCGGCGTGATATCGACAAGGGCCGACTCGCGGGCAGCCATGCCTGTCGTTTAGCCGGCTCCGTACCGCTGGTTCAAGTGGCGGCCGGCGCGCAGGTGATTGGAACCCGGATCAAGGTAACCCCCAGGGCGTCAGCCTTAACCTTTGGCAAACGATAATTTCGCTAAAATTTTCGCCTGCTTGAACGCATTCGCCCGCGCCGCGTTGTCGCGTCAGCAAAATCGCGTCAGATCAGAGCAAATCAGAGCATCGACGTGACGAAACCGATCCGCAGTGACACCGAGCCGATTCGCGTCCTCGTCGTCGAGGACGAATCTCTCATTGGCGAATGGCTGGCGGAAACGCTGGCCGAGCAAGGCTTTTCCGTGCGCGTCGTGGGCAACGCGGTCGACGCTTTGCGGCATCTCGCCGCGGCGCCGGTCGACGTGCTGTTCACCGACATCAACCTCGGCGGCGGCATGGACGGCTCGGCGCTGGCGCGGCGCGCGCGTGAATCTTGGCCCGATCTGCCGGTCGTCTACGCCTCGGCCCGGGCAAATGCGTGGGACCCGCAGGCGCAGGTGGCCGGCTCGATGTTCGTGCCCAAGCCCTATGCCCCGGCGCTGGTCGGACGGCTCCTCGCCCATGTCGTCGTGAAATCAACGGCCCGGCGCATACCAGCGTAAAGCGCTACTGCTCGAGTGCGCCGCGCGCGAGGAACTCCTCGAGCCAGTGGATGTGGTAAGACCCATCGATGATGTCGTTCTCCCGCGCCAAGGCGCGGAACAGCGGCAGCGTGGTCTCGATGCCTTCGACGACGAACTCGTCGAGCGCGCGCTTCAGGCGCATGAGGCATTCGCTGCGCGTCTTGCCGTGGACGATGAGCTTGCCGACAAGCGAATCGTAAAACGGCGGAATCGCGTAGCCCTGGTAGACGGCGGAATCGATCCGCACGCCCAGTCCGCCGGGAGGATGGTAGTGCACGATCTTCCCCGGCGAGGGACGGAATGAAACCGGGTTCTCGGCATTGATGCGGCACTCGATGGCGTGCCCGTGGAACGCCACATCGCTCTGCGCCAGCGTGAGATCGTTGCCGGAAGCGACGCGGATCTGCTCGGCGATGAGGTCGATGTCGGTGATCATCTCGGTCACCGGGTGCTCCACCTGGATGCGGGTGTTCATCTCGATGAAGTGGAATCGGCCGTCCTCGTAAAGGAATTCGACGGTGCCGGCGCCGAGATATTTGATATCGCGCATGGCTTTCGCGACGATCTCGGCAACCTGGTCGCGGGCGGCTCTGTTGAGGGCGGGTGAGGGGCCTTCTTCCCAGAGTTTCTGGTGCCGGCGTTGCAGCGAACAATCGCGCTCGCCGAGATGGACGGCGCGGCCCTTGCCGTCGCCCAGCACCTGGATCTCGATGTGCCGCGGCCGCTCGAGGTATTTTTCCAGATAAAGCGTATCATCGCCGAAGGCAGCCTTTGCTTCGGCGCGCGCCATGACCAAGGCCGCGGCCAGTTCGCTCTCTGCACGGACAACCTTCATGCCCCGGCCACCTCCACCGGCGGCAGCCTTGAGCATGATGGGGAGGCCGACGTCGCGCGCCAATTGCTTGGCCTCGTCGTCGGAGCCGACGCCGCCGTCGGAGCCGGGAACGGTGGGGATGCCGAGTTGCTTGGCGGCGCGCTTGGCCGCGATCTTATCGCCCATGAGCCGGATGTGCTCGGGGCGGGGGCCGATGAAGTGCACGTTATGCTCGGAGAGAATCTCGGCGAAACGAGCGTTCTCGGCGAGAAAGCCGTAGCCGGGATGCACGGCGTCGGCGCCGGTTATCTCACAGGCGGCCAGCAGCGCTGGAATGTTGAGGTAGCTGTCCTTGCTCGCTGGCGGGCCGATGCAGACGCTCTCGTCGGCAAGCCGTACGTGCATGGCGTCGGCATCGGCGGTCGAGTGCACCGCCACGGTCGGAATGCCGAGCTCCTTGCACGCCCGCAACACGCGCAGCGCGATCTCTCCCCGGTTTGCGATCAGGATTTTGTCGAACATTGCGGCTCTTGGAACTAAATCGCGAACGTCGATCGACGACGAGCGGCGTATTGGAGCATCACACGATTTTGCTATTCGCCGTCCACAACTGGCGTCACTCGATGATCATCAGCGGCTCGCCGTACTCGACCGGCTGGCCGTCCTCGACCAGGATCTGGGTCACCGTGCCGGAGCGCGGCGCGGGAATCTGGTTCATCGTCTTCATCGCTTCGATGATAATCAGCGTTTCGCCTGACTTGACCTCTCCGCCGACCTCGACGAAGGGCCGCGCGCCGGGAGCCGGTCCGAGATAGGCGGTGCCGACCATCGGCGAGGCGACGACGCCCGGATGGTGCGTCGGATCGAGCGCGGCCGCAGCCGGCGCCACGGCTGGAGCCGGCGCGCTCATAAGCGCTTCCGCCGGCCGCGCCCGCGTTGCCGGCGTATGCAAATTTCGGGCGACGCGAATCGATACTCCATCCCGTTGAAACTCGATTTCGCTGAGGCCGGTCTCGTCGAGCAGCTTCGCCAGTTCGCGGATCACGTCGTGATCGATCGCAGGCGTCTTCGGCATCGATCGGCTCCCGAGCTTGCGCGCCACGATCAATCCCTTGTCCGACCGCTGCCGCCGATCATTGCGGCGAGACCATGGATGGCGAGCGCATAGCCGTCGATGCCGAAGCCGCATATGACGGCGCGCGCGGCGCGCGAAATGTAGGAATGCCGACGAAACGGCTCGCGCGCGTGGATGTTGCTGATGTGGACTTCGATGACCGGCGCCGCCATGGCGAGAAGCGCGTCAAGGATCGCGACCGAACTATGCGTAAGGCCGGCGGCGTTGATGATGAGCCCGGCGGCCTCGCGCGCGCGCGCTTCGTGTATCCAGTCGATGATGGCCCCCTCATGATTGGACTGGCGGAACTCGACCGCCAGCCCGTGCTGTTCGGCCGTTGCGCGGCAGAGCTTCTCGACATCGGCGAGCGTGGCGCGGCCGTAGATTTCCGGCTCGCGCGAGCCGAGCAGATCGAGGTTTGGCCCATTGAGAATGTAGACGGTCTTCGACATCTGCAAGAGCTGCACCAGGCCGGCGCCGCGAGGCCCGCCGCGCCTGCTAGGTTTATAGGGAAGCCACCCGCAAAGTGGAAGCCGGGCCGCCTGCCGCGGCCGCCACGATGAATCCCAGAATCCGCCACTGCGGCTCCGCGACCAAACCGCGACCAAACCACAGAGTGCATCGACGCTGGCCGCCGGCGGGCGATCACGATCGGGAGGGAATTGCATGCGCCGCAGAGCATTTGTGCATCTCATCACGGTTTTGGTTGCTTCGCTTCTCGCCGTTTCGGCGGGCCTTGCCGCCGACGACATGCGCGTTTCGGGTCCAATGGTTCATGACAACCTGGCAATCTACCTGGTGCACGGCTCTGCCGCCGAGGGCGCCGTGCCGCTGACCTTGCAGGAGGCTCTGGCCAGGGGAACGGTCAAGGTCGACGAAACCGGCAGCGTTAACGAACTCACGGTCGAGAATGCGGGCGATAACGAGGTTTTCGTTCAGGCCGGCGATATCGTAAAGGGCGGGCGGCAGGACCGCGTGCTGTCGGTCGATCTACTGCTGCCGCCACGCTCCGGCCGGGTATCGATTGCGGCGTTCTGTGTCGAGCAGGGCCGCTGGTCGGCCCGCGGCAATGAAGACGCGCGGAAGTTCTCCAGCGCCGGGACCGCCATGCCCTCACAGGAGGCGCGGCTGGCGATGCGGGCGTTTACCGGGTCAACCGAAGCAGCGGCCCCGCGGCTCGCCGCCGGCCCGTCCGTGGCCCATCCACCGCGCTCCGATACCGGCCAGAGCCAGCGGAAAATTTGGGCGACCGTTAAATCGACGCAAGATCGTCTGGCGCGCTCCGTCGGCGCGCCCGTGGCAGCCCCGGCCTCGCCGTCGAGCCTCCAGCTCTCGCTGGAAAGCGAAAAGCTCCAGCAAGCCCAGGCGGCCTACATCGCCGGGCTTCAGGATGCCGGTGAGGCCGATGCCGATATTGTCGGCTACGTTGTCGCCATCAACGGCAAGATCAGGAATGGCGACGTCTACGCGTCGAACGCGTTGTTTCGCAAAATGTGGCGCAAGCAGCTCGCCGCTAGCGTGACCGAAGCAATCGGCGACAAGGATGCGGCAGCGGCCGCACCGCCGTCGATCAAGGACGTCGAGACCTTCCTCGGGCAGGCGATGACTGGCACGAAGGTTGAGCGCGCGATCAACGCCAGCGTGCGGCTGGTCACGCTCGACGGCGATATTTCGCTCTATGCCGAGACCCGCCGCGATGACGGCAGCTGGGTGCACCGGAACTATTTGGCAAAGTGAGAGCGGCGCCTACTTCCGCACGGCCTCGATTTTCTCCTTGAGCGCGTCGAGCCCGACTGCCCCCACGATCACCTCGGAGCCGACCACATAGGTCGGCGTACCGCTGACGCCGAGCAAGTCGGCAAGCGTCATGCTCTCGTGGATGGTGGTCTTCACCTCCTCGCTGCCCAAATCCTTGGCGATACGCGCCATGTCGAAGCCGACCTCCTTGGCGACCGCGAGCGCGCGCGCCTCGTCGGCCGGGCCGCGACCGCCTAAGAGCTTGCGGTGAAACTCGAGGTACTTTTTCCCAGTCGGGTCCTGCATGCGCGCCGCCACCGCGACATGGGCGGCCTCGACCGATCCCTCGCCGAGCACCGGAAATTCCTTGAGCACAAATTTGAGATCGGGGTTGGACTTCAACAGATCGAGCATGTCGGACAGCGCGCGCTTGCAGAAGCCGCAGTTGTAATCGAAGAACTCGACCATCGTGAAATTGCCGTTCGGGTTGCCGAGCACCACCTGATGAGGTGAGCTGAAAAGCGCCTGGGAATTCTCCTCGACTGCGGCGCGATGCTTTTCGACTTCCGCCGTCTGCTCGCGCTTTTCCAGCTCCATCATTGCGTCATGCAGCACCTCGGGGTGCTGCACGAGGTAATCCTTGACGATGCTTTCGATTTCATGGCGCTGCTCGGCGGAAAAGTTTTGCGCTTGCGCGGGTGCCGCCGCCGGGAGCAGCAAAAACAGCGCGGCGGCGACGGGAATTGCCATGCGCGGGCTCGATGTCATTTCGGTTGTCCTTTCGGCTTCATTGACCCGGGCGAAGCGGATTTTGCTTCAGGTTCTTGTTGAAGGCGACGATATCGTCGGCTCTCACCCAGCCGGGCGATCCGATGGGAAAGCGCATCTTGGCGCGCGCTGCCAGCTCGCGGGCGGTCTTGTTGTCGCCGCGGGCAAAGGCCGCCTGCGCCGAGGCAAGATCCGCATCGGCAAAATCCGACTTGCGGCCATAGGCCATGGCAAGCTGCTCATAGGCATCGCCGCTCTCGGGCTCCTTGACGATCGCCGCCTGCAGTAACGGGATCGCCTCTTCGGCCATTTTGGGATTATTGGTGGATATCAGCGCCTGCGCCAGCAGGATCTGGATGAGAGCAGGATTGGGCGCAAGCTGGACGGCATGCCGCAACGGCGCGATCGCCTCGGCCGGGTGTCCGCTTTCGAGCAGCGCCTGCCCCTTGAGCTCGTAGAAATAAGGATAATTGGGCATCGACGCGATCAACTCGTCGATCTGCGCGATGGCGCCGCGCACGTCGCCGAAACGGTAGGCGGAAATGGCGCGCGCGTAACGCGCCGGCATGCTGGTGTCGGTCGACCGATAGCGCCGCATCAGCGTGCTGGGCGGCTCCATGAAGCCGTAAAGCTTCGCCCGCATCATGTCGTGGCGGAATTGCAGTTCCGGCGGGTCCTTCTTGTCCCAATAGGGGGTCTTTACCATCTCCGCCAGCGCGGCCATGCGCTCGGCTGGCATCGGGTGGTTCTGCACGTAGGGATCGATATAGCTCGCCGCGAACATGACCTCGTCAGCGAAGCGTTTGAACGTGTCGTACATGCCCTTGGCCGATTGACCGGTCATGGTCAGGAAGCGCACGCCGGCGCGGTCGGCCTGTTCCTCCTGGGCGCGCTGGTAGGCCAGAAGCGTGTGCTGCAGGTAGGATTGCGGCGCGCTGACCACTGCGGCGCCGACATTGCCCATGTCGGGACTGTTGGAGCGCGCGCCGGCAACCATTGCGCCGATGCCGAGCAGCATGGCGACGATCGCGGTGGTCTGCGCGTTGGCAAGCTCTTGGCGGATCTTCGACAAGTGTCCGCCGACGATGTGCCCGGTCTCGTGCGCGAAAACGCCGATCAGCTGGTTAGGTGTGGTGGCCTGCATCAACGCGCCGGAAAAGACGAAGATGCGGTGCGCGTCCATGACGAAGGCGTTGAACGACTTGTCGCCGATGATCACCACTTGCACGTTCTGCTGGCTGAGACCGGCAACGCGCAGAATCGGCTGCGTGTATTCGCGCAGCAGCTGCTCGATCTCGGCATCGCGAATCATCGGAATGCCGGCGGCGGACCCGGTCTGTGCCGGTGCCGGCGCGCTGCCGAGCGCGACCGCCGCCGCCGCGACCAGCGCGACTGCGCGCGACGCTGGCCTCACCGGTCGCATCTTGCTAGGACCTCTGTCGGCTATCATCTGGAACAAAGTCTCGGTGCCCCGGCCCGGGACCGAAGGCTATGGATGGAAGCGGTTAGGGTCAACACAGCCGGCACATCGGCGAAGGCGAAGCCGCAAATCACGAAACCCGGCGAATGCGGCAGTACCGGGGCGATGCCGCCGGCGTCGACGATCCGGGCCGTCAATGCGAACCGATGCTTGAGAGGGCGAAACTCCTGCTGCAGCCATCCAGGCGCAGCGCCGTGCCGCCATTCATGGTGATGGACGTGATGGCTGCGGCGGCCCGCCTTGAGGCGCAGGGGCGACGGATCATCCATATGGAAGTGGGCCAGCCGGCCGCGGGGGCGCCGACGACGGCTATTGCCGCGGCGCGTGCGGCCCTCTCCCACGGTCCGCTTGGCTATACCGAAACGCTCGGCATCGCTTCGTTGCGCCGGCGCATCGCGCGCGCCTATGGCGAATGGCACGGCCTCGACCTCGATCCGGCGCGCGTCGTCGTCACCACGGGTTCGTCGGCCGGCTTCATGCTTGCGTTTCTCGCCGCCTTCGAGACGGGGGACCGCGTGGCGGCGGCACTGCCGGGCTATCCGCCCTACCGTCACATCCTCAGCGCGCTCGGCTGCGAGCCGGTGGGGATCGAGACGAGTGCGTCAACGCGATGGTCGATCACCGGCGAGGCTCTGCTCGCGCTTCACCGCGCACAACAACTCAAAGGCGTGATCGTGGGCTCTCCCGGTAATCCCACCGGCACGATGATGTCAGCATCAGCGTTCGCCGAGCTGATCGGATGCGCTGAAGAAGCCGGCATCGCCGTCATTTCCGATGAGATCTACCACGGCCTCGATTACGCCTTCGCCGCCGAGAGCGCCGCGCGCATTTCGCACAACGCCATCATCATCAACTCATTCTCCAAATATTACTGCATGACCGGATGGCGGATCGGCTGGATGGTGGTGCCCCCGGCACTGGTGCGGGCAGTCGAGCGACTGCAGCAGAACCTCGCGATTTCGGTACCAACCCTCTCGCAGATCGCGGCCGAAGCAGCCTTCGAGGGGCGCGCCGAGCTCGAAACTGTGCGCCGGGGCTACGAAGAGAATCGGCGCATTCTGCTGGAAGGATTGCCGCGCGCCGGCCTCGATTCCTTCTTACCCGCCGACGGCGCGTTCTATCTCTACGCCGATGTCTCGCGCTTTTCGACCGATAGTTTTGCGTTCGCGACGCGCATGCTGGAAGAGGCGGGCGTGGCGGCAACGCCCGGAGTCGATTTCGATCCGTTGCGCGGAAAGAGCTTCCTGCGCCTGTGCTATGCCGGCGCGCGCGAGGAGATGCACGAAGCGGTCGAGCGGATTGGAGACTGGCTGAGACGAGGTCTGGTGACTTAGCGGCGAGAGGGGGTCGGTGCGGAAACCGGCCGCAGCTAGATGGAATCTTCGCCCTCTGAATCTGCCCTCGTGCTTTTTTCCGGCGGCCAGGACTCGACGGTCTGCCTCGCCTGGGCGCTTGAGCGCTTCGCCCACGTCGAGACAATCGGCTTCGACTACCGGCAACGCCACGCCGTCGAGCTTGAGGTGCGCCCGCGCATTCGCGCGCGGCTGGCGGGGCTCTCTGCGCTGTGGCGCACACGGCTTGGCGATGACCATATCCTGCGCATCGATGCATTGGCGGCGGTGGCGGAGACCGCGCTTACGCACGAGGTTGCAATCGAAGTCTCCGAGACCGGCCTGCCCACCACTTTCGTGCCCGGCCGCAATCTCGTGTTCCTTTGCTTTGCCGGCGCGTTGGCCTACCGGCGCGGCCTCAAGCACCTCGTTGCCGGCATGTGCGAAACCGACTTTTCCGGCTATCCCGATTGCCGCGACGACACGATCAAGGCGATGCAGCTCGCGCTCACGCTCGGCATGGATCGGCGCTTCGTCATCCACACGCCCCTGATGTGGGTGGACAAGGCGGGCACGTTCGCGCTCGCGCAGGAGCTTGGCGGGGAGTCGCTGATTGCCCTCCTTCTCGACGAGACGCACACCTGCTATCTCGGCGACCGTTTGCACCGCCACGAATGGGGTTTCGGTTGCGGCGCGTGTCCGGCATGCCGGCTGCGCGCGGCGGGATACGCGAAATGGAAGGCGGGGAAATGACGCCGGCTGATGCGGCCGCTTCATTCGGGGCAGGCGGACGATGAGCGGACCGTTCAATATTCTGCACAAGGCGGCGAGAGTTCCAGTCGCGACGGCGTAGCGGGATGTTTTTCATCCTTTCAAAGATTCTCGGCTTCTTCGCGCTGCCCTCGAACTTCTTGATAGTGATCGGGCTCGTCGGCCTCGTTCTCCTGTTGACGCGCTTTACGCGGCTCGCCAGTTGGCTCGTGGTGACGAGCCTCGTGCTCATCGCCGTCGCCGGCCTGTCGCCGCTCGGCAACGCGCTGATCCTGCCATTGGAGCAACGCTTCCCGCCGTGGGATTCCTCGCTCGGCCCGCCGGACGGCATCGTCGTGCTCGGCGGCGCGATCTCGCCTGCTGTGTCGGCCGCCCGCGGCGCGGTCGCGCTCGACGAGGCGGCCGAGCGCATCACCGTGACCGCCGAATTGGCGCGCCGCTACCCGAATGCGCGCATCGTCTTTTCCGGCGGCAGTAACGCCCTGATTTTCGACGAAGGCGCCGAGGCTGCTTTTGCCGTGCAGCAATTGCAGGCTCTCGGCGTCGCGCAGGAACGCCTCACCGCCGAGGAACAGTCGCGTAACACCATCGAGAACGCGGTGTTCTCACGCCTCCTCGCCAATCCGAGGCCCGGCGAGCGCTGGCTTCTGGTGACCTCGGCCTATCACATGCCGCGCGCGATGGCCGCGTTCCGGGCGGCCGGATTCCTGGTCGAGGCCTATCCGGTCGATTGGCGCACGCGGGGGCTGCTCGATGCCGCACGGCCGTTTGCTTCGCTCGGCGAGGGCCTGCGGCGGACGGATACTGCGGTTCGCGAATGGGTCGGCTTGCTGTTCTATCGGCTCGCCGGCAAGACGTCGGAACTGTTTCCCGGCCCCTGATCGGCATTTTCGATGGTTGTGGATCGCGGCGCCGCGCGCCGTTCATCGATCCTTCACGGCCTGAGGCGATAGTGTTCAGCTGTATTGTGAGTGATAGGCCATGCGTCACATCGTGCCGTCGCGGCATCCTTGCGCGAGGCCGATGTGGTTGGGGGGAACTACCAAGATGTCGACCGAAATGCCGCCCGCGCTCGCCGGCGAGAATGCGCAAAGCCCAGCCGAGGCGGCACCGGCGGCGCGCAAATGGTTCGCAACGGCGCTGACTGCATCGTTCACCGCGGCGGCGGTCCTGTTCGTGTCCTTTCTTGCCGTCGTAACCGGCCTCCTGTAACCGGCCTCCTGTAAGCGGCCGCTCGGTTGCTCGCGCGAGATTGATGTGCTGAGATCTCGCCGGATGAGAAGCGAGCAGGGCAGCCATGGGCCTTCAACTTGTCATTGGCAACAAGAATTACTCCTCATGGTCCTTGCGGCCGTGGTTGGCGATGAAGGTCGCTGGGATCACGTTTGCGGAAACGGTGATCCCGCTCGACGCGTCCGATTTCAAATCGCGGGTCGCGGCATTGAGCGGCGCCGGCAAGGTCCCGGTGCTGATTGACGGCGATCTGCGCGTCTGGGAATCGCTGGCGATCCTCGAATACCTGGCCGAGAAATTTCCCGCTGCCGCGTTATGGCCGCGGCCCCCGCAGGCGCGGGCCCACGCGCGCGCGACTTCCTCGGAGATGCACGCGGGCTTTGCGGCGCTGCGGCGCCAATTGCCGATGAATGTGAGGCGGCCGGTGAAGGCGCACGCGCTCGGAGACGACGCAGCGACCGACGTCAGGCGCGTCGATGCGATCTGGAACGATTGCCGCACGCGTTTCGGCGACGGCGGGCCGTTTCTCTATGGGGCGTTCAGTGCTGCCGACGCCATGTATGCGCCGGTCGTCTCGCGCTTCCATACCTACGCGGTCGAGGTCGGCGCGACCGCGCGCGATTACATGGCCGCGATCATAGCGTTGCCGGCGTGGAGCGAATGGCGCGACGCCGCCCGGCGCGAGCCCTGGGTGATCCCGGAGGATGAAATCGACTGGCCGGATGTGCTGCGCGAAGACGGTTAGGCAGACAGACTTTGGGCCTTTCTCGGCTGCGGCGTCTGTTCAAAAAGAACGCAGGCGGTTAGGTGTTCACGACATCTTTGCCGATGGGCCAAAGCGCAAGTCCCGCGAGCTTCACATGCGCCCATGCGAAGGGCAGGCCGATAATGGTCAAGGCGAGGCAAAGCGCCGCGATCAGATGCCCGAGCGCAAGCCACCATCCGGCCAGCAAAAGCCAAATGATGTTTCCCAGAGTGCCGAGGGGACCGCTGCTAATCCCGGATGATCGGTCCACGACCGTGTGGCCAAAAGGCAGGAAAGTATAAAGCGCGATCGTCACGGCCGCGCGCGCCCATGGCAGGCCGATAATCGTAATCGCCATGATCACCGCGGCGAGCAGCCAACCTGCAGCCATCCATAGCCCGCCGAACACGATCCAAAGCAAATTCAGAACTAGGCTGGTCAATGACATCGTCGTCCTCGGGTCCTCGGCTGTTCGCCAACGCTCTCGCCTTGGCACAATCGGGAACGACGGCCGCCGGAGCTCGGCGCTCAAAGCGTCGCCGCGATGCGCCTCTGTAATTCCATCAGCCAGGGTCGCTGATAGGGGAGAATTTTTACCATTGCCGTGGGCATGTCGAACCAGGCGATGCGGTCGATTTCCGGAAAGAGCCGCCGCCGCCCCGACTTCGCCGGCCACTCCATCTCGAACGTGTTGCTGGCGAATGACGCCAGATCGAAATCCGCTGCGAATGCCCAGGCGTGCACCACTTTCCCGCTCTTCTGCCTGACCGGCGCAAGCGCGATGAAGTCGCCGGCAGGGGCCAGGTTCGTTTCTTCGGTAAATTCGCGCCGCGCCGTGGCGAGGAGATCGGCGCCAGGCTCGACCAGGCCCTTCGGAATGGTCCACGCGCCGTCGTCTTTCTTTGCCCAGAATGGCCCGCCTGGATGCGCGAGCAGGACCTCGAGCGCGTTCCTGCGCCGGAAGGCCAGAAGCCCGGCGCTGATCTCGGAGCTACGACGCATCCCTCGAACGCTTTCTTTCGAAGCTGCGGCTCTCTACCGCAGGCCTTGCCAAACGGACCATTATCGGCTGTTGTCTGCATGATTTTGTCACGATTACGCCCACAATGCCGGCCTCCTCAGCCCGCCCCCAAGCGAGCGCGGCGTGGAAGGGTCCACACCGAACCATTTCCTGCACGGGAGCCAACACCAATGCGATATCGATTTATCGCCGCTCTTGCCGCTTTGGCGACGCTGCTCGCGGCGGGCGCCAAGGCCGAGGACACCCCCAAGGACGTCAAAGGCCTCTATCTCATGAGCGACTATCCGGCGGTCACGCTGCGGCCGGGGGAGACGTCTTCGATCATTCTACGGCTGCACAATTACGAACTCCCGCCTGAGCGCCTGAATTTGTCGATCGCCGGCGTTCCGGCGGGCTGGACGGCAACGCTGATGGGCGGCGGTCAGCCGGTCGCGGCGGCCATGCCGGCGACCAATTCGAGCGTGGCGCTCGAATTGCGGCTCGATGTGCCGAAGAACGCCGCTGAAGGCACGCAAACGCTGACTGTCGCCGCCACCGGCAGCTCCACCAAGGCGGAGCTGCCGATCGCAGTGACGCTAGCCAAGGACCTGCCGGCCAAGCTGACGCTGACGCCGCAACTTCCCGAACTGCGCGGCACCTCGCGGTCGAGCTTCGAGTACCAACTCGGCATCAAGAACGACAGCGGCAAGAAGCTTACCGTCAGTCTTGCCGCCCAGGCGCCGCAGAATTTCGACGCCTCCTTCACCGAGCAATATGGCAGCCAGGAGCTTAACGCCGTGCCGGTCGATCCCGGGCAGACCAAGGACGTGAGACTCAAGGTGCGCCCGCCGAACACGGCCGCGGCCGGAAGCTACAAAGTCGCGGCGCGGGTCGCCGCCGAGGACGCCTCGGCGACGACCGACCTGACCCTAGACATCACCGGCCAACCGAAGCTCGACATCAGCGGCCGCGAAGGCCTCGTCTCGACGCGCGCTTCGGCCGGCAAAGAGACCTCGGTGCCGGTCGTCATCGCCAATACCGGAACCGCGCCGGCCGATGACGTCGAACTCAACGGCTCGGCGCCGAGCGGGTGGAAAATCACCTTCGATCCGAAGACCGTCGAGCGCATTGCGCCGAACGAGACTAAGGAAGTGCAGGCGCTGATCACGCCGACAGAAAAGGCGATCGCTGGCGACTATGTGACGACGATCCGCGCGTCGACCCGCGGCGAGTCGGCCTCGACCACCTTCCGCGTCACGGTGACCACCTCGACCCTGTGGGGAATCGCCGGCGTCGGTATCATCGGCGTCGCGCTCCTGGTGATGGTCGGCGCCGTCGCAAGGTTCGGCCGCCGATGAGCGAGGAGGTCGTCATCGAGGCCAAGGGCCTCACCAAGAAATACGGGCGCGCGGTCGCCGTCGACGACGTCTCGTTCAGCGTCGGGCGCGGGGAGATCTTCGGCGTCCTTGGGCCGAACGGCGCCGGCAAGACCACGACCATCCTCATGCTGCTCGGCTTGACCGATATATCGGGCGGTGAGGTGCGCGTACTCGGGTTCAATCCGGCGCGCCAGCCGCTCTCGGTCAAGCGTCGTGCCGGTTACCTGCCCGACACCGTCGGCTTCTACGATCACCTGTCCGCCGCCGACAATCTGCGCTACACCGCGCGACTGATCGGCTTCAGGCCGGTCGAGCGCGAGCAGCGAATCGCCGAGGCGCTCGATCGGGTCGGGCTTTTCCAGCTTGCGGAAAAGCGGGTCGGTACCTTCTCCCATGGCATGCGCCAGAGGCTCGGATTGGCCGAGATTCTCATGAAGGGCGCGCAAGTCGCCATCCTCGACGAGCCGACTTCGGGGCTCGATCCCCAGGCCACGGCCGAACTCCTCCAGATCATACGCGGCTTCAAGGCCGACGGCGTATCGGTTCTGTTGTCCTCGCATCTGCTCGAACGGGTGCAGAGCGTGTGCGACCGCGTCGCCTTGTTCAGCGCCGGCCGCATCGCATTGATGGGTTCGGTCGCCGATCTCGGCCGCGAGGTGCTCGGCGGCGGCTACGTCGTCGACATCGAGGCGGATGGCGCCGGACTTGCCGAGCGGCTCGCGCTCATCCCCGGCGTCAGCGGCGTGGAGAAGACCGGCATCGGCAAATTGCGCTTGCACGCCGAGCGTGACGTGCGTCCCGACGCGGCGGCGGAAGTGGTCGCGATGCAGGGCCGCCTCAAATACCTCGGCGTCCAGGAGCCGAGCCTCGACGCGATCTACACCCGCTATTTTGCGACCCGGCCCGAGGAGGAAATGGCCATGAAGGAAGGAACGCGACATGCGGCGTGAAGGCTCGGCCTTTCAGGGCCTCGGCGTGGTCATGCTCAAGGAGCTGTCGGACCACCTGACCAGCATACGCATGCGCGTCCTCGAATGGCTCGTGGTGCTGGTCGCGCTGGCGGCGCTCTATGGCGCCATCCAGCAGATCAAGGACACGACCGCGGAGGACCCGTTCCTGTTCCTGCGCCTGTTCACCACCTCGCGCGAGCCGCTGCCCTCGTTCGTTTCCTTCATATCCTTCCTGGTGCCGCTGATGGCCATCGGCCTGGGCTTCGACGCTGTCAACGGCGAGTACAACCGGCGCACGCTCTCGCGCATCCTCGCTCAGCCGATCTATCGGGATGCATTGCTGTTCGGCAAGTTTCTTGCCGGATTGGTGACGCTTGCGATCAGCCTGATCACGCTCTGGCTGCTGGTCGTCGGACTCGGCCTGCTGCTGATCGGCGTCCCGCCGGGCGTCGAGGAGATCGGCCGCAGCTTTCTCTTCCTGCTGGTGACCATCATCTATGCCGGCGTATGGCTGGCGCTGGCACTCCTGTTTTCGATCCTGTTTCGCTCCGCCGCAACCGCCGCTCTCGTCACCCTCGGTTTGTGGTTGTTCGTCACCTTCATTTGGCCGGTGCTCGCCGGCGCTGTCGCGCAAATCGTTGCGCCGCCGGATCCGCGCTACGTCGCGCTCGGATTGCCGACACCGGCGACCACGCAGGTCGAGCAGATCCTGGCGCGGCTGTCGCCGTCGACCCTGTTCGCCGAGGTCGTGGTGGCGCTGCTCGATCCGACCACGCGCTCGCTCGGACCGATCTATCTGAGCCAGCTGCAAGGTGCCGTGCTCGGCGCGCCGCTGCCGCTCGGCGAAAGCGTTTTGATCGCCTGGCCGCAGGCGGTTGGCATGATCGCAAGCGCCATCCTACTCTTTGTCATCGGCTACGTGATCTTCCAGCGCCAGGAAGTGCGCGCATAGAGCATGATCCGGAAAAGTGGAGCGCCGGGCTTTTGAAAAAGATCATGCTCCACTGAGGAAAACTAGAGCGCAATCGCGCCCGATAGCGTCTGATCGGTCCCGTTTGATTTTGTCGGCGCTGCCCGTATTGTCCGCGTCGGACGAGAGGGGCTCGTGACCGTACTCACCTCCACGATCGACACCACCTCGCCGGAGTTCCGTGCCAACGAGGCGGCGATGCGGGCGCTGATCGCGGAACTTCATCGGCGCCGCGGCAAAGCGGCCGAGGGCGGCTCGGCGCGCTCCCGCGCGCGCCACCTCGCGCGCGGCAAGCTGTTGCCGCGCGAGCGCGTGATGACGCTCGTCGACCCGGGGTCGCCTTTCCTTGAATTATCGCCGCTGGCCGCCGACGGCATGTACGGCACGCCCATTCATGCCGCCGGCGTCATCACCGGCATCGGCCGAGTCGCCGGCCGCGAATGCGTGATCGTCTGCAACGATTCCACCATCAAGGGCGGCACTTATTACCCGATGACGGTGAAGAAGCACCTGCGCGCGCAGGAGATCGCGCGAGAGAACCGGCTGCCGTGCATCTATCTCGTCGATTCCGGCGGCGCCAACCTGCCGCAATGGACTGACGTGTTTCCGGACCGCGAGCATTTCGGCCGCATCTTCTACAATCAGGCGACCATGTCGGCCGCCGGGATTCCGCAGATCGCCGTGGTGATGGGGTCGTGCACCGCGGGTGGCGCCTATGTGCCGGCGATGTCCGACGAGACCATCATCGTGCGCAACCAGGGCACCATTTTCCTCGGCGGCCCGCCGCTCGTTAAGGCGGCGACCGGCGAAGTCGTATCCGCCGAGGAGCTGGGCGGCGCCGACGTGCACGCCAAGAAATCCGGCGTCGCTGATTACTACGCCGAGAACGATCGCCATGCCCTGGCGATCTGCCGCGGCATCGTCGCCAATTTGCATGCCAGGAAGGCGAGCGATCTGCCGCTCGCCAAGCCGGCCGAACCTAACTATGACGTCAGCGAACTCGACGGCGTTGTTCCCGTCGACCTGAAGAAGCAATACGATGTGCATGAGGTGATCGCGCGCCTCGTTGATCGCTCCGAGCTCGACGAGTTCAAGGCGCTCTATGGCACGACGCTGGTCACCGGCTTCGCGCATATTCACGGCATCCCGGTCGGCATTCTCGGCAACAACGGGATTCTGTTTTCGGAGAGCGCGCTCAAGGCCGTGCACTTCATCGAGCTGTGTTGCCAGCGCCGGGTGCCGCTGCTGTTTTTGCAGAATATCGTCGGATTCATGGTCGGGCGCGATTACGAGGCCGGCGGCATCGCCAAGGACGGAGCGAAGATGGTGACGGCAGTCGCCTGCGCGCGAGTGCCGAAAATCACGCTGGTGATCGGCGGCTCCTATGGTGCCGGCAATTACGGCATGTGCGGCCGCGCCTATGGCCCGCGCTTTCTGTTCACGTGGCCGAACGCGCGCGTCGCGCTAATGGGCAGCGAGCAGGCGGCAAGCGTGCTGGCGACGGTGCGGCGCGAAAACCTGGAGGCCGCGGGAAAGAAATGGTCCGCGGCCGAGGAGGAGGAATTCAAGCAGCCGATCCGCGAAAAATTCGAAGAGGAAGGCGATCCTTATTTCGCCACCGCGCGGCTGTGGGACGACGGCATCATAGCGCCCGCCGAGACGCGCCGCGTGCTCGCCTTATGCTTCTCCGTCGCGCTCAATGCGCCGATCCCCGAGACGAAATTCGGGGTGTTCCGGATGTGAAGACTGCGGATTCGCAATTCGGCGCGATTTGATTTCCTCAGTGCTCAGCCGCTGTCACATCTTACGCGCGCAGCAAGCGCCCGCGGCTGCACAGCCTTTCGAAGATGGCCGCAGCTCAATGCGGACACCGGTAGACCCATCGCTCCTGCAGTCGGTTGTGACGGTAGTAGTTCACCTTCTCCCAGTCGCACCAGTTGGGTCGGTTGTAGGGATCGAGAAACGGATAGAACGCCCACATGCTGGGGCCGCCGCCACCGAAGCCAAGCCCTCCTACCCGGGCTGAAGCGTCACTCAGGACGAGCATCGTTCCGATCATCACGGCGACCACGGCCAAGCCCATCATCAAAGTTTTGGACAACATGACTTTTCTCCTCTGCAGATCGTTTTAGCAGCAACGCCCAGCGATAGCGTGAATGTGTCGATCTTGCGTTCCCTTCCGATCCGCCAAAGGGTGGGATTTGTTTCGATCCCGCTCATTGCCGACCGCCTCCCAAGGTAATGTATGACGGTAAATCTCGACATCAAGCAACGGGAAGGAGTCCATGCCCAAGATCATCGAACACATCCACTGGCCCGACGCGCCGAACCTTTGGATGCCTTATGCACCGGCGATCAGGGTCAGCGGTGGGGCGACGGTCTACCTTGCCGGCGTCACCGCCGCACCGGTCTATCATCATCATCCGCATCGGCCGGAGGAGTTCGCTGCCATGCCGCGCGACATGGCCGGGCAGGCGCGCGCAGCGCTGGAAAATCTTAAGCGTGGGCTGCAATCCGTGGGCGCGAGCTTCGCCGATGTGGTCACCGCAACTCGTTTCGTCACCGATCTGTCCGATCAGGATGCGCTCAACCACATCTGGGGCGAATATTTTGGCGATGCCAAGCCGGCGACGACGACCGTCCAGGTGGTGCGGCTCGCCACCGATCCACGCTGCCTGGTCGAAATCAACGCAGTCGCGGTGGTCGACTGAACGGATCGGCAATCGAGCTGGGGTCCTGGGCGGAGAGATTTCGAGTCTTTTGAATCTTGCTACGAGCTCCGGCTATAATCGCGCCATGCCGGCAATGCTCGCAAAGGCGGCAGCGTTCACGCTTGCCCTCATCGTTGTCACGATTGCGCAGGCGCAGACGCAGCGTCAGCGCCAACAGCGGGAGGTCCAGCCTTCTCCCACCGCGATGCCGACCGACAAGCGCGACAGCCTCGTGGCGGCGCCGGGCGCTTTCAACGGCAGGCCTTACTGGCTGGCGCTCGCCCAATGCGGCGGAATCTACTTCAAGCTCAATATCCTCTACACCGATGCCGCGGTGCGCGCCCGCGTCGTCAAACCCGATCCCAAAGCCAATGCGGAACTGACCAAGAAGCTCAATGAGGCGATCAAGACGGCGACCACCTATTTCAACGGCGCCGAACGCTTCCTCATCGCCGACCGCGGGATCGAACGCATCGATGCCGTCCTGGTTTATGACGGCCAGTCGCGCGCGGCGGGCGAGCCGTTGCGGACCGTCGAGGCGGCGCTCGCGGCGGCGAAGGCCTGCCCGGCGCTTTATCGCGCCTGCCGGGAAACCAATCCGAAGCAGTGCAGCGAGCCACTCGCGCCCCTGAGCTGAGCATTCGGCGCGACGGGAGGCACATCGGGTATCACCGGGGTAAAACCTTGCCGTGCCGAAGGAGGAATCGATGAAGCCCGTCCTTGCCATCTTGATCGCGGCGATGCTGCTCGCGACGCTGAAAGCGAGCGCCCAGGAGCAAGCGACGCCGCAAGTCGCGGCGGCAGCCGCGGCAAGCGAACCCTACGAGCCCGGACTCGCCGAAATCATGGCACTGCAGCAGATGCGTCACATCAAGCTTTGGTTTGCCGGTCGCGCGCGCAATTGGCCGCTCGCCGATTACGAGGTGGACGAGCTGAAAGATGGTTTCGAGGCCGTAAACAGGCAGCTCGGCGGCGATACGGTCGAGAAGGCCGTCGGAGCCGGCATTTCCGCGCTGGAGAAGGCGATCGACGCCAAAGACCACGCCGCCTTCACGAGCGCTTTCGACACGCTCACCGCTGGCTGCAACGGCTGCCATCACCTGCTCGATCACGACTTCATCGTGATTCGACGTCCATCGCAGCTTCCCTATAGCGATCAATCTTTCGCAGCGCGGAAACGATAGGCGAAAGGAAAAACGCCGCAAAGCGGTCATTTTCCGTGGCCATGCCGGAACGGACCCTTCGCCCCGCGTCAACGCGCCGCGCCGCAATGACACACGGCCAGCATGTTAATCGGATATGGACGGCATGACCCGGCAGTGGGACGGTTTTTCGCAAAGATCGTGCTCCACCAGGCGAGCAAGGACGCAATCGTTTCGTGCTTGCGCTCCAAGTCCGTGGACGATGTCCGTTGAACAGGAGGTCCGACAATGACCTATCGCGTCTATTCCGGCCCGCGCGGCTCGCAATCGATCTCCCCGTTGGAGAAGGATCGCCACCTTTACAAGGAATTCAGCCTGCTCGACGAGGCGATGAGCTGGGCGCGACACATCAACGACAGCGGCCGTGTCGCTCTCCTCGTCGAAGGTGACGATGGCACGCGGCTGACCAAACAGCAGATCGTGACCGCCCTCAAGAATCCTGATAGGACCGAGCCGCACGACAACGCTGCATAAGAGCCTTGCTTCGATGCCGGCATGTCGTCCGGGCGCCGACCGCGCGCCGCGTGCGCATAAAGATTTGCCGACCGCGCCGGCGGCGCGCCGCCTTCATGCGGCGCAACCCGGCGACTAACCGCGCATGCCGAGCATCCCAGGACGCGCTGCCCGGGGATAACGCTCTGTTCGCGCGTCGCATTCCGGATCGAACCAGCACCCGAACGGGACGCAGGCTTTCGCCTTGAACTGCCGCGCGATTACGCCATACTGCGCGGATCGTGGCGACCGGGTCCGCGGGGGGTGGTTTTCCTTGGAACAGCAACGCAACGAAATCGCCGGCATGCCGGCACCGCGCGCTTGCAACGTGCTGATGATCTATCCGCGTTTTCAGGCGAACACGTTCTGGAATTTCTCCGAAGCCTGCAAGCTTGTCGGCGCGCGCTATCCGACGGCGCCGCTCGGGCTGATCACCGTGGCCGCCATGTTGCCGCCGAATTGGACCGTCCGTCTCGTCAACCGCAACACCGAGGATGTCAGCGAGGAGGATTTCGCTTGGGCCGAGATGATCATGACCGGCGGCATGATCAATCAGCAGATCGACACTTTGCGGCTCATCAAGCTGGCGCATAAGCACGGCAAGCCGGTTGTCGTTGGCGGGCCTGATGCGACCTCGAGCCCGCATATCTACCAGGAAGCCGATTTCCGGGTGCTGGGCGAGGTCGAGAATATCCTTTCGCGTTTTGTCGCGGCCTGGGACGCCGGCGAGCGCTGCGGCGAATTCGTCGCCGAAAAGTTCCAGATCGACGTGACCAAGACCCCGGCGCCGCGTTTCGACCTGCTCAGGACCGACCACTACATGTACATCGGCCTGCAATATTCTCGCGGCTGTCCGTTCACCTGCGAGTTCTGCGATATCATCGAACTGTACGGGCGCGTTCCGCGCACCAAGACCCCGCCGCAGATGCTGGGGGAACTGCAGGCGCTGTACGATCTCGGCTATCGCGGGCACGTCGATTTCGTCGACGACAATCTGATCGGCAACCGCAAGTCGCTGCGCATCTTCCTGCCGGAGCTGATCGCGTGGCAGCGCGCGCATGGCTATCCGTTCGAGTTTTCGACCGAAGCCTCGATCAACCTGGCCGACGATCACGAACTTTTGCAGCTGATGCGCAAGGCGAATTTCTTCGCCGTCTTCGTCGGCATCGAGAGTCCCGATCCCGAGACGCTGGTGCACACCAAGAAGAAGCAGAACACCCGGCGCAATCTGGCGGAAAGCATCCACAAGCTGTACCAGGCCGGCATGTTCGTTACCGCCGGCTTTATCGTCGGCTTCGACACCGAGAAGGTCTCGATTGCTGACGCCATGGTGGAGTTGATTGAAGACGCCGCCATTCCGATGGCCATGGTCGGGCTGCTCTACGCACTGCCGAACACGCAGCTCACACGGCGCCTGCAGAAGGAGGGTCGGCTGCACGCCAACCACGACCGCATGATCGAGGAGACCGGCGACCATTGCACGCTCGGCCTCAACTACGACAGCCTGCGGCCGGAGCGCGATATTCTGCTCGACTACCGGCGCATCCTCGAACGCATCTACGATCCGGTGGCCTACGCCCGGCGGTTGGAGCGCCTTGCGGCGATGCTCGACCGTTCCGGCCGACCGGCGGAACTCGCCGAAGGCGACAAGCGGCGCAATCTCGGCTCGTTCGACATCGTGCACAGCATCATCACCAAGGCGCCGGAGGCGCGCGAGGCGTTTTGGAGCGTGTTCATGAAATGCGTCAAGACGAATCCAAGCGCCGTTCGCTATATCGTGACCTTGATGGCGCTCTATATGCATCTCGGGCCGTTCTCGCGCTTTGTCATCCGCGAAATCGATCGCCGGCTCGAAGAGGCCGAAGGCGCCGCGCCCATGGTCGGCGTCGCCGGCGTGGCAGCAACCGCTGCGGCGCTGGCTTAGGAGCATGATCCGGAAAAGTGGAAACCAGGTTTCCGAAAAGATCATGCTCCAATAGGGAAAACTCGCGCGCGCAATCGATTTAACCTGAAGCGATCGCCCGCCAAGGGCGGCGACTTGCGCAACATTACCGGTCGAGGTTCGCGAGCGCCGCGAGATCGGGAATTTGGCGCGGCGGTGCAAGGTGCGCGTATTCGTCCGGCTTGCGCGCGCGATTGACCCAGATTGAGTCGAAGCCGAATGAGGCGGCGCCCATCACGTCCCAGCGGTTTGACGACACGAACGCGACATCCGACGGCCTCACCGCCAAGCCGTCGGTGACGAGCGCATAGACTTCCGGCCGCGGCTTGTAGAGGCGCACGGCGTCCACGGAAAGGACGGCGTCGATGAGCGCGGCAATCCCCGCCGCCGCCGTAGCGGCGGCGAGCATCTGCGGCGTGCCGTTGGAGAGGATGGCAAGCCGGGCGCCGCGCGTCTTGAGTTCGGTAAGCGCGCCGCTTGCCTCGGCAAACGCGTCCAGTTTGAAATATGCTTCCAGCAGTTGCGGCCGCAGCGCGCGCTCGACCGAGGGGACGCAGGCGAAGGCATAGTCCAGCGCGCGCTCGGTCAGCGTCCAGAAATCGACGTAGTGGCCGGCCAACGTCAATGTCCAGGTATATTCGAGCTGCTTTGCTCGCCAGATTTCCGAGAATCGCTCGGCATCGGGACCGGTGGTGGCGCGATGGCGGGCGATCGCGGCATGGACGTCGAACAGCGTGCCATAGGCATCGAAGACGTAGGTGTTGATCATGCGCGATCTCCTTGCGTAACGCTCGCGGACTGCACCGCGACTTTGCGCACGCAACGGCGCAATCGCTTCAACCTGAAGCGATTGCGCTTTAGTCGGGGCCGCGCACGGTCAACAGCGTTGAAACCGAACGGCCGCGAATGTCATAGACCCGCGCATAGACGACGCCTTCGCGCATCACATCGAAAAGAATCGGGGCGTCGAGCTTGGCGCAGTAGAACTCGCCGAGCGTCATGGCGAAGTCGGCGCCCTTCGGATTCCAGATCGCGGAATACTGCGGGCCTAAGGCGACCACGACCGCCGGGTGCGGTCCGCAGACCGCGACCGCCCAGGTCTTCCCGCGCGGCGTCTCACCGCGCTCGGCGAGCAGCGCGTGTAATTGCTGCGACGCCTGCCGCATCGACAAGCCCCAATAATCGAGCATGTAGCGCGGCCGCGCCCCGGCTACGCCGCCGGCAATATGGTTGAAGTGGGTGTATTCGTAAGGATGCAGCCGCGCCATCTCGACGACCGGAGAGGCAAGCCCGATGACCAGCACGACGGCCGCCGCTGTCATTGCGGTGCGGCCATAACGGTGCAGACGCTGCGCGATCCAGGCGCCGGCGAGGCCGCCGAGTGCGGCCAGTGGCGGCATCAGGAACACGAAATGGCGGATGCCGTTGTACATGGCTGGGCGCATCGCGACCGTCACCAGAAGCGGAAGCGCGGCTGCGAGCGCCGTTGCCAGCAATGCGGCGCGACGTCCGGCGGCTAGGCCGGCACGCCCGGCTTCGCCGCGTGCAGCGGCGACAATTGCGACGACCGTGCCGCAGAGGCCGAGCACCAGCATCAGTTCTGGCAGCGTGAGCGCGATGAGGGTCGGCACGTAGCTGCGCGGCATATCCGGAACCAGGATCAATCGGCCGTCGAACAACTCCCGCCAGGGCTTCTCGAAGAAGTTGGAAAAATATTCGACGGCGCGAAACGGGTTGAGCGGCGAGACGACCGCCCATGGCCAAACCAAGCCCATGACGAGATAGGCGAGGAGTGTGCCGGGAATAAACGGTGCGAGGAACGACCGACATTCGCTGAGCGCCGGCTTGAAACCGCTCTCGCGCGATCGGATGGCGACGACAAGCAAAAGCGGCAACAGCGCGTTCAATAGCGCGAAGCCGCCCATGACGCGGGAGCCGAGTGCGAGACCGACGCCGATGCCACACAGCGCAATCGTTGCCGGCGTCGCGCGTGGATACTCCGTAAACGCGCGCACAATACCGAGAAGTGCGATCGCCATGGCCACCGCGAACGGCGCGTCCTTGGCGTTCATGAACATGTGGCCGTAATAGAGCGGACAGGTGGCTAGCAGGACGAGAGCGAGCAGCCCGGCGAGCGGGCCGCCGAGGCGGCGAGCGAGCCGCCAAGTTACGAAAAGGCCGACGAGGCCGATAGCGGCGCCGACCAGCCGCCGCGTCTCGAATAGGTCGAACGGCAGCACTTTCGCGGCGAGCGTGGCGAGAAGATCGAACCCGCCGCCGTACATGTAGAGATTGACGAATGACAGCGCGCGCTTGTCGGCAAAGCCCGATTCGTAAAGCGAGACCAGAAGGCTGCCGTATTGCGAATGGGTGTAATCGTCCCAGCCGAGGCCATAATCGCGAAAGGTGAGAGCGGCGATCACGGCGACGACCACCAGCGTGCCGACCGCAATTGCATCGAGCCCGCGCGCCGCTCTGATCGGCTCCGCCGGCGAGCGCGCGGGCCTCACCGCGAATGGGGACACGATCGACCCGATCTTGGCGCTTTGCTTCGCCTCGAGGTTCAGCACAGGCCCCTCACCGGCGGGCGAAACATTGCGTCAAAGTGCGCCCGATCATGACGCGTCGCGGTGCCGTTTTGAATGCCGATTGCAAGAAGCGGGGCGGAAGCCCGGGCGCTTTAGAGCATGATCCGGAAAAGTAGAAGACCGGCTTTCCGAACAGATCATGCCACACCGGAGGAACCCGCGCGAAGCCGATCGAACTTGACGCGATTGTGCCTCAGCCCGGCGCGTCAACGCGGCTATTTCATCGCCGCCTCATACATCTCGGCCACATGGTCCCAATTGACCAGATGGTCGAGGAACGCCTTGATGTAGTCCGGCCGCCGGTTGCGATAATCGATGTAGTAGGCGTGCTCCCAAACGTCGCAGCCGAGAATGGGCTTGGCGCCGTGCACCAGAGGGTTCTCGCCGTTCGGCGTCTTCGTCACCGCAACCTTGCCGTCCTTCACCGCGAGCCAACACCATCCCGAGCCGAACTGGGTGACGCCGGCCTGGGTGAAATCCTCCTTCATCTTGGCGATGGAGCCGATGTCGCTGGTGATCTGTTTTTCCAGTTTTCCCGGCAACTTGTCGCCGCCGCCTCCCTTTTTCATCCATTTCCAGAAGTGAATGTGGTTGTAGTGCTGGCCGGCATTGTTGAACAGGCCTGGGTTCTTGCCAAACGTCCCTTTCACCACCTCCTCGACCGGCTTGTTCTCCCACTCGGTGCCTTTGGCCAAGTTGTTGCCGTTGGTCACGTAGGCTTGGTGATGCTTGTCGTGGTGGAACTCGAGCGTCTCGCGGGACATGTGCGGGATAAGTGCGTCGTAGGGATAAGGAAGTTCGGGCAGGGTGAATGCCATTGGTCTACTCCTCAATGTGAAACGAGACCGGGCGGGTGTGCGCGTGAAACCGCTGAAGCAAGAAAAGGGTTCCGCCTAGATAGGCCTAATCCCGGGCCCTGGGCAACGCTTGTCGGCGACGGCCGGCCGCTCGGTCGGGGATCTGACGGGGGCGCGGCGCCGATTCCCCATATCATGCAAGGAATTACCGAGAAGTTCGCGCCATTCGAACCGTCCAGATGACGGCAGGGACGCCCTCGCGCCGCGTCCTGGTCGGCAAGCAGGAATAATAATTCCTTGCGTCTTGTCGAGATGGCGGCCAAAATCGTGCCACTTTGTGGATCGCCGCCGTCTGATCGGGGCAGGGACGGGCGTATGTATGTGTTTTTGTTGATTTTGGGTGCGGTGACGAGCCTCGCCGGTTTGGCGCTTGTCGCGTCCGGTGTGGCGGAAGACGGTTTGTCCGCGATCACCCCCGGCATCATCGCCGTTGTCGGCGGGCTTGTGCTGATCGGACTAGCAGTCCTCGTTCGTGAATTGCAGCGAATCGAGCGGGCGCTTGCGGCGCGGCCGATGCCACGGGCGGCGCGCCCTGGGGAAGTGTCTGCCGCTGCCGCCGCCGGCGAACAGCCAAGCGTTGCGCTTCGCATACCATTCCCGCCCAAGCCGAAGGTGGCGCCGCATCCGCAAGTCGCCCACATTGGTGCCGCTAACGGCCCGGCGCCAGCCGAGGAGACGGCATCCGAGCGCGCGCGAGAACGATTTCCCACTTTGGTGCGGCTCGCGCCGGTCGTGGAGGGCACTGACGTATCGCTCGTATCGCTGTCGTCCGGAGGAGCCCCGGCCCGGGCGGAAGAAGCTGTTGGCGAGGCGGACAATAGGGCCGCCGTCGGCGGGGCAGCGAGCACCGCCGCGTCGGCGCGAGCTGCGCCGCGCCGCGATTCGGTTACCCGCGCATCGGGCGCTCGCGAACCGCTGAAGGCCTCCATGTTCGATTCATTCTGGCCGAAGGGGCAGCGACCGAAACGGGACACTCAAAGCGCAGCGGTGCATGCGACCGCCGAGCAGGCGGCGCCGGTGATAGAACCGGCGCCGGGTGGCGAGGCAGCGGCCGATACGCGTCCCGCCGCGGGTGAATCCGCAGCATCAGTCACCGTGCTCAAATCCGGCGTCGTCGAAGGGATGGCCTATACGCTCTACTCGGACGGCTCGATCGAGGCGCAGCTGCCGCAGGGCACCTTGCGGTTCGGCTCGATCACCGAACTGCGCCATCACATCGAAAGCGACTCATAGCTTGCGCCCGCGACCTTGATCGCGAAGGCATAGGCGAGCGCCACTTCCTTGAGACGGTCGAAGCGGCCGGCAGCGCCGGCGTGCCCGGCGTCGAGATTGGTGCGAAAGGCGATCAGGTTTCGATTGGTGCGGCGTCGGCGAAGCCGGGCTATCCATTTCGCCGGTTCCCAATAAAGGACGCGCGGGTCGGTCAGGCCGGCGAGCGCCAGGATCGCGGGATAGTCCTGTTCGTGCACGTTGTCGTAAGGCGAGTAGGCCATGATCGTGCGCAACGCCGCGGCATCGCGGATCGGATCGCCCCATTCCGGCCATTCCGGCGGCGTCAGCGGCAAGGTCTCGTCGAGCATGGTGTTGAGCACATCAACGAACGGCACTTCGGCAATCAGCCCGGCATAGAGATCCGGGCGCATGTTGGCGACTGCCCCGATCAAGATGCCGCCGGCGGAGCCGCCATGGGCGACGATGCGCCCGGGAGCGCTCCAACCCTTCCCGATCAGATATTCGCTTGCTGCAATGAAATCACTGAAGGTGTTCGGCTTTTTTGCGAGCTTGCCCTCGCGATACCAGCGCCAGCCCTTCTCGCTGCCGCCGCGCACATGGGCGATGGCATAGACGAAGCCGCGGTCGACGAGCGACAGCCGGTTGGCACTGAACGCCGCCGGGATCGAAATGCCGTAGGCTCCGTAGCCATAGAGCAGGCACGGCATGCTGCCGTCGGGCACGACGTCCTTGCGATGAAGGAGCGAGATTGGAACGGTCTCGCCGTCCGCGGCCGGCGCGAACAACCGCCGGGTGACGTAATTGGCCGGGTTGTGGCCGCTCGGGATCTCCTGACGTTTGCGCAGCGTGCGGGCGCGTGTCGCAAGATCGTAGTCCCAGACTTCCGACGGCGTAGTCATCGAGGAATAGCTGAAGCGCAGCAGATCGGTGGCGAACTCAAGGCCGCCGCTGGTGCTGAGCGAATAGGCCTCTTCCGGGAAGGCGATGACATGCTCTTCTCCGCTCGCGATCCGCCGCACCACGATGCGCGGCAAGCCGTCTTCGCGCTCGAGCCGGATGAGCCAGTCGTGGAGAACCTGGAAGGAGAGGACATAGACGCCGGGCCGGTGCGGAACGAGATCGCGCCACGATTCGCGGCCCGGTGTTGCCAGCGGCGTCCAGGCGATCTTGAAATCCTCCGCGCCGTCGGCATTCGTGCGGATGAACAAGACCAGCTCGCCGTTGTAGGCCGGATGATGTTCGACCTCGTATTGGACGCCGGTTTCGCGGCCGGCAACGGGCGTCGGTTGCGCATCCGGCACGGAAAGATCGACCAACCACACTTCCGACGTCTCATGATCGTGCGCCGAAATTTCGCCGAAACGGCCGGAAGCGTGGCGGCCGACCGAAAGGAAGAGACCTGGATCGGGCGCGGCGATCACGCGCGCATCAACGCTCACCGGCGTCCCCAGCTGATGGCGAAATACGCCGGCCGGTCTGTGGTTCTGATCGAGCCGCACATAGTAGAAGGCGGTGGCGTCCCCCGTCCAAACCACCGCGCCGGAAACATCCGGTACAATGTCGGCTAGGTCGATTCCACTCGCGATGTTGCGGACGCGCGCCACGTAACGTTCGGACCCGGTCTCGTCGGCCAGCCACGCGAGCAGACGGTGGTCGGGCGAATGACGGGCGACGCCGAGCTGGAAGGACGGCTTGCCTTGCGACAGCGCGTCCCCGTCGAGCAGGAGCTGCTCCGCGCCGCCATGGCGCGGCTCCCGGCACAGCAGTGGGTGTTGCCCGTCCTTGCGGAAGCGCAGGTAATAGGCGTGCGGTCCGTCGGGGTCGGGCACGGTAGAGTCGTCCTCCTTGATCCGGCCCTTCATTTCCGCAAACAGCGCCGCCTGCAGCGGCGCCGTATCGGCCAGCACACGCTCGCAATAGTCGTTTTCCGCCTGCAGATAAGCGCGAATTGCCGGATCGAGCTTTTCCGGATCGCGTGTGATTTCCTGCCAATTGCCAGCCTTGAGCCAGGCGAACTCGTCGGACAGTCGCACGCCGTGGACCATGCGCGAAAAAGGCCGTTCGCTCGCGCGCGGTTCAGCCGGCGCACTTGCGCGTTCTAGAGGTGGAAATTGTGGGCGCATCGATCGCTCAATGACTGCCGGCGTGGATCGAAGCTGCAAGTAACAAACGCTCGACGCGACGCCCGGAGCGAATGTCTTCGCCCTCCTCGCCTAGCGGACCATTCTTGGATAGTTGGCGCACTCGACTATTGCAACCTCGCGGAATTCTGTATTTTGCGAAGATATAGCTCATTTATTCAAGGTTGCCCCGGCCTGTAGCAGATTTGTTGCTTTAATTGCTGAGATATTATATAGTCTAATCTTGTGAGGGGTTCGGCTCGCGTTGCACGGGCTTTTGATTGTATCTGACCTGAACCGCAGGTTTTTGCCTCAGCGCTGGCGGCCAAGGTGCGGTGCGGACGACTCTCGGGACAGACCAGAGATCGACCCAAGATGGCTGAGAATCCAGGCGACAGCAGCTACATTCAGCTCACGGCGAACATCGTCTCCGCCTATGTGAGCAACAATACGGTTCCAATCGCGGAAATACCGAATCTGATCGCCCAGGTGCATTCTGCCTTGCTGCGGGTTTCCGGCGGCCAGGCGGCAACCACGGCGGAGCCGCTTAAGCCTGCCGTTCCGCTCAAGCGCTCAGTTACTTCGGACTACATCGTCTGCCTGGAAGACGGGAAAAAATTCAAATCGCTCAAGCGTCACCTGCGCACGCAATATGACATGACGCCGGAACAGTATCGCGAGAAATGGGGTTTGCCGCCCGACTATCCGATGGTGGCGCCGAATTACGCCGCGGCCCGCTCGCAGCTCGCCAAGCAGATGGGCCTCGGCCAACAGCGGCGGCGTCGCAGAGAACGCGGCTGACGGGCCGCGTGGCAAGCTCGGTGTCCGCCGGTCAGCGCTGCAGCACGCCGATCAGACGGTCGGCAAAGCTGAGCCGCTCCGTCATTACCGCGATCACATAACCGAGCACAGGGTGACTGAGCGCGGGGCGCTCGCGTTTGATTTCCTCATAGGGTGCGGCATCGTCGATGTGGCCATGATTCCCGTGCGTGGGAGAAGGGTAGCAACGCACGGTTTCCCATTGTCACCCGCCGGCTATACCGCGGCGGTCGCCAGCGCCGCACGCGCATCGGAGCGGATGCGCTCGACCATCGAGCGAAAACCGTTCGAGCGCTGGGGCGTGAGGTGCTCGCGCAGGCCCATCCGTTCGAACAGCGCCAGTGCGTCGATTGAAAGAATGTCCTTGGCGCTCTTGCCCGAATAGATCGCAAACAGGATCGCGATCAGTCCGCGAACGATGTGAGCATCGCTGTCGCCCAGGAATGTGAGCACGGGCCCGCCTGCGCCATTCGGGCGCACGTGAGTGGCGAGCCAGACCTGGCTTGCACAGCCTTGCACCTTGTTGGCGTCGCTGTGGGCCGCTTCTGCAAGCGGAGGCAGTTCCCGCCCCAACTCGATCAGATAGCGATAGCGATCGTCCCAGTCCTCAAGGACCGAGAAATTGTCGATGATATCGCGGATGTCAGCCATCGCGCCGCCGTTCCTGTCACCCTCAATATAGGGCGCTATGGCGCGTCGGTCGACGTGTTCGAGGCTTAACGATGCAGCCAAGCCAGCGGTTCGACCTTCAGTGGGCCCGGAATAAAGTCGGCAGCGGGTTTACGCTATACCGCGTGCTTGCCGTCCTTGCGCGCGGGCGGCCCGCGCCAGGTCGGCGCGAGATCGGCCGGCGTCAAGGTGTTCTGCGAGGCACTCTGCGGCGCAGATTTCGCTGGCGCCGATTTTACGGCGCTGTCGGGGGTGCCGCGCGCAAGCGATCCGGCATCGTGCGGCGTCAGCGCCTCGGTGAAGACATCGTAAAGCATTTTTGCGCCCGCCTGCGCCTTGTAGCCGATCGCTGTCGCCACCTGCGAGCCGACGGTGCAAGCATCGGGCTGGCGCGTGCAGAACCCGCGCAGATCCTGCACGGTGGCGGAAGCCGCCGAGATGGCATCGGAGGCGCCGACCTCGGAGGTCGAGGGGCTTCGCTGCGGGGCGCCGCTGGGCAACAGGATCAGCACGATGCCGAGCCAGAAGGCCATTCGCAACAGGAAGAACATGAGACCCGCATCCCTCGCGGCCAGCGTTGCCGCACGCGCGCGCAACCTAGCACGCGGCGTTGAAAGCGACGTTCGCGGGTCGGGGACGTTTTTGCCCATAATCGAGCAGAATACGCCGCAAATTTTCGCGCAAATCGAAAAAATATAATTTACCTAAAATTTGCGCGAACGCGTGCGGTAGCGCCTCTTGCGCCGTTATCGTCAGCGAAGGATGTTTCGGTCCGACGCGCTTTCGCAAATGCCAACGCGTGCGCCGCGCGCCGGCCGGTCGTTCCAGCAACGGGCCATTCACCATGATCGACGAATCCGCCGCGGCGCGGCGCGGGCAGGGTGGCGCCGCGACGTCGCCACGCACTCCCGCGCGCGGTGCCTTAGCGTTCGCTTAAGCGGCCTCTGACACGATCGTCGGACAGAAAAAGGGGGCGCGTCTACCAGAGCCGGACGTGCGATCGGGAACGTGGGCCTCTTCGCGGCGGTACGAGACTATATTGAAGCGCTGGTCCACCCCTCGGCGCGGCAGGATGCGCTCACCGCGGCGCGCCATCGCGCCTTCATCGCGCCGCGACTGCTCGGCAGCATCGTTGCTCTGGCGTCGTTTCCGGCCTATCTGATCGCGCGCGGCGCGCCGAGCGCGATCGAGCTGATGATATTCGCCTGGCTGGTGGCTCCCATCCTTACTGCCTACTTCCTCTCGCGCACCGGCCGCTACGAAAGCGCTTATGCGCTCTCTTCGGCGGCCTTAACAGGACTAGTGACGGTGGTGGCGGCCTCGACCGGCGGTATTGCCTCTTTCGCTGCCATCTGGCTCGTGGTCGTACCGATTGAGGCGGCGCTTTCGGCGTCACGCAAAGTGATCGCGACCGCATCCACGATTGCGGTCGCTGCCGCTGGCCTATTGGTGCTCTTCGCCGTTCTCGATCTGCTGCCGGCGCCGAGCCCGAGCGGACATGTGGCGCTCCCGGCGCTCGGCATCGTATCAGCTGCGCTCTACGCGACGGGCCTCGCGCTCGGCGCCGAAGCTCTCGCTCGCAGCAGCTTCTGGCTGCCTTATGCCGAGGAGGATCGCTACCGACTCCTGGCGGGCAACATGACCGACGTGATCACGCGGCACGGCGGCGACGGCGGCGTGCTGTTCGCGTCGCCGGCCGCGGAATCGTTGTTCGGTTGCCCCGTCGTCGAATTGCAGGCGTACGGCCTGTTCGATCGCGTCCATGTCGCCGACCGTCCCGCCTATCTCGCTGCTCTCGGCGACGCCGCGGTGTTGGCCGAGAGCCGGTCGGTCGAATTCCGCGTGCGGCGGGAGAGTTCTGACGCCAACGGCCGTCCGCAGACGCAATTCGTTTGGATCGAGATGCGCTGTCGGCCGGTCGAACAAGCGTCGGCGGGCTCCGGCAGTCGGGACCGCCGCGAAGTCGTGGCGGTGCTGCGCGACGTGACCGAACGCAAGCAGCAGGAGCAGGCGCTCAAGGAGGCGCGCGCGGAGGCCGAGAGCGCTAATGCCGCCAGGAGCCGTTTCCTCGCCACCATGAGCCACGAATTGCGTACGCCGCTCAACGCCATCATCGGCTTCTCGGAGATGTTGATGAAGGAATCGGTGTTGTTGCTCGATGCCGGCCGTCGCAAGGACTATGCCGGTCTCATCAATGATTCCGGGCATCACCTGCTGGCGGTCATCGATGATATTCTCGATATGTCGAAAATCGAGACCGGCAATTTCGCGCTCACGCCGGAGTCGTTCGCGCCGTCTCGGGTGATTGCCGGCTGCTGCGACCTTCTAGCGCTGCAGGCGCACGAGGCCGGCATTGTGCTCGACAAGATGGCGGCCGCCGATTTGCCAGACATGATCGCCGACAAGCGCGCCCTCGGCCAGATCCTGATCAATCTGCTGTCAAATGCGATCCGCTTCAGCGAACGCGGCGGCAAAGTGACGATCGGCGCCCGCGCCGAGGCGGCCAGCATCATTTTCGTGGTCGAGGACAACGGCGTCGGCATCAGCAATGCCGATCTCGCGCGCGTCGGCGAGCCGTACTTTCAGGCGCGCGCGGCCTTTGACCGCCGCCATGGCGGCACCGGCCTCGGACTCTCGATCGTCAAGGGGTTGGTGCGGCTGCATGGCGGCGAGATGAGCATACGCAGCCGGGTCGGCGAGGGCACGCGTGTCACCGTGCGCCTGCCGCTCGATTGCGAGCGCGCGCGACCGGCGCAAAGGCAATCTGTGCCAGCCGAGGCCGCTGTGACCGATCGTTCGCCGGGTTTGCCGAAGAACGTGCCGACACCGCAGATGAGTCCCGCCGCTGGGTGCGAAGATTCGGTTTTGCGCATCGATACGCGGATGAAAAAAAGTGCGTGACCGTCGCTACGATAATCGGCGCGCCGGTGCCGGCGGCGTCGCAGCGTCGATCGGACGTCGCCTGTGGGCGAAAGCCGCGCATCGCCCGGTCGATTCGCTGGCGATCTTCGGCGCGGCTGCGGCGAGCCTCGTCATCGTCGTCAATGCGGTCTTTCTGCAATCGGGGTCACACACGGCGCCGTTCTTTACCAATCCGACGCAAGCGCCGCCGGCCGAGAGTCGTCGTAATGTCGTCGGCACCACAACGTCCAAGCCTTTGGAGGCGACGGCTGGGCGGGCGCCGCAAACCGTCGCCGCACGGCGCAATGACCCGATTGCCGAACTCATCGGGTCGTCCTCGCGTCTGATGGCCGTGCAGCGCGTCTTGTCCGGGTTTGGCTACGGCCAGATCAGGGCCACCGGCATTCTCGACGATGCGACGAGTGCGGCGATCGAAAAATTTGAGCGCGAGCACAAACTGCCGGCGACCGGGCGTCTCTCCGATCGGCTCATGAGCGAACTTGCGGCCATGACCGGGCAGCCCTTGGAGTGAGTAACGTTCCAGGGCCGAGCCTTCGGCCTGCGGTTGCGCATCCCATGTGACAGAGCGATATGAGCGGCGTGATGCGCCTCAAAACCGCGCTTTGGGTTGCCGCCTATTTGCGCCGCTGTCAGGTCGAGGGCGTATCCGCCGTCGTCCGCCGGCGCGGCGCCGAGGAAGCGGGCGCCATATTCGTGCGTATCAGCAGGCTTGACGGCACTTCCGACCTGTTCGGCCCCGCACCGCAAAGCGCGTTCGATGCCGCACAAGGCGCGGCGCGCGCCTTCGCGCCCAGCTTAGCGGCGCTGCCGGCGTCGGATGCGGCGGTCGAAGCCTTTCTCGCGCGCGAGATCAAATTCGATCCCGACGTCTGGATCGTAGAGGTCGAGGATCGCGCCGGGCGAAATTATTTGGACATCGTTGCCGGTTGAAGGCGCTCAAGAAGCGCTGCGACGGTCGTTCGTTCGCGCTCCGGCGGGGCTGCGCTGCGCCGTCGACGCCGGGCGTGCACGCGGGCGCGCCTCGTCGTCCCGCGTGACTGGTTGATATCGCACCTCGGCGCGGTCGGCTCCCGGCAGCGCCCGCCAGATGGCGATCATCCCCTCCGCCGCCCGCGGCGTGATCTCGTCGTAAAGGGTGGCGAGCGCATGGACGCGCTCGACCGAGTTTCCAACGGCGGGATTGACGAACAGGAGTATGCGATAGAGCACATCGCGCGGCACGCGGAGCGCTTTGGCGGCTACGATGACCGGCTCGCCCAGATCGTCGGCGACGAGACGCGCGGCCTGCTCGCGCGGAATCTGCAGCGAACGCGCGAGATGACGCGCGAAATCAGCGGGGTTGCGGGCAAGCGCCGCCGCTTCGAGCCGCTCGCCGACGGAAGGATCGCGCACGATGCCGATACTGTCGGCGGGAAGCGGAGCGACAATTTCGAGGTTGAGCAGAATGAGGCGGCGCTCGTTCGCATTGGCGGCGAGAAACAGCTCATTGAGTTCGCCGGCCATTGCCGCATCGACCGCGCGCGGGGCGCGGGCGAATGCGCCTTCTCGGTCCGGCTTGCCGTCTTCGGCAAATAGGGGCAAAGCCGCAAGCGGCGCGTTTGCGCCGACCGGGGCAGACGGTTGCAGCAGGGGATGCGCGCGCAGCGGGGCGGCGACTTCCGGCACGTCACCGGCCAGGAATTGCAGGACCTGTCGCGGTGGCGAGAGATGGCGCGCAAGCTTGCTCGACACTTCGATGCGTGTCGGCACGTCCACGGCGCCGAGCAGGCGCAGCGCCAGTTCCGTATAGTGTCGCTCCTCGTCCAGTGTGTGCCTGAGTTTCTGCACGTAGAGGTCGGTGAGGACGCGCAGCAATGTCGGGCGCATGTCGACCTCGTTGCGTGAGCCGAGATCGGCGAGCCCATCAAGGCTCATGAGACTCTGAAACTCCATCGCAGCACCGGTCGCATTGGCGGAACGACCCCTGAGCCTAAGTCGCTGCCGTTAGCGGAGCGTTAACCTTGCATGCCGCTTAATTGTGGAGATGCCGACATGCACGGATCGGGCTGTCCGCGCTGGCAGGCAGAGGGCAGCGGCTGGTGGGCAACGTTATCAAATTCCCCGATGAGGGGCGCATGGTGCGGTTCGGCCGCGCGGACATGCCGGACGAATCCGCGACCGTCATCATTCTTCCGGTCATCCGCGTCGAGCGGCATTACGATTCGCGTGCCGAGGAGGCCGAGCCGCGGACGCCTCCGCCCGGCAACAATGGCGGCCGCCGCCGCATGAGGCGCCGCTGAACGCGGTCACGTCGATGTCGCCGCGAACCCGTCGCCGTCGCGACATGGACCTTAAGCCGCTGGCCGTCCTTGCTCTCGTACTGCTTCCTGGATGTTCAAGCATCGGCGATTTCGGCCGGCTGCAACCCGCCATCGTTACCGACGACATCCACGCCTGGGTCGGGCAGGAGGCCGCGGCGAACGCCGGCGCGCCGGTCTCGCTGTACAATTTGACCGACGACGAGCGCACGCTGCGCGACCTTGCCTTTCCGCTGATCGAGCCGCCCTACGACCGGCAACGCTGGGATGCCGTGCTCTACGAATACGGCACCAAGCACGAGTTCCGGCGCGAATTGTGGACGTTGAACATCGCCGACTATTACAGTTATCTGCAAGCGGCCGGCTATCGTTCGACGACGGGACGTTACAACAAGTTGGTCGACGACATCCGCAACGATGTGGTGCGCATCGGACCGTTCTTTGACATGGCGCATCGCGTGCTCGATCTCGACCGCCGGCGCGAAGAGACCATGCGCCACGTCGTCGATCTCAGTCCGGCGGAACGCCTCGACGCGCGGGCGCGCATGGGCGAGAACAGCCTGATCATCGCCTGGGTACATCATTCGCTGACGCAGCGCTGCGCCGGCTATCGCTTTGCACTCAATCATCTGGTGGTGGCTGAGCCGGAAAGGGTCGCCGCCGAGGCGGACATCGCGCTCACGCAACTGCAACAACAGATCGCCGCGAACCAATTGCTGCCGGCGCCAAATTTTGCCGCTGTGCCGCGCAACCTCGCGGCACAGGAATCCGCCGCGGTCAGATAGAACACGATCGCGAAAACCGTTATCGGTTTTCGGAAAAGTCCTGCGTCAGATCCTGCGCCGAAAAGTTTCTATGGCCGCGCCTCCTCGAGGCGGCACTGCGCCCCGGCGAGCGTACGGCGCGCCATGGGCATCAATCCCGGCTCCGGTGCCAAGGCCCGCAGCAGGATCAGCCCGGTGGTGGTCGGGGACTCGATGATCAATCGGTCGGCGGCGGTTACGTCCTCCTCCGTCGGCATTTGCGCCCGCTGCTCCGCGGTCATGAGATTGAGCTCGATCGTGCGCCGGCCGGCGGCGCGGTCGTTGATCGCGTAATAGGCGACGCTGTTGCGCGTGTAGAACGTGACCGATGTGTAGGCTTGACTCACCGGCGTGTTGAGCTTGAGCGGCCCGCTCGAGATGTCGTATCGACAAACCGCGACGGCAAAGGCCGGGTCCATGAACGGCATGATCGCGGCCTGGGCGCTCGGCGCCGGGAGCAAGGCTACGGCGTTGACCGGGGCGAGCGCCGCCAGCCGCGCATAGGCGTCCTGCTTCGCCGTCCGCGGCATCGCCAACACGGTCGAAAGATGGACGATGCCGCCGAGCAGGATGGCGCCGAGAATCCACAGCAGCAGCCGGGTCATGGGCATCCCTTTCGCGCTATGGCCGGCATCGGGCCTTCCTTCGTGGTCCGTGTCGCAACGCCGATCGGCGTGTCGTAGAGGCGCCACACCAGGACGAATTGTTCGATCCCGCCGGTCGGCAGCCAATTGCCCGGCCGCGCGCGCGGCGCGACGCTGACCGCGAAGCGCCCATCCGCCTCGCGCACGATTTCCGCGCTGGTAAAGCTATGCCGGTCGATCATGTTGGCGACCAGCCGCCCCTCCGGATCGTAGAGCGTGAGGGTCCAATAGCGCGCCGGCGGCGTCACGCCGCTGATCACGAAGGTGCAGCGGCCGTCGAAAGCGTTTCCGGCGTCATCGCTGCGGGCGTAGAAGGCGACGCCGTCACCGGTTCCGAGCGGCAGTTCGCCGGTGCGGGCGATAGCGGCGCGGGCATAGGGATCGATGTCCACCGATCCGCTTTTCGGCCATGCGGTCCATCCCCCGATCCTCAGCGCGCCGAAAGCCACGCCGCGCGTGAGCGTCAGCCAGGTCGCGCCCAGCCCGATGACGGCAGCGAGCACCAACGCGAAGCAGGAACCGAAAAACAGGCGCACGTCCGACCCGATTGAAAGGCAGTTGTCTCAGCCGCACCAGCGCATGACCCGCACTAGTCGCCGCGCGGAATCGCGAAAAACTCACGGTCCGTCGCGGCGGTGAGCGTGTTGCCGCGGCCGACCTTCTTATCGAGCGCGCCGATCGTGCCGGCGGGCGCGACCTGGGCCGCAAGCGCGCGGCTTGCGTCATCAAGAACATGCTCGACGTGAATGAGGGCCTCCGTACCCCTGCGCGTGAGCAAGACCTGCGGCGGCGCTTCGCTGCCCTTGAGCGCCGCTTCCGCTACTGTCGGGGCGTGCTGCGGCGGGGGCAGGCCGGGCAGCGGCCGCAGCTCCACGCCCTGATGCGCGTAGGCCATGACGTCGTGCCAGACCAGGGCCGGGATGGTGCCACCGGTCATGCGTTTGGTCGGCGAATAATCGTCATTGCCCATCCAAACCGCACCGACGAAGTTTCCGGTGTAGCCGACGAACCAGGCGTCACGCCAGCTGTTGGTGGTGCCGGTCTTGCCGGCGACCTTGATGCCGTCGAGCTGCGCCCGCTTGCCGGTGCCGTTCTCGACCACGGAGTTCATCATGCCGATCATGTCGAGCGCGACTTGCGGGCTGATCACCTGCTCCGGCCGCTTGCCGTCGCGGTCGAAGCGCCACACCAGCTCGCCGGTGCCGGTGCGTACCTCGAGCGCGGCGTGCGGAGCGACCGCCTTGCCGAGATTGGGGAAGGTGCCATAGGCGACGGCGTGCTCAAGCACGGTTACTTCGTCGGCGCCGATCGGCAGCGAGGGCGTGTCGGGAAGCGGCGCGCGCAGGCCGAAATTGCGCGCGGTCTGCACGATCTTGGCGCGGCCGAGCTTGGGATTGCCGTCGCCGAGCGCGATCGAGAGCTTGACCGGAATAACGTTGATCGAATGGGTGATCGCCTGCGTCAGCGTCACCGCTCCGGAATAGCCGCCGGAATAGTTGTGCGGACACCAATTGCCGATGCACACCGGCGAATCGACGACGACGGAGGTCGGCTTGAATCCGTTCGCCAATGCCGTGGCATAGACATAGGGCTTGAACGAGGATCCGGGCTGGCGCAGCGCATCGACCGCGCGGTTGAACTGGCTCTCGCCGTAATCACGTCCGCCGACCATCGCGCGCACCGCCCCGTCGAGATCGGCGATCACCGCGGCGGACTGGCTGGCGCCGTAGTCGTGGCCGTATTGGCGCAACGCCGACTCAATCGTGTGCTGGACGTAGCGCTGAAGGTTCGAATCGAGCGCGGTGCGCACTACGAAGAAGCGCTCGTTGACCGATTTGGGAAACGTATCGACGAGCCTGCGCATCTCGTCAAAGGCCCAATCGAGATAGTAGTTCGGCGCGTCCTCGGCACTGCGGTCGATCGGCGTGGCGGGATTACGGCGGGCGCCGTAGACTTGACCCTCGGTCATGAAGCCGTTGTCGACCAGATTGTCGAGCACGACATTGGCGCGTGCGCGCGCTGCCGGCAGATTGACGAGCGGCGAGAACTTGCTCGGCGCCTTGAACAGGCCGGCGAGCATCGCCGCCTCCGGCAGCGTCACGTCGCGGACCGATTTTCCGAAATAATATTGCGCTGCCGCGTCGACGCCGAAGGCGCCGCCGCCGAGATAGGCGCGGTCGAGATAGAGCTTGAGAATCTCGTTCTTCGGCAGCCGCGCCTCCAGCCAGGTGGCGAGGAACGCCTCGTTGATCTTGCGTTCGAGGGTGCGCTCGTTCGACAGGAACAGATTCTTGGCCAGTTGCTGGGTGATGGTGGAGCCGCCCTGCACCACGCCGCCGGCCTTGGCGTTGGTCATCAGGGCGCGGACGGTACCGTAGAAATCGATGCCGAAATGCTCGTAGAAACGTCGGTCCTCGGTCGCCAGCACCGCCTTGATCAGGTGATCGGGCATTTCCTCGAGCGGCACCGAATCGTTGTGCTTGATCCCGCGATTGCCGACCTCGTTGCCGTAGCGGTCGAGAAAGCTGACCGCCAGCTCGGATTTCTTCAACCAGTCGTCGTCCGATGTTTCTCGAAACGCGGGGATGGCGAGCGCCAGCATGAGGAAGAGCGCGCCGGTTCCAAGCGTTGCTCCTTCCGAAATCGGCTCGACCAGCAACCAGCGGCGCCAGCCGGCGACGTGGCAGCGATCCATGGTCGCCGTGAAACGCTCATAAAGTTCGCGCGTCCATTTGCCGCTCTCGAACATCGCGGAATCGATCCGCGCGTCGATATCGAGCAGCAGCCGCTTGAGCTTAAGCTTCCAGTCGTCGCTCGGATCGGGGAACAGGTCCGTCACGCTTCGCTACTCCGAGAGCGGGCTGCACCCGCCCTGCCTTATCCCTTCGGCCGGCCAAGATTTAGCCGAGCGGGCGGCTTCGGCCAATGACGCGGCGGCCACAGGGTGAATGGAAATTGGGGGTAATTTGGGCTTAGGAGGAAGGCGCGACCGTCGTTCGGAAGGAAGCCGCGGTACGGCAGCAATAACCGCCGGCCCCAGACTATGGTTTTCAAAGGACTTTTGGGAATGGAGAATGCAGGTCGGGAGCGCGACATGGCGGTCGATGACGACCGCGGGGACGTCCCGTTCTGGCGGCGCAAGTCGCTGGCGGAAATGACGGATTCGGAATGGGAGAGCCTCTGCGACGGTTGCGGACGCTGCTGCCTGAACAAGCTCGAAGAGGAGGGACGCGACCGCACCTTCTATACCGATGTGGGCTGCCGCCTGCTCGATGACCAGAGCTGCCGCTGCCGCGACTACAAACACCGGCTGGAAAAGGTGGACGACTGCGTGCAGCTGACCCCGGACAGCCTGAAGACCATCACCTGGTTGCCGCCCTCATGCGCGTACGTGCTGCTCGAGCAGGGCAAGGACCTTTATTGGTGGCATCCGCTTGTCTCCGGCGACCCGGAGACCGTGCACACCGCCGGCGTTTCGGTGCGCTCGCGAGTCCGCGCGAGCGAGACCGACGTGTCCGACGACGACCTTGAGGACTACGTCGTGAGCTGGCCGCTGAAGCTGCCGAAGCGGGCGCGACGGAGGGTGCGTCCGCTGCCGACACGGCGGCGGTGAGGCCGCTCGAATGATAATGGCATCGGACGTCAAGAAGCATATCGCCAGAGAAATGACGCTGCGTTTTCCGCGCCCGCTTGCATGAGGAAAGGTGTAAATAATGGCCGGCCGGGAACCCCGTGATGAAGGAGGAGAATGTCGATGAGTGGTCTCGGCGGCTTGAACAAGACACCCGACGGCGTGGTCATCGGGCTGGTTCAGTTGCAACTGCCAATAATCGCCAGCAAAAGCGATCTGGCGGCGCAGACTAGAAAAATTTGCGCCATGGTGCAGAAAGCGCGCAAAGGAATGACGACGATGGACCTCGTCGTCTTTCCCGAATACTCGCTGCACGGCCTGTCGATGGATACCAACGCCGAGCTGATGTCGCGACTCGACGGGCCGGAAGTCGGCGCCTTCAAGAAGGCATGTGCCGAGAACCGCATCTGGGGCTGCTTCTCGATCATGGAATACAATCCCGAGGGCAATCCCTACAACAGCGGCATCATCATCGACGATCAGGGAGAGCTGAGGCTCTATTACCGCAAGATGCATCCGTGGGTTCCCGTCGAGCCCTGGGAGCCAGGAAACATTGGTATTCCGGTCTGCGACGGCCCGAACGGCAGCAAAGTCGCGCTGATCATCTGCCACGACGGAATGTTCCCCGAGATGGCTCGGGAATGCGCTTACAAGGGCGCCAATATCATGTTGCGCACGGCCGGCTACACGGCGCCAATCAGGCACGCGTGGCACGTCACCAACCAGAGCAATGCGTTCGCCAATCTGATGTACACGGCGAACGTTTGCATGGCCGGAACGGACGGCGTGTTCAATTCCATGGGCGAAGGAATGATCGTCAATTTTGACGGCGTGCCGCTCGCGACCGGTAACGGGGTGCCCGACGAGATCATCACGGCCGAGGTGCGGCCAAAGCTTGCCGACGAGGCGCGGCGCATCTGGGGCGTAGAGAACAACATCTACCAATTCGGCCATCGCGGCTTCGTCGCGGTCAAAGGCGGCGCCCAGGATTGCCCCTACACCTACATGCGCGATTTGTTCGCCGGCAGGTACCGGCTGCCTTGGGAGGACGAGGTGCAGGTTACCGACGGCTCGAGCTGCGGGTTTCCGATTCCCAATCGGACTTATGGCCAATGAGAGACAGGGACGGGGAATCGCCGAGGCGCAATCGGTCAGACCCCTTGTAACGTCCGAATTGCCGCGCCGGTTAGAATGACCGATGCGGTGGAGGACGAAAGACCGAAGCCCCTGAGGGATACCAAGCCCGTCTGGGAGCGCGTGTCTTCGCCCGCCGCCAGCCTCCCAATCAGCCGTTCAGGTCTTGTTCACCCCGGAAAGCCTAGGAAGGACGCATGGGTAAGACCGGACGAGCATTCACCGCCGTGCTGCTCGCTCTTGCGCTCGCGCCTGCGCCGGCGCGCGCCGAGGAGGTCGGGCATGCTGCGCACGCCGGCGCAGAGACCGCTCGCGCGTGCCTCAATCAGAAAGAACGGCGCGCCCTGGTCGAGAGCGGCGGCGTACTGCGCCTCGCGGTCGCCTTGCGCGCGGTGAAAAACCGTGTTCCGGGGACATTGGTGCGGGCGCGGCTCTGCCGTCGCCCGGACGGTCTCGTCTATGTGCTGACAGTTCTTGCCCACGATGGCAAAGTGGCGCGAGTCATCGTCGACGCGGTCAAGGGCACGCTCGTCGGCGGCCTTTGAGCGGAGCGATCCTTCGGAGTTTTTCTTGCGCCTTCTCGTAGTCGAGGACGATCCCGACCTCAACCGGCAGCTGGCCACGGCACTGACCGATGCCGGTTACGTGGTTGATCGTGCATTCGACGGCGAGGAGGGTCACTACCTCGGCGAGAGCGAGCCTTACGACGCCGTCATCCTGGACATCGGATTGCCGAAGATGGACGGCATCTCGGTGCTGGAAGCGTGGCGCAGGGCCGGCCGCGCCATGCCGGTGCTCATTCTCACCGCGCGTGACCGCTGGAGCGACAAGGTGCAGGGTTTTGACGCTGGCGCCGACGACTATGTCGCCAAGCCCTTTCATCTCGAAGAGGTATTAGCGCGGATGCGCGCGCTGCTGCGTCGCTCGGCCGGTCACGCCAAGAGCGAGTTCACCTGCGGGCCGGTGCGCCTCGACACCCGCACCGGGCGCGTGGCCGTCGACGGCAATCCCGTCAAGCTCACGTCGCACGAGTACCGGCTCCTTTCCTACCTCATGCATCACACCGGCCGCGTGGTATCGCGTACCGAACTGGTCGAGCATCTCTACGACCAGGATTTCGACCGCGACTCCAACACCATCGAGGTGTTCGTCGGCCGCATCCGCAAGAAACTCGGGGTCGACGTGATCCAGACAGTGCGCGGTCTCGGCTACCTGCTCACTCCGCCCGATGCGCGTTAGTTCGCTTGCGCTTCGCCTGTTCCTCTGGGCGACCGGCTGGACAGTAGTGATCCTCCTCGTCGCCGGCGTCGCGTTGTCTTCTTTCTATCGCCACGCCGTCGAGCGCGCCTTTGACCGGCGCCTTGACGTCTATTTGCGGACGCTGGTCGCCGAAGTGGCCTCGCCTGAGGAAGGCAGCGACAAGTTTCCCCAATCGATCGGCGAACCTTTGTTCGAGCTGCCGCTGTCCGGCTGGTATTGGCAGGTGACGCGGCTCGACACGTCGAAGCCGGAGCTGCACTCCTCACGCTCTTTGTGGGACTCGAACCTGCCGCGCCTTGCCAGCACCGACGCGGCCTCGCCGGTCCCCGGTGGTTACCTGAAGGGCTACGCTCAAGGCCCGGAGGACGTGAGACTCCGCCTCGTCGAACGCAATATCGACCTCGGCGACGAAGGCCGTTACCTGATCGCGGTGGCCGGCAATGCGTCCGAGATCGACGACGAGACGCTGAGCTTCGACCGCGTCATCGGTTCGACCTTCGCCGCGCTCGCCATCGCGCTGCTTTTGACCACCGCCCTGCAGGTTCGCTTCGGCCTGGCGCCGCTCAAGCGCATTTCCGAGAGCTTGGCGGCGATCCGTTCCGGTCGCGCGGAACGGCTGCAAGGCGAATTTCCGGTCGAGATCGCTTCGCTCGCGCGCGAGACCAACGCACTCATCGAGGCCAATCGCGAGATCGTCGAGCGCGCGCGCACCCACGTCGGCAATCTTGCCCATGCGCTGAAGACGCCGCTCTCCGTTCTCGTCAACGAGGCGGCGGCGCGGGCGGATGATCCGCTGGCGCACAAAGTGCGCGAGCAAACCGAGATCATGCGCGACCAGGTGGCGCGCCAGCTTGAGCGCGCGCGGCTCGCCGCGCGCTCCACTGTCGTCGGCGCTATGATCGACGTCGCTCCGGTGGTCACCGCGCTGGCGCGCACGATGGAGAAGCTCCATCGCGCGCGCGACATCGCCATCGCCATCGACGTGCCGGAACAGGCGCGCTTTCGCGGCGAGCAGCAGGACCTCGAGGAGATGATCGGCAATCTCGTCGATAATGCCTGCAAATGGGCGCAGTCGCGGGTCGCCATCGAAGTGGTGGCCGACCGTTTTGAAGGCGACGGCAAGCCGCGCGTGCGCATCATCGTCGATGACGACGGACCGGGCCTTTCGCCCGCCGAGCGCGAGCAGGTGGCGTTGCGCGGGCAGCGGCTCGACGAAAGCAAGCCGGGCTCTGGCCTCGGTCTCTCGATCGTGGTCGAACTTGCCGGCCTTTACGGCGGCACGCTGAGGCTGGCGACGGCGCCGATCGGCGGCCTGCGCGCCGAACTCGCGCTGCCCGCGGGGTGACGTCGCTCGATCCTCCCCGCAAGGCAGGGGCCGGACTGAGTTTTGCTCCGTTCGTCCGCGTGGCTTATACGACTGAGGCCGGATGGCCTCGCGTGCCGGCCGGCTCGGGGTCAAAAGAATGCCGGCGATCAGGTTTGTTGCCCTTGCGCTGGTCTGCTTCAGCGTTGCCGCCTGCTCATCCGATTCCGGACCGAAGGAGGTCGGTGGTACGGCGGTCGGAGCTGCCGCCGGCGGACTGATCGGCAATGCGATCGGCGGCACTGCCGGTCATCGCATTGCCGGAACGCTGCTCGGAGCCGCGATCGGCGGGTTCATCGGCAACCGCATCGGCGCAGCGCTCGATGACGAGGACAAGCGCCGCGCCTATGCGGCGCAGATGCAGGCGCTGGATACCGGCCCTTCCGGCGCGCCCGTCGCCTGGCGGAACCCCGATTCCGGGCGCTATGGAAACGTCGTGCCCGGCCCCGCCTACCAGGTTAACGGCGCCCCGTGTCGCGAATACACCCACACAGTCTATATCGACGGGAAGCCGCAGGTTGAGCGCGGCACCGCCTGTCGCAATCCCGACGGAACCTGGACGACAGTGAGCTGATTGCCGTTGCCAATGCCGGCATTAGACCGGCGCCAAAGAAGCTGCGGCGGCGGTCACTTATCGCCTTGAATTCCTGACACTTTGCGTAACGGCTTCTTAAGCGCCGCGCGCTTAGAAGGTATCCGGTGCCGTCCTGGTAAGGTGGTATTTCGATGACGAGCGACGGACAATCCGTCGACCGGCTGCGCGACTATCTCCGGACCCTCAGGCCGGAGGCACGAGCGATGCTTGTTGCGCAGCTCGAGCGCGGCTTGCTGCGCGGTGAGGAAGGCGCCGGCAACGAACTGGTGCTCCAGGAGTTGCGGCGCACGATCCGCGCCGTCGGGCAGCCGGTGCCGCGCATCGGCGATGCAGCCCGTCTCTTCTTCGCGCCGCTCGAGTCGTTCCTCATCGACGACGCCGCCGATCACAAGCGCATCGGGCGCTTCGCGCGGGTATCGCTCGAACCGATTTGGAATTGGATCGGCCGCGATCTGATGCCGGCCGAAGCCAATGCGCTCAGCGAGGACATCAACCGCGCCTTGCTCGCCGACGACCGAGTCAAGACCGAGCAGCTGACCCGCGCTTTGCATGACCGGGCGATCCAGCGCATCAAGAACACCATCGACCGCGTCCAAGGCGACGAAAAGGCGCGCCGGCGCCTCGGCGTGCAGGTCGGTACGCCGCGGGCGCTGGAGGATCTCAGCACGCTCATACGCATCCTCGCGATTCGCGATATACTCGGCGACTTGGCGCGGCGCCTGCCGAACCACATACGCGCCCTCGAGCGCGAGCAGATCGATCAGGTCAAGCCGCTCTTCGATTCGGTCGCGGCGCAGAAGTCGGCCGCAACAGGCCCGACGCTGAAGGCTGATGTCTTCCTCTATGGCTTGATCCTGGTCATGGGCCGCCTCGCGGCACCCTGGCAACTTATCCGCATCGCCACGCGCGCGGCCGAGAGCGACGATGCCGCCCGCATCGCGGACACGCCCTTTGCGGTGGCGGTCACCATCGTGATCGGCGAGGTGGAAAGCATGGTGAGCGAGCTTCGCGCCGAGCTCAAGGCGCACCGTCCGGTCACCTCGCTGCTCAAGGCCATCCACGACGCGGCGCGTGGCTTGCGCACCGAAATGGACCTCTCGGTCGATTCGCCCTGGAGCCGGCAACTCGCCGCCATTTGCACGGAAATTTCCAGTCTGCTCAAAACCGAGATCGAGGCGACGCCCGGCCGCGTCCGGCGCCTGCTGCGGCCGCGTCCGGTGAAAGAGATCGCGTCCGGCTCGCTGCTCGACGCCATCGACGTGGGCGACGCCGAAATGCTGGTCGAATTCGTCGATGCCTGCCGCAGCTATGCCAACGAGCTCGCGATCAACGAAGTGACCACGCGCACTTGGTCGGAACTGCAACAATACCTGGAGACCACCTCCAAGGTGTTGCTTGATGCGTTGCGCCATGCCGGCGATGGCGACCGGCCGTTTCGGCAATCGCAGGTCGACGCCGCGGTGCGGTTCTGCAAGATCGTGTTCGGCGCGGATTATGCCGGGCTTCTGGTCAAGGCCGCCGAAATCGCATTGCTGAGCGGGCCGGCCGAGCGCAAGCCGGCGCGGGCGTAACCTCCTGAAGCCTCGATCGGTCAGGGCTGCCCCCTCGCATGGGCGCAATTTGCCGCGCCTTCCCCTAGCTGCGGTCGGCAGGTTCGCCGGCTAGAATGGCGCCATGGTGCGCTATGTTGTTCTCGGCAGCCGTGATAAAGCGACGGCCGCTGCCGCCGAAAGCGAAGCGGACGCTGGCCGGGCTCCCGAGGAGGTCACGGCGCGACGACGATTTGGCTGAGGGGCTCGGCATCGAAAGCTGACGGGGGAGACTATGCGGGGAAAGCAACAGCGATGACGCGCAAGCAGCGACGCCTCGTTTTGATCGGCGGCGGTCTCGCCGTGCTGACCGTTGCGGTTGCGCTGGTGCTCAACGCGCTCAGCGGCTCCATCGTGTTCTTCAATTCGCCGAGCGACGTAGCGGAGAAGCACGTTGCGCCTGGCGCGCGAATCCGGCTCGGCGGACTGGTGAAGACCGGCAGCCTCGTGCGCAGCGACAATCTGCGAGTTCGCTTTGAGGTCACCGACGGTAATCGCGAACTGCCAGTCACCTACCAGGGCGTCTTGCCCGATTTGTTCCGAGAAGGGCAGGGGGTCGTGGCCGAGGGTACGCTCGACGGTGCCGGCGTGTTCAACGCGGACACGATTCTCGCCAAGCATGACGAGACCTATATGCCGAAGGAAGTCGCCGATTCTCTGAAGAAGACGGGGCACTGGAAGGACGATTATGCGCAAGGGGCCGGGCCGCCGGTCAGTGCGGGGGGTAGGTGATGCGGATTGCGACAAGTGAGCCATGTTTCGCTGTTGCCGTGCGGCGCACGGCGTCGGCTCCGGCCTTTGGCCGACCGGATGACGGCGTTCGCGAGCGCCGGCGGATGCCGAGGTCGAGGGAAGGACGCCGGTCATGATCCCCGAACTCGGCCATTACGCTCTCATGCTCGCGCTCGGCCTCGCGCTCATTCAGGCCTCGATGCCGATCCTTGGTACGCGCAGCGGCGACCCGGTGCTGATGAGCATGGCGGCGCCGGTGGCGCTCGCCCAATTCGTCTTTGTCGCCCTCGCATTCGGCGCGCTCGCTATTTGCTATGTCACCTCCGACTTCTCGGTGCTCAACGTCTTCGAGAATTCGAACTCGGCGATGCCGCTGCTGTACCGGCTCACCAGCATCTGGGGCAACCACGAGGGCTCCATGATGCTGTGGGTCTCCATCCTGACTTTGTTCGGCGCCCTCGTGGCGGTCTTCGGCGGCAACTTACCGGCGGCCCTCAAGGCCAACGCGCTCGCCGTGCAGGCCTGGATCGCCGCCGCCTTCCATCTTTTCATTCTCACTACGTCCAATCCGTTTCTGCGCATCGCCGACGCGCCGCTCGAGGGCCGTGATCTCAACCCGATCCTGCAGGACCCCGGTCTCGCCTTCCATCCGCCACTCCTCTATCTCGGCTATGTTGGCTTCTCGATTGCCTTCTCCTTCGCGATCGCCGCCCTCATTGAAGGCCGCATCGATGCGGCGTGGGCGCGCTTCGTGCGGCCCTGGGTGCTCGGCGCCTGGATGTGCCTGACGCTGGGAATCGCTGGCGGCTCCTACTGGGCCTATTACGAACTCGGCTGGGGCGGCTTCTGGTTCTGGGATCCGGTCGAGAACGCCTCGTTGATGCCCTGGCTTGCCGGCACGGCGCTGTTGCATTCCGCCGTGGTCATGGAAAAGCGCGGCGCACTCAAGGTCTGGACCATCTTGCTCGCGATCCTCGCCTTCTCGCTGTCGCTCATCGGCACTTTCCTGGTGCGTTCAGGCGTGCTGACCTCGGTCCACTCCTTCGCGGTGGACCCGAGGCGCGGCATCTTCATTCTGGCCATTCTTGCGCTGTTCATCGGCGGCGCGCTTACGCTCTATGCGGTTCGCGCGCCGCAGCTCAAGCAGGGCGGCCTGTTCGCGCCGATCTCGCGCGAAGGCGCGCTCGTCCTCAACAATCTGTTTTTAACGGCGGCCTGCGCCACCGTCTTCGTCGGTACGCTCTACCCGCTCGCGCTCGAAGCTCTGACCGGCGAGAAGATTTCGGTTGGCCCGCCCTTCTTCAACGCGACATTCGGCCCGCTGTTCATGCCGCTGATGCTGGCGATGCCGTTTGGGCCGTTGCTCGGCTGGAAGCGCGGAGATCTTCTTGGCGCCGCGCAACGGCTGCTGGCGGCGGGGATGCTGGCGGCACTGGCGATCGCGGCGACATTCGCGCTTGTGCATGGCGGTCCGGTGCTGGCGCCGTTCGGCGTCGGGCTCGCGGTCTTCGTCATGGTCGGTGCGGTCATCGATATTGCCGAGCGCATCATGATTCTGCGCGTACCCCTCGGCGCGGCGCTGCGGCGTGCGGTCGGATTGCCGCTCTCCGCCTGGGGAACGGCATTCGCGCATTTCGGCATCGGCGCCACGCTCCTTGGTATCGTCGCCGTGACTGCCTGGGGCAGCGAGCGCATCGCGGCGATCAAGCCGGGAGAGACCATCGAAGTGGCGCGCTATCGGCTTACCCTCGACGGTATGTTCGACCGTTCTGTCGCCAATTATCGCGAGCGCGTCGGTCATTTCACCGTACGCCGCGCGAGCGGCGAGTTGATCGGGGCGATGGAGCCGAGCCGCCGCACCTTTCCGGCCCGCAACATGGCGACGACCGAGGCCGCGCTGATGACGCGCGGCGTGAGCCAACTCTATGTGTCGCTCGGTGACCCGAACCCGGACGGTACCGTTTCCGTGCGCCTCTACTTCAAGCCGCAGGTGCTCATGATCTGGCTTGGCGCCCTCATCATGTTCGTCGGCGGCGGCCTCTCGCTCTCCGACCGACGGCTGCGTGTCGGCGCGCCAAGGCCGGCGAGAAAAGCCAGCGCGGCGCTGCAGGCGGCGGAGTGAGTGCCATGAAGTTCCTGAGCTTTTTCGTGCTTGCGGTGGCGCTCTCGTCGGTGCTGTGGGCGTCTTCCCCGCTGCTTGCGGTCGAGCCCGGCGAGATGTTGAAAGACCCGACACTCGAAGCACGCGCCCGCGCGCTGTCCAAAGAATTGCGCTGCATGGTGTGCCAGAACCAGTCGATCGACGATTCCGAGGCGCCGCTCGCGCACGATCTGCGCGTCTTGGTGCGCGAGCGCCTCAAAGCCGGCGACAGCGACACCCAGGTGATCGACTTTCTGGTCGCTCGCTATGGCGAGTTCGTGCTGCTCAAGCCCCCGCTGTCGTGGCACACCGCGGCTTTGTGGGGTTTGCCGCCGGCCGCGCTGCTCGTTGGCATCCTCGCTATCGTCGTTGTCGTCCGGCGGCGGCGGACCACGGCGAGAGCGGAGCCGAATTTGACGGCTGCCGAGGAGGCCCGTCTCTCCGCTCTCTTGCGCGGCGAAAGCTAAAGCTCCCGCCGAGCGTCATTGTCTGAAGCGATGCGCCCAAGGCTCGCTTCGCGAGCTTCGCCGGGCTTGAAGTCCGCCGCCCTCGGTTCGCCGAGAGCAACTCTCTGTTCGCGCAACACAATTGCTCCCCGGCGACATTACGAATTTTTAATGCCGCCGACAGCGCGCGGTAAGGAGTGCCGACGCATTGTCTGAGCAAGGAAGGGGTCTCGGGCAGCGTTCGTCGGAGACGAACATTGAAATTTGGAGACGGCAAATGAATGACAGTACACCACCCGCACGCCGCGGTCTGTCCGCGCGGCGCATGGCGCTTTTGGCGACGACCATCGCCGGTTTTGGCGCGGCGGCCTTGTTCGCAGCGTACCCCACGTCGCAGAATGTGTTCTTCGCGGGCTCGGCGCATGCGCAGAATCTGTCGCAGCAGGCCCAGCAACTTCCGCAACATCCGGTCGGCTTCGCCGATATCGTCGCGCAGGTAAAGCCGGCGGTCATTTCCGTGCGCGTCAAGATGGAGCGGCCGACCAATTCGCGGTTCAGCGAGGACGATCTTCCATTCCCGCCCGGCTCGCCATTCGAGCGCTTCTTCCGGCGCTTCGGTATGCCGCACAATGGTGAAGGCGGCCGCGAGGTCGTCACCGGTCAAGGCTCCGGTTTCTTCATCTCAGCCGACGGCTATGCCGTGACCAACAATCACGTGGTGCAGAACGCGGACAATTTGCAGGTCACGACCGATGACGGCAAGACATACAGCGCCAAGGTCATCGGCACTGACTCGCGCACCGACCTGGCCTTGATCAAGGTCGAAGGTAAGAACTTCCCTTACGTGAAGCTTGCCGACAATGCGCCGCGGGTCGGCGACTGGGTCCTCGCAGTGGGCAATCCGTTCGGGCTCGGCGGCACCGTGACCGCCGGCATTGTCTCGGCCCGCGGCCGCGATATCGGCGCCGGACCCTATGACGACTTCATCCAGATCGATGCGCCGGTCAACAAGGGCAATTCCGGCGGCCCGACCTTCGACGTCGACGGCAACGTCATCGGCGTCAACACCGCGATCTTCTCGCCGTCGGGCGGCTCGGTCGGCATCGCCTTCGCCATTCCCGCCGACACCGTGAAGAGCGTGATTGCGCAGCTTCGCGACAAAGGCAGCGTCAGCCGCGGTTGGATCGGCGTGCAGATTCAGTCGGTGACGCCCGATATTGCCGACAGCATGGGGTTGAAGCAGACGACCGGCGCGCTCGTCTCCGAGCCGCAAAAGGACAGCCCCGCGGTCAAAGCCGGCATTGTCAGCGGCGACGTCATCACCTCGGTCAATGATGCGCCGGTCAAAGACGCCCGCGAGTTGGCGCGCAAGATCGGCACGATGTCGCCGGGCGCGACCGTGAAACTCGGCATCGTCCATCAAGGTCAGACCAAGACTGTGACGCTCACGCTCGGTAGCTTGCCGAATGAGAAACAGGCTGCGAACCAACCAAACAACGAAGACGAGTCCGAGAGCGACTTGCCGAAGCTCGGCCTGACGCTCGCGCCCGGCAGCAAAGTTTCCGGTTCGGGCGGCAGCGGCGTGGTGGTTACCGCAGTCGCCCAAGGCGGCGTTGCCGCCGACCATGGTTTGCAGGTCGGCGACGTCATTCTCGACGTCGGCGGCAAGCCGGTAGCGACGCCGGCCGACGTCCGCCAGAGCCTGTCCGAGGCGCGGTCGGCCGGCAGGCGAACTGTGCTGTTTCGGGTGAAGTCGAGCGATGGGACGAAGTTCGTCGCGCTGCCGCTCGGCAACGCCTAATCCAAAGGGGCGGTCGCCGGCATCCGTCGCCCCCGCTGGCGGACGTACCCTGGGGACGGGTCGCAAGACCCGTCCCCGCAGAATACCAACTCTGCCTCCGGCATCCGTCGCCCCCGCCGGGGTAGAGTAGGTGAGAGGGGGCGGCGGGCAGCCGCTCGCCGCCCCCTCACTTTTGCGCCGACCGGCGCCGTGCGGCGGTGCCGCGCTTGGCAGGGTATGGCTCAAGCCTGCCCGGCAATTGGCGAACGATATTATATTGGGCGACAGGCGGCGTACCGCCGCCCGGCTATGACGCAGCGATGAAACATGCGCCTTCTCATCATTGAGGACGACCGCGACGCGACCGATTACCTGGTCAAGGCGTTTCGCGAGGCCGGCCATATTGCCGATCAGGCCGGCGACGGCGAGGAAGGGCTGCAGCTTGCGCTCGACGGCGAATACGACGTGCTGATCGTCGATCGCATGCTGCCGAAGCGCGACGGCCTGTCGGTGATCGCGGCGCTGCGCGGCCAATCGGTGGAAACGCCGGTCCTGATCCTTTCGGCGCTCGGCCAGGTCGACGACCGCGTCAAGGGCTTGCGCACCGGCGGCGACGATTACCTCGCCAAGCCTTACGCCTTCTCCGAGCTGCTCGCGCGCGTCGAGGCACTGGCGCGGCGGCGCGGCAGCCGCGGCGAGGAAACCGTGTATCGCGTCGCCGACCTCGAACTGAACCGGCTATCGCACGAAGTGAGCCGCGCCGGACAGGAGGTGCAGTTGCAGCCGCGCGAATTCCGGCTGCTCGAATATCTGATGCGCCACGCCGGCCAAGTCGTCACCCGCACCATGCTCTTGGAAAACGTCTGGGACTATCATTTCGATCCGCAGACCAACGTGATTGACGTGCACATTTCGCGGCTGCGATCCAAGATCGACAAGGGCTTTGCGCAGCCGCTGCTGCATACCGTGCGCGGCGCCGGTTACATAATCCGCGACGGCGCCCGGTAATTTCTGTTGCTTCAATGTTGAACTTCAGCACCCAGCGCCCCGGCGGCAAACAGGGCCTCGATTCGTTCTGCGGCGATCCCCCAGTCGGCAAGCGCCGACCGGCAGCCGACGCCGACGGCTTGCGGCGGCACCGGACGGCCGGCGGGTGTCCTGTCAAAACGCGGCGCCGGGGCCGGCTGCACCACGCCGTCGATCTCGATGAACGTGGCGCGCGCGACGTTGTGCGGATGCAGCGGCGCTTCCGCCATGGTGAGCACCGGCGCGAAGCAGGCGTCCGTTCCCTCCAGCAGCCGGCACCAGTCGTCGCGACTGCGCGTCTTGAACAGAGCTTCAAGCTTGCCGCGCAGCTCGGCGCCGTCGTCGGCGGTAGAGGGCAAACCGAGCCGTTCGAACAAGACCGCGCGGAATTTGAACTCGATCGGCGCGATCGCGATGTACCGGCCGTCGGCGCATTCGTAGGCGTCGTAAATCGCCGAGCCGGAATCGAGGAGATTGGTGCCGCGCTCGAGACGGTGGAAGCCCATGGCGTAAAGGCCGTACATCGCCGTCATCAGCGAGGCGACGCCGTCGGTCATCGCCGCATCCACGACTTGGCCCCGGCCGGAACGCTTGGCCTCGATCATGGCGCAGGCCATGCCGAAGGCGAGATAGAGCGCGCCGCCGCCGTAATCGGCGATCAGGTTGAGCGGCGGCACCGGCTTTTCGCCGGCGCGGCCGATGGCCGCCAGCGCTCCGGTCAAAGCCAGATAATTGAGGTCATGGCCTGCGGCCTGAGCGAGCGGGCCGGTTTGACCCCAACCGGTCATCCGACCGTAGACGAGCCGCGGATTGCGCCCGAGCACAACCTGTGGACCGAGCCCGAGCCGCTCCATCGTGCCGGGGCGATAGCCTTCGATCAGCGCATCCGCTTTGGCGGTCAAATCGATGGCGAGCGCCAGCCCGTCCGGATGTTTCAGGTCGACGGCAACGGCGGGGCGCCCGCGCGTGGTCAGCGCAAAGCGCGCCGGCAGGGCGATGCCGAGCCCGCTGGGATTGATTTGGTCGACGCGCAGGACGCTGGCGCCCAGATCGGCAAACAGCATCGCCGCCATGGGGCCCGGCCCGATGGCGGCAAATTCGACGATACGCAAGCCGGCAAGAGGTCCCATCGTTTGCGGTTGTCCGCCCCGGCAGAAGGATCGCGTCGAGAGAGAAGGGCGAGTACCTTATTGTCAACAGAAAAAGCATATTTCATGTTGCGGCTTTGGCCGGCCGGCAGATCGCCGGGGAGGTCACGATGACTTCGAGCAATGCGGCGCCGTTCGTCGCCGCCCGCGATTTTCTGTTACGCCATCGCGAGGACTATGCCTCGGCCTACCGCGATTTCCGCTGGCCGAAGCTCGACCGCTTCAACTGGGCGCTCGATTACTTCGACGTCATGGCGCGCGACAACGCCAACCCTGCGCTTTGGCTGGTCGACGAGGATGCCGGCGAGACCACGCTTGGTTTCGCCGATTTGAGCCGGCGTTCGAACCAGGTCGCCAATTGGCTGCGCGCACGCGGCGTGCGCCGCGGTGACCGCATCCTGGTCATGCTCGGCAATGTCGTGCCGCTCTGGGAATGCATGCTGGCGGCCATGAAGCTCGGCGCGGTGATCGTGCCGGCGACGACGCTGCTTGCCCGCCACGATCTTGCCGACCGCTTCGCGCGCGGGCGGGTCCGGCACGTCATTGCCAGCGCCGATGCTGCCGCCAAATTCGCCGATCTGCCCGGCGAGTACACGCGCATTGTGGTCGGCAAGGCGATATCCGGCTGGATTTCATACCAGGACGCCTACCAGGCGGCTGCGGCGTTCGCGCCGGATGGCGAAACGCTGGCGGACGACCCGGTGCTGCTCTATTTCACCTCCGGCACCACGGCGAGGCCGAAGCTGGTTCTGCATAGCCATCAGAGCTATCCGGTCGGCCACCTGTCGACTATGTACTGGCTGGGGCTGCGGCCCGGCGACGTGCATCTCAACATCTCGTCGCCGGGGTGGGCCAAACATGCCTGGAGCTGCTTCTTCTCGCCGTGGAATGCGCAAGCGGCGGTGTTCATCGTCAACCAGCGCCGCTTTAATGCCCGCGGCCTGCTCGACACTATCGTGCGCTGCGGCGTCACCACCTTTTGCGCGCCGCCGACGGTATGGCGGATGCTGATCCAGGAGGACCTTGCCGCCTGGCCGGTCCGCATCAAGGAGCTGATCAGCGCCGGCGAACCGCTCAATCCGGAAGTCATCGGGCGGGTCAAGACGGCGTGGGGCATCACCATCCGCGACGGTTACGGCCAGACCGAGACGGCTGCGGTCGTCGGCAACACGCCCGCTCAGAAGCTCAAAGCTGGCTCGATGGGCCGGCCGCTGCCCGGCTACCGCGTGGTGCTGCTCGACGCCAACGGCGCGGCGGCGCGCGAGGGCGAGATTTGCCTTGCGCGTGAGCCGCGGCCGACCGGATTGATGCAAGGCTACCAGGATGACGACGGCGGCGTGCGGGCGCGGCGCGATGCCGTCTATCGCACCGGCGATGTGGCGGCAATCGACGACGATGGTTATTTGACCTATGTCGGGCGCGCCGACGACGTGTTCAAATCCTCCGACTATCGGATCAGCCCGTTCGAGCTTGAGAGCGTTTTGATCGAGCACCCGGCAGTGGCCGAGGCCGCGGTGGTGCCGTCGCCCGATCCGCTGCGGCTGGCCGTGCCGAAGGCGTTTTTGGCGCTGGCCCCCGGTTACCGGGCGGACCGCGCCACCGCCTTGTCGATCTTCCGGCATTGCCGGACGACGCTGGCACCGTTCCAGCGGGTGCGGCGGCTCGAATTCGCCGAATTGCCCAAGACCATTTCCGGTAAAATTCGCCGTGTCGAGCTGCGCCGGTCCGAGGCGACAAATCAGCAGGCCGGCAAGCGCGCACCGCTCGAGTTCTGGGAAGATGACTTTTCCGAGGACGAAATGGGCATCAAGGCTGAGATGACAACGTGATTGCGCTCGGTAAACTTCTGCGCACGACCGCATTTAAATTGACGCTGGTTTATCTGGCGATTTTCATTTTGTTCGCGGCGTCGCTGCTCGGCTATTTCGCGCTCAATACCCGGCGCCTCATCACCGAGCAGATCACGTCGACGGTCGACGGCGAGATCAACGGGCTGTCCGAACAATACGCTCAGGGCGGCATCCGGCGGCTCGTGATCGTCGTCGATTTGCGCTCGCGGCGTCCGGGATCGAGCCTTTATCTGGTGACGACGCCGACCGGTGAGGGACTCGCCGGCAATGTCGGCTCGCTGGAGCCGGGCGTGCTCGACCATCCGGGCTGGCTGGAAACCGATTATCGGCGGCTTGAGGCGCCGGAAGGTAGCGACCATCGCGCGCTGGTGCGGGTCGTGCAGCTGCCGGGCGGCTTCCACCTTCTGGTCGGCCGCGACCTCGAGGAACGCGAGCGGCTGTTCGCCATCATTGCCAATGCCGGACAATGGTCGCTGGCGCTGGTGATCGGGCTCGGGCTTATTGGCGGCTTTTTCGTCAGCCGGCGCGTGCTCAAACGCGTCGACGCCATGACCGCGACCGCGCAAACCATCATGCACGGCGATCTCGCCGGCCGCCTGCCGGTCGCCGGCACCGGCGACGAACTGGATCGGCTGGCCGATCACCTCAACGCCATGCTCGAGCGCATCGAAGCGTTGATGCGCGGCTTGAAGGAGGTCTCCGACAACATCGCCCATGACCTCAAGACGCCGCTGACGCGCTTGCGCAATCGCTGCGAGCAGGCGCTGCGCCATCCGGCCGCGGACACCGATTATCGCGCCGCGCTGGAATCGACCATCGAGGAATCCGACGAGCTCATTCGCACCTTCGACGCGCTGCTCATGATCGCACGCGCCGAATCCGGCCAAGCGCGCGACAACATGACCGAATTCGACGCCGCCGAAATCGCCCGCGACGTCGGCGAACTCTACGAGCCGCTGGCCGAACAGAAAGGCATCGCGCTCAAGGTCGATGCGGCGGCTGCGGCGCCGGTGCGGGGCAACCGCGAACTGGTGAGCCAAGCGCTGGCCAATCTGATCGATAACGCCATCAAATATGCCGCACCCGACGGCAAGGCCAACGGCGCGCCGGCCGAAGTCGTGGTCAAAGCCGGCCATGACGGCGAGCGCATTACGCTCAGCGTAGCGGACCACGGGCCGGGGATTCCCGATGCCGATCGCGGCCGCGTCGTGGAACGTTTCGTGCGGCTCGAGCAGAGCCGGTCCGAGCCGGGCTCGGGACTGGGCTTGAGTCTCGCTGCCGCGGTGGCGCGGCTGCATGGCGGCGAATTGAAGCTCGAAGACAATCACCCCGGCTTGCGCAGCACGATTGAACTGCCGCGCGCCGGACCGACGGGGCCGGGATGAGACGGCCTGCAGCTGCCGAGCGGCCGAAACGAAAACGCCAACAACGCCAAAGACGCAACGAACCGGCATTGTTCAGACGGCTCGGCGGCGCGCTGCCGGTCGCTTCGCCGCAATCGTCCATGCTGGTCTCGGCCTGGCTGGCGGGCGTCAAACCGAAGAGCGCGGGCGCGACGCTCAAGACGCTGATGCGCGCCAATCCGCCATTGGCTGAGCTCTTCGCCGGTATCGCCGAAGCCGCGCCGTTTCTCTGGCAGCTTATCGAAAGCGATGCCGCACGCTTGGTTCGCCTGCTCAAGCGCGATCCGGACGCTGCACTGGCGGCACTGCTCGCGGCTGCCGAGCGCGCCGCGGCCAAGGCGCGATCGCAAGGCGAGCTGATGGGCGTGCTCCGCCATATGAAAGCGGAGGCCGCGCTGTTGATTGCGCTAACCGATATCGGCGGCGTCTGGCCGGTCGTGCGCGTCACCGCCGCCTTGACGGCGGTCGCGGAGACCGCGCTGCGCGCGGCGGTCCATTTTCTGCTCCTGCAAGCCGCCGGGCGCCGGCAGCTAGCAACGTCCGACAAGAACAATCCCGAAAACGGTTGCGGTTACATCGTGCTGGCCATGGGCAAGCTCGGCGGCCGCGAGCTTAACTTCTCGAGCGACATCGACCTCATGGTGTTCTTCGATGCCGCCGCGGCAAAGCTTGCCGCCGACGCCGAGCCGGGGCGCTTCTACGTCAATTTGACCCGCGACCTGATCAGAATTTTGCAAGAGCACACCGCCGACGGCTACGTCTTTCGCGTCGATCTGCGGCTCCGTCCCGATCCGTCGTCGACGCAGATCGCGATGTCCGCCGAAGCGGCGCTCGATTACTACGAAAGCCGCGGCCAGAACTGGGAGCGCGCGGCGCTGATCAAGGCGCGCCCGTGCGCCGGCGATCGCGCCGCCGGCGACAAACTGATGCGCGAACTGGCGCCGTTCATCTGGCGCAAATATCTCGATTACGCAACGATCGCCGACGTCCACGACATGAAACGGCGGATCCACGCCTATCGCGGGCACGGCGAGATCGCAATCGAAGGCCACAATATCAAGCTCGGCCGCGGCGGCATCCGCGAGATTGAATTTTTCGTGCAGACCCAGCAGCTGATCGCCGGCGGCCGCCACGGCGAATTGCGCGGCCGCGCCACCGTCGACACGCTCGGCGTGCTCGCCGCCGACGGCTGGATCGACGCCGCAACCCGCGACGAGCTGACCGAAGCTTACGATTTTTTGCGTCGCGTCGAGCATCGGCTGCAAATGATGGCCGACGAACAGACCCATACGCTGCCGGCCGACGCCGCGGCGCTGGGCGTCTTCGCCCGTTTTCTCGGCTTTAGCGGCCGCGACGATTTTGCCGGCGCGCTGGTTGGGCAGTTGCGCAAGGTCGAGCGGCACTATGTGCGGTTATTCGAACGCGCGCCGGAATTGTTGGCGCAGCGGCAAAAGCTGGCGTTTGCCGCCGGCCCCGATGACGCCGAAACGCTCGACCGCTTGGCGCAACTGGGCTTTCGCCAGCCGCGTGCGGTGGCCGAAGCGGTGCAGGATTGGCGCGCCGGCCGGTACCGGGCGCTGCGCGGCGAGCAGGCGCGCGCCAATCTGACCGAGCTTACGCCGGTCATCGTCGATGAATTCTCCCGCGCCGACAATCCGGATGGCGCCTTTGTCGCGTTTGACCGTTTCCTCGCCGGTCTGCGCGCGGGCGGGCGGTTTTTTTCGCTGTTGCGGCAGAATCCGGAATTGATCGGCTTTGTCGCGCTGATCCTGGCGACGGCGCCGCGGCTCGCCGATATCCTGGCGCAGCATCCGCAATTCATCGATGCGCTGGTCGATCCGCACTTCTTCGGCCCGCTGCCCGACCAAGCGCGACTCGAAGCGGACCTTGCCCGCGCGCTTGAGGATACGCCCGCCTACGAAGCGCTGCTCGACGCGATCCGGCTGTTCGGCCAGGAGCATATGTTCCTGATCGGCGCGCGGACCCTGTCCGGATCGATCTCCGCGGAACAGACCGGCGAGCTTTTTGCGCGGCTCGCGGACGTGCTGCTGCGCGCCGTGCACCGAAGGGTCGAGACCGATTTTGCCGCCAGCCGCGGCCGCATCCGCGGCGCGCAAAGCGCCATTGTCGCGCTCGGCCGGCTCGGCGCGCGCGAGATGACCGCAACTTCCGACCTCGATCTCATCGTCATCTACGACTTCGACGGCAAAAACCCGAACTCGGACGGCAAACGTCCGCTCTCCGGCGCGGAATATTTCGCTCGCTTCACCCAGCGCCTGATCGGCGCGCTCACGGTGCAGACCAATTACGGCCAACTCTACCAGGTCGACATGCGGCTGCGGCCGTCCGGCCGATCCGGTCCGCTGGCGACGCGCCTCGACGGCTTCGTGCACTATCAGGCGCGCGAGGCCTGGACCTGGGAGCACATGGCGCTGACCCGCGCGCGGGTCGTTTCGGGGTCGCCGAGTTTCACGGCGAAAATCGAGGGCGCCATCCGCGACGTACTCTGCCGCAAGCGAAACCCACGCATGGTCGCCGCCGACGTCGGCAAAATGCGCGCGGCAATCGCCAAGGAAAAGAGCGACGCGAATCCGTGGGACCTCAAATATGCCGCCGGCGGACTGGTCGATATCGAGTTCATCGCGCAATATTTGCAGCTCATTCACGCCGCAGCGGTGCCGGAGATCCTCGATACGTCGACGGCACGGGTGTTGGAGAAGGCCTCGCGGCTCGGCCTCATCGACCCGCAAGACGCCGAGGTGTTGCGGCCGGCGACGCGGCTGTTCCACGATCTGACGCAAATCTTGCGGCTTTGCCTGCCGACGGTCTTCGATCCGAAGACCACGAACGCCGGGGTGCTTGCCCTGTTAGCACGCGCCGCCGACCTGCCGGATTTTGCCGCGCTTGCCGCCCATCTTGAGGATACCCAGCGCCGGGTACGCGAATGTTTCGTGCGGATTTTGGCAAAGCGGCCTTAATGACAAGCGCGCGGACTTAAAATGGCGGTTGCCGAGCATTTCGGTCCTCGACCGAGCGCGAACATCGGCGCTTGGCGAACGGTCGGCAGGTCGCAAAATCGCCTTCATATTCGCTGACTGATGGCCGTCAGTTCGGTATCCTGCAATCCGGCCCGGCGGCGAGGAACCGAACGCAGTTTCGCGCTTGCGCGGGGAAGGGGGCTCGCTTGTTTCAGCTATGCCGGCTTGCCGTGACCGCGACAGCATTAGCGCTGATCGCAGGTGCATTTTTTGTCGGCCTTTTCTTGGCGGCGGACGCACGAGCCGAAGCTCCGTCCGGCGGCTGCGACAATGCGGCCGAGCTCGCGGTCTTGTCCTCGCCGATCGCGCCGTGGAAGGGCGCGCCGTTGCGCGTCATCGTCGCCGCCGAGAAGCCGCTGCAGGGCGAGTTGTCGCTGGTCGCGCCCGATGGCAGCGTCGCGGCCAAATCGCGCGACCGGCACGGCGGGCCGCCGTATTTCTGGTTCGCCGAGGTTGCCGCGCCGGCCGCCGGGACATGGCACGCAACGCTGGCGCTCGACCGTCCGTCGGCCGGGTGCAGCACGGTCATGCGCGACATCGCCGTGCGCGATGAGGTGCCGCCGCCGCCGGGTCCGACGCCGGGAAGCCTCTGGCCCTTGCGCAATAGCTGGAACCGCGCGACGGAAAACCTGTATTCGGCATGGATCCAGAAACTGTTCGACGGGCCGCTCGACACCGAACTGTCGTGGCCGGCGCTGCATAACGTGCTGCGCGATCGGTCGCGTAACGTCCTGTTCAACTATTTGGGGCTTGGCGAAGACCAGATGGGAACCGTCATGCGCCCCGACTGCGCCGACCAGCCCTACTATTTGCGCGCCTATTTCGCGTTCAAGATGGGACTGCCGTTCGGCTTCTCGAAATGCTCGCGCGGCGA
>DATHCD010000088.1:0-3346 GCA_035319735.1 Xanthobacteraceae bacterium | reverse complement strand
TCGAGCGAAAGCGCACGATGGCGAGCCCCAGGAACAGGCCGCCGACCACCGCGACGAACAGAAATTGCGGCCAGACCACGTCGAAGCCGGCGCCACGATAGAGGATCGATTGCGCGAAGGCGACGAAATGCGTCGAGGGCGAGGCCTCCATCACCGTCGCCAGCCACGGCGGCATGCTTTCCAGCGGGGTGTTGCTGCCTGACAGCATATTCATCGGCATGAACACCAGCAGGTAGAGCAAGCCGAGCTGCGGCATCGAGCGCGCGACGGTGCCGAGGAATATGCCGATCGCGCAGGCAAAGAACAGATAGACGGCTGCCCCGAACAGGAACAGCGGGATCGAGCCGGCGATGGGAACGCCGAGCAGCCCGCGCACGACGCCATACAGCGAAAGGCCGACCGCCGTTGTGATGACCAGGCTGTTGGCCCAGACCTTGGACATCGCGATCTCGAACGGCGTCAGCGGCATCACCAGGAGATGATCCAGGGTGCCGTGCTCGCGTTCGCGGACCACGGCGGCGCCGGCGAGAATAATCGCCAGCATGGAGACGCTGTTAATGATCCCCATGACGCTGGTGAACCACGCCGTCGTGACATTGGGATTGTACATGATGCGGACGTCGAGATTGACCGGCACCGCCGCCGCGTTTTGCGTTTGTGCAAGGAAATTCTGAATTTCATCCATGATAATGTTTTCCGCATACCCGGCGCCGAGACCGCCCTGCACCATCGCGGTGGCGTCGACGTTGAGCTGGATCGCCGGGTTACGTCCGCCGAGCATGTCGCGCTCGAACTTCGGCGGAATGTCGAGCACGAAGGTGTATTTGCCGACATTCATCAGCGGCACGATATCGCGTTCGGCGATCTGTGCCGGCTGGTGGAAATAGGGCGGCAGGAATGCCTGGGTGATCCGCCGCGACAGCTCCGAATGGTCCTCGTCGACGACGGCGATCGAGGCGTTGTGCACTTCCTGCGAAAAGCTGTGCGCTTGCGCCATGATCGCCAGCGAAAAGGCGTACACGACCAGGGTAAGCAGCACGAAATCGCGGAAGAAACTGCGCAGCTCCTTGGTGCCGAGCCAGAAAATGTTTTGGATCATGCGCATCGAGCTTGCCTCGCCTAAAGGTGAAGCATGATTTTTTCGGAAAACCGGTGCCCACTTTTTCGGATCATGCTCTAGCGCTCCTGTTTGCGCAGCAGCAGCAGGCTGATCAGCGTCAGCGCCGGAATGAAGAGCGCAAGCTCGCCCAGATGTGTCGCCAGCTCGCCGAAGCCCAGACCTTTGGTGAAAGTGCCGGTGCTAATCGGAATGAAATAGGTCATCGGAAACGCACGCCCCATGAGTTGTGCGGTGCCCGACAGCGAGGACACCGGCACCATCATGCCGGAGAACTGCGACGCCGGCAGGAAGGTCATGATGGCGGTGCCGAACAGCGCCGCGATCTGCGTCGAGGCGAACGAGGAAATCACCATACCGTAAGCGGTGGTCGCGGCGACGTAGACAAGCACGCCGAGCGCCAGCATCGTGAAGCTTCCCTTCAGCGGCACCTGGAAAATCAACAGCGCCATCAGCAACATCATGGTGAAATTCGCCATCGCGACGCCGATGTAGGGAAGCTGCTTGCCGAGCAAAAACTCGAGCCGGGTCACCGGCGTCACGTACAGATTGGTGATCGAACCGAGTTCCTTTTCACGCACCACGGCAAGCGCCATCAGAATCGCCGGAAACAATGCCAACAGCAGCGACAGGCTGGTCGGCACCATGGCATAGATGCTTTCGAAGTTCTGATTGTATTTGAAGCGGATTTCGATTCGGGCGGCCTGCCGCGCCGCCGGCGCAGCCGTCTTCACCGCCGGATCGCTCAGATAGAGCTGGTGCATGCCTTCCAGATAACCGCGGATGGTATCGGCGCGGAAGGGCATCGCGCCGTCGACCCACGCCGCCACCCAGGCCGGGCGGCCGCGCTCGATGTTGCGGCCGAAGCCCGGCGGGATCTCGATGGCGGCCTTGATGGCGCCGCTCTGCATCCGGTGCTCAAGATCGGCATAGTCGACCAGCGGCGCCTTCTCGATGAAATAACTCGAGCCTCGGAGTTCTTCCAGATAAGCGCGGCTCTCGTGGCTCTGATCGAGGTCGCGCACTGCAAACGTCAGATTGTTGACGTCGGTGGAAATGCCGAAGCCGAACACCAGCATCAGCAGCGCGGTGCCAAACAGGGCGAATGCCAGGCGAATAGGATCGCGCAACAGCTCGATCCCCTCGCGGATCGAATAGGCAAAGAGGCGCTGCACGCTGAAGAAGCGCCGCGGCGCCGGCGTCTGCTGCGCTCTTGGTGCGGCCGCGGCGGGCTCGGCGATCGCCTTGGTTGCCGGTCCGGTCGCTTCTTCAAGATAGGAGATGAAGGCGTCTTCCAAAGTGGCGACCCCGCGCGCCTCGATCAGATTGCGCGGCGGGTCGGTGGCGAGCACCCGGCCCGAGTCCATCAGCGATATGCGATCGCAGCGCTCGGCCTCGTTCATGAAATGGGTGGAGACGAAGATGGTCACGCCCTGGTTGCGCGACAGGTCGATCAACAACTCCCAGAACCGGTCCCGCGCCAGTGGATCGACGCCCGAGGTCGGCTCGTCGAGAATGAGAATCTCCGGCTGGTGCACGACGGCGACGGCGAGCGAAAGCCGCTGACGGATGCCGAGCGGCAAATTGGCGGCGAGCGAGTCGAGATAGTCTTCCAGTTCGAATTGTTTGATCAGCGTGGGCAGCCGCGTCTTACTGTTCTCGGCGGGGAGATGAAAGAGCCGGGCATGCAGCACGAGATTCTGCCGCACCGTGAGTTCGGTGTAAAGTGAGAACGATTGCGACATGTAGCCGACGCGCGCCCGCGCCTTGAGGTCGCTGACGTCGGGCGGCTGGCCGAACAGCAACGCCTCGCCGTGGCTCGGGGCCAGCAGCCCGGTGAGCATCTTCATGGTCGTGGTCTTGCCGCAGCCGTTGGAACCAACAAAGCCGAAGATCTCGCCGCGTTCGATGGTGAAGTTCACCCGGTCGACGGCGGTAAAATCGCCGAAACGGCGGGTCAGGTCGCGCGCCACGATGAGCGGCTCCGCATCGACCGTGCGGTAGGTCGGAACTTGCAACTTCTTGTGTCCAGCCCTGATCGCTTCCGGCAGCAAGGCGACGAACGCCTCTTCGACGGTCGCCGCGCGGGTCTGCGCCTTCAAATCCGCCGGCGCGCCGGCGGCGAGGACCTTGCCGTCATTCATGGCGATCAGCGTATCGAACCGCTCGGCCTCTTCCATGTAGGCGGTGGCAACTACGACGCTCATGTCGGCGCGGCGCGACCGCATG
>DATHCD010000087.1:0-2622 GCA_035319735.1 Xanthobacteraceae bacterium | reverse complement strand
ACCTCGATCAGCGGCGCCATCGACTATTCGCGCATCCTATTAGCCGGGATGCCCTTTCGGCCAACGCGGCGCATCATCGATATATCCGGCGACGGCTCCAACAACAGCGGCCGGCCGGTGACCCAGGCCCGTGACGAAGCGGTGGCCGACGGCATCGGCATCAACGGCCTGCCGATCCTGACGGTGGAACCCGGCCTCGACCATTATTATTACGATAATGTTATCGGCGGCCCCGGTGCTTTCATGATTCCAGCAGAAAATTATGACACTTTTGCTGATGCAATCTTGAAGAAGCTGATCAGCGAGATAGCCGCGGCTGGGCCAGGTACCGATCACTCCTTCGCGACCTCGACAGCATCACAGGCTCGGCCCAGCCTGCGCCAAAATCTTGCGACATCGGTAGTGCCAAAGTCACCAAGGGCGACGCTGGCAAGGCCGTGAGGGTGGACCATGCGCGGGTTCCACAATAGTGCGTTCGATCCCCAGACGCTGGTCGTGCTCGAGACCGCGTTCGACGAAGCGTGGCTCACGCTCAAGGCGATCGGCAACACCTCCATAAAGCCAGACGAGCTCGCTCGAAGCGTGCTGCGGCTCGCCATGGACGGCGAGCGCGATCCGGTGCGTCTGCACGACGGCGCGCTCAAGGGTATCATTCCGATGACGGCTTGGCGTGAAGCTGGCTGAGTGCGCTTCGACGTCCTTCTTGACCTGTCAAGAATGCGCTGCCAATAGCGCAACGCCTGCGATCAGCGCTGCGGCCATTGTGCCGATGAATATTGCCACGATGAATGGAAGCGTTTTCCGCAGCTTTCTGCGCATCAGCAGTTCCCTCATCCCCAATGGTCATTGATACTGATTCGGCGAGGATTAGAAGCCTTTGAACTGTGAAAAGCGGCGATAACAAGTCATCAAGATGATGCAGCGGCACGACGTGGGCAATTTCAGCCGGGTTGAGACCTGGGTCTTTGATCTCGACAACACGCTTTATCCACACCACGTGAATTTGTGGCAGCAGGTCGACGAACGTATCCGCGATTACATCGTGGACTTTCTCAAGATCAGCCGTGAGGACGCATTCCGGCTGCAGAAGGACTATTACAGGCGTTACGGCACGACCATGCGCGGGCTGATGGAAGAGCACGGGCTGGTGCCCGACCAATTTCTCGAAATGGTCCATCAGATCGATCACTCGCCGCTGACGCCAAACCCCGCGCTCGGCGCCGCCATCGCCAAACTGCCCGGCCGTAAGCTCATCCTCACCAACGGCACGCGCGCCCACGCCGAGGCGGTCATGGAGCGCCTCGAAATCGCCGAGCACTTCGATGACATCTTCGATATCAAGGCCGCCGAGCTCGAGCCGAAGCCGCGTCGCGCGGTCTACGAGCGCTTTCTTGCGCGTCACGGCGTCGATCCGCACCGGGCGGCGATTTTCGAGGATCTCGCCCGCAACCTGGAAGTGCCGCACGCGCTGGGCATGATCACCGTGCTGGTAGTGCCCAAGGGCGCGGGCGTGGTGTTGCGTGAGGAGTGGGAGCTTGCCGGCCGCGACGCCCCGCACGTCGATCACGTCACCGACGATCTCGCGGATTTTTTGCGTGCCGTCGTCGCCAAAAGGTAGCCTGGATTGAGCGTAGCGAAATCCAGGAAAATGCTTGCCGCTCACCGGATTTCGCTTGCACTCAATCCTAGCTACGCTAAATCGACACCGCGTTAGCACGGGAAAGCGTTCATGTCCGTAGCCGACCTGGAAAAGACGATAGACGCTGCGTTTGAAAAACGCGACGGCATCGGGCCTTCGACCAAGGGCGCGGTCCGCGAGGCTGTCGAGGCGGCGCTCGACCTGCTCGATCGCGGCGAGGCGCGCGTCGCCGAGCGCAGCGCCAGCGGAATCTGGAAGGTCAATCAGTGGCTGAAGAAGGCGGTGCTGCTGTCGTTCCGTTTGAACGACATGAGCGTCATCCCCGGTGGGCCGGCCCATGCAGCCTGGTGGGACAAGATTCCCTCGAAGTTCGATCACTGGGACGACACGCACTTCCGCGCCGCCGGCTTTCGCGCCGTGCCCGGCTGCGTCGTGCGCCACTCGGCCTACGTCGCGCCCGGGGTAGTGCTGATGCCTTCGTTCGTCAATCTGGGCGCCTACGTGGATACCGGAACGATGATCGACACGTGGTCCACAGTCGGCTCCTGCGCGCAGATCGGCAAGAACTGCCACATCTCTGGCGGCGTCGGCATCGGCGGCGTCCTTGAGCCGCTGCAGGCGGGACCCGTGATCGTCGAGGACAATTGTTTCATCGGCGCGCGCTCGGAAGTCGCCGAGGGCGTTATCGTGAGGGAAGGCGCGGTGCTGTCGATGGGCGTCTTCATCGGCGCCTCGACCCGCATCGTCGACCGCGAGACCGGCACGGTCAGTCAAGGCGAAGTCCCGCCCTACGCCGTGGTCGTACCCGGATCGCTTCCCGGCGGAGCGCGCGGCAACGGCAAGGTTTCGCCCAGCCTTTATTGCGCGGTCATCGTCAAGCGCGTCGACGAAAAAACCCGCGCCAAGACCAGTATCAACGAACTCCTGCGCGATTGATCGCACGCACCCGCGATGAATTGGCGCTATCTCCTCGACAGCTTCGA
>DATHCD010000086.1:0-24457 GCA_035319735.1 Xanthobacteraceae bacterium | reverse complement strand
CACGCCTTCGCCTATGTGTTCGAGGGCTCCGGCAGCTTCCGCGCGGCATCGCAGCCCTTCGGCGTGCTCACCGAGAAGGCCGATGGCGGCAACGATATTCTGGTCCGCGAGCAGACCGGGAACCGCTCGCTCGTCCTCTTCGACAATGGCGACGAGGTCACCGTGCAGGCCGGCGAAGAAGGTATCCGCTTTCTTCTGGTTTCCGGCAAGCCGATCGAGGAGCCGGTCGCCTGGTACGGCCCGATCGTGATGAATACGCAGGCCGAGCTGCAGCAGGCCTTTTCCGAGCTGCGCGACGGTACGTTCATCAAATAACGTCATTCCGGCGGCGTGCCATTGGCGGCCAAAACCTCGCCGGCGAGATAGAGCGAGCCGGTGATGAGGATGCGCGGCGCCGGCGCGAGTTCGAGCTTGGCGGCGACCGTCAGCGCGCTCTCGATATCATCGCGCGCGAGCGCGGGGATGCCGGCGTTCTGGGCGATCTCCGCCAACGCCGCCGCCGGCAGCGCCTTTTCCTGCCGGATGGGGACGGCAATGACCCGGCGCGCCAGGCCGGAGAAGTTGCGCAGAAAGCCCTCGGCATCCTTGCTCGACATCATGCCGAGAACGAGCACGAGCGGCCGCGACACGCGCTCCTCGAGATCGGCCAGCGCCGCGGCGATGGCCCGGCCGCCGTCCGGGTTATGGCCACCGTCGAGCCACAGTTCGCTCTCCGGCTGCAGCAGGGCGACGAGCCGGCCCTGCGCCAAACGCTGCATGCGCGCCGGCCAGTCGACGCGGATCATGCCGGCCTCGAACGCCGGGGCGGGCAGTCTCAGGCCGCTGGCGCGCAGCGCCGCGATCGCCGCACCAGCATTGTCGAACTGATGGCGGCCGTAAAGCTTCGGCGCCGGCAGATCGAGCAGCCCGTCAGCGTCCTGATAGACGAGGCGGCCGCGCTCCTCGGTCGCGGTCCAGTCCTCCCCGGCGATGGAGAGCGGCGCCTTGACCCGCGCGGCCTCGCGCTCGATGACCGCCAGCGCCTCGCGTGTCTGGCTCGCGACCACCGCCGGCACGCCGCGCTTGAGAATGCCGGCCTTCTCGGCGGCGATGGCGACGATCGTGTCGCCGAGGAACTCGCGATGATCCAGCGCCAGGCGCGTGATCACGCTCGCCAGCGGACGCTCGATCACGTTGGTGGCGTCGAGCCGGCCGCCGAGTCCGACTTCGAGGAGAACGACGTCCGCAGGATGGCGCGCGAACAGCAGGAACGCCGCCGCGGTCTCGATCTCGAACACGGTGATCGGCGCATTGGCGTTCTTCGCTTCGCATTCGCCCAGTATGTCGGCGAGTTCGTCGTCGCCGACCAGCCTGCCGCCGCCGGCGTGCCCGATGCGGAAGCGCTCGTTGAGGCGCACCAGATTGGGCGAGGTATAGACATGCACGCGCTGCTCGGCGGCTTCGAGGATCGCGCGCAGGAAGGCGATGGTCGATCCCTTGCCGTTCGTCCCGGCAACATGGATCACCGACGGTAGGCGCCGGTCGGGGTGGTCGAGCGCGGCGAGAAGACGCTCGATGCGGTCGAGCTTAAGATCGATTCGCTTGGGATGCAGCGCCGCCAACCGGGCGGCGATCGGCGCCCAGCCTTCCTTCGCCCGCGCGCGCGACAGGTTCGGGCGCGGATCGTCGGAGCGCGGCGCGCTCACGCCGGCGCCGGCAGGGCGAAGCGCTTTTGCGGCGCGCCGGCCGGCGCCTTCATCAGTAGCCGGCAGAGCCGGGCGATGGTCGCCCGCAGATGGTGGCGATGCACCACCATGTCGACCATGCCGTGGTCGCGCAGGTACTCGGCCTTCTGAAAGCCCTCCGGCAGCTTCTCGCGGATCGTCTGCTCGATGACGCGGGGGCCGGCGAAGCCGATCAGCGCGCCAGGTTCGGCGATGTGGACGTCGCCCAGCATGGCGTAGGAGGCGGTCACGCCGCCCGTCGTCGGGTTGGTGAGAACGACGATGTAGGGCTTGCGCGTCTCGTGCAGCCGCTCGACCGCGATGGTGGTGCGCGGCAGCTGCATCAAGGAGAGGATGCCCTCTTGCATGCGCGCCCCGCCCGAGGCCGCGAACAGCACGAACGAGCACCCCTTCTCCACCGCCGTGTCGAGGCCCTTGATCACCGCTTCGCCCGCCGCCATGCCGAGCGAACCGCCCATGAAATCGAAATCCTGCACGGCGATGACCGCGGCGAGACCGTCGAGCTTGCCGTAGCCGAGTTTCACCGCGTCGTTGAGGCCGGTCTTGTTGCGCGCGTCCTTGAGGCGATCGACATAGCGCCGCTCATCGCGGAATTTCAGCGGATCGACCGGCGTCTCCGGCACCGCGATGTCGAACCAGGTCTCGTTGTCGAACATCGATTTCAGGCGGGCGATGGCGCTCATGCGCATGTGATAGTTGGAGCCGGGGATGACGAACTGGTTCGCTTCGACATCCTTGTAGAACACGAGCTGCCCGGTCTCCGGGCATTTGATCCAGAGATTCTCCGGCACCTCGCGGCGGAGCATGCCGCGGATTTTCGGCCGCACAACGTTGGAGATCCAATTCATCTTTTCTGTTCACCCAGGCGCGAAATCGGCACCCGTGAGTCTTAGCCCTTCTGCAGGCAAATGTAGCGCGCCGCGACGGCATTTGCTATCGCAGCCGGCCTCCTCGGCGCCGACTTGTTCGCCGTGGCGGCGACGCCGGCGCGCGGATTTGCCGATCTGCCCGGGCCCGGCTTGCTGGCGCCGTTACGCTAGGCTCCACTTGTACCGGGGTCGCTGCGCGGCCCGAGGGCCGCAGATCGGCGGAAAAACGCCTTCGGCGTGTCCGCGATGGGGCGCCCCGCGACTGCCGCGTTTCGAATTTCTGACCTGGATCAATGAAGAGACCGCGCAACCGGGTCATGAAACGCCCGAATGACACAGGAGGCGAGGTGATGCATTCGCCGCTTGCCCTTCGATCGAAGATCGAGGCGGCCGCCCAGAACGCGCGGAACCGGCCCAAATGGGTCTGGCTTGTTGTCGTTATCGCCGTCGCCGCAGCTGGCGTCGCCGGCTATCTCGAACGGGGCACGCTGCAAAAATGGCTTGGCGGACCGCGGGCGGCCGCCACCATCATGGTCTCCGGCAACATCGAGGCGCATCAGAGCGTGCTCGGCTTCAAGACCGTGCAGTCGCGCATCGTCGAGCTGCCGTTCGACGAAGGCAAATGGGTCGAGGCCGGCACGCTGATCGCGCGGCTCGACGATTCCGACTACCGCCAGCAGGTGGCCATCAACGAGGCGACGCTGGAGATGCAGAAGCGCCAGCTTGCCGCCGCGGAGAAGAATCTTGCCGCCGCCCGCAAGACCGTCGAGTTTGACGCCGCCGACCTCGAGTTCCGCGAGGCGGAATATAAGCGCGCCGATTTCCTGCTGCAGAAAGGTGCCGGCACCGTCGAGCAGCGCGACCAGACCTACGCGCTGTGGCGGCAATCGACCGCCGCGCACCAGCGCGATCAGGCGCTGGAGAACGCCGCCGAGCGCCAGGTCGAGCTCGCCAATGCCACCATCCACAATGCCGAGGAAACGCTCAAGCTGTCGCAGATCGTGCTCGGCTACACCGTCTTGCGCGCGCCCTTCTCCGGCGTGATCCAGGTGCGGCAGGCTGAGCTCGGCGAGGTCATGGTGCCCGGCACGCCGGTGGTGACTCTTGCCGATCTCGATCACGTCTGGCTGCGCGCCTACGTCAACGAGACCGACATCGGCAAGGTCCGCTACAATCAGCCGGCGAAGGTGACGACCGACACCTATCCGAACAAGACCTACCAGGGACGCGTCACCTTCATCTCCGCCAACGCCGAGTTCACGCCGAAAAGCGTGGAGACGCACGCGGAAAGAGTGACGCTGGTCTACCGCGTCCGCATCGATGTCTATAACCCGAGCCACGAACTTGTGCCGGGCATGCCGGCGGACGCGGTGCTGGAAGCGCTGCCGCCGGGCGGGTCATGAGCGAAGCGGCTGAACCGATCGTCACGGCCAACGGGCTGACCAAGCGGTTCGCCGAGCTTGCCGCCGTGGACGGGCTGAGTTTCACGGTGGGCCGCGGCGAGATTTTCGGCCTAGTCGGTCCCGACGGCGCCGGCAAGACCACGACGATGCGAATGCTCGCCGGCGTGATGCAGCCGGACGGCGGCGCCATCCTCATCGACGGCGTCGACGCGGTGTCCGATCCCGAGAGCGTCAAGCAACATCTCAGTTACATGCCGCAGCGCTTCGGCCTCTATGAGGACCTCACCGTCGATGAGAACATCCGCTTCTACGCCGATCTGTTCGAAGTCCCCAACGCCGTTCGCGAACAGCGCGCCACCCGGCTGCTGGAAGCGTCGGGGATGAGCGGATTTCGCGGACGGCGCGCCGGCCAGTTGTCGGGCGGAATGAAGCAAAAACTCGGCCTCACCTGCGCCTTGGTCCACACGCCGCAAATTCTCCTGCTCGACGAGCCGACCACCGGGGTCGACCCGGTGTCGCGTCGCGACTTCTGGCGCATTCTCTACGGCCTGCGCGAGGAGGGCGTGACCATCCTGATCACCACCGCCTATCTCGACGAGGCCGAGCGCTGCAACCGCCTGGCGCTGCTGCATAGAGGCCGCGTGCTCTATTGCGACACGCCGGCCGCGCTCAAACGGCAGATGCCGGGCGCGGTGGTCGCCATTTCCTCCGCCGCCGGCCGCGAGGTTCGCTCCGCCATCGCCGAGCTCGCGGGCGTGAGCAACGTCATCCTGGTCGGCGGCGGCGTTCATGCCGTCGTCGATGATGCGGCCTTGCGCATGCCCGAGCTGCGCCATGCCCTGCAGCGGGCCGAGATCGCTTTCGCCGACATCGCGGTCGCCATGCCGAGCATCGAGGATGTTTTCGTGGCGCTGCTCGAAGACGACGACGGGACGGCACCATGAGCGGCAGCGAAACGGCCGACGCGCAAATCGTCGTCGACAATCTGGTCAAGCGATTCGGCAGTTTCGTCGCCGTCGATCATGTGAGCTTTCGCGTCGGGCACGGCGAGATCATGGGCTTCTTGGGTCCGAACGGTGCCGGCAAATCGACCATCATCCGCACTCTTTGCGGGCTGTTGCGGCCGAGCGCCGGCCGCGTGTGGGTCGCCGGCATCGACGTGGCGCGCGATCCGGAGCGGGTGCGCGAGCACATCGGCTACATGTCGCAGAAATTCTCGCTTTATCGCGATCTCAGCGTCGAGGAGAATCTGCGTTTCTTCGGCGGCATCTACCGCGTTCCGCGCGCGGAGCTGCCCGAGCGGATGCGGTTCGCCATCGATATGGCCGGGCTTGGCGGCCGCGAGAAGACGCTGGTGGCGACGTTGGCCGGCGGCTGGCAGCAAAGGCTGGCGCTCGGCTGTGCGGTGCTGCACCGGCCGCCGATTCTCTTCCTCGACGAGCCGACATCCGGGGTGGAGCCGACCTCGCGGCGGCGCTTCTGGGATCTCATCCACACGCTCGCCGCCGACGGCGTCACCGTGCTGGTCTCGACCCACTACATGGACGAGGCGGAATACTGCGACCGCGCCGCTTTGATCAATCAAGGGCGCCTCATCGCCATCGGCAGCCCCGAGGAACTGAAGCACACCGCGCTCGGCGGCGAGCTCTTGCTGCTCGAATGCGAAGCGCTCGGACCGACGCTCGCGGCGCTGCGGCAAGCGCCGGGCGTCATCGATTCCTCGGTCTTCGGCAACGCCATTCACGTGCTGGTCGATAACGCCGAACGCAGCCTGCGGGAGCTGCCGGCCTATCTCGAGCAAAGGTCGCTGCGGCCGAGCCGTCTCCAGCGCATCGATCCCTCGCTCGAGGACGTCTTCGTGCGGCTCATCGCCGCCGACATGGTCAAGCGGAGCGAGGCGGCATGAGGTGGCGCCGGCTCAAGGCCATCGCGGTAAAGGAGGTCCTGCAGACCTGGCGCGACCCGCGCAGCTTGATGATTGCGCTGCTGCTTCCGTTCACGCAGATGTTTCTGTTCGGCTACGGCGTCAATCTCGACCTCCAGCACCTTCCGATCTGCACCTTCGACCGCGAAGGCAGCCAGCTCAGCCAGGACTTGCTCAAGCATTTCCAGGCCTCGCTCTACTTCGCCATCGTCCACAACGTCAAAGCCTATCCGGAGATTGTGGCGGCGATCGATCGGGCGGACTGCCGCGTCGGCATCGTCATCCCGCCGGATTTCTCCGAACGGCTGAACGACAGCGGAACCGCATCGGTGCAGGCGATCCTCGACGGCACCGACGACAATACCGCGAATATCGCGTTCGGCTATGCGGCGTCGGTGGTGAGCGGCTTTTCCAACGACGTCCAGCTCTCCTGGCTGGACCGGCAAGGCCGCACCCTGCAGCAGGTCCAGCCGATGACCGTGCAGTCGCGCGTCTGGTTCAACGAGGATCTGGTGAGCCGCAACTTCATCATCCCCGGCCTGGTCGCCGTCATCATGGCGCTGGTCGGAGCGCAGCTGACTTCGCTCACCGTCGCCCGCGAATGGGAGCGCGGCACGATGGAGCTTCTGGTCTCCACGCCGGTGCAGTCCAGCGAAGTCATGTTCGGCAAGCTCATTCCCTATCTGATGCTCGGCTGGCTCGACGCCGCCTTCTGCCTGGTGATTGCCGTGCTCTGGTTCGAGGTGCCGTTCCGCGGCACCCTGCTGACGCTGTTCCTGACCACCACGCTGTTTCTCGCCGTCGTTCTCAGCATCGGCTATCTGCTCTCGGTGGTGATCCGCAGCCAAGTGGGCGCCAGCCAGATCGCGCTGGTGGTGACGTTGCTGCCGACGACGCTGCTCTCGGGCTACGTGTTCCCGATCGACCAAATGCCGTCGTTCATCCAGGACGTCACCTATGTGATCTACTCGCGATACTACGTCACCATCATCAAGGCGATATTCCTGAAAGGCGCCGGCATCTCGGAGCTGCTGATGCCGATCCTGTTCCTCGTCGTCTACGCCGTCGCCGTCGTCGCGCTCGCCGCTCGCGCCTTTCGCAAACGCCTCGATTGACCGATGTTCGCGCGCATCAGACCGATCGTGATCAAGGAGTTCCTCGAGCTCAAGCGCGACAAGGGCGCGCGCTTCCTCTTGGTCGTGCCGCCGATCATTCAAATGCTGCTCTTCGGCTATGCGGCAAGCTACGAGGTCTATCACGTGTCGACGTCGGTGCTCGACCTCGACCACTCCCAGGAAAGCCGCGAGCTGATTTCGCGGTTTACCTCGAGCAGCCGTTTCGACGTGGTCAAAGTGGCGCAGTCGCAGTATGAAATCGACGAAACCATCGACACCAGCGCCGCCGCCGTCGCCCTCGTCGTCCACGCCGGCTTCGCCGAACTGCTGCGCAAGGGCCAAGCCGCGCCGCTGCAGGTCATCGTCGACGGCACCAACTCGAACACCGCGCTGATCGCACTCGGCTACGTCAACACGATCGCGGCGGGATTTGCTCAGGATTACCTGACCGACCTGACCAGGCGCGTCCAGGGGGCGCAAGGAATGCGGCAGGTGCAGGTGACGCTCGAACAGCGGCCCTGGTTCAACCCGGACCTGAACGGACGCTGGTTCTTCGTGCCTGGCGTGATGGGGACGTTGACGCTGGTCATGATCGTCAATCTCACCGCCTTCGCCGTCGTGCGTGAGCGCGAAGTCGGCACGCTCGAGCAGATCATGGTGAGCCCGATACGGCCCGCCGAGTTCATCCTCGGCAAGACCGTGCCGTTTTTTCTCATCGGCCTCGGCGAGGTGGCGCTCGTCGTCGCCGTCGGGCTGTTGTGGTTTCGGGTTCCCTTCGTCGGCAACCCGTTCGTGCTGCTGCTCGGCACCGCGCTCTTTCTGCTCAGCACGCTGGCGCTCGGGCTGCTCATCTCCACGGTGTGCTCAACCCAGCAACAGGCGTTCGCGACCAATTTCTTCGTGCTCAATCCGTTTTTCATTTTGTCGGGTTTCAGCTTCCCGATCGCGAGCATGCCGCAGGTGCTGCAGTGGTTCACCTACCTCAACCCGCTGCGCTATTATCTGATCGTCATCCGCGGAACCTTCCTCAAGGGGGTCGGCGTCAACGTGCTGTGGCCGGAATTCCTGGCGATGGCGATCATTGCCGCGGTTCTGCTGACGCTGAGCATCCTGCGCTTCCGCAAATCGCTCGAGTAGCGCGCCGGCTGCACGCCGGCTCTCTGGTCAAACACCGTCCCCGGTCGCGCGCGCGAAGTCGCGGGCCGCCGACAGGACCTTGCCATCGGCGCCCCTGGGACCGACGAACTGCAGGCCGATCGGCAGGCCGGCGGCGGTCAGCCCGCATGGCAGCGAAAGTGCCGGCTGCTGGCTGAGATTGAACGGGAACGCGAAGCCGCCGGCCTTGATCGAGCGCTCAACGGCGACATTGCCGCCGTCCTCGCGGCCGACGGCAAAAGCCGTGAACACGGTCGCCGGCGAGACGATGAAATCAAGCTTGGTCAGGAGCTTGTCCATGGCGGCTCCGAACGCCGTGCGGCGCAATTGCGCGGCGACAAGCGCCGACGCCGCAAACGCGGCGCCGGCCCGGGCAACTTCGACAAATCCGGGGTCGCACAGGCTTTGCAGATCGGCCGGCACCGCGGCGAAGCGGTTCGCCGCCGCCGCATACCAATGGATGCGAAACGTCTCGGCCAAATCCTCGCCGGGCAGCGCGACGGGCTCGACACGCGCGCCGAGGCTCTCGAGCGTGCCGAGCGCCTTGGCAACCGCGGCGGCCACTTCCGCATCGACGACTCCAAACGCCGGCTCGGTGTAAAATCCGATGCGCGCGCCTTTGAGCACGTCTGCGGTCAATGCCAGCGCCGGCAGCGCGCCGATGCCCTGATTCCAGTCATCGATATCCCGCCCGGCCAGCACATCGAGCATCGCGGCAGCGTCCTCGGCCGAACGCGCTATCGGGCCGATATGGGCCAGCGTGCCGAAGACGCTCGGCGGATACGCGGCGACCCGACCGAAGGTCGGCTTCAGTCCGACCATGCCGGTGAACGAGCACGGAATCCGGATTGAGCCGCCGCCGTCGGTGCCGATGTGCAGCACACCCGCGCCGGTCGCCGCGGCGACCACGGCGCCGCCCGAAGACCCTCCCGGCGTCATCTCGGGATTCCACGGATTTCGCGTCACGCCGGTCAACGGACTATCGGTGAGCGCCTTCCAACCAAATTCAGGCGTCGTTGTCTGTCCGACGAAGACCGCGCCCGCGGCGCGGAGCCGTTTGACCGACGGCGCGTCCTGCGCACATGGCGCGGACGATGTCGTGCGGCTGCCATATCGCACGGCCCGGTCTTTCACCCATACGATGTCCTTGATGGTCGTGGGAACGCCGTCGACCGCCGACAATGGCGCGCCGCTCCGCCACCGGGCCGTCGACTCGCTTGCCATCGCCAGGGCCGAATCGGCGTCGATCAGCGAGAAGGCGTTGAACCGTTTCTGCACCGCTTCGGCGCGCGCGAGCGTCGCCTGCGCCACCTCGAGCGGCGTGAACTTTGCCGAGGCGAAACCTGCCGCGAGCTCGGCAACGCCCAGTCGGCACAGTTCGTTCGCATCGGCGAGCAATTGCTTGGCGATCATGGGCTTCCCGTCCGTGCATCCGCGCCGCAGACGCGGCGCGATCGATCCTCTGTTCGGCGATGGTGACGACGCCAAATCCGAATTCGTTTGCCATCTCCACCGCCATCATGGCAATGCCGGGCCCTCGCCGGGGCGTGAGGGATTGCACGATGCTGGTCACGGCACGGATCGATGGGAAAGCGCGCGCCGGCCGTCTGCTCGCCGAGGTCGCGGCGGCCGCGGCCTCGCTCAAGACCGGATCGGGCATCGTCCCCGGGCTGTGCGCCGTGCTCGTCGGCCACGATCCGGCGAGCGAAATCTACGTCCGCAGCAAAGGCAAGGCCGCGGTCGCCGCCGGCATTGCCAACTTTCAGCAGAACCTTCCGGAGACGACCAGCGAGGTCGAACTCTTGGCGCTGGTCGCCCGGCTCAACGCCGACGACCGGGTCGACGGCATCCTAGTGCAACTGCCGCTGCCGAAACACATCGATCCGCAGCGCGTCATCGACGCGATCGACCCGGCGAAGGACGTCGACGGATTCCACTCCTGGAACGTCGGCCATTTGTGGAGCGGCGGCAAGGCCATGGTTCCGTGCACGCCCTATGGCTGCCTGCTGCTGCTGCGTGAGGCGCTGCCTGATCTCACCGGGGCGGAGGCGGTGGTTCTCGGCCGCTCCAACATCGTCGGCAAGCCGATGGCGGCGCTGCTCTTGTCGCAAAACTGCACGGTGACGCTCGCTCATTCGCGCAGCCGCGACCTGCCGGCCATCCTGCGCCGGGCCGATATCCTGGTCGCGGCCGTGGGACGGCCGGAAATGGTGCGCGGAGCCTGGCTCAAGCCCGGCGTGACCGTCATCGATGTCGGCATCAACCGCATCGCGGTCGCGGACGGAAAATCGAAGCTGGTCGGCGATGTCGCCTATGCCGAGGCCCAGGGCATTGCCGGCGCGATCACGCCGGTCCCCGGCGGCGTCGGTCCGATGACCATTGCCTGCCTGTTGCGCAACACCCTCATCGCCGCCTGCCGGCGCCGCGGCCGAAGCGAACCAGAAATCTGAAAGGAATCTAGGCGTTGCCGCCACGCCGGCGGGTCGCCGGATCAGCCGCGCTGACACGCCTCGCGGATGCATTCGACGAGCGCATTGCCGAGCAATGGCTTCTCGACAATGGGAATTTCCGCCTTGGCCGCGCGCGCGCTCAGCGCCGCATGGGCGTGGCTGGCGATGAGGATGGCCGGCGTCGAAATGCGCCGCCGGCGCAACTCTGCGATCAGCTCCATTCCGCTCATCACCGGCATTCTCTGGTCAATGACGAAGCAGTTGCAGGCGGAAAGATCGTCGGCATCGAGAAGTTCGGTGCCGCTGCCATAGACGCGCACCGCAAACCCTTCGAGTTCCAGCGAGAATTTCAGCGAGCCGCAAACGGCCGGGTCGTCGTCGACCACCGCGACCACGGGGCGTTCGACCGCGCCTCGGCCCTGCTCCGTCACGTTCGTCAACATCCGCGTGTTCGTAATCGCAAATCCCGATCTTGCGTACCAATGACGCAAGATCGATACGGCCGCTTTGATGTAACTCAATATTCCGCCCGGATGGCGGAGATCGGCCGCGAAGCCGGCTCGGCCGGTCGCGATTGACGCTGACGACTGCCCCGTCGCGACGATATGCTTTCGCGCGCTTGCGCGCGCGATGAATCGGCGGGGCGGGGCGCAGATTCGGCACGGATTAACGGGTCGAGCGCGGCATTGGCGCCACGGGAAGCTCGTTCAAACGGCAGCGCGCGAGAGAACGGATGCCCGCAAGCCGCATCATTGGCCTCCGGTGATCTCGACGATCAGCGCCATACGCACCAGGTCAGACAGGCTTCCCGCCTGCATCTTGTTCATGAGGTTGGCACGGTAAATCTCGACGGTGCGCGGGCTGATGCCGAGATCGAAGGCGATCTGCTTGTTGGCGCGACCGGCCACCAGCCCGTTTAGCACGTCGCGCTCGCGATTGGAGAGGGTTGCCAGCCGGGCCTCGATCTCGCCGCGCTCGCTGTGCCGTCTCGCCTCTCCGTCCTTTCGCCTGAACGCCGACTTCACGCTGCGCAGCAGCACCTCATCGTCAAAGGGCTTCTCCAGGAAATCTATTGCCCCGATCTTCATCGCCTCGACCGCCAGCGGGATCTCGCCGTGACCGGTGATGATGATGACCGGGACATCGATCTTGAGTTCCTTCAATCGCCGCAGCAGATCGATCCCGCTCAGGCCGGGCATCCGCACATCGGTAATGACGCAGCTCGCCTGGGTGTCGGGGAGCGCATCGAGGAACGCGGTGGCGGACGGGTAGCTTTGCACATCGAACTTCGCCGCGCGGAGCAGGAAAGTGAGCGATTCGCGAAGCGCCTCATCATCGTCGATGACATGCACTGTCCCATGCTCAGACGGCATCGCGGACCTCCTCGCCGGTCACCGCGGGCAGGGTGAAGGAAAACACGGTCCCGCCTCCGGGATTGGGCCGCGGCGCGATGGAGCCGCCATGCGCCTCGATGATGGTGCGCGAGATCGACAGACCGATGCCCATGCCCTGCCCTTTCGTGGTGACGAAGGGCTGGAACAGCTGCGGGCTTATCTCCGGCGCGATTCCGGTGCCGGTGTCGGCGACGCTGATCTCGATCATGCCGCCCCGCGCAGAGGTGGAGACGACGAGTTCGCGCCTTTCGCTCTCTTCCATCGCCTCGATCGCATTGCGCATCAGATTGAGCAGGACCTGCTGAATCTGCACCTTGTCCGCGAGCACGAGATCGCTGCGCGGATCGAGCTCGAAGCGCACGCGCACGCCGCGGTCCTTGGCGCCGACCAGGGCGAGCGCGCTTGCCTCCTCGACCAGCTTCTTCACGTCCTCGACTCGCCTTTCGCCCTCGCCGCGCGCGACGAAATCGCGTAACCGGCGAATGATCTGGCCGGCGCGCAGGGCCTGCTCGGCCGCCTTGTCGGTGGCCTCGCGCAGGACCGTCGCCCGCTCGTCGGAACTGCCTTCGAGCAACCGGCGCGATCCTTTCATGTAGTTGGCGATCGCCGAAAGCGGCTGATTGAGTTCATGCGCGAGCGCGGAGGCCATCTCGCCCATGGCGGTCAAGCGCGAGACGTGCACGAGTTCGGCCTGCAACTCCTGCAGCCGTGCCTCGGTCTCCTGGCGTTCGGTGAGATCGCGGATGAACCCGGTGAAGAAACGTTGGTTGTTCGCTCGCGCCTCGCCGACGCTGAGCTCAAGGGGAAACGTCGAGCCGTCCTTGCGCTCGCCGACGACCACCCGGCCGATGCCGATGATCTTGCGCTCGCCGGTGCGCAGATAGCGGTCGATATAGCCGTCATGGTCCTCGCGATAGGGCGACGGCATCAGCATCTTGACGTTTCTTCTCAGAACTTCGGCGGCACCGTAGCCGAACAGCCGCTCCGCGGTCGCGCTGAACGATTGAATGTCGCCGCGTTCGTCGATGACGATCATGGCGTCGGGGATGGTGGCGAGGATGGATTTGACCTGCGCCTCGCGGGCGAAGGCGGCCGCCGCGCTTGCCGTGGCGGCAAGACGCGAGCGGCGCAGCATGTCGCCGCGCCACGAGGTGCCCACTCCGACAAGGGCGAAAACGAAGGCGTTGACGATATCGGCGCCCTGCAGGACGCGAAAATCAGCGACGAAAAACAGGCCGAGCAGCAGGCCGAGGATGGTGGCGAGGAGCCCGGGCCCCCATCCGCCGAGCGCGGACGCGATCAGGACCGCCGGCATGTAGAAGAGATAGGAGGCGCTGCCCTCGAGGATCGATGCCAGGGCCAGGCGAAGGGCCGCGGCCACGGCGATCGCGAGGATGGCGACGCCGTAATTCGCGACGACGCCGGGCAAAACCGGCAGCCGCAATCCCGCCTTGGGCACGTCCGATCGGGGGTGAGACATGGCTGCTGTCATCGTAAATGCCGGTGATCGCCGAGCTTTATCGCCCCTTTCGGATCATCGGCGAGACCGCGGTGTCCATCTGCCCTCCGGGATAGCCCTTAGGGGGATTATCTGAATTTTTCGCCTGCCGCCCGAGGGTTACCAATACCTCCCGACACTCCCGGAGGTAAAGAGCCATGGTTACGCAAACCGCCGTCCGCACCGAGGCTTTGCAGCGCCCGGTCTCCTCTGCCCGCAGCACCCAGATCGCCGGCCGCGCCCTCGACGGCGCGAGCGAGCACGAACCGCTCGCCCAATCCATGTATCTCATGGGCGCCAGCATTTCGTATCCGCGCAACGCCGAGATCTTCGGCGAGAACGAGCCGGCGGACTACCTGTACAGGGTGGTCAGCGGGACCGTGCGAACCTACAAGATCCTCACTGACGGCCGCCGGCAGATCGGCGGATTTTATCTGCCCGGGGATATTTTCGGGCTCGAATTCGCCGACGAGCACACCTATTCGGCCGAGGCGATCACCGACGCGAAGGTGCTGGTGATCAAGCGCAGCGCGCTCGCGGCGTTGGCCGGCCGCGACGCCGGGGTCGCCCGCGAGCTTTTCGCTCTCACCGCCCGCGAGCTGCAGCGCGTGCAGGAGCGCGTCCTGCTCCTGGTCAAGAGCGCGCAGGAACGCGTCGCCAGCTTCCTCCTGGAGATGGCCGAACGCGCCCTGGCCGGCAACGCCATCGATCTGCCGATGTCGCGGCAGGACATCGCCGACTATCTCGGCCTCACGATCGAGACCGTCTCGCGGACCTTGTCGTCCCTGGAAAGCTGCGCCGCCATCGAGGTGCCGACCTCGCGGCGCATCGTGCTGCGCAATCGCTCGGCGCTGAACCGGATGAACGGCTGAGCTCGTTCCGGCGGCCGCGCCGGCGGGCGATCGCATCTAAGACCGCGAGGACTGCCATGCAGGTCCGAGACGTCATGACGCGGCACGTCATTTCCGTAGCGGCCGATGATCCGGTCCTCAAGGCCGCGCAGCTCATGCTTCGGCACGGGGTCAGCGGCCTGCCGGTCGTCGACGCGGCCGGCAAGCTTGTCGGCATCGTGACCGAGGGAGACTTCCTGCGCCGCGGCGAGATCGGCACGCAGCGCCGTCGGGCGAAGTGGCTCGAATTTCTGGTCGGCCCCGGACGGCTCGCCAGCGAATACGTGCACGCCCGCGGCCGCAGGGTCGACGAGATCATGACGCCGGATCCCCGCTCGGTCGGCGAGGACGATTCTCTGCAGACGGTCGTCGAGCTGATGGAGCATCATCGCATCAAGCGGCTCCCGGTCGTGCGCGACGGTCGGCTGGTCGGCATCCTCAGCCGCGCCAATCTCTTGCACGCGCTGGTAAGCCTCGCCCGCGACGAGCGGCCGTCCGCCGGCGATGATGCCGCGATCCGCGAGCAAATCCTGGCGGCGCTCGCCAACCAGCCCTGGGCGCCGCAGCTCAATGTCGTGGTCAAGGACGGGGTGGCGGAATTGTGGGGCACGATCACCGACGATCGCGAGCGCCAGGCTTGCGTCGTCGCGGTGGAAAACGTCGCCGGCGTCAAACAGGTGCACGATCATATGGTCTGGGTCGAGCCGATTTCCGGCGTGGCCTTTCCCTCGGCCGAGGACGAAGCAAAGGCGCACGCCGAGGCGTCTTGACGCGACGCTCCATTGCCGCCAGCGTGGCGCGCAAAATCAATCATCGGCACAGCAATCGCAGGAGCAAATACATGCGCCGCGCAACGCCCGCCCACATCGCCATCGCCGCAACGACCGCTTCCCTGGTGATGGCGGCGGCTTTTTCCTCGTCGCCCGCAAGCGGCGACGAGACGCTGTCGCCGGCCGCGCAGAGGGGGCTGGTTCTCGTGCGGACTTATTGTGCGGAGTGTCACGCGATCGACAAGGTCAGCGAAAGCCGGCTGAGAATCGCGCCACCGTTGCGCGCCCTGCATCTGCGCTACCCGGTCGAAAGTCTCGAGGAATCGCTCACCGAGGGCGTTATCACCGGCCATCCGACAATGCCGGAATTCCGATTCGATCCGGGCCAAGCCGCCGACGCGATCGCCTACCTGAAGTCGCTCGAGCGTTAGAGCATGATCAAAGCATGATCCGGAAAAGTGGGAACCGGTTTTCATGCTCCGCCAAGGAAAAGTGGCGCGCATTCGATTCAGCCCGAAGAGCCGACTGGAACGGTCGGCCCGCCCGGGCCAGCAGGACCGCAGGGCCAGCAGGGCCCGCCCAGTCCGAGCGTGCGCGTCGTGCGCTCGAACTGCCTTGCCGGAGACTGCACGGTCGCCTGTGACGGGAACGAAATCCTGGTCACCGCTTATTGCGGCCCGGGGCGAAATCCCGCAACTTTTTTAGGCGAACGGCGGGCTTCCCGCGGCGTCGAGCCGACCGCGGCCAGTTCTCCGCTGGTCGCAGTTTGCGTCGAGGGGCCGCGATGAGCAACGAGGCGTCGCGCGGCGCTGCTTACCAGCCGCCCTTGCCGGCGCGCGCAATCCAGCTCCCGCCGACCTTGACATAGGAGCGCTTCACTGCCGCCCAGGCGATCCGGTGCGCGGCCTCTTCCTGACGGACGTCGCCGGCATGCGCCGCGAACGCATGATTGAAGGCCTCGCGATAGATGTCCTGGGCATGATCGGGAAGATGCGCCCTGACGGAAGCCGGCAGATCGGCGTTGGTCGCATAGGGCATCGGCGCTCCTTTCGTTCACAGCACGATCCGGAAAACTGCCAAGCGATTTCTCGGCCAGATCATGCACCACTGACGAACAGATGCGGCTGGCGCAGGCGCAGCGTCTGCAACAGCAGCAGCGTCTTCACGTCCGCCAGCTCGTTGCCGTCGGCCATCCGCGCAAGCTCGGCGAGGCCGATTTCGACGGCAATCGTCTCTTCGTGGTCACCGGCAATGCCGCCGCGGACTTCGTCCCTCGCTTCGCCGGCGTAGCGCGCCAAATAGAAATGCATGCGCTCGGTGGACAGTCCGGGCATCGTCCAGGCGGTGAACAGGTGCTCGACGGAATGAAGTTCGAGCTGCGCCTCCTCCTTCGCCTCGCGGCGCGCGCAGGCGGCGGCATCTTCATCTTCGATCACCCCGGCGATCGCTTCCAGGGTCTCTTGCGCGTTGGCGGCGAACAGGATCGGCACGCGCAGTTGCCGCACCAGAATCGCGGTCTTGCGGCCGGGATGGTACGGCAGCACGCACGCGGCCTCGCCATGGTCCTCGATTTCGCGCCGGATCGTGCGCCCGTCCGCCAGCCGCAGCGTGGCGAGGAGAAGCCGGGTCCAGCCCGCATGTGCCGTCTGGGTCGCAACGATCCGGTGCTCGGATTCCTCGGTTTTTCCGTCCGTCATGCTCGGCGCCTCGTCCCTCCGCCAGCGCGGGAGATCCCGAGCTAAAGATCAAGCTCGCGGCCGCTTGTCGATAGGCTCGTCATCCCGCCTGGAGCCGGCAACCTCTTTGATCGAGGTCAAGGCCCTTTGGCAGACTTCCGCGATATGGCATGCTTGGCTCGCGCGAGCCGCCGGAGGTTTCCATGCCGGACGACGAAAGGCCCGATCTGTCGATCTCCGCCGAGAAGCTGTGCTTCATCATCGCCAAGGCGCGCGAATTCGACGTCAAGGACGTCGTCACCGATCCCGACGATTCGTCCAACGCGACCGACGATGCGATGCTTTCGGTGCTGGAGGACCATCGCGACGACCCGGTCGTACAGGAACTTATGGCCGTCATCCGCTCGATGAGCGAGGACGAGCAGATCGACCTCGTCGCCCTCACCTGGCTCGGCCGCGGCGACGGCACGATCGAGGACTGGGACGATTTGCGCGCCGAAGCTGCGCGCGCGCACAATCGGCGCACCGGCTCATACCTCCTGGGAATGCCGCTGCTCGCCGATTTCCTGGAGGAGGCGATCTCGCAGTTCGGCATCTCCTGCGACGAGCGCGAGTGAGCCTCGACGCGACGGCGCGCGGCGGCCGCCGCGGCACAATTTCGCCTTTCTTTCCAATAGAGTAGCGGCAGTGCGGCGCGCTCCCTGAAGCTTTTAATCTTATCGATAAGCCGGGGGTAACAAAGCTGTGCACATGATCCTATTTACGAAGCGGCGCGGCATGCGCCGGACGCCGAGCTGAAATTCGGGTGGCGGGACGAAGCGTTCGATGACGCGTCTCTTGGCCGGATGCCTTATTGCGGGCGCGCTTGTCGCCGCGCAGGGTGCGGCCGCCGCCGACCTCTCGCTCGCTCCGCTCTACAAGGCGCCGCCGGCTGAGGCGACGTCGGTTTATAATTGGACCGGCTTTTATCTCGGCGCCAATGGCGGCGGCGGCTGGGGCCGTTCCTGGTGGAGCGCCAACACGACCGGCGTCGATCTTTCCGGCGCGCTCGTCGGCGGCACCGCCGGCTACAATTGGCAGTCCGGCAAAGTCGTGCTCGGCGTCGAGGGCGATATCGACTGGTCCGCCCTGCAAGGCAGCGCGACCTCGACGCTGTGCCCGAACGGCTGCAGCACCAGCGACGGCTGGCTCTCGACCGTGCGCGGGCGGCTGGGCTATTCCTTCGACCGGGTGATGCCCTATGTCACCGGCGGCCTGGCGATCGGCGACATCCGTGCCGCGACGCCCGGCCTCGCCGGCGGCGCCGCCACCAATACCGGCTGGTCGTTCGGCGCCGGCCTGGAAGTTGCGCTGCCCGGCAACTGGTCCGCGAAGGCGGAATACCTCCACGTCGATCTCGGCCATTTCAATTGCGGCGCCGGCTGCACGACGGCGACCTTGCCGACCGACAATGTCTCGCTGCAGGACAACGTCTTCCGCGCCGGCGTGAACTACCGCTTCGGCTGGGGCAAGTAGCCTCGGAGTACGCGACCCTCGGGGCGTTACTCAAATAATCAAATCCCGAAGCTGTCCATTTTGTCTGCACTTTCGAACGCACGCTCTAGAAACCAATCACGCCCTTCTCATCAACAAGACTTTGGGTGCGGAGGGCCTCATTGGGGGCCCGTCTAAGGTTTCGTGGTCAGAGCATTTTCGGGTTAGCCCGTTGACGACGCCGCCGGCTCCTGTTTCGATAAGTAACCACACGCCTGGTGATGTTCGGCCTGCTGGAGGGGCGCAATGGCAAAGCGGCTTGCGGTTCTTTGCGTCTTGACGGGCGTCCTGGCCGCCGCGGCGACGGCCCAAACCGTCAGGGCTGCGTCGGATTGTGATACCTACGCGGCTTCAGAATTTGACAGGGAACGCAAGGCGCCTGGCGTTCCGCTCGCGAACATAGACCCAGGTCTGGCAATCCCGGCGTGCGAATCCGCAGTGCGGCAATTTCCGCAGGACTCCAGGCTCATCTTTCAGCTTGGGCGTGCCTATCAGAAGGCTGATAATTTCGCCGCAGCAGTCAACGAATACCGAAAGGCCGCCGATCAAGGATTTGCCTTAGCACAGAACAATCTCGGTTTTATGTATCAGAGCGGCCTGGGTGTTCCGAAAGACCCAGAGCAAGCTGTCACCTGGTACCGAAAGGCCGCCGAACAAGGCCTGCACAATGCACAACTCGCGCTTGCCGGGATGTATCTGGATGGCCAAGGTGTTCCGAAGGACCTAGGGCAAGCTGCCGCCTGGTGCCGAAAAGCGGCCGATCAAGGGCTTGCTCAGGCGCAAAACGCCCTCGGATGGATGTATAAGGACGGCGTAGGTGTTCCCAAGGACCTGGAGCAAGCTGCCGCCTGGTTCGGGAAAGCGGCCGACCAAGGACTTGCTACGGCGCAAAACAACCTGAAACAACTTTCACGCGCTGGACTGTCGGCCGCCCAATAATTTCGCGGTCGGACTTCAACATCGCGGGCGCTGCTGCCGGTCCGTTGATTTATATCTTGATGTTTATTGACAGCGGGCATAGCGAACCGCACGAGGGAAGCATGCAGAGATTGACGATCCTATTCACTGCCTTGGCAATTGTAGCCAGCACGTCTGCTGACGGAAAGACGAGGCTCGCGCAAACGTCGACGACGACGAATTGCATGATGATCTGCAATTCTCAGTACGCGAATTGTCAATCATCCTGTGTTGCCAGCGGCGCGCTTCCATCCACTCCCGCCGTGAGCGTCAATCCAAATCCTAACCAGGCGTGCTTCTCCGGCTGCACGAGCCAGCAATTGCAATGCCAAATAGCGTGCTCGCGCACGCTGTCGAACTGATCCATTTCACCGCTGGCGCTCTGTTGACGTGAGCGTGGCGGAGCCGCGACAAAAGCCCGTTGCGCAACCGGAGGCACAGAACAGACCATAGGGGCCCTTCGCTCTGGCGAGTGGTCGGAGAATCGATGTGGGCAGCGCGCCCAATGACGAGGCCAAAAAACGCGATCTCCGTGGCGGCCGCAAAACATTCAAAAGTCACGCAAAACCAGCCGGTTATGGCGAAAGCACCAATCTGTGCTGCGCGTCACATCCTATTCCCGGCGACGGGATAATCTCAGCGAGCATCCCCAGCGATGGAGGAAGCGATGACTAGCATGAGCACGGATCTGATGAGCGGTCGCCAACGGCGCGCGTGCCTTTTCCGGCAAGTGCAACATGGCCTTGCTGAGCGGCGAGCTCGCGCGCGTTTACGCAGCGAGCTGATGCATCTCAGCGACAGGACCTTGCAAGATATCGGCATATCCCGCCATGCGGCGCGTTTGGAAGCTTGCAAGCCGTTTTGGATGCCTTGATTAAAGCAAGCTGTCGGCAGACCGGTGTGATGGTTGCGAGATGTGTGCGCGTATGGTGTCCGAAGTGAAGTGTCGCAGCTAATCACTTTGCCGCTGATTTCAGGAAAGCGACCGCCGTTCATCGAGGGAACTACAGCGAATATCGCAGTCGAGAAATGGAGCGCCAGCCATGAGCACGATAAGCCTGGAGACTACTGCTCGTCCGCGTCGCGTGTCGCGTTGGTCAGCCATCATCGGAGGCGGGACGACCGCGCTCATGATTGGACTGCTGACCGTCGGATACCTCTCGACCACGGCGGCCCGTCCGAAGCTCGACCGCGGCGCGAGCGTGAGCGAACCCGTCGTCGCTCCGCTTCCGACGGCTCTCGAAATCGTGCCCTCCCCGGTCATTGAGACCGGTTCGCAAATGTTCTTTGGCACCGGTGACGGCAGCGCCGGATTTTACGCCGAGCGACCGTCGCAATGAATGCGGCGCGGCTTCGGCGGGTAGACCGTAACTGAGTCGAGTACGGCGCGAGCTGATGAGCAGCGCACTGCCATAGAGCGATACCGGCAGACAGCGGCCGCCTTGCGTGAATGCCGGAGAATCTTGCCTCGACGCGGCTGGGGATTGCCCGAGAACTGTGATCGCCAACGCGATCGGGCCGCTTGGGCGGTCCCGGCGACCTCAATGCAGCAGCACGTGACCGGCCTGGATGATTTGGTGGAATTCAGCGGGTGTCGTCCCCGGCAGCGTGATGCTGTCATTGTGACCGAGATTGATCACCGCATCGCCATGCGCATTGGCAGTGATCAGCGATTCGAGCTGCTGCAGCGTCTGCACGTTGGCGAAGTGGTCGAGCTCGATGCTGTCGGCCTGCGCATTGAAGTTGACGATGGTGTCGGCGCCGATGCCCGGGTGGAACACGAAATTGTCGTTGCCCGGCCCGCCGACCGACACGGACGCGTTGCCAGGATTGGTCGCCGGCGGATCGAAGATCTCGGTACCGGTGCCGGCGTCCTTTTGGAAGGTGAAGGTATTTCCGCCGATTCCGCCCACCACGTCGATTGTTACTGTCTTACCGGTGCTTGCATCGGTAACGGTCATCACGTCCGTAGTCGGGTTATAGCTGTCCGCGCCCGGGGTCGAATCGAACTTGATATTCGGCAGGTCAATGATATCACCTGGCTGCAGCGCCGTCCCTCCTCCTCCATTGACGGAGAACGGCGCGGACGGCCCGGACGTGCCGGAACTGTCAATTTTCAGCGTGCCGGTGCTGCCTTCGAACGTCACCGTGTTGGTCGCGGTGCCCGCGAGCTCAAGGGTCGCACCAGAGCCGACATCGAGCTGCCCGCGGCCGATAATATTACCCGTTATCGTCAGCGTTTCGCCCGCGGCGGCCTCTATGGTCCCATTGTTATCGATGCTCGGAACCGACAGCGTGCCGGAGCCGCTCAGCGTCGCGCCGCTATCGCCGATGGTCAGCGAATTCAGCGTAACGGTACCGGATGTATCAATCGTGTAGGTCCCGGCAAGATCGATCACCGCGTCGCTCGACGAAGTCGGCGTTCCCTGGGTCCAACTATCGTCGGTCCAGTTGCCCCCCGAAGCATTGGTCCACTCGTTTCCAAACACCACCAAGGTGCCGGCGTTGCTGCCGGCGCCATCCGCCAGCGCCGAGAAATCTCCCGAAGTGTAAGAGCCATCAAGGGTTATGGTCTCCGTCTGGCCGCCGGCCGAAACCGTCAAAATGTCGTTGGCCCAGGTGACCGTTGTATCGCCAGACACATAGGTCAGGTCGGTCAGATCGATCGCATCGCCCGCGGCGAAGCCGGAGACCGCACCCGTATAGCTTTGCGAATGCGCAAGCGCGAGAGTTCCGGCGCCGGAGAACGTGACGTTCTGATTGAACGTTCCGGCGAAGTCGGCAAACCCGCCACTTTCGATCGACACCGTTCCGAAGCCGGTGACGTTGTTGTCGACGTCGAGCGTGCCGCCGTTCGCGGTCATGCTGCCGAGATTGTCGATGCTGTCGCTAAGCTCGAGCGTGCCGCCATTGGCCGCGACCAGAATGCCGTGAATCTCATTGGTAATTTGATTGCCGGTGTCGATTTTGAGCGTCTGGCCCGAAACGTTGCCGGCGATCGTTCCGGCGGCATTGTCGAGCGTCAGAGCGTAGCTGCCGCCGCCGATCTCGCCGTCGCCGGAGATAAAGTTGCCGAAGTTCGCCAGCGTCTGGTTTGCGCCCGCGGCGATGATTGTGCCGTCAACGAGCTGAATCGAACCGTCGCCGCCGAGCGCCAGCGTGCCGGTTGGGGAGTCGACCGACAGCGTGCCGTCGACAAAGATGTTGTCGTTGTTCTGGATGGCGATTCCGGCGATCTTCAGAGTGGCGCCGTCATCGGCCGTCAGCGCTCCCGAATTGATGATGGGGTTGGGGCTTTCGATTGTCAGCATCTCGCCCGCGATCGATGCCACGATAGTGCCGCTGTTGTTGATAATCCCAATTGAGAGCGTACCAGCGCCCGCCACTTTGGCGCTTGCATCGCTGATCGTCAGCGAGTTTGCGGTATCGACACCATCCGATGTCGTGACAGTCACCGTATACGTGCCGGTTTTGTCGATCACCGCATTCGTTACCGGAGGAGTGGATGTCGGAACACTGTCGCTCCAGTCCCCGCTGGTGGTCCAAGCGCCGCCGCCCCCCGAAGTATGAGTCCATTCATCCTCGGCCCCGTACAGCACCTCGGTGCCTCCCCCGGGATCACGCACCAGCGTGAAATCGCTCGCATTCGCATCGCCGGCAAATACGAAGGTCTCTCCGTTGATGGTCAAAGTGGTGTTGGCGCCGTTCGACGAGAATGAAGGTGACCCGCCCGGGAAGGCGATATTGGTCAGATCAAGCGCGTCGCCTGCACCAAAAGTCGTCAATGTCACGTCGCCACCCGGCGCTTGAGTGAGCGCGAGGGTGCCGTCCCCCGAGAATGTGACGTTCTGATCGAAGGCGACGGCAAAGAGGGCGTACCCGCCGTGCGCGATGACGACGTCTCCCGAGCCCGAGACCGTCGATGTGCCGTCGACCAGCAACAAGCCGTCCACGTTTATCGTGCCGTCGTTGTCCAGGCTCACGCCGTCGAGCGTAGCGCCCCCGGGAGGCTCGATATCGAGCGCAGCGTTCGAGCCGGTCGTCAGCGTGCCGTTCTCAATCTCCGTAAAGGAGAGCTTGATGGCATCGCCGGTGCCGAGCGCCTCGATCGTGCCGTCGTTGTTCACGAATGAGTCGGCAAACGCGACGGTGCCGCCGTTATCGGCCTCGATCGTGGCGCCTTCCGCGTTGAAGATCTCGTAATCCTGGAACGATACCGTCCCGCCAGCCGTGGCCTCGACCAAGCCGTCGTTGGTCATTCCCGCGGCATAGGCGCCGCTCGACAGGTCGAACGTCGAGTCGGTCCCGCTGGCCAGAATGGTGCCAGTGCCCGCGTTGAACACGTCGCCGACGAGGGAATAGTGGCCGGCGGAAAGCGCCTCCAATATGTTGTAGTTCCCGCCGGGATCGCCGGGGCTGAAGTTCGGGTTGATGGCGATGTAGTCGGTGATCGTCCCGCCATCGATCGCTTCCGCCGTACCGTCATTCACGTCGCCCTCGAGGCCGTAGATGGTGAGCGTTCCGCCGTCGGCTTTGAAATACGCGCCACTTTCATTGATGGCAATCGCCGCCGTATAGGTGCCGTCGGAATTGTGCGTGAGCACATGATTGATGGTCATCGTTCCATCATTCAGCACCTCGATCGTGCCGAAATTTTCGCTGCCGGGCTGGGTCTCGGAGATCGTCAGCGTGCCGCCGTTGGCCGTGACATAGGCGCCGCTTTCGACGGTCTCCGTATTGATGCTCATCGACGCCGTAGCGCCGCTGGGCACAAGGATCGTGCCGTAGTCGACGACCGCGCCGCCGGTGATCGAGGTGCCGCCGTCGAGCGTCAGCGTCGCCGCGCTGGTGAGGCCAACATCAATGGTGCCGCCGCCGCTGACGATGACATCGTCCAGCGTCGCGCCGGGACCATGGGATTGGTAGGTGCCGGGTGCAATATCGAGCACGCCCGAGCCGCCGATCGTCAGCGTGCCGCCGCTGATCGTCGTGCCGTCGTCGATCGCCAGCACCGCCCCCGTGGTAATGGTGCTGACATCGATGGTTCCGCCATTGGTAACAGTGACGTAGTCCAGAATTGCGTTAGGGGCGTCAAGACT
>DATHCD010000085.1:0-2499 GCA_035319735.1 Xanthobacteraceae bacterium | reverse complement strand
GGATGAAGATGAACGCGCTGGTCGATCCGGACATCATCGACGCGCTTTATCGTGCATCGAGCGCCGGCGTATCGATCGAGCTTGTGGTGCGTGGCATCTGCTGCCTGCGGCCCCGTGTGCCTGGGCTTTCCGACAACATTCGCGTCAAATCGATTGTCGGCCGCTTCCTCGAACACGGCCGCATTTATTGCTTCGGTTCCGGTCATGGCCTGCCGCATCCGAAGGCGACGGTGTACATCGCCTCCGCCGACATGATGCCGCGCAACCTCGATCGTCGCGTTGAAGTGATTTGCCCGATCCTCAATCCTACCGTGCACGAGCAGGTGCTCGATCAGATCATGGTGGCCAATCTGAAGGACAACGAGCAGAGCTGGCAAGTTCTCTCGGACGGGTCCTCGTCCCGCATCAGACCGGCGCCGGGCGAGGAGGTATTTAACGCCACCACCTATTTCATGACTAATCCGAGCTTGTCGGGGCGTGGAAAGTCGCCCAAGGACTCGGTTCCACGCTTGCGGCGACCGGAGCGAAAGTGATCCGCGTCCGATGCGAATCGGATAGGACTGCCGCCGCCTGCTTGCCCGGAACACTCGCAAGATGACCCGCGCCAAATTCGACGCGCAAGGACGCCTTGACGTCGGCCCGCCTGTTGCCGTTATCGATATCGGCTCGAATTCGGTGCGCCTCGTCGTCTACGAGGGATTGACGCGAAGCCCTACGCCTTTGTTCAACGAGAAGGCGCTGTGCGGCCTCGGCCGCGAGGTGCAGTCGACGGGCCTCCTCGCCGCTGATGCCGTTGAGCACGCGCTTTCGACGCTCAAGCGCTACGCTGCGCTGTGCGCGACCATGGGCGCGAAGCGAGTGCTGGCCATTGCAACGGCCGCCTGTCGCGACGCGAAGAATGGAGGCGCTTTCGTCAAACTTGCCGAGCGCACCGTCGGGACCAAGATCGACGTGCTCTCCGGCGGGCGTGAGGCCGAGCTAACCGCGCTCGGAGTCATTTCCGGCGTACACCGGGCCGACGGCGTCGTCGGCGACCTCGGTGGCGGCTCGCTTGAACTGGTCGATGTGCATGGCACTCGCGCGCGACGCGGTTTGACTCGGCCGCTTGGTGGCCTCGCGCTTGCCGACATTTCGGCGAAATCGGTCAAGAAGGCGGAAAAATTCGTCAAGAGGACGCTTGCGGCCTTGCCAATGCTCAAGGCCTGTGAGGATCGCACCTTCTATGCGGTCGGCGGGACTTGGCGATCGCTGGCGCGGCTGCACATGTGGCAGACCGGCTATCCGCTGCACGTGATGCACGGCTACGCGATCCACGCCGACGAAGCGATGGAGTTTGCCAAGCTGTTGCACCGGGTCGACGTCGAGACGCTATCCAATATCGACGTGGTGGCGAGCGCACGGCGGCCGCTTTTGCCCTATGCCGCACTGGTCCTTGAATACGTCCTGCGCATCGGCAAGCCGAGGCAGGTGGTGTTCTCTGCTACGGGCGTGCGCGAAGGATTGCTCTACGCGTTGCTCAAGCAGAAGGACAAGGAGCAAGACGCGTTGATCGAGGCGGCGCGCGATCTCAATCGGCTGCGCTCGCGTTCGCCGCGTCATGGCGAAGAGTTGATCGACTGGACCGACCGCTTCATGTCGTCGTCCGGTCTCGAAGAGACCGCGGAAGAACGGCGGCTGCGCCACGCCGCCTGCCTGCTGGCGGACATCGGTTGGCGCGCCCATCCCGACTACCGAGGCGAGCAATCCCTCGACATCATCGCTCATGGCGGCTTTGCGGCTGTCGATCATTCGGGGCGCGCCTACTTGGCGCTCGCGGTCTTCTACCGCCATGTCGGGCTGGTGATGGATGACGAGCTATCGCTGCGCCTGCGCGAACTGGCCTCGACGCGCATGATTGACCGGGCCCGCGTGCTCGGCGCCGCGCTCCGTCTTGCCTATGTGGTCTCCGCGGCGATGCCGGGCGTGCTCCCCCACACCTCGCTTGCGGTCGAGCGGCATCGACTGGCGTTGCGGCTTAAGGGCGAACGCGCGGCGCTTGCCGGCGAGCGCGTGCTGAACCGGCTGCGGTCGCTTGCTCGCTTGATCGGCCGCGAACCGGTGATGCTGTTGGGATAAACGCGGCCGCGTTCTGCGGATATCCAGACCTATTCGCTTAACCCAATAGGCCATCCGAATTTCAAATTAGAAAATTTTCAACCATGTCAAACGAGCGTGCTTGGCCGATATGAAGCTGGGCGTTTTAATCCCGCGGCATGAGTTTTGCTTAGGTTTCCCCGCTGGTGCAGACGGGCATGAGGTAGAAAATGGAATATATATTGGTTCTCCACTTTCTCTGGAACGATGGCCATACCCAGGTCGTGAAGGCCTCCTCCTATCCGTTTTCTTCGGTGGAGGAGTGCGAGTCGCACAAAGACCAGGTTCGCGGCTACATCAGTTTGTGGCCTGGTGAGACGTCATACAACGTTACGTGCGAGCGGAAAACTTAAGGCCGGATTTCGG
>DATHCD010000084.1:0-50094 GCA_035319735.1 Xanthobacteraceae bacterium | reverse complement strand
ACCAAAGCTGCGCTCGCTGTCATTCCGACGACTAACGCCCGATCGTTCGCACCGCGCCAAATAAAGAAAGTAATCACGGCGAGCGGCAGCACCGACCCGATGCCGAATTGCAGGATAAAGAAGGGGACAAGGAGGGGGCCTTCCACGAACTGCATGATCACGTCGTAGCCCTGGCGACCCCGATAAACCAGGCTGGCGAATTCCACTCCCTCCAACAGCAACGTGAACATCATGAAGCCCCACAGCGAATAAGCCATGACTTTCATGCACGCCAGGTCGATCGGGACCCTGCGCAGCTTGCAGAAAAGGACATAGAGCACGATCACCAGCGCGGTCCCCGAGATAATCGCGGAAAACAGGAAGATGGCGGGCATGAGATCAGAGGACCACCACTCGCGCGCCTTCAGCGAGCCAAACACGAAGCCGACGTAACCGTGCAAGCCGTGGGCCCCGGGAATGCCAATGATGGCCAACCAGAACACCCATTTGTTGTCGTGGCGCATTGCGTTCTCGGAGAGATCGTACGATCCGAGTGTCGCCGCGCGATAAATCCAGCTCAGCACACCTTTCGCCTGTTGCGCCTGCTGCACGATGAAAGGCCGAAACACAAACCAGGTCTCCACCATCAACAGAATGACGTAAAAAAGCGCCGCAAAGGAAAAGATCGCGAAAGCCGACGTCATGTGCGGAGTGACCATGGCATTGAAGGCTCGCTCGGGATGCCCGAGGTGCAAGAGCAAAGGCAGCGGAACAATAATCATGCAACACAGTGAAACGAGCAGAGCGAAATGGGCTACTGGCCGCAATTGTCGAAAACCGAATACTTGATATAGGCTAGAAATGGTAAAGGAGCCGGCGACTAATCCCGTAAGGTAGGGGTAAACCGCGATGAGGACGGTCCAGGAGATGACCGTCTCGTTAGGATAAACGTAGCCGCTAAAGGGGGAAGAGAGGAACAGCGCTTCCATCAGCTCACATCCTCGTCTATGCCGACATAGAATACATTTGGCGCATTTCCGGTTTCCGGCTTGAGCACTTGGATTCGATTGTCGTGGATGAACCGGCTGATGGCGCTTTGTGGGTCGTGGCGATCCCCAAAGATGCGCGCACCGACCGGACAAACCTCGACACACGCAGGTAGCAGACCCCTAGTGATGCGGTGGTAACACCACGTACACTTATCCGAAACGTTCATCTCCTCGTTGAAGAAGCGTGCGCCGTAAGGACAGGCTTGCACGCAGTATCGGCAGCCGATGCAATAGGTGTGGTCGATGAGAACGACGCCGTCGGCGGTTTTGTAGGTTGCGCCGGTCGGACAGACCTGCACGCAGGCCGGTTCCGTGCAGTGATTGCACAGTTTTGGCACGAAGAAAGCCTTCGCGACCTTGGCATCCCTGTAGCGATCGGCAAAGCGATATTCGCTTTCAGAACCTGACGCCGCGATGTTGACCGGATCAGCCTGGCTATCGATGCGGGCCGTCTCCTCCCCCTCCAAAGTGACGTAACGTTCGACCCAGGTGCGGAAGTGATGCGCGTCCGCGGGAACAGTGTTTTCCTTCTTGCAAGCTTCGACGCAGCGCAAGCAGCCGATGCATTTGGTGGCATCGACGCCGAACGCCCAGCGGTGCCTGGTCCAGTCATATCCGGGGATTGCTGGCTTCGGCGGCACTTGCGCTGCCGCGCTCCGTTCGCCGGCGGCAACGGCGTGCTGCTGCCCCGCGTCCCCCGCTATGACGGCCACGCCACATGCCAGAGCGCCTCCGAGCCAGCTCAGGAATTCGCGCCGCTCCCTTTGTTGCTTCTCGAGTTTATCCTCGTCTTCCATCTTGCGTTCCCCCGGGCACGCGCCACCGGCGCGTGCGTTATTTGCAGCCCACGCCAGCGTAATAGGCCGACGCGCTTTCCGCATCTGAATCGCTCAAGTCCTTCACGATTCCGGCCATGATGGCACTGCTACGGGTGCCGTCCTTGTAGGCACGAAGAGCGTCGATCAGATAATCCCTGGACAGCCCGGCAAGATTCGGCCAGGAGCGATTGCTCGCGTGTCCGTCGGTGCCATGACAGGCGGCGCACTTCGATAAGATTGCTTGACCTCTCGACGCGGCCTCGTGATCCGCCAGCGGCGCACTTTCGCATTTCAAGTCCGCGAAATAGGCGGCAAGATCGCCGGCGTCTTCATCCTTCATCGCCTGAGCCACGGCACTCATCATGGGATTGCTGCGTGCGCCCGTCCCGTAAGCTTTCAAGGAGTTGGCGAAATAGCTCGCATTCTGGCCTGCAAGGCTGGGGCCGGGGAGACTCTTGCTCACGCCGCCGGCACCGTGACAGACCGTGCAAGCGGCAGACTTGGTCATGCCGGCGAGTGCATCGCCGGCTGGAGCCGCGGCTTCGGCAAACACCAGATTGAGTGTTGGAGAATGCGGATTATGACAAATGATGCACTGTTGCGCCCCGGCATGATCAGCGACCGCGATCTGCGGTTGCTGCGCGGGTCTTCCGGTCAGCCGCTCGTGGCAAAGGGTGCAGAGCTTTCTCGTGTCCGTTGCCACAGACATTTTGAGGTTGGTTGGGTGATCGGGCCCGCTCGTCGAGATCACGAACGTGCCGCGCTCATCGCGCTCACCAGCGGGGCCGTGGCAGACTTCGCATTTGACGACCTTTCCGGCGCCGACACTGTTGTGGACGCCCTTGGACCACTCCGCTACTTGCTCGGCGTGACACCACGCGCAATTTCCAACGCCCTTGTACTTCGGTTTTTCCGAGGCGATTTGCGCGACTGAATCCCCTCTGTAAACACCGTATTCATAGAATGATTTGACCGTGAGGGCTCTTGTCGCTGCATACCCGATGACGACGCAGGCCACGAGCAGCAGGATAAGTCGGAAAATGTGTCGCGGCATGGCTGATCCCATTCTCACTCACTTCGCTCGATAGCGAGGATTTCTTGAGCAAGAATCAGACCCAGCCGCTGCATCGGCGGCGAAGCCTTGTCGATCCAAGGCGGGGCGTATCCTCATTGGCCGTGCTCTTTTCGAACGGCCGTCTCGAAAGGCCGCGGAAGTCACGTTGCTGCGGATGGTATCGGCGGGCGCCGACGTCGCGTTGACCTAGATCAAACCTCTAGTCTTTTGACTGAAAACTTTTGATAGGAACACCTTGCGCGGACTTTGCCGGTTGACGGCGCGGCGGTCTGGAAGATCGCAGAGTCGGAGCCGCAGCTCCCGGCGACACGCAAGGGCAATGAGCCCCGCAACGCCCAGGTGGCAGTCCGGCGTGGTGCGCCGCTTCGCTCTTCTGTCTGCTGCTGACGGCGCTCGGCGAGAATGCTTCGCTCAAGCGCCGCACTCGCTACCGCGCCGCTTCGGCCTTCGCAACTTGCAGAGGCCTGGCGGGGCTCCGCTCAGCCGAGTCGGGAATATCGCCGCCCAGTCGCTCGGCAACGATCGCCGGCAGCGGCGAGAACCACATCTGGTACAGCGTCACCAGCCACATGAAGGCGAAACAGCCGGCCATCAGCATGCCGGCGAATATCTCGACCCAGGCAAAGGGATGGTAGATCTTGATTATGTACCACGAGCTCACGTCCACCATGACGCCCGCGAAGGGCAGCGCGATGACCGTGCACTTGAACCATATCGGCCGCACATAGGCATGGCTGAACATCAGCCCCATGATGAAGAAGATGAAAGGCACGCCGAACATGTGAATGTGCGACACGCGAACCAGCGTCGAGATTTTCGCGCCAGTGTCGCTTTCCGTCACCTTCTTCATGTTGTCGAAACCGAAGAGGTTGGGAATGTGAGGGTTGCTGCCGTCGTGGCAGGCCATGCAGCGCTTGTCGATAATGGGTCTTATGTCTCGATCAAATGCCGCCCGGTCGGCGCCCGCATGGACCCAGGCGATGACGGTGTTCATCTCGTCACGCGGCAACATGGTCGACATCGGCCCGCGCAGAGCGCCTTCGAGGCGCGAAACCGTGCCGCTGCCGGAATAGGCGACGACAAGATCCTCTTCGGTCATTATCCATGGATTGCCGCCCGCCTTGCCGGCGTAGGTGAAGTAGACGTTGAGCAGGGCGAACAGATATCCCAAGCCGAGGGTCAGAAGCGCAGCCGTATAAAGCACGCGCAGGCTGTAGGGCAGCTCGGAATAGTGATGATAGAGCCGGTGCAGCGGTTGGTCGGTCATGGTTGGTTCCTTTAGGTCTTGCCGGGCGCGAGCGTGCGGCATCCGCCGCAGCCTGCGTTCCGTGGCCGCGCTATCGTTGACTGCCGCGAATACGCTCCCGGGGCATTACTCTTACTTGAGCGATGCATAGTAAGCAGCCAAGTTCGCCATGTCCTGATCGGAGAGCCCGGCCGCGATCCCCTTCATCACCGGGTTATCGCGCTTGCCGGATTTGAAATCTTTCAATGCCTGGAGGATTTGATCTCCACTCTTGCCTGTCAATGCAGGATTTGGCGGAATCCCTTGGCCGTTTGCCCCATGGCATCCGGCACAGGCGGCGGCCGTCGCCTTGCCGGCCAAAGCGTCTCCAGCGGCTTCTGCGGTGCCGATTGCCAGCAAGAAGACCATCCCTGCGCTCAAAAACATGCGTATCATCGTCCTTCTCCCGTTCAAGGTTGACGACGAAGCTGGTGTTTGCTCCTGCCGCCCTCATGTTTCGCCACCGAAAGCATGCTCCGGCTCATCCGGATCCAGCGGCACACGACACCGCGCGCCGTTTGCGCTGTATAGCAGGCCGCGGTGTAAGCGATATCCAGTTCCGTCAGCACCTCGTCGAAATGGCGGCAGTCCGCAAACTGTTGCGCGCACCCGCCGAGGCAGAATGGTCCGGTCAACCCATTGCACATCGGCGAAGCGGCCCAACGCGTCATTTTTGCGGCACGGTCATGAACACAAAGGCCCGCGCCTTCTGATGCGAATAGTAAGTCGCGAGATTCTTGACATCGTCCGCGCTCAGAACGTCGGCCATGGCAGCCATCTCAGGGCGTACGCGCGCGTGGGTTTGATAATCGCGTACAGCCGTCTCCAGGTACTCGACGCGTTGTGCGGCCAGCGCGGGAATTTTGGGGTCGCTGCTGTTGCCGTTGAGTCCATGGCAGCGGTCGCACCTCTGCGCCCATTCCTGCGTGGGCAGCGGCGGGCGGACGTTCGGCGCCTGCGGCTTCTGGGCGGCGTAATACGCCGCTATGTCCTTCAATGCCTTGTCGTCGAGCGAAGCGGCGAGACCTTTCATCGTTTCGTCGGCGCGACCTCCGCTCTTATAGGAACGAAGCGCGGCGACAAGATACTGCGCATCCTGGCCGGCAAGACTCGGCGTGGCTGGATTGGCGCTGACGCCCTGATCGCCGTGGCACCCGGCGCAGCCGGCGCTATCAGCCTTGCCCGCCTCCTGATCGCCCTGCGCCGGAGTTTGCGCGCGGACCGGCTTCTGCAGCGCATAATACAGCGCCAGGCGGTCGATGTCGGCGTCGCCGACGGCGGCGAGCATCGACTTCATCATGTCGTTCTTGCGTTGACCGCTGCGGTAGGCCTTCATCGCCGTTGTCAGATATTGCGGATCGAGGCCGACCAGGCTCGGGCTGCCGGGCATGCTGCTGACGCCGGTCGCGCCGTGACATCCACCGCATGTAGCCGCGGCGCTCTTGCCGGCCTGGACCGGGTCGAGATAGGTCGGGGTCGGGCCGGGCGCCGGCTGCGCCGGATCGAGGCTTGCGTAATAGGCCGCCACCTTGACCAGCGCGTCATCGCTGATGAACCTCACGGAGGTATTCATCGCGGCACTTTTGCGGCCGCCGGATTGGTAGGTCTTCAACTCCACGTAGAGGTACGCAGGCCGCTGGCCTGCCAGGTTGGGAATTCCCGTCGTGGTGCTGATGCCGTTCACGCCATGGCAGCCCGCGCAAGAGGAATCCGCAAGCTCCTTGCCGGTGGCTATATCCTCGGGCGTGGCGTAGATGGGGCGCAGTTCGTCGCCTGGTTTGATCACGGGCGATTGAGCCGCAGCATCGCCCTGAAATGCCAAAGCCGACACCACCGCACCTACCATAAGGATCACAATAGTCCGCGCGCTGCGCTTCATCGACGTTTGCCTGTGTGGATCGGTAGGATCGATGTCTCTCATAGAGCCCGGCTGATGCTGGACAGATCTATTTCGCCGGTTGGCTCGCATAGTAGGACGCCAGCCCTTCGATGACGGCGTCGCCGTAAGGCAGCACCATACTATGCATCACCGAAGTCTGGCGCCGGTTGTCGCGATACGACCGCAGCGCCATGACCAGATAGTCCATGTCCTGCCCGCGCAATCGCGGGATCGCTACGTCCGTACTGCGCACTCCCGGGCCGTGACAGCGATTGCATCTCTGTGTCAGGTCCTGGATCAGCCCCGGGCCGTTCTCGGCCGGCTTGGACTTCTGGATGGTGTAGTATGCAGCGATATCGTCGACGTCCGCGTCGGTCAGGCCGGCGACCACGCGGATCATCGGCTCGTACTTGCGCGCGTTGCGAAAGGCCTTGGTCGCGGCCACCAGGTACTGGGGGTCCTGGCCTGCCAGATTCGGCGTCGCCGGGTCGTCGCTGACCCCGTGCAGGCCGTGACAGCCCGTGCACAGCACCGTGTGCCGCTCGCCGGCCGCGGGGTTGCCGAAATCCGCCGGCGGGCGCTGCGCCGGGGTCTGTGAGGCGAAGTATTGCGCTAGGCTGTCCACGTCCACGGCACGCATGTCGCGCACCAGCATGTGCATCGGCGAGGTGGCGCGCGTTCCGTTCAGATATTCGTGGACGGCGGTGATGAAATAGCGCGGCTGCTGGCCGGCCAGGCTCGGCGTTCCCGGCGTCTTGGTGTTGCCGTCCGGGCCGTGGCATTGGCCGCAGGCGCCGGCGAGCTTCTTGCCGGTCTCATACGGAGAAAAGAGCTGGACGTATTGGCGGGAAGCCGCATCGATCGGCGGCAGGCTGGCGAAATAAGCGGCCACGTTGCGGGTATCCGCGTCGCTCAAACCTTCGACGATCGAGCGAAGCGCCGCATGGTTGCGGCGTCCGTCCTTGTACTCCGCAATCGCGGCGAGCAGAAAAGCCTCGGGCTGGCCGGCGAGCGTCGGGATCGCCGGACCCGTGCCCCTGCCGTCGAGGCCGTGACACCGGCTGCATTGCCGCTCGGCGATCGACTTGCCGACCGCGATGTCGACGGCGGGTTGCTTTTCGGCCTGGCCCTTTTCCGAGTCGTTCTTCGAGCAGCCGACGAGTCCGATCGCCAGCGCGATCAGTGCCGGCAGCAAACAACGAAGCCGCGATGGTCGATCGGTCATGCCATCAAACTCCGAATGAAACCGGACAAGATGAAGATCAAGAGGATCAAGCCGGCGGCTATCAGCGCGAAGCCGACGATCTGGGAACCGAGCTTCATCGGCGGCGACGGCGCCTCGACCAGATGCTTGTTCAGTTCACCGCTCTTGACCAGCCGGTTGTATTCGAGCGTGTGCTCGCGCCGGAACTTATCCAGCGGCATCGAGCCGGTGAACATCAGAATGTCGAGCGGGAAGTTCTCCGGCCGCCAGTGGTTGTTGAAGAAGTGCACCGTGAACAGGAAGCCGGCGGCAAGGAACGCTTCTTCGCCGTGGAAGATCATGGCGATGTTGAAGACCCAGCCGGGCAGGATCGATGCCGTCAAGGTCTTGAACCAGAGCATGGCGCCGCTGACGCCGATGATGGTGACGCCCCAGAACGGCGCCCAATAGTCGAACTTCTCCCAATAGGTCCATTTGTCGAATTGCGGTTTCGACCCGAGCCCGAAGAACCATTGGAACATGCGGAAGATGTCCACGATGTCATCCAGGTTGGGGATCAAGGATGTCGACCCCAGCCAATCGAACGTGCGCAAGTTCCTGGCGATGCGCGACGCCACGTAGACGAGATGGCCGACGAAAATCGCCACGAACACCACCGCGAAGACGCGATGCACGGTGCCGGTGATCCGCGGCCCGCCGAACACGCCCTGCACCAAGGGCGCCCAGGTGCTGTCGGCGTAGAACAACGTCATCCCGGTGAAGACGAGCATCATCAGCGTGATGGCGAAGGCGAGGTGCGCGAGCCGCCACGCCGCCGGCCAGCGCCGGTAATATTGGATCTTGCCGCCGTCGACCAGTCCCTCGGTGCGCACACGCGTCGTCGTTTTCTTCTCCCGCAGCTCGCGGTATTCGCGCAACCACCACAGCGCCGAATGCAGCCAGAAGAATGACAGCGTGCCGGCGAGCAGCAGCAGCATGAATTTCGACGCGATCCAAACATAGGGGTAGCGGGCGAAGTCGTGGGTCGAGGCGTGCGGCTGGAACGTTACGAAGCCCGGCGTCGCGTCGGCATGACATTGCCGGCAGGTCATCAGGCGGTTGGCCGGACTGACCTTCGAGCCCGGATCGTTGACCCGCTGGATGTTGTGGTTGCCGTGGCAGTCGAAGCACTTTGCGGTGTAGGCGTAGCCCAGCTTGTTGACCTGGCCGTGATAGGTTTCCAGGTAGCTTTTCAGATTCTCCTGGTGGCAATTGCCGCAGTTCTGCGTGATCGTGAGCAGCGTTGACGGCAGCGCCGTGGACGCGATGTCGTGGCTGGTGTGGCAATCGGCGCAGGTCGCCGCCGCCGGATTGTAGTCGAGTAGCACCTGCCGGCCGTGGATCGAGCTGGCATATTCGGCGAATTCCTGGGTGTGGCACGCTCCGCATTTGTGCGGCAGGCCGAGGCGCCACTCCGACCAGGTCGGGGTGCCGATGGGATAGACGTAATGCGCGTCGTGACAGTTGTAGCAGGTGGCGTTGGTGGTTGATTGATCCTCCTTGTTCGGTCTGGCGTGCACCGATTTCAGGAAGCTCTCGATGCGCCCGACCACCATGCCCAGTTCGGCGATCCGCTCCGGCTTGTTCTGGAACAGGGCGTCCGCGTACATGTCCTCGTGGCAGCTGATGCACCCGACCTTGACGCGCTCGAGTTTCTGGTGCGGGACCTTGGTGATCTGCTGATGACAGTCGACGCAGGCCCGAACCCCGTGCACGCTGTTGAGGAATTTGCGCGAGTCGATGAAGAGCGAGCGCATCTTGCCGTCGGTGCCGGGCACGCCGAAGCCCTGGATGCCGTGACAGCCGAGGCAGACCTCGCTCGGTATCTTGTTTGCCGGCTGTTCGGCGGGCTGCGCCGCCGGTTGCTGCGCGCGCGCTCCCGAAATGCCGAGCGCCGCCGCGAGAACGAGGATCGCCAAGCTGCGTACGCCCATGCTGTGAACGGCCTATCCGCTGACTCGTGAGGGGAGTTTGGTTCGGGAACCGGCGGGGCGGGGGCGAGCTCCGTATACGCTATCAAAACCGCAGTTTCAACTGTGCTGTCGCGACTTGGAACTCCGCGCTCGCGGCCCCCACCACCGCGCTGCGCGCGGTCCTTCGCCCGCACTTCGCGGGGATGGTTATGAGCGGAGCGCGTGGCTCGGAGGCCGGAATTTGAGTGGTTCATCTTATGACGGATTGCGCCAAAGCCATTTTGGTGGTGAGATGGAAAAGTGAATTGTATCGGGCAGATCAATGAGGGGCTTCTGAAATGCGCAAGATCGCGAAAGGGTTGAAACCGGCTGCGGTTCTCGCTGTGATAGCTGGCGGCAGCGTCGCCACATTGCTGTTTGCCGCCGCGATGCTCGTCGTCGCGCCGCGACAGGCCGCGGCCACGGCCCAGTGGGCGGAGATCAACCATATGCCTTGCGGCGGGTGTCACGTGAATCCGGCCGGCGGCGGCAAACTCAACAACGTTGGATTGAAATTCCAGCTGCACGGTCACAAGTTCTAGCCAAACCGCGACGTCCCCGCTGGCCCCCGCGTCGCGATCCGGCATCCGCGTTCTTCGCCTCGTTCTTCCGCGATTTTTCGCGTCGTTCTAACGGGGCATGCTGTCCGCGTGCCTAACCGCAGTCGCGCGTCTACCATCGGGCCGGCGCCGATTCACCTACATGCAGCCGTTACCGTTGGCTTGCCATCCCTGCACGATCCAATTTTCCAATTCGGTCGGCGGGGCGTTCTCCACCGACGGCGCGGCGATGATCAAGAGCCGGCATTCGGTCTGATAAGCCTGCGAGGCGGAATAGAGCAGCGACCCGCCGCTGCTGGCGAAGCCTGACGGCTGCCCTATGCCGTACAGCATCCATTGAAACGTTGTCTTTCCATCGCCTGCATCGGAAGAACTGGCGGGAGGCCCGAAGCGCCGCGCCACGTCGGATACGGGATGCGCGATATAGCCGTTCAGCATGGTCTTTATTTGTTCGGTATGGCTGCCCGAACAGCCGGCCACTATTGCAAATATCAATGCGACAGCCGGTAAACGCACGCGACAACGGCCTTTTTGCCCGCTACGACGATAACGCGCGATCTATTCGGTCGCAAGCCGAGCGGGGCGATGCGCGGAGCCGGTATGCGCGAGCGCTGCTGGAAAAGCAAACATCCTCCCCGCGCAGCGGGGGAGGTGGCGAGCGAAGCGAGCCGGAGGGGGCATCGGCGGCTTCCCACGCCAAAATTCGACCGAGCGAAACGGATGTTTGTTTGTTGCACCCACGCCCCCTCCACCATGCTGCGCATGATCCCCCTCCCCCGCAATGCGGGGGAGGATGAAGTAAGCGGTGGTGCAAAAGCAAACATCCTCCCCGCGGAAGCGGGGAGGATGTTGCGTCGCTTTTAGCCTGTGCAGTTGCGCTGCGCCGCTACCACCTGAAGACCAGCGACGCGGCGAGCATCTGCACATTGTAGTTCGGGTTGTCGTAGGCCATCCATATTGCGTTGGTCAGGCCCGCAATGTCGGTGAACGGCGCAAGCGTATCGTTCTGCCAGTTGGCGACCGCATTGCGCTCCCAGGTGTAACGGAGCCTGGCCAGGATGTCGCCGCTGAAGCCCACTGAGCGCGCCCAGCTCTGGTCGAACTTGTACGTCGCCGTTGCGTCCAGACGCTGGAACAACGTCTTGTCGTCCGGGAACTGCGGACCGGGGCTACATTGCGAGCAGAACTGCCGATCGAGACCGTCGGAGAGGGTGTAGCGCACGTCGAGGTCGAGGGCGTTCGGGATCGCCGCCCACCTCGCACCGACCGTCACCGTATTCACGTACTCATTGTCGATGGTCGTGACCAGACACTGCGTGCCGGCGGGCAAGGGGGGGCTACTACAAGCCACCCCGGGGGGGAGTACTAAGGTTGGCGCGCCAGTGCCCGTGCCACTATACAGGTTTTGATGATAGTATTCGTAGTAGTAGGTCGCCACGACCGAAAGGTTGGGCGTGATTGCCCAGACCAGATCGGCCCCGCCGCTGATCATCCTTTGGTCGCTTAAACCTTCGGCAAGCGAACCTGCTGGTGCGCCGGTGGCGGTATTGAGCGGATAATAATCATCCTTGTATTTGAAGGTCGGCGTGACGGTGACGCCAGGAAACACCACGACATCGAGCAGGACGTCCGCCTTCGTCCGCTGCCGATTGTCGTACATGAACTGCTGATAGGCCGAGGAATAAACCCAACTGCCGCAGCTCGGGGTGTAGGCCGCGCATTGCGGCGTGAAGGCCGGCAGGATGGGGTATTGATTGGGAACCACGTTGGTGAGGTAGTTGTAGTTTCCCGCGATCCGGTCGGAATAGTAGCCGCTCGCGCGCGCCGTCAACCAGCTGAACGGCTTGTAGTCAACGGACCCTTTTACTGAATATTCGTTGGTGTAGCCGGCGTCGGCTTCAGTGTAATCATAGCGCTCCCAGCCGCCGCCGACATTGACGTTCCATTCTTTCCACGGCCGCCAGTTCAGCTCGGCCGTGGCATCCTGCTTGATGTAGCTGATCGACAGGCTGGAAAGCGTGTTTTCATAGCCGCTCCCAAAGCCCGCCCCGGCTGTCAGGCAAGACGTCGTGCTGTGCGCGCCTGTTGTAGCGTTGTATGAAATACCGGTGCCGTCGTAGGAGATCCAGCACGGGAAGATGATCCGCGGCGTCTGGTTGTCGAAGTCGTAAAAGCGGTAAGTCAGCTTCGAGGTCAGATCCTGCGTGAGCTTGGTGGTGAGGACGTTGTTGCTCAGGATCGTTTCGATGTTGCCGCCGAGGCTCTGCATCGGCAGGGCGCCGACCGTGTTCCAGGGATAGCCGTTCGGGCTTATTGCGGCGTTCGGGTTATTCGTCATCGGCAGGAATTGCTGATTCTGCGTCATCATGACGTAGCTGGTGGTGCCGGCGTAGTGGCTGTTCCAGGGCAGATCCGCCGTCGTCGTTTCGCTGAAGCCATTCGCCGCGTTGCTTGGCCACGTGGACAGCTGCGCGCCGCCGCAATTGGCCGTTGGGCCACTGTAAGTGGCACTTATCGCAGCGGTGGTGGCATTATACGTTTTATAAGGTGAAGTATAGCATATTCCAGTCAGTAGATTTCCAAAAGGCGCACTGGCCCCGGTCGGGAAAAACGGATTTTGCACCGTGTAGCCGTCGATATTGTCCCGATAGAGCGAGCCGTTATAGGCGACCTTGAAGGTGAACTTCTGGCCCCATGGCGAGACGCCGAGATATTCGCCATTGGCGGCGAAATTCTGCGTGCTGTCGTCGACCGGCGCCGGTACGTTGGTAGGCATAAAGCCGGCCAATTCAACTATGCCGGCAGGCTGCGTGCCCTTGCGCGTCATGTAGGCGTAGTCGGCGCCGAACTCCCAGGCGGTCCATTGATCGACCGCGCGGTAGCCGACGGCCGCGGTGTTGCGCTGGATGCCAAGGTCGATCGGCTGCAGAAGGGGAGCAATGCCGGCCGTAGTGAAAGCCGGCGTCGTGATTGGGCAGCCGGTGACTGACCCTATCTGGGTCGTGCATGGTACTCCGGTGGCATGATAACCGGTTGCACTCGGCAGAGCGGTACTTCCCCCCAACCATGTCAGACTGCTGGTTCCAACTCCGCCAAAGGGAGTCATCGCGCTGGTGCTGTAGACGTGCGGCGTCATATCCCAGCTCGCCCAGAAATAGTGCTCGCCGACTTTCGACGCGGTCAGCAAATAGGACTGATCGCTGAAGCCATCAAAATACGAGCCGCCATTGTTGGGAACATACGCGCCGATGTTGTTGGCCCACAGATCGATCTGGTAGAGCCCGTCGGTGGTGCCGGTGGCAGCATGGGTGCCGCCGAAGGCGCCCGGCGCGACGGTGCTGTACTCGTAGTATTTCGCCAGACTGTGCTGGCCGAGATAACCGTAGCCGCCGGGAAGGGCACTACCGGGAACATTGTCGCCCCAGAGCGAGCCGCTCTTGTCGGGATTGTTCAGGAAGTCGCGGCCGCCGACTTCGAGCTCGCCGTGCGTCCACCAGGTCGCCGGCGGCGGCGCCGGCGGCGCCTTGGTCGGCATGCCGGGCGGCGCGCTGTAGATCGCCGTCATCCCGGGATCGGCCGGCCACGCCGCGGAGGTGGACAATCCGGTAGCCCACGCATTGGCCCCGCTCGCCCCGCCCCCCTGGCAGCATCCGGGGCCTTTGCCGATTTCGTCGGCGACTTGAGCAAAGGCGCTAGGTGAAAGGAACGCCGCTCCGCCCAACACTGCGCCGAACACGCAGGCTCGAACTAGGCCGATTTTCTTGTATGACATTGCCCCGACTCCGCCCAAACAGATGACTGTTGCCCGTTGACGCTATCGCCTGTTTCAACTCATCGCTGCAGCGCTCCGCCGGCCGGACTGTTGCTGCCATGGATCATGGTGTGGCAGTTCTGGCAGGCGCGGCCCATCGTGAAGTTTGAATTGGGTCCAGTCGTTTCCCCGTGGCCGATCGAGTGGCACTCGAAGCACAGCCGCGGGCGCGACATCTTCAGCGAGTATTCGTTGATCGAGCCGTGCGCATCGTGGCAGTTCAAGCAGTTCTCGCGCACCGGCGCATGCTCGAACAGGAACGGACCGCGCTTTTCGGCGTGACACTTGTAGCAATTGTCGTTGATCGAATCCTGCCTGATCAGCGACTCGGTCACGCTGCCGTGCGGATTGTGGCAATCCGAGCAGACGATCTTGCCCTCGCGCATCGGCATGTGCGACGGCCGGTACATCTGCGCGCGCCGATCCTTGTGGCACTGGAAGCAGGTGTCCGGCTGGAACGCGGTCTTCAGCTGGAACTGCGCCGACACCGCCTTCATGATCGTGTGGCAATTGGTGCAGGCGACGCCGCGCTCTTCGTGCACGCTGCCGTTCCAATAGGCTCTCTCGCCGCGCTCGTGACAGCCGAGACAGATGGCGTTGTTCTCTTCCGCGGTGCGGCTGTCGTCATTCGCGCGGTAGGAAATGATGCCGCCGACGCCGCGGCCGCCGCCGGCCTTGGCGTGCGCCGAGCCCGGGCCATGGCAGGTTTCGCATTCCATCTTGCCCTGCTTCATGAGCCGGCCCATCAGCGTGTAGCCGAACTGGCCGACCATCCCGGCGTGGCAGCCGAGACAGACTTTTGATCCGACGTAAGTCGCCTCTACCGCCATCGGCGCCTTGACCGTCGCGCCTTTTGTTTTAGCCGGCGGCGGGGGCGCAGCCGGCGGCGGCGCGCCCTGCCCCGACTGGCGCAATGCGTCGAAAAGGCTGTCGGCTTGAGCAAGCCTCGGCTGATCCTTGATCGATTGCGGCTGATCGCCGGAAATTTGCCCGGTGTAGGCGCGCAGATCGGCAAGTATGCCGTCGTCCGGCTGTGCCGCCTGCGGGCGTGCGGCATCAAGCCCCTGCACGTAGGCCGCCAGATTGGCGAGCGTACTGTCAGGAACTGCAGCGGTTTGCGCTGTCGAGGATTGCCCCGAACCGAGAATTGCGCCGCCGATCAAAAGCGGCAGAGCGCAACTGCGGATCACCGACCAAAGCTTGCCCCGCGACTTGCTTCCGTACACCGCGGTGAGCACGCCTTCACAGCCCAGACGACAAAGCTTGTTCATACAGATGCCACTCAGGCACTGCTGCTCACGCAACCGTCACCTCAGGCACAAATTGCCAATGCAAAGCGAATGCAAACTGGCATCCCTGCCCACGTAACTGCGCGCCGCGGCCTGTCCCGCTCATGTTTTTCGGGGGTATGCGTCAACTTGCCGCTGGAATCTCTTTGTTGTCAAGCCGACAAGTCCAACAAGCCGTGTGTTCGCGATGCAAAGATTTTTGCTGTTGCGAAATTGTCACGTATCGACGGCGCACGATCAAAAAAACGATGAGTCACATTGATTTAGATCAATGCCGCGCCGCATGTCGGCCGCGCATTTCGCGCCCGCGTTTAGGTCCAACAAAAGACAACCGCTCAACAAGACGATGACAGCCGCCGCGACTTGAGCGCGCTTGCCAAAGTGAAGTAGAGCTGAATGGGTCATCCTACGTTCCCGCCCCGGCGAAAGCCCAATGAATCGAAGATGGTGCAGCAAAACCCTCGTGCCGATGGCGGCAGCTAAGACGCCACAATCGCGCGCCATCACGGTGCGCGTCCCCCCTCCCACGGGCCCTGCCGGGAAAACGCCGGTTCGCGCGCCTTAGACTTAGGTAGAGTGTTCCCATGATCCTTTGGTTGACCTTGGCAGCGATGACGGTGGCTGCGGTAATTGCGGTGCTCTGGCCGCTCGCCCGCCGTGCCGGCGCGGCGTCCTCGGGGAGCGACGTCGCCGTCTATCGCGATCAGCTCGACGAGGTCGACCGCGACCTGAAGGCCGGACTCATCGGCAAGTCCGAGGCCGAGGCGGCGCGCGTGGAAATCTCCCGGCGCCTGATTGCCGCGGCCGATGACGCAAAATCGGCGCTGCCGGCCGACGAGGCGACGTCAGGGGCGCGGCGGCGACGCGCCGTGGCGCTGGCGGCAGTGCTGTTGATCCCGCTCGGCGCCGGCGGGCTTTACCTTTGGCTTGGATCTCCGGAACTCGCGTCCGCGCAGGCAATCGCGCAACGCGGCACCGCGGGCCCGCCGCAGTCCATCGCAAACCTGATTGCTCAGGCCGAGGCGCATCTCGAGCGCAATCCGAACGACGGCAATGGTTGGGAGGTCTTGGCGCCGGTCTATATGCGCCTCGACCGCTACTCGGACGCGGTGACCGCCTGGCGCAACGCCCTGCGGCTTCTCGGCGAGAGCGCCGAACGCGACGCCAATCTCGGCGAGGCGCTGATGGCGGAGGCGAATGGCATCGTGACCGCGGAGGCGAAGGCCGCGTTCGTTCGCGCCATGACGCTCGACGAAACGCTGGTCACCGCCCGCTACTATTTGGGACTCGCCGCCGAGCAGGATGGCCAGCCGGAGAAGGCCGCGAGGATTTGGCGCGACCTCCTTACGCAGGCGCCCGAAGGCGCGCCTTGGATCAAGACGGTGCGCGATTCGCTGGCCCGAGCGGAGACGCAGCCGGGGGCGGCGAGCCGGATGCAGGTCGGCGACGTGCGTGATGCGCTTTCCGCTGTCGCGGGCGCGTCGGCTGCCGCACCGTCGGCACCGAGCGCGACGCAGATGGCGGCCGCCGCGCAAGAGCCGCCCGAGCAACAAGCGGCGACGATCAAGAGCATGGTCGAGCGGCTCGCCGTGCGGCTCAAAGAGGACGGATCCGATCCCGACGGTTGGGTGCGGCTGGTGCGCGCCTACAAAGTTCTCGGCGATGCGGAGAAGGCGCGCAGCGCGGCCGCCGACGCCCGCCACGCGCTCGCCGGCGATGCCGACAAGCTGCAACGGCTCGACGCGGCGCTCAAGGAACTCGAGACAACCAATGCCGAGACTCCCGCGCCTGGTCCGAGCGCCGCGCAGGTCGCCGACGCCGCCAACCCGCCCGAGCATCAGGCGGCGGACATCAACGGCATGGTCGAGCGCCTGGCGGCGCGATTGAAGCAGGACGGGTCGAATGTCGAAGGCTGGGTGCAGCTGGTGCGCTCCTATAAGGTTCTCGGCCAGGCCGAGAAGGCGCGCGCCGCCGCTGCCGACGCCCGACAGGCAATCGCCGGCGACGCCGACAAGCTGGAAAAACTCGAGTCGGCACTTAAGGAACTCGACACGACGAGCCCCGCGGCCATTCAGGCGACGCCTGTTCCCGCGACCGGTCCCAAAGCTGCGCAAGCGGCGAGCGATGCCGCTCCGGCCGATCACGCGCAGGGCGCGTCGATGGACAGCATGGTCGAGCGGCTCGCCGAGCGCCTGAAGAAATCGGGATCGAATCCGGAAGGCTGGCTGATGCTGGTGCGCTCCTATACGGCGCTTGGCGCAAAGGACAAGGCGACGGCGGCGATCGCCGACGCTCGCCAAGCGCTTGCCGACAATCCCGAAAGGCTGGAGCAGTTCAACCAGGCGCTCAAGCACTTCAATATCGCTGAATAGCCGGCGGTCGCCGCGACGCCCGCAGCGGGCTTACATCAAGCAATTGGCGGCCGAGAGCGCCAGCGAAATGGCCCGATGCGCGCCGATTCCCTTGATCTTGCGCAAACACCGCCGGCGCCGAAAATGCGATAATATCGATCCCCCACGCCGCCGACTTAAGGAGCCGCTGCCGTGATCAAAGATATTGTCGTCAATCTTGGCCTGGGTGAACGCGCAAGCTTCGCCGCGGACTATGCCGTCTCGGTTGCCGCTGCGTTCAACGCGCACATCGCCGGGATCGCCTTCTTCTACGATCCGATCGTTCCGCTGTCGGGCGCGGGCTACATCCCCGCGGACGTGATCGCCGTTCAGCAGCGGGAAAGCACAGCCGCGTCGAAGGCCGCGATCGACCGCTTCACTCAGGCCGCCACGCGCGCCGGCGTGTCAGTCGAATCGCTCACGCTGAGCACGAGCGTCGCCGGCGCGGGCGAGCAGTTCGGGCGCATCGCGCGGCGCTTCGATCTCGGCGTCGTCGGACAGGCCGAGCCCGAGACCGCCGCAGTCGAGGAAATGATCGTCGAAGCCGCGTTGTTCGATTCGGGCCGACCGCTGATCGTCGTGCCCTACATCCAGAAAGCGCCGCTCAAGCTCGACCGCGTCATGGTGTGCTGGGACGGCAGCCGCGCGGCCGCACGGGCGATCGCCGATGCGATGCCGTTCCTGGAGCGGGCGGGGCGCGTCGAAATCGTCATCGTCGCCAATGAACGCGGCAAAGAGGACGAGATCGAGGGTGCCGACATCGGCCAGCACCTCGCCCGTCACGCGCTCAAGGTGGAAGTCAAGCGCACCATCATGGGCGATATCGAAGTCGCCGACGTGTTGCTTTCGCACGCCGCGGACGCCGGCACCGACTTCATCGTGATGGGCGGCTACGGCCATTCCCGCCTGCGCGAATTCGTGCTCGGCGGCGCGACCCGCAGCATTCTGCGCTCGATGACGGCCCCGGTGCTGATGTCGCACTGAGGTTTTCAGATTCGGATCAGAGCCGGATTCGATTAGGATCGTTAACATCGCTTCGGACTGTTCCCGCCGCCCGGGCCGAGCGCGTTCGGCGCGCGAAGCTCGCACGTACGAACCCGCCGGTCGTGACCTGACAAAAATGTCATGAGGGGCGTCGTTGACGCGCGATTATTCCGCGTGTCATCTTCGCCGCCCCACCCCTTCGGATGGGTAACGGCTCGCGGAAGGCCGACCGAGTGCCGCGCCGGCAGGCGTGGGAATGTCAACGAGCGCAGCCGGGGAGGACGGGTCCAAATGGCGGTTCGGCCCGCATGACCGAATTCCCGTCAAATTTGGCGGCGGACCGCAAAGATTCCTCCGCTCCATTGCTGGAGATCGCGGGCGTGACCATGCGCTTCGGCGGCATCGTCGCGCTCGACGGGGTGACGTTCTCGGTCGGCAAAGGCCGGATCGTGGGATTGATCGGCCCCAATGGCGCCGGCAAGACCACCCTGTTCAATTGCCTGAGCAGGCTCTATCGGCCGGACCGCGGCGACATCCGGCTAAACGGCCGGTCCCTGCAACGCTGCGCGCCGGCGGACATGGCGGCACTCGGCGTCGGCCGCACCTTCCAGAGCCCCGCCTTGTTTGCCTCGATGTCGGTCCTCGAAAACGTCAAGGTCGGCGCGCATGCGCGCGGCCGCAACGGCCCGCTGACGGATGCGATAACGCTGCCCTCCGGCAGGCGCGAGGAGCTCGATCTCGACCGTAGCGCGCGGGCCATGCTGGCCTTCGTCGGCGTCGAGAACCTCGTCGAGCGGCCGGCCGCGACGCTGTCGGTGGTCGAGCGCAAACGGGTCGAGTTGGCGCGCGCGCTCGCCGGCGAGCCGCAGCTGGTGCTGCTCGACGAACCCGCCGGCGGACTCAATCACGAGGAAGTGGCGGAGCTCGGCGCCTTGATCCGCTCGGTCCGCGATCGGTTCGACATCGCCGTGCTCCTGGTCGAGCATCATATGGGCCTGGTGATGAGCCTGTCGGATCAGGTCGTGGTGCTCAATTTCGGCCGCGTGATCGCCGACGGAACCCCCGACGAAGTTCGCGGCAATCCCGCCGTCGCCGAGGCCTATCTGGGGAAACGACACTGATGGCGCCGATCCTCGAGCTGCGCGGTGTCAAGGCCTTCTACGGCCAATCGGAGGTCGTCCACGGCATCGACGTCGCGGTTGAGGAAGGCGGCATGACCGTGCTGCTCGGCGCCAATGGCGCGGGCAAGACGACGACGCTGCGCGCCATCTGCGGCATGGTACGCCGCAGCGGCGAAATCCTGTTCGCGGGCGAGCCGCTGCAGCGCCGCACGACGGAACAAATCACGGCGCTGGGCGTCGCCCATGTGCCGGAAGGGCGTGGGACCTTTGTCGGACTGACGGTCGAGGAAAACCTGCGCCTTGGCGCCTATACGCAACCCGGCCGCCCGCACGCCGGCATCCAGCGCATGTACGGATATTTTCCGATCCTCTCCGCGCGCCGGCAGCAACAAGCGGGGGCGCTCTCCGGCGGCGAGCAACAGATGCTGGCGATTGCACGCGCGCTGATGATGGGTCCGCGGCTTTTGATCCTCGACGAACCGTCATTCGGCCTGGCGCCGCAGCTCGTCGAAGCCATCTTCTCGATCGTCGACCGGATCCGACGCGAGGAGCACGTCAGCGTGCTCCTCGTAGAGCAGAACGCAAGCCTGGCGCTGGAACTGGCCGATCACGCCTACCTCCTGGAAACCGGCTGCGTCGTCGCCTCGGGGAGCGCCAAGGCGCTCGCCGACGATCCGCAGATTCGCCGTTCCTATCTCGGCTATTGATGGGCTTCGCATGCACGGATTGTTGCAGCAGATCTTCTCGGGCCTCGCCGCCGGCGCCATCTACGCCAGCCTCGCGCTCGCCCTGGTGATGATCTACCGGGCCACCGAGCTAGTGAACTTCGCGCAGGGCGAGATGGCGATGTTCTCCACCTATATCGCCTGGAGCCTGGTCAATGCCGGTTTGCCTTTCTGGGCGGCGTTCTTGCTCACCCTGATCGTGTCGTTTCTCGGCGGCATGGCGATCGAACGGGTGATCATCCGGCCGGTCGAGAACGCCCCGGTGCTTGCCGCAGTCATCGTCACCATCGCGCTGGTGCTGATCTTCAATTCGCTGGCGGGCTGGATCTATACCTACACGGTGCAGGATTTCCCGAGCCCGTTCCCCGACCGCCCGGTGCTCGGCGCGTTGATCACCACGCAGGAGCTGGGCGTGATCGGCGTGACGCTCCTCATGCTGCTGCTCCTGTTCTCGTTCTTCCGTTTCACCAAGACCGGATTGGCGATGCGCGCCGCGGCGCAAAATCCGGAATCGGCGCGGCTCTGCGGCATCCCGGTGGGGCGCATGCTGGCGATCGGCTGGGGCTTGGCCGCGGCGATCGGCGCGACCGCCGGCATCATGGTCGCGCCGGTCCTGTTTCTCGATCCCTACATGATGGCCGGCGTGCTGCTCTATGCCTTTGCCGGCGCGTTGCTCGGCGGAATTTCCAGCCCGGTTGGTGCCCTCGTCGGCGGCGCGATCGTCGGCGTTACCGAAAATCTGGTCGGCACTTATCTCATCCCGACGCAGCTCAAGCTGACGGTGGCGCTGGCGTTGATCATCCTCGTGCTGGTGTTCAGGCCGCACGGGCTGTTCGGCACCGCGATCGTGCAGCGGGTGTGACGATGAGCAAAGGTTTCACCGTCACCGCTGCGGATAAGCTCGCGGCCAGCCAATATGGCGGGTTGAGCCTCGACGCCTGGCGATGGATCGGCACGCTGGCGCTGATTGCGGTCGCGGCCGCGCTGCCCTTCGCCATCAGCAGCTATCACGTGTTCGAGCTGACGATGGTGATCATCTACACTATTGCCGTGCTCGGGCTGAATATCCTCACCGGCTATAATGGGCAGATCTCGCTCGGCCACGGCGGTTTCTTCGCCGTCGGCGCCTATACCGCCGCCATCCTGATGCACGACTACGGCGTGCCCTACTGGGCGACGCTGCCGCCGGCGGCCTTGATTTGCTTCGTGCTCGGCGTGCTGTTCGGGCTGCCGGCGTTGCGCTTCGAGGGGCCTTATCTTGCGCTGGTCACTCTGGCGATGGCGGTCGCCACGCCGCAAGTGCTGAAATATTTCGACAATTGGACCGGGGGCCAGCAGGGCATCAATCTGGTCAAGCCGTCGCCGCCGCCGCTGCTCGGCATCGACCGCGACCGCTGGCTCTATTTTGTCGCTCTCGCGGTCCTGTTGCTGGCGATACGCGTCGCCGCCAACATGCTCAATGGGCGCACTGGCCGGGCCTTGGTGGCGATTCGCGACCATCCGATCGCCGCCGCCGCCATGGGCATCGACAACGCCCGCTACAAGACGCTCGCCTTCGGCACCTCGACGCTGTTCACCGGCGTCGCCGGCGCGCTGTCCGCCTTCGTCGTCGGCTTTGTCGCGCCCGAGAGCTTTACTCTGTTTTTGTCGCTGTCGTTCCTGGTGGGCTCCGCGATCGGCGGCATCGCCACCATCAGCGGCGCGATCATCGGCGGCTTTTTCATCGAATTCGTGCCCAATCTCGCCAACGACATTTCCGACGCCGCGCCATGGGCGCTCTATGGGGTGGCGATGCTCTTGTTCATGTATGCGATGCCGCGCGGCGTCGTCGGCACGCTCGGACCTTGGCTTGCGCGGTCGATGCGGCACTTTCTGCATCGGCCGGCGTTAGGTGGAAGTGAGGAAGACTGCGAACGGAGGATAACACCATGACAATGAAACGAGGGAGTGTGATCGGCCTTGCGGCGGCGAGCGTCGTTCTCGCCGGCGGATTGGCTCTCGCCGCGGGCGAGTACGGACCCGGCGCCAGCGATACCGAGATCAAACTCGGCAACACCATGCCCTATAGCGGGCCGGCCTCGGCCTATGGCGTCATCGGCAAGGCGGAGACCGCCTACTTCGACATGATCAACGAGCAGGGCGGCGTCAACGGCCGCAAGATCAACTTCATCAGCCGCGACGACGGCTACAGCCCGCCGAAGACCGTCGAGCAGGTGCGCAAGCTGGTCGAAGAAGATCAGGTACTGGCGCTGTTCCAGACGCTCGGCACGCCGCCCAACTCCGCGATCCGCGACTACCTGAACGAGCACAAGGTGCCGCAGATGTTCGTCGCCACCGGTGCCGCCAAATGGAACGATCCCAAGCACTATCCGTGGACGATCGGCTGGCAGCCCAGCTATCAGATCGAGGCGCGCATCTACGCCCGCTACATTCTCAAGGAGCTGCCCAACGCCAAGATCGCCCTGCTCTATCAGAACGACGATTTCGGCAAGGACTATCTGATCGGCTTGCGCGAAGGCCTCGGCGCCAAGGCCGACATGATGATCGTGGCCACCAAGACCTACGAGACCACCGACCCAACGGTCGACTCGCAAATCGTGGCGCTGCAGGGCAGCGGCGCCGACGTTCTGGTAACGGCGGCTATTCCCAAATTCGCCGCCCAGGCGATCCGCAAGGTGTACGACATCGGCTGGAAGCCGACGCACTTCCTCAGCAACGTGGCGATCTCGGTCAAGCAGGTGATGCAGCCCGCAGGCCCCGAGAAGGGCATCGGCATCATCTCGGCCGGCTACATCAAAGAGCCGACCGACCCGCAATGGGAGAACACGAGCGAATACAAAGACTGGTTGGCCTGGATGCAGAAATACAATCCGTCGGCCAGCACCACCGACGGCAACAACGTCTATGGCTACACGGTATCGCAAACCATGGTCAGCGTGCTCAAGGCGGCCGGCAACAATCTCACCCGCGAGAACCTGATGAAGCAGGCGGCCGGCATTCACGACGAGAAGCTGCCGATGCTGCTGCCGGGCATCGTCGTCTCGACCAGCGCCGACGATTTCGCCCCGATCAAGCAGATGCAGTTGGAGAAGTGGGACGGGACGACGTGGCGGCTGTTTGGCGAGGTGATCTCCGGCGCCGGCAGCTGAGGTTCGAACCGTTGCGATCAAGCGAGCGGCGGGCCGGCGGCCGGCCGCTCGTCCTGCTCGCCGCAGCGTCGCGGCCAGGGCGGCCGCTTTGCCAGCGCCCGGTGAAAGCGGTAAAGAGCACGGAAGCCTTGAAGAACGCGCAGGGAGAACGTCATGAAAATGCAGCGTACCTTCACCACCGCCCTGTCGGCGGCCGGTTTTGCCCTCGTCGGCGGACTGGCCCTGGCCGCGGGCCAGTACGGACCGGGCGTCACCGACACCGAGATCAAGATCGGCAACACCATGCCCTATAGCGGCCCGGCTTCCGCTTACGGGACCATCGGCAAGGCCGAGGCCGCCTATTTCACCATGATCAACGAGCGCGGCGGCATCAATGGCCGCAAGATCAACTTCATCAGCCGTGACGACGGCTACAGCCCGCCAAAAGCCGTCGAGCAGGTGCGCAAGCTGGTCGAGGAAGACCAGGTGCTGCTGATGTTCAACCCGCTCGGCACGCCTTCCAACACCGCGATCCGCGGCTATCTCAACGACAACAAGGTGCCGCAACTGTTTGTCGCCACCGGCGCCGACAAATGGAACGACCCCAAGCAGTTCCCCTGGACCATGGGCTATCAGCCGAGCTACCGCATCGAAGCACGCGTCTATGGCCGCTACATTCTCAAGGAGCTGCCCAACGCCAAGATCGCCGTGCTCTATCAGAACGACGATTTCGGCAAGGACTATCTCATCGGCCTGCGCGAAGCGCTCGGCGACAAGGCCGACAAGATGATCGTGATGACCCAGACCTACGAGACCACCGACCCGACGGTCGATTCGCAGATCGTGGCACTGCAAGGCAGCGGCGCCGACGTTCTCTTGACCGCCGCCGTGCCCAAATTCGCCGCCCAGGCGATCCGCAAGGTCTACGACATCGGCTGGCACCCGACGCACTTCATGACCAACGTCTCGAGTTCGGTCGGCGCGGTGATGAAACCCGCCGGACCTGAGAAGGCCCTCGGCATCATCTCGGCATCATACGGCAAGGACCCGACCGATCCGCAGTGGCAGGACGCGCCCGACATGAAGGAATGGATGGCGTGGATGAAGAAATACTATCCGGCCGGCAGTCTCACCGACACCAACAACACGTACGGTTACGGCGTGGCGTACCTGATGGTCGAAGTGCTGAGGGCGTGCGGCGACAACCTCACCCGCGAGAACGTGATGAAGCAGGCGGCAAGCCTCCACATCAAGGACGGCCCGCTGCAGCTGCCCGGCATGTCGATCACGACCAGCGCCGACGATTACGCCCCGATCAAACAGATGCAGTTGGAAAAATTCGACGGCACCACCTGGCAGCTGTTTGGTCCGCTGATCTCGGGCGCCGGCAGCTGAAAGCGCGAAAAACCAGAGCGCGATCGTTTCAATCGGAAGCGATCGCGCTCCAAGAGCCGCTGGCATCGGCCGGCACTCTCGTCTGCACCACGAGGCCGCGGGCGCGGGCATCGGCGACGCCGAGCGCGCGCAGCGCGCCGAGCGCCAGCGATTGCACCACCTCGCGCTGGCGGCCCGACGCGTCGGGCGCGAGCGGACCGATCAACCCTTCGACGAGAAAGCCGACCAGCGCCGCCGCGGCGAGCGTCGTGTCCTGCTCGGGCAAGCGGCCGCCGGCGACGGCCGCGGCAATGCGCGCGGCAAATTCGGCGGCGAGTGCGCGGCGAAATTCAAGCCGCGCGGCGTCAAGCTCGGCATCGACCGGCTCGGCGATCGCGGCGAAGGCGAGGCGGCGGTTGCCGAGAGAGCGCGCGGCGAAGGTGATGATCGTCGCGGCAAGCGCCGAAAGCGGCCCGGGCGCGGCATCGGCGGCACGGCCGAGCGCGCCGATCTCGCGCGCGGAAATCTCCGCAAGCAGCGCCGCGACGAGATCGGTCTTGGCTGGGAAGTAGCGGTAGACCGTTCCCGCGGCGATACCGGCGCGGGCGGCGACCGGCGCGATCTGCACAGCCGCCATGCCGCCTTCGCTCGCCTCATGCCGCGCCGCAGCGATGATGGCGTCATGGCGCGCGGCAAGGCGCCGGGCGACATTCTCGGTGCGACGATAGGGCATGGGCTGCTCGCAAAGCAGATTCGTGCGTGGAGGTCCAGCAAAAGCTGAACCAGGATTCATGCGCCCGTCGCCCTCGCCCAGCCGCTGGGTTTCGTCGCGAAGGTGAAAATCACTCGCGTCTTTCGGCGAGCGATTTGGCGCGGATCTTGGCGAGCGTGGTCGCCGGCGTGATCGCCTCGGGATCGATGACGAGCCGGATGATGGCCGGCTTGCCGCAACTTTGCGCCTCCTTGAACGCCGCGGGAAAATCCTCGGTGCGCTCGACCGAGACGCCGAAGCCGCCGAAGGCGCGGGCATAGGCGGAAAAATCCGGATTGCGCAGGTCGGTGGCAACGATACGACCGGGATATTCGCGCTCCTGATGCATGCGAATAGTGCCGTAGAGGCCGTTGTCGGCGATGAGCACGACGATTGGCAGGCCGTACTGAACGGCGGTCGCGAATTCCTGACCGTTCATCAGGAAGTCGCCGTCGCCGGCGATCGAGACCACCGGGCGTTCGGGATAGAGCCGCTTCATGGCGACGGCAGCCGGCACCCCGTAACCCATGGAGCCGGAGGCCGGGGCGACATGCTGGCCGAAGCGGCGGAAACGAAAGAAGCGATGAATCCACGCCGCGTAATTGCCGGCGCCGTTGCAGAGGATGGCATCGGGGGGAAGATTTTCGCGCAGCCACACCATGACCGCGCCGAGATTGACCGCGCCTGGCTGTTCGGTCGGCCGCTCGGTCCAAGCGAGATAATCGGCATGAGCGGCCGCGGCCTGTCCATGCGGCGCCGGCGGCGGATCGAGACGATCGAGCGCGGCGGCGAAGGCGGTCGGCGTTGAATGGATCGCCAGATGCGGGCTGTAGACGCGGCCAAGCTCCTCGGCGCCGGGATGCGCGTGCACGAAATTCATCTGCGGCCGCGGGATGTCGAACAGCGTGTAGCCCTGCGACGGCAATTCCCCCATCCGCCCGCCGATGAGAATGACGAGATCGGCTGAGCTGATGCGTTCGACGAGCTTCGGGTTGGGACCGATGCCGAGATCGCCGGCATAGCAGGGATGCAGCGCATCGAAGAGGTGCAGGCGGCGGAACGTGGTGCAGACCGGCAACGCGAATTTCTGCGCAAAGCGCGCCACGGCGTCGGAGGCCGCCTGCGACCAGCGGCTGCCTCCAAGGATGACGATCGCGGTGCGCGCGCCGGCGACAAGCTGCGAAAATTTCGCCATCTCCGCCGGGCCCGGCGAGGTCTCGACCGGCGAATAGGCGGGCGCATCGTCGACGGCGACGCGCTCGGTCTGCATGTCCTCAGGCAAGCCGACGACGACCGGCCCCGGCCGCCCGTTGGCGGCGGTGTGGAAGGCGCGCGAGACGATCTCCGGCACGCGCGCCGGGTCGTCGATCTCTGTCGTCCATTTTGTCATCGAGCCGAACACGGCGCGGAAATCGAGCTCCTGAAACGCCTCGCGCTCGCGTGTCTCGCGCGCGACCTGGCCGACGAACATGACGAGCGGCGTCGAATCCTGGCGCGCGATGTGGATACCCGGCGAGGCGTTGCTGGCGCCCGGCCCGCGGGTGACGAAACAGATGCCGGGCCGGCCGGTCGCCTTGCCGACCGCCTCGGCCATCATGGCGGCGCCGCCCTCCTGCCGGCAGACGATGACGGAAAGATCGCTGTCGTGGAAGGCGTCGAGCACGGCGAGATAACTCTCGCCCGGCACGCAGAACACGTGGCGCACGCCGTGAACGCGCAGCTGGTCGACCAGAACCTCGGCGGCGGTCCGCATATTGTCCCTGCCGCGCATCGATATTTTCTCCCTGCCGCTTCGAGCGTTTGCCGAATTAGCGCACTATTAGGTGCAAAAGTGAAATTGCACTACAGAGATTTCGGCGGCAGGAACCGCGCCATGGATAGCCAAGACGAAGTGCTGGCCTTTCTCGCCGATCCCGCATCCCATGGCGGGCACAAGGTGAAGCGCATCGATACGCATGCGGCTTCGGTGTTTCTCGCCGGCGACCGCGCGCTCAAGCTCAAGCGCGCCGTGCGCTTTCCCTTTCTCGACTATTCGACGCTCGCCAAGCGCAAAGAGGCTGCGGCGGCGGAGCTTGCCGTCAATGCGCCGTTCGCGCCGGAAATCTACCGCGGCGTCGTACCGGTCACGCGCGAGGCCTCCGGCAGGCTTGCCATCGCCGGCGCGGGGACGCCGGTCGAATGGTTGGTGGAGATGCGGCGCTTCGACGAGAAGCGCACGCTCGACCATGTTGTCGGCGACATCGACGAAGCCTTGGCGGAAGCGCTCGGCCACGCCGTGGCCGCGGCACACGCGAAAGCGCCGCCGGTCAAGGCCGAACCGTGGATCGCGGCGCTTGGCGCCTATATCGGCGAACATGCCGCGGCGTTCCGGCAGCACCCGGAGATATTCCCCGCGGCCAAGATCGATGCGCTCGCGCGAGGAAGCCGCGCCGCCTATGAGCGCATCGTGCCGCTCCTGCGCGAGCGCGGCCGGCGCGGCTTCATCCGCCGCATCCACGGCGATCTGCATCTCGGCAATATCGTGCTGATCGACGGCAAGCCGGTTCTCTTCGACGCCATCGAGTTCAGCGACATCATCGCTTCCGGCGACGTCTTCTACGACCTCGCCTTCCTGCTGATGGACCTTTTGGAACGCGGACTGGCTCAGGCGGCAAACATCGTGTTCAACCGCTACCTCGCCGACACGCGGCGCGAAGAAGATTTCGAGGAGCTGGCAGCGCTGCCGTTGTTTCTCTCGCTGCGCGCGGCGATCCGCGCCGAGGTTACGGCGGCGCGCATGGAGCGGGCGCAGGCGGCGGAGCAGGAGCGGATTGCGCGTATGGCGCGCGCCTATTTCGCCTTCGCGCTGCAGGCGATCGCGCCGCCGGCGCCGCGACTCGTCGCCGTCGGCGGCCTCTCCGGCACCGGCAAGACCAAGCTCGCGCGGGCGCTGGCGCCCGAGCTTTTGCCGATGCCCGGCGCGGTCGTCCTGCGCTCGGATGTCGAGCGCAAGGCGCTGTTCGGCGTCGGCGAAACGGACAAGCTGCCTGCCGCCGCCTACACCGGCGAAGTCGGCGCGCGCGTCTACGCGACGCTGACCGGGGAGGCGCGTCGCGTGCTTGCAGCGCGGCATTCGGTCATTGTCGATGCCGTGTTCGCCGATCCGGGCGAACGCGCCGCCATCGCCGCCATGGCGAAATCCGTCCCCACTGCCATGCACGGCCTGTTCCTCACCGCCGATCTCGACACCAGGCTCGCCCGCGTCGGCGCGCGCGCACGCGACGCTTCCGACGCCGACGCGGCCGTGGCGCGGGCGCAAGAGCGTTACGATCTCGGCCCGCTCGACTGGACGCCGGTCGACGCCTCGGGAACGCCGGAATCCATTTTGGCGCTGGCGCGGGCGGCGCTGAAGGGCGCTTGATTGACTAACGCCGCGCCAATATAAGCGCGGGGCCGTTGGCTCTTAGAGCGCGATCTCTTCAGGTTGAATCGATTGCGCTCCAGTTTTCCTTATTGGAGCATGATCTTTTCGGCAAACCGGGTTTCCACTTTTCCGGATCATGCTCTAGAAAGGCGCAGTCATGACGAGCAGCGAAGCGACCATGCCGGCCGGCACACACCCAGGGGAATCGACGCGCCGCGATTTCCTTTACGTCGCCACGGCGACGGTCGCCGCCGTCGGCGGGGTGGCTGCCCTGGTGCCGCTCGTCGCCCAGATGAATCCCGACGCCTCGACGCTGGCGGCCGGCGGCCCGGTCGATCTCGACGTCAGCAAGATCGCGCCGGGCCAGCAGGTCGTCGTTCGCTGGCGCGAACGTCCGATCTTCGTCTTCCACCGCACGCCGCAGATTTTGCAGACCCTGCAGAGCCGGACATTGCTGGCGGAGCTCGCCGACCCGAATTCGCAGCAACTGCAGCAGGCGCCCTACGCCACCAACTGGCATCGTTCGATCAAGCCGGAATTCGGCGTCCTGGTCGGCATCTGCACGCATCTCGGCTGCATCCCGATGTTCTATCCGCAACCGAACGCGACCTCGCCGGCGCCCGATTGGCCTGGCGGCTATTTCTGCCCCTGCCACGGCTCGAAATACGATCCGGCGGGGCGCGTGTTCTCAGGCGTGCCCGCGCCCTACAATCTGCCGGTGCCGCCCTATCGCTTCGTGAACAACACGACGATCAGGGTCGGCGAAAATCCCCCCGATTCGAATTTCGATTTCGCATCGATCCGTCAGCTCTGACCCGCCCTACCCGGCGCCGCTCTTTCAGACCCGTCGGCTGCGTCAGCAAGCCGTGGGCGTGCCGCCCGCCAGCACGGTCTGCATCCAGGCGCGATCGATGTTCTGCCCGCTCAGGATGACGGCGACCCGGCCGCCATGCGGCCGCGTAGGCTCCTTGATCAGTGCCGCCAGCGCCGCGGCGCCGGCGCCCTCAGCACAGCTGTGGGTGGCGCTGTAGATGATGCGAACCGCCTCGGCGATCTCGTCCTCGGACACCTCGACGATCCGATCGGCGCCGCGGCGAATGAATTCCAGCGCCGTCGCATCGGGAGCGCGCACCGCGATGCCGTCGGCGAAGGTAAGCGCCGAGTCGGTGGGCACGATCCGTCCCGCGGCGAGCGAGCGGCCATAAGTATTCGCGGCCGCGGCGACCACGCCCACGATCCTGGCGTTGAGCCCAAGCAAATCGCGCGTGCCGATCATTCCGCAGATGCCGGAGCCAAGTCCGATCGGCACATAGACGGCATCGAGATCGCCGAAAGCGGTGAACAGCTCATACGCGTAGGTCGCAACCCCGACGACGAAATCGCGGTGGAATGCGGGAGCGTATTCGAGGCCGCGTTCGGCCGCGATCCGCGCCGCTTCCTCCTTCGCCTCGTCGAAGTCGCGACCGTGCTCGATCAGCTCGGCGCCCAACGCCCGCATCGCCGCGTTTTTCTCCGTCGAGTTGCCGTGCGGCACCACGATGGTCACGGCAACGCCGGCGCGCGCTCCGGCAAACGCCAATGACTGGCCATGGTTGCCGCGGGTCGCGGTGACGATGCCGCGCACCTGCGGCCGCTCGCGCCTGAGCCGGTCGAAATAGACGATGCCGCCACGCACCTTGAAGGCGCCGATCGGCGTGTGGTTCTCGTGCTTCACCACGACCTCGACGCCGGCGCGCGCCTTGAGCAGCGGCCATGCGTATTGCAGGGTCGGCGGTACGCTGGCGCGCACCAGCGGCAGCACGTTCTCGAGCTCGGCGAGCGTGAACATCCGCCTTCACTCTCGATCCACTCATCCGCTCCGTCAACGCAAGGAACCGATGCGGAAAACGCAGAGGAGCGTGCGTTCGCGCGCCGCCTCGCCCATAATGCCGCATGGCCTTCGAACCTCGCACGCTTGCCGTGCCCACGGCGGGCTTCGCCACTTTCCTCAACCTCTATTCGCCGCAGGCCCTCTTGCCGGAGCTCGCGCGCGAATTCGACGTCAGCGCCGGCGAGATCAGCGCGCTGATCACCGCCGCCACCACGGCGATCGCGCTCACCGCGCCGTTCACCGGCGCGCTCGCCGACGTGCTCGGCCGCAAGCGCCTGATCATCGCCGCCATGTTCGCCATCGTGGTGCCGACGCTGATGCTGACGCAGGCGACGAGCGTGCCGCAGCTCGTGTTCTGGCGCTTCGTGCAGGGGCTGCTGGTGCCGCCGATCTTCACCGTCACCGTCGCCTATATCGGCGACGAATGGCCGCCCAGCGAGGTGACCCGGATCGCCGGGCTCTATACCGCTGGATCGAGCTTAGGCGGATTTTGCGGCCGCTTCATCCCCGGCCTCGTCACCGATTTCCTGGGCTGGCGCGACGGCTTCGCCGCCAACGCCTTGCTGACGCTCGCGGTCGCGATCGCGGTTGCGATCATGCTGCCGCGCGAGCGGCATTTCGTGCGCTCGCAGGGCATCTTCGCTTCGTCGCGGCAAATGCTCGCGCACCTGATGAACCCGCGACTGCTGGCGGTCTATGCGGTCGGCTTCGGCGTGCTGTTCAACTTCACCGCGGTCTTCACCTATGTGAACTTCCATCTGGCGGCGCCGCCCTATCTGTTTTCGCCGACGCTCTTGGGCGCCATCTTCGTCACCTACCTCGCCGGCAGCCTGCTGGTGCCCTGGATCGGCCGCGCCGTTTCGCTGTTCGGCCGCCGCCGCTTCATGCTCGGCGTCATCGCGGTATGGGTCGGCGGCGCACTCCTGCTGTTGGCGCCGCCCGCGGGCGTCATCATCGCCGGGCTGGCGCTGTGCGCGGCCTGCGGCCTCCTCTGCCAGGCGACCTCGACCAGCTACGTCATTACCATCGTCAAGGAGGGCCGCTCGTCCGCGGTCGGTCTCTACGCCTCGATCTTCTATATCGGCGGCAGCGCCGGCGCGTTTTTCACCGGCTTTGCCTGGAATGCCGCCGGCTGGACCGGCTGCGTCGCCACCATCGTCGCCATGCAGATGATCCTGGCGGCAATCGTCGCCATGGCCTGGGAGCGGTCGCAGGTCTGAGCCTCGATCTCCGAGGGGTTCGCGCTGCTGCGCGTTCTCTCCCGCATTTTGCCGCGACTGCTGACCCATGATAACTCTCGATCAAATGGTCGACGATGCGTTCAACGTGCGCGCGATTCTCTCCGGGCAGGCGCCGCAGGATGCGCCGGTCACCGTCAAAGGCTGGGTACGCACGCGGCGCGATTCCAAGGCCGGCATTTCCTTCGTTCACCTTTCCGACGGATCATCCTTTCATCCGCTGCAAGTGGTCGCGCCGAACACGCTGGCCAATTACGGCGATGAGGTGCTCAGGCTCACCGCCGGCTGCGCCGTCGAGGCGACGGGTACGATCGTGCCGTCGCCGGCCAAGGGGCAGCCCTTCGAGATGCAGGCAAGCGCGATCAAGGTGATCGGCTGGGTCGAGGACCCGGACACCTATCCGATCCAGCCGAAGGCGCACACGATGGAGTTCCTGCGCGAGGTCGCGCATCTGCGGCCGCGCACCAACGTGATTGCGGCGGCGACTCGGGTGCGGCATACGCTGGCGCAGGCGATCCATCGGTTTCTCGACGACAACGGCTTCTTCTGGGTCAATACGCCGATCATCACCTCGTCCGACGCCGAGGGAGCGGGCGCCCTGTTCCGCGTCTCGACCCTTGATCTCGCCAACCTGCCGCGCACGCCGCAGGGGAAGGTCGATTTCGGCAAGGATTTCTTCGGCCGCGAAGCCTTCCTCACCGTTTCCGGGCAGCTCAATGTCGAGGCGTACTGTCTCGCGCTCACCAAGGTCTACACCTTCGGGCCGACATTCCGCGCCGAGAACTCCAACACCAGCCGCCATCTCGCCGAGTTCTGGATGGTCGAGCCGGAGATCGCTTTTGCCGACCTCAAGGACGATGCGGCACTGGCGGAACGACTGTTAAAGTTCGCCTTCGCGGCCTTGCTCAAGGACCGGCATGAGGACCTCGCCTTCTTCGACGAGCGGGTCGAGAAGGGGCTCATCGCCAAGCTTGAGGGGATCGTCGCGTCCGAGTTCGTGCACATCGATTATGGCGAGGCGATCGCGGTGCTCGAGCGGGCGAAGGAGAAGTTCGAGTTTCCGGTCAAGTGGGGCATCGACCTGCAGTCGGAGCACGAACGCTATCTCACCGAGAAGCACGTCAAGAAGCCGGTGATCGTCATGAACTACCCGAAGGACATCAAGGCGTTCTACATGCGCCTGAACGACGACGGCAGGACGGTCGCGGCGATGGACGTGCTCGCGCCCGGGATCGGCGAGATCATTGGCGGCAGCCAGCGCGAGGAGCGCTTGGCGGTGCTCGACGCGCGCATGAGCGAGCGCGCAATCGACAAGGAGCATTACGGCTGGTACCGCGACTTGCGCCGCTACGGCACGGTGCCGCATGCCGGCTTCGGCCTCGGCTTCGAGCGCACGCTCGCCTACGTCACCGGTCTGGCCAATGTGCGCGACGCCATCCCGTTCCCGCGCACGCCGGGACACGCGCAGTATTAAGGCGTGCAATCTCAATAGCGCAGATAATCCTGCCGCTCGCTCAACCAGGCCTGTTCGTCCGCCACAGCCAGCGCATCCAAATCTTGCGGCGTCGCGCGCGTATCATCGACCCATTGGCGCAGCAGCGGGCCGCCATTGATGACGTCGATAGCGCGCTTGCCGTGCTCGTACTCGTAGGCGAATTCGCGCCAAAGCGGATGATGCGGATAAAGACGGCTAATCGCCTTGAAGGCGAGCGCCACGATGCGCCAGGGCTTGAACGCCTGGTGATCGTAGGGCGGGCCTTCGCTGTGAATCTGCAGGCCGTTGCACAGCTTGCCGGCATGCTTGTGGAACGTCGGCTCGAACCAGCACTCGCGCAGCCGGCAGCCATCGAGCCATTGCGGCGCCAGCGCCCTCATTTCCTTCATCAGCGCGCGCGCGTCGATATCGGGCGCGCCGAATAGTTCGAGCGGCCGCGTGGTGCCGCGCCCTTCCGAAAGCGTCGTGCCTTCGACCATTACCGTGCCGGCATAGGCGTGGGCCATCCACAAATTCGGCGCATTGGGGCTGGGATTGATCCAGGCGCGCTCGCCGAGCGGCCAGCCGAAACCCGGCGCGGCATCGGGCCGCCAGCCCTGCATCTCGATCACGCGATACTCGACGTCGAGCTTGAGCGTCTTGACGAACCAGGAACCCAGTTCGCCGATCGTGAGCCCATGGCGCATCGGCAACGGTCCGGCACCGACGAAGCTTTCCCAGCCCTCGCGCAGCCGCAAACCTTCGACCGGCCGGCCGACGGGATTGGGCCGGTCGAGCACCCACACCGCCTTGCCGCGTTTCGCCGCCGCTTCGAGCATGTAGCGGAGCGTAGTGATGAAGGTATAGACACGCGCGCCCACATCCTGGAGATCGACGAGGATGACATCGCAGGCGTCGATCATCGCATCGGTCGGCCGGCGCACCTCGCCGTAAAGGCTGAACACCGGGATGCCGTGCACCGGATCGGTGAAATTCGGCGACTCGATCATGTTGTCCTGCTTGTCGCCGCGCAGACCATGCTGCGGGCCGAAAGCGGCGACGACCTTCACATCGCCGCATGCGACGAGCGCATCGAGCGCGTGCGTCAGGTCTTGGGTGACGGAGGCGGGATGCGCCAGCAAACCGACGCGCCCGCCGGCGAGCGGCGCGCGCAGGGCGCGTTCAGCGATCAGTCGGTCGATGCCGAATTTCATGAGGGCCAAGCTCACGAAAATTCGTGCGCAAAGCAATCGGCATGATGGAAATCCGCCTTGCCGGGCGGATGCGCCAGCGCCCAATAGGATCGGCGGCCGCTTCTTTCTTCGATCACCGCCGCAAGCCCGAGACGCCATGACGCCTCATGCGGCAGGCTCGAGAGATCGAGCGCGGCTTGCAAGACATAGCAATCCGGGCTCGATCGCACCTCGATCCGCGGCGCGCCGATCTCGCTCGCAACCCGCATGCCGCTGCGGTAGCCGCTGAACAGATAGGCCGCCCATTGCGTCGAAGGCGCAAAATTGAATTCGTAATAGGCGGCGCCGGGCGAAGGACGCAGGAACGCCTCGAAACAGGTGTGCCGCCAAAGCTCGTCGGCGCGCGCCGCTGCCACGACCGGCGGCAGATTGAGATCGCCGATCCTGCCAGCGACGAAATAGGAAAAAAGCAGACAGCCGGCGCGCGGCCGCGCGACGTCCACCTCGACCCTTGTCGCCGCGCGGCAATGCGAGTCCGGATGGAGTCTCAAGGCGTGGCGCATGCCGAGGACGGCGGTGGTGAGGCTTAAGCTCACCGGCTGTCGAGATTGGAAATCTGCTTGACCTCGCGCCGCACCGGGGCAACGAAGCCGCCCGCCGCCGCGTCGGCGAGCGCGTCGCGGTCGAGCGCCTCGTCGTGCTTGTAGACGTCGTCGCGGAACTCGACGGTGCCGTCGCGCGCCACCCAGCCGGTGAGATAGACCCAGGCGACCGGCATCTTGTGCGGCAGATTGATGACCCGGCGCTCGCCGGTGGCGATGCCGGCATCGATCGCGGCGCGGCTCCAGTCGGGCACGTCTGAAAGAATCCAGGCGGCGAGGTCGCGCACATTGTCGACGCGCGTGCAGCCGTGCGAATCGAAGCGGTAGTCGTTGTCGAACAAGCGGCGTGCGTCGGTGTCGTGCATGTACACCGAATACGGATTCGGCATGTCGATCTTAAGATTGCCGAGCGCGTTCCAGTTGCCGGAATCCTGGCGGATGGTGAAGTTGGGCGAGCGCTCCGAAGACCAGTCGATCGCCACCGGATCGATATCCTCGTCGTGGCCGCCGATCACGCGCATATGCATGCGCCGCAGATAGCTCGGGTCGCGGCGCATGCGCGCCATGATCTCGTTCTTGGTGATCGAGAGCGGCACGGTCCAGGTCGGATTGAGATCGATCGCGGTGATGTAGGCGGTGAGCGTCGGTGACGGCTTGTCGGCCTTGCCGACGATGACGCGATAGCGCCGTTCGACCTTGTCGTGGGTGACCGCCTCGGCGAAGGCGGCGGGAATGTTCACCACGACGTAGCGTTCGGCAAAGATGAAATCCATGCCGATCAGCCGCTCGAGCGAGGCTTCGAGCTGCTTGATGCGCGCTGCGACCGGAATGTTGAGCGCACGCAAGGTCTGCGCGCCGACGCTGCCGGTCGCCTCGAGCCCGTGACGCAATTGGAAGCGCTTGACGCCCTCGACCAATGCCGCGTCGTAATCTTCGCCGGCCTCCTGGTCGACGGGCATGTCGTCGGAGATGACCAGACGCCGGCGCAGCAGCGCGACGTCCGCTCCGCTTGCGCCCGGCGCCAGCTTGGCATCGCCGGGCAGGCTCGGCCAGCCGCCGCGCACCTCGATGTCGGAATAGCTGAGCAGCGCCTCTTTGATCCGCTGATAGGTGCCCTCGTCGAATGCGGGATCGGCCGAGAGCGCCAGCGCCGCGGCCGAGCGCGCCTCGGGCGTCGAGGGCGCCTTCGCGGTCGCATGCGGCGGCTTGGCGGGGGACTGTGCCGGCTTGGCTGGCGCCGCTTGCGGCTTGGCGGGCGTCAATTGCGGATTGGCGATGGCCGGCCGCGGATCGAGCAATCTCGGCTGGCCGGCGACCTGCGCCTCTGCCGTGGCCGTCGTCACCGAGAAGACTGCGCTCGCGATCGCGATCGCCCGCATCGACTCTGGCCCCTCCCCGCGGTGACGATTAGAGCATGATCCGGAAACGTCGAACGCCGGTTTTCCGAAGAAATCATGCTCCACTAAAGAAGACTAGAGCGCAATCGATTCAACTTGAAGCGACTGTCCTTTAGGCCTGCGGCTGCGGCTCCATCGGGCCGGGCTCGGGACGCGGCCGGCTGCGGCCGGCGCCGGCGGCCGGCACCGTCGAGGCACGCGGCACGGCCGGCTCGATCACCGATTCCCGGTTCGGCCGCTTGCCCAGGAGCAAGTCCTTGATCTCATCGCCGCTCAAGGTCTCGAATTCCAGCAGGCCCTTGGCCAGCGTCTCCAGATCGGCGCGCTTGTCGGTGAGGATTTGCTGCGCCTCCTGATAGCCGGCCTCGACCAGCCGCCTGATCTCGGCATCGATCTTCTGCACGGTCGCTTCCGAGATGTTCTGCTGGCGCGCCACCGAATAGCCCAAGAACACTTCTTCCTGGTTCTCGCCATAGGCGACGGCGCCGAGCGCGTCGGAGAGACCCCAGCGCGTGACCATCATGCGCGCGAGCTTGGTCGCCTGCTCGATGTCGGAGGCGGCGCCCGAGGTCACCTTCTCGTGCCCGAACACCAGCTCCTCGGCGACGCGGCCGCCCATCATGATGGCGAGCCGCGCGGTCATCTGCTCCAGCGACATCGACAGCTTGTCGCGCTCGGGCAGCTGCATGACCATGCCGAGCGCGCGGCCACGCGGGATGATCGTCGCCTTGTGCACCGGATCGGTCGCCTTGACGTTGAGCGCGACGATGGCGTGGCCGCCCTCGTGATAGGCGGTGAGGAGTTTCTCCTCCTCCGTCATCACCAGCGACTTGCGCTCGGCGCCCATCATCACCTTGTCCTTGGCGTCCTCGAACTCGACCTGGGTTACCATGCGCTTGTTGCGCCTGGCCGCCATCAGCGCCGCCTCGTTGACCAGATTCATCAGATCGGCGCCGGAGAAGCCGGGCGTGCCGCGGGCGATGGTCTTCAGATTCACGTCGGGCGCGAGCGGCACCTTGCGCACGTGCACTTTGAGGATCTGCTCGCGGCCGACCACGTCCGGATTGGGCACCACCACCTGCCGGTCGAAGCGGCCCGGGCGCAGCAGCGCCGGGTCGAGCACGTCGGGCCGGTTGGTCGCGGCGATCAGAATGATGCCCTCGTTCGCCTCGAAGCCGTCCATCTCGACCAAGAGCTGGTTCAGCGTCTGCTCGCGTTCGTCATTGCCGCCGCCGAGACCGGCGCCGCGGTGGCGGCCGACGGCGTCGATCTCATCGATGAAGATGATGCAGGGCGCGTTCTTCTTCGCCTGCTCGAACATGTCGCGCACGCGGCTCGCGCCGACGCCGACGAACATCTCGACGAAATCGGAGCCGGAAATGGTGAAGAACGGCACGTTCGCCTCGCCGGCGATGGCGCGCGCGAGCAGCGTCTTGCCGGTGCCGGGCGGGCCGACCAAGAGGAGCCCGCGCGGGATGCGACCGCCGAGCCGCTGGAATTTGCCGGGATCGCGCAGGAATTCGACGATCTCCTGCAGGTCGAGCTTGGCCTCGTCGACCCCAGCCACGTCCTCGAAGGTGACGCGGCCATGCGCCTCGGTCAGAAGCTTGGCGCGCGACTTGCCGAAGCCGAGCGCCTTGCCGCCGGCGCCCTGCATCTGCCGCGACAGGAAGATCCACACCCCGATCAGCGCCACGAAAGGCAGCCAGGAGATCAACAGCGACACGAACCAGGGCACGTTCTCGGTCTGCGGCCGCGCGGTGATCGAAACGCCCTTGTTGTAGAGGCGCTGGATCAACGACGGGTCGCTCGGCGCATAGGTCTGGAAGCTGCGGCCGTCGGTAAAGGTGCCGTGGATTTCCGGGCCCTGGATCAGCACGTCGCGCACGCGGCCCTGGTCGACCTCGTTGAGCAATTGCGAGAAGGAAATGTCCTGTGAAGTCGCGTGCTGGCCGGGATTTTGAAACAGCGTGAACAGAGCCAGCAGCAGCAGGACGATGATGACCCACAGGGCGAAATTGCGCAGATTGGCGTTCATCACATGTCCTTGGCCCGGTCCGCCGAACCCCGACGGCTTATTTATGCCCGCGAATCATGGCGGGTTCACGTCACGGCCTCTCGGGAATGTAGGCGTCAGCCCGCGGCCTGCCAAGGGAAGCCGGCAGCGGGGAAGCCGCTTATCTCCCCGATCTTCTACCGTTATTTCGTAAAGCGGCTGTTGCCGACGTCGCCTGTGGCTCGCCCGCGGCGCGCCGGGGCGCATTCGACCGTGAGCCGATCGCTACCGAGCGCGATCAACGCGCCGGCCAAGGTCCGACGCAGCGGGGCGCGCGACTGCCGCAGCGCCTCGTAGAGCCTTTCCAGCTTGGCGAGTTCGACCGGTCCCTCGTCGCCGGCATGGGCGACGGCGCGGCCGAGGAGCCGCAGCGCCACCTCCGCGGGCAAGTCGTTGAACCCTCTGGTCGCGAAGACGATCGGACCGCGCTGCGGCCACGGCCCGGGCGCCAAGGCTTCGCGCGCGGCGCCGACGGCGAACTCGATCGTCGCTTCGGCGCGTCGCATGCGCCGCGCCAGCCGCGCCAAGCCTGCGGCGTCGAGTCCCTCGCGCGCGAGCGCGGGCATCAGCGCGCGCAGCCGCGCGCGGGTAAAGCGTGGATCGCGGTTGCTCGGGTCCTCGCTGTAGCCGATGCCGGCGGCCTTCAGCGTCGCGACGAGTCGCGCCTTGGCGACGTGAAGCAGCGGGCGGACAAGAAAGATCGTACTGTCGCGGCCGACGGGAAGCGGGGAAGCGTAGGCCATGCCGGCGAGCCCGCTCAGACCGCTGCCGCGGGCGAGCCGCAGCAGCACCGTCTCTGCCTGATCGTCGAGCGTATGAGCGGTCAGAACGTGCTCGTATCCGGCACGCGCCGCCGCTTGCGCGAGCAACTGATAGCGCGCGATGCGCGCCACCTCCTGTAAGCCGGTCTTCGGTTTCTTTCCGCGCCAGCGCAGCGTGCGGTGTGCGACGCCCAACCGGCGCGCGCGGCGTTTGACCGCGGCCGCTTCGCGTGCCGATTCCGGTCGCAAGCCGTGATCGATGGTGACGGCGACGAGCCTCGGCGCTTTTTTCTTCAGTTTCTTTAGACGCTTTGCCCAGCGCGCGGCGATGACGAGCAATGCTGTCGAATCGGAACCGCCGGAAACGGCAAGAACAAGCCCGCGCAGACCCTCAAGGCCGTGGAACAGCGCGCTCGCTTCCTCGTCGCGAACCGCTTCCTCAGCAGTGGTCACGCCTTTGTTCCCGCTCCACGCTTTGCTTTACATTCTGCGGGGCGCGCGGGTATTTGCGCAACACCTCGCCGAGTGAAGCGCACGCCGCCTCCTTTTCGCCGAGCGCGGCGAGCGACTGGCCGAGCCGCAACAGCGCCTCCGGCGCCCGCGCGGTCGTCTCGTACTTCGTCGAAACGGCGAGGAACGATTCGGCGGCGTCGCGATATTGCTGCTGCTGGAAAAGACTTTCGCCCAGCCAGTATTGAGCTTCCGGCGCCAGCCGGTCGCTCGGATACTGGCGCAGGAACGTGCGGAAGGTGTCGGCGGCAAGCGCATAGTCCCTGTGCAGAACGTAGCCGTAAGCGAGGTCGTATGCGTCCTTGGGCGTGTTGCTCGGCGGCAGCGTCACCGGCACGGCGCCGGTCGCGCTCGGATTGCTTGGCGGCGGAGCCGGCAGTTCGCCGCCAGGAGGCACTCCGCTCTGGGGAGGCAGCGTCGAAAGATTGAGGGGCGCACCGGGGGCGCGCGGCGGTGCAGAAACGCCGGCCGATGTGTCGGCGGCGATCGGGGGCCGCGCATAAAGCGGCGGCGGTTCGGTCGTGGCCGTGGCCGTAGCCGTGCCGAGCGGCCGCGGCGCTCCCGGCGCGCCCGGATTGAGCGCCGGATCGAAGGCGTCGGAGCGGCGGCCGGGCGACGCCGGCGGCTGCGCCGGCTCGATCGGAGCTGCGGCGGCAACCGAGCCAACGGGCGGCGCGGCGACCGCGGCCGGAGGCGGATATTGCGCGGCAGGCCGCGGCGGCGCCGATGCCGTCGATGGCGGCCGCGACGCATCAGAACGGCCAACGGCCTCCTCCTGCAGATGCCGCACCTGCTGTTCGAGCTGCTGGTTGCGGTACTGCAATTGCTCCATCGCGCCGGTCAGCTCGCGCAGCGCGGCTTCGAGGCGGTCGATGCGCGTCAACAGGTCCGAGTTCGACACCTGGGCGCTCGCGGTGGCGGGGCCGAGCGCGCAGGCAAGCGCGACCACGAGCAAGGAAGCGGGACGGATCATGGCGGATGACGTTTTCGCGGGATAGGCGGTCCTTACCATAGCCGCGGCTGCGTCCAAATTGTGACAAGAGGCGACAGGCGCATTCTCTTATTACTCCGCGTCGCGCCCTTCGCAACAAGCGGGCAAGAGCTTGGAAGACATAATTTGGACGGCCGCGCGGTCAACGCCGAGCCCGCGCGCACAACCCATCGGGGCCTCGATGTGGATCGCTTCGCCTTCGCTTTGCTTCGCTCGCAAAGAGGAGCGGCCTATGAACTCTGATTGAGCACCGTCACCGCGCGGCGGTTCTGCGACCAGCAGGAAATATCGTTGCACAGCGCCACCGGCCGTTCCTTGCCGTAGGAGATGGTGTGCATGCGTTGCGCCGCGACGCCGCGCGAGATGAGATATTCGCGCACCGTCTGCGCGCGCCGCGCGCCGAGCGCAATATTGTATTCACGCGTGCCGCGCTCGTCGGCATGGCCTTCCACGGTGAAGGCGTATTGGTTGTAGTTGTTGAGCCACTGCGCCTGCTTGTCGAGCGTCGCGCGCGCCTGCGGCGTCAGTTCCGAGGAATCGGTCTCGAAGAAGACGCGGTCGCCGACATTGACCACGAAATCCTGCTGGCTGCCCGGCGCGGCCGCGCCGGCCATGGCGGTCTGATCGCCGGGCTGCTTGGCACAGCCGGCAATCGCGAGTGCGGCCAGCACGACGGCTGCGAATTTGGCGACGCGCACGCTGCTCACCAATTTCATTCCGGTGCCTCCATTGTTCCGGCGTTGGCGGACATGGCTGGTCCCTGGAGCGATCTAGCAGTGCCTTCGTTAAGCGAAGGTTCCGTCAACCTTGACGCTGCCTTGCGAAGATCGCGCCAATCCGCCCGCTCCCCCGAAAGCTCTTGCTTTGGTTAATAAGGCGTGAATGCGGCAACCATGTGGGGGCGCCACACCCGCTCGAGGGCGCCGGTCGCGCGCTCACGACAACAGCGGCGACCAGGCAGGATCGGAGGCGAAGCTCGGGGTCGGAACCTTCTGTTCGTTGCGTCCGGCGATGTCGATGGTGAACAGCGACGGCCCGGCGCTGCCGCCGGGGTCGCGGAAGAACATGATCACCCGCCCGTTGGGCGCAAAGGTCGGCCCTTCGTTGTGGAACCCTTCGGTGAGGATGCGCTCGCCGGAGCCGTCCGGCTTCATCACGCCGATCGCGAATCTGCCCTCGGCCTGCCGGGTGAAGGCGATGTAGTCGCCGCGCGGCGACCACACCGGCGTCGAATAGGTGCCGCCGCCGAAGCTGATGCGCTGCGCCGGGCCGCCGGAGGCGGCCATGATGTAGATCTGCGGGTGGCCGCCGCGATCGGATTCGAAGCAGATCTGCGTGCCGTCGGGCGAATAGGAGGGTGCGGTGTTGATCGCCGGCGTGTCGGTGAGCCGGGTCATCGCCTTGGAGCGCAGATCCATGACGAAGAGGTTGGAGTTGCCGCCCTCCTGCAGGCTCATGATCACGCGCTGGCCGTCCGGCGAGAACCGCGGCGAAAAACTCATGCTGGGGAAATTGCCGACGATCTCGCGCTGGTTGGTCTCGATATTGAGGAGGTAGACGCGCGGATCGCCCTGGCCGTAGGCCATGTAGGTGATCTCCTGCGTCGAGGGCGAGAAGCGCGGCGTCAGCACGAGCTCGTCGCCGCGCGTGAGATAGCGCACATTGGCGCCGTCCTGGTCCATGATGGCGAGCCGCTTGACCCGGCGCTCCGCCGGCCCGGTCTCGTCGACGAACACCACCCGGCTGTCGAAATAGCCCTTCTCCCCGGTGAGCCGCTCGTAGACCGCGTCGGAAATGATGTGGGCGATGCGGCGCCAATTGTCCGGCGTGGTGAAATATTGCTGGCCGGCGAGCTGCTGGCCCGCGACCACATCCCAGAGCCGGAATTCGGCCTTGAGCCGCCCGTCGTTCTGGCGGGTGATGCGGCCGGTGACCAGCGCCTGCGCGTTGATCGCGCGCCAATCGGGAAAGCGTGGCACGGCATCGACGCTTGCGATCTTCTCGATATAGGCGGCGGGATCGATCGGAGCGAACAGGCCGCAGCGCCTGAGGTTCGATGTGATGATCTGCGTCACACCGCGCGCGGTCTCGCCGTCGCCGGAAGCGCCGCCGATGAAATCGGGAAGGGCGATCGGCAGCGGCTGGACGTTGCCCTGCGTGATGTCGAGGCTGATCACCGCGCCGGCCGATCGCGGAAGGACGAGGATGCCGGCCGCCGTGGCACCGGCAAGCGACAGCGCGCCGCGACGGCTGATGCGCATGGCGCGTGCTTGCTTTTTCGTCGGCATCGAGGATGTCGGAGCACAAGGGCGATCAGCCACCAAACACCTCACGCGGGTTGAAGTTGATGTCCAGTTCCTTCCACTGATCATAGGTCGACTGCGACAGCATGTCATAAGGCTGTGCCTGGAGGACGGCCCGCACCGCGCTGTCCCGCGTCGCCTCGAACAATGCCCCCTCGCCGCTGGTGAGAACCTCAGGCTGGCCGATCAGTCGATGGTCACGCGCGAGCCTGATGCGGATGGTGACCACGTATTGATCGGGATTGTTGGCCACGGCGGCGGGCGGATTCCACAGCGAGATCAGTCTTGCCCGCAGCGCATCGAGTTCGTTCATCGACAGGTGGGCGGCGTGCCCGTTCGGCGCGCCGAGCGGAGCCGCGTTGCTGAGCGTGTCGCCGATCGCCGGCGGCCGCTGCGGCTCGCGCTTGTCGAGCAATGCCGCGACCTGATCGGCGTCGAATTTCGGTGACGGCTTCTTGACTTCGTCCTTGCGCAATTGTTCCGCGATCTGATCGGGCTTGAACTCCGACCATTTGGGCTTGGGCGGCTTCTTTGCCTCGTCCTTCTTCAGTTGCTCGGCGATCTGATCCGGCTTGAACTCCGCCTGCTTCGGCTTTTCGCTCTTCTCGGCCGGCTTCGGTTCGGGCTTCGTCTTCACCTCGGTGGTGATTTCCGGCTTGTCCGCAACCTTGGGGGCGAGCTGCTTGACCGGCTTCTGGTCCCCGGTCTTCTCAACGAGCGGCTTTGCCTCCTCGACCGGCTTCGGCGCATTCTTCACGCCGGCACTGAGCTGGGTCGCGCCGGTATCGGAGACGACGTTCACCGCGATGAATTCCGGGGCGTCGGCGTTGCGTGACCTCGTCCAGGTGAACGAGACCAGGCCCAGCGTTATCAGGGCGACGTGAACGACGGTCGATATGGTCCAGTCCGCGCGCACGCTATCGGTGATCCCGTTCCGGCAGGACGGCGATATCGGTGCCGAAGCCGGCGTCCTTGAGCTCACCCAGAACGCGCATGATATCTGAATAACAGACGTCCTTGTCGCCCGAGAGACGGACGCTGGGGCTCACCGGCGCCGGACTTGAGTCGCGGACCCGCTTGACCATCTCTTCCAAATTGTCGAGGTCGACCGGCGTGCCGCCCTGCTCCTGGGCGGGCGTCAGCGCGAGGGTGAATTGGCTCGAGCACGATCCGGAGGTCTTCTTGACGGTGACGCCGATCTGCAGGCCCAAATCCTTGGCCGCGTCGCCGCTCCTGGCCTCAGGCAGATTGATGGGGATGAGATTGACCATCAGCGGCGCCGACACCATGAACACGATGAGCAGCACCAGCATGACATCGACGAACGGCGTCACGTTGATCTCGCTCATCACCGCGCGCCGGCGGCGCCTGTGCCTGCCGGCCGACGCCGCGCTGACCATGCTCGCCGCCATCGCCGCTTCCCCTACCCGCGCTCGTCGATCTGCCGCGACAGGATCGCCGTGAATTCGTCAGCGAAGCCCTCGAGGCGCTGCGCCTGCCGGTTCACCTCGGTCACGAATTTATTGTAGAAAATCGTCGCCGGAATGGCGGCGACGAGCCCGATGGCGGTCGCGAACAGGGCCTCGGCGATGCCCGGCGCGACCACCGCCAGCGAAGTGTTCTTCGAGGCGGCGATCGACTGGAAGCTCGTCATGATGCCGCACACGGTGCCGAACAGGCCGATGAACGGGCCGGCGGAACCGACCGTGGCCAGCACCAAGAGCCGACGCTCCATGCGCTCGACTTCCCGGGCAATGGCGACATCCATCACTTTCTCGATGCGCATCTGCAGCCCGCCGAGCGAGCGGGCATGGCCCTCGAAGCTTCTTTTCCATTCGCGCATGGCGGCGACGAACAGCGCGCCGGTGGAGTGGCCGGGCTTGGCGGCGAGCGATTTGTAGAGGTCCTCCAGCGATTGGCCCGACCAAAATGCCTGCTCGAACCGGTCGGCGGCCCTGCGCGTGCGCGAGAACAACAGCGTCTTGTCGATGGCGATCGCCCACACCCAGACCGAGCACACGGTCAGCCCGATGATCACCGCCTTGACGACCCAGTGGGCTTCCAAGAACAGCTCGAGCAGCGGCAGGTTCATCGGCGCGTCCTTTCGCCGGTCCGACCGGAGGCCGGAGCCGAGACCGGGCCGCGCATTTACGGCAGGCCAAAGGGGCATGACGGCCGCCGCATCCGCGCGCCGACCAGACCCGAAATTTCGCGAGGACCCGAGCCGGACCCGCCACCGGCCGGACCGAAATCAGCGGGAAACTTGTCCAAACTAGGGCGCAACGCCGGTCGTTTCGCCGCTAACCAAACTCGCTTGTCCTTAATGCGCCGTTAATTTTCCCTCGCCATTCGCGGCGCAAAAATTCCCGGACCAAAAAAGCGGAAGCCGCTCACCTCCGGTGGAGGATGAACAGCCCCGAAACCATCAATGCTGAGCACCGCTGGTCAGTTCGGCTGCGCCTGCGGCGCTTCATTGCCTGGGTCATGAGGACGATTGCGCCGCTCGGCCATGAACTGGTCGAACTCGGCTCGGTCCTTGGCAAAGCGCAGCCGCTCGAGAAATTCCTTGAACTCGCGCTGCTCCTCTTCGAGTCGCCGCAGCGTCTCGGCGCGGTATTCGTCGAAGGCGCGATTGCCGCTCGATCGCGGCTCTCCCCACCAAGCGCCGCCGTTTGGTCCGCGCTCCATCCGGTTGCGGAGCCGGTCCATCTTTTCCTGCATCCGCTCCATCTTGGCGTGCCACCGGCTCATATGATGCTGCCAGCGGTCGCCGTCGTGGTGATGATTCCAGCATCCCGTCGTCATTCGTCCGCTCCCGAAAATAAAGGCGAGGGTGACCAGGCCCAGCGGCCACCACACGATAAACCCAAGGATCATCAAGGCGATCCAGGCCGGTTTTCCGAGTTCGTCGAGCTTCTCAACGAGGACCATGGCAGGGGCCTCCATGCGTGAATGTAAATAACATTTACATCTCCGCTTCCGGCTGTCAAGGGCCTCTCGATTTCGTGACGTCCGCTTGTGATCAGGCCACTCAGGCCGGGCGACCGGCTTTCGCCTCCGAAATGCCGAGGCCGCGCAGATAGACCAGGACTTCCGCCTCGAGAAGCTCCTCGGGAGTCATCGGCAAAGTGCGCCGCGCCGCGTCGCCGCGCCCGAACAGCGAAGCAATTCCGTGCGACATCGCCCAGATGTGCAATGCGACCATCAGCGCCGGCGGCCGGGCGTTCGTCGGCATCTGCGCGCAGAGTTGCTCGGCGGCTCCGCGCAAGACGGCGAAGGCGCGCTCGCCCGCCTCGCGCAGTTCCGGGCTGGTCGCGAGCGGGATGCCGGCCTCGAACATCGCCGAATAGTAGGCAGGCTCGGTGCGGGCGAATTTGAGATAGGCCTTGCCGAGCCGATCGAGCGCGATGAGAGCGTCGGGACGGCCGGCGTCCCAAGCCCGCGCCAGCGCAGCCTCGAATTGTTCGAAGCCGCGCAGCGCGACGCTCGTCAGAAGCTCGTCGCGGTCGCGGAAATGGCGATAGGGCGCGGCCGGGCTCACCCCCGCAGACCGCGCCGCCTCGGCAAAGGTAAAGCCGGCCGGCCCCTTCTGCGCGATCAGTTCGAGGGCGGCGCGAAGCAGCGCCTCCTTGAGATTGCCGTGGTGGTAGCCGCGCGGGCCGTCCCGGTCTTCCTTCGACCAGCTCATGTTAATACTCTTAACATGAGTCCGGCGGGCCCGTCGACCGCTCCTTCCACGAAAGCAGTCGCGGTTTCAGGACTGGGCCGCGTCCTGGTCGGCCTTCATGGCGATGCGCAAGGGTTTCGGGATCGGCCGCGCCCGGCCGCCGCTGATGAAGGCAACGCGCACATGCGCCTCGACCAGAAGGTCATCCCCGCGCATCACGCGCTGCTGCAATGTGATCGAGGCGCCTTTGACCACCTCCGGCTCGGTGACGATTTCGAGCACGTCGTCCATGCGCGCGGGCTTGAGGAAGTCGAGCGTCATCGAACGCACGACGAAAGCGAAGCCCGGCGCTTCCTTCTCGGTCGCCTCGAACAGCGCGCGGTGGTCAGCGCCGATCAGGCGGAGATAGTTGGTGCGTCCGCGCTCCATGTAGCGCAGGTAGTTGGCGTGATAGACGATGCCGGTGAAATCGGTGTCCTCGTAATAGACGCGCACCGCGAGCATATGGCGGCCGTCGCGAATCTCGCCGTCGAGGGGAACGCCGGTCATTGCCTCATCTCCACGGCACAAGCTGCGCGATCGCGTGCTCCCAATTGCGGCCGTCGAATGCATGTGGCTTCAGGCCGGCGAGGTCAACGCCGTCGAGGCAGCGGACATTGACGTCGATCTTATCCGGGTCCGAGCGCGGAATGTAGAAAGGATGAATGCCGCAGGTCGAGCAGAAGGTGTGCCGGGCGGTGCCGGTATTGAACCGATAGGTCGTCAGCGCATCGCCGCCGCGCAACAGTTCGAACGCTTGCGGCGGCACGATGAGATGCAGGAAGCCCTTCTTGCTGCAGATCGAGCAGTTGCATTCCGTGACGCGCGACAGATCGCCGGTCACGCGAAAGCGCACGCGGCCGCAGTGGCAGCCGCCCTCATAGGTTTGTGCCATGGCATCAGTCATCCTCGCCCGATCCGAACAGCCCGAACTGCGCCGGATCGCGCGCGGGCTCGGGCAGGCCGAGGTGGCGGAAGGCATGGTCGGTGATCAGCCGGCCGCGCGGGGTGCGCTGCAGGAAGCCGCATTGGATCAGATAGGGCTCGATGATGTCCTCGATGGCGTCGCGCGGCTCGGACAGAGCGGCGGCGAGCGTCTCGACGCCGACCGGGCCGCCGCCATAGTTTACCGCGATGGTCTTAAGATAGCGCCGGTCCATGCCGTCGAGGCCGGCGGCGTCGACCTCGAGCGCGGCGAGCGCCTGGTCGGCGAGCGCGCGGTCGATCGCTTGCGCGCCGGCGACCGCAGCAAAATCGCGCAGCCGGCGCAGCAGCCGTCCGGCGATGCGCGGCGTGCCGCGGGCGCGGCGCGCGATCTCGTTGGCACCGTCCGAGGTCACGGCGATGCCCAGCACGCGCGCCCCGCGATTGACAATCTCCTCCAGTTCGGCCGCGGAATAGAAATTGAGCCGCACCGGAATGCCGAAACGGTCGCGCAGCGGATTGGTCAGGAGCCCGGCGCGGGTCGTCGCGCCGATCAGCGTGAACCCGGCGAGGTCGATCTTGACCGAGCGCGCCGCCGGCCCCGTGCCGATGATGAGGTCGAGCTGAAAATCCTCCATCGCCGGATAGAGGATTTCCTCGACTGCCGGATTGAGCCGGTGAATTTCGTCGATGAATAACACGTCGCGCTCTTCGAGGTTGGTGAGCAGCGCCGCGAGATCGCCGGCCTTGGCGATCACCGGCCCGGCGGTGGCGCGAAAATTGACGCCGAGCTCGCGCGCCACGATTTGCGCCAGCGTGGTCTTGCCGAGCCCCGGCGGTCCGACAAACAATACGTGATCGAGCGCCTCGCGCCGCGCCCGCGCCGCTGCGATGAACACGCCGAGATTTTTCCGCGCCTGCTCCTGGCCGATGAATTCCGCGAGATATTGCGGCCGCAGCGTCGCCTCCGCCGCGTCCTCCGCGCGGCGCTCGGCCGTTATCAGCTTGTGTCCGGCGCTGCCGCTCACCGTCCCGGCCCCCGGCTATACTTGTTGGGAAGGAGATCGGCGATCGGCACCACCGCCGGTGACGCGCCGTTGGGCACGATCACGCGCGCCCGCTTATCATAGTCGAAAATAAGCTCCCGGCAGGCGCCGCACGGCGACACCACGGCGACGGTCTGATTTTTTTCCTCGGGCGCTGGGTGACGCACGGCGACGATCGTGTCGATCCCGGCATTGCCCAGATCGACGAAGGCGCGCCCGAGCGCGACTGCCTCGGCGCAGACCGCCATGCGGCCGAGATAGGCGTCGAGATTGACGCCGGTGAAGATCTTTCCCGAACGGGTTCGCAACGCAGCGCCGACCTCCTGCCAGTCATAGCGATAGCGCTTCTTGATCGCCGCGGTCGCGGCCGCGATCAATTCCCGGTCGGCCTTGCGCAACCTCGCAGCCCGCTTCACTTCGCCAGCTCCTTGAGCCCGAGCCGGATGAGCGTCTTCACTTCCGCGCCTTCGCCCGCTCCTCTGACCGCGGCGGCCACCGCGGCGGCGGCCTGCGGCTGCCCGTAGCCGAGATTGACCAGCGCGGAGACCGCATCGCTGACCGGCTGCGGCGCCCGCTTCTCGTCGAGCGCGCCGGAGAGCCGGACCAGGGCCGGATCGACGTCGGCATAGGCCGGCGCCTTGTCCTTAAGCTCGGTGACGATGCGCTCGGCGACTTTCGGCCCGACGCCGGGGGTGCGCGCCACCATCGCCTTGTCGCGCATGGCGATGGCGGCGGCGAGATCGGCCGGCTTCAAGGTGCCGAGAACGGCGAGCGCCACTTTGGTGCCGACGCCCTGCACGGTCTGCAGCAGGCGGAACCATTCGCGCTCGACGTCGGTCAAAAAACCGAACAGACGGATCTGGTCCTCGCGCACATGGGTTTCGATCGCGAGCGTCGCCGGCTCGCCGACGCGCGGCAATTCCTGCAAGGTGCGCGCCGAGCAGTTCACCAGATAGCCGACGCCGCCCACGTCGAGGATGATGAAATCCTCGCCGTAGGAATCGATCACGCCCTTGAGCTTGCCGATCATGGCATCGCTTTTCGGTCATTCCGGGGCCGAGCGAAGCGAGGAGCCCGGAATCCATATCTACGAACGCAGGGGTTATGGATTCCGGGCCGGGCCTGCCGCCGTCCCGGAATGACGATATGGGGGATGGCTCTCATCGCACCGCCACCTTGCGCGCCGCGTTGAGCACCACGCTTTGGC
>DATHCD010000083.1:0-23678 GCA_035319735.1 Xanthobacteraceae bacterium | reverse complement strand
GGCCTATTTCGCGGACTTGAAATGCGAAAGTGGGCCGTTGGCGGACCACGAGGCCGCGTCGAGAGGTCAAGCAATCTTATCGAAGTGCGCCGCCTGTCATGGCACCGACGGACACGCGAGCAATCGCTCCTGGCCGAATCTTGCCGGGCTATCCAAGGATTATCTGATCGACGCTCTTCGTGCCTACAGGGATGGCACCCGTAGCAATGCCATCATGGCCGGAATCGTGAAGGACTTGAGCGACTTAGATGCGGAAAGCGCGTCGGCCTTTTACGCCGGCGTGGGCTGCAAATAACGCGCGCGCCGGTGGCGCTCTGCTTGGGGAAAGCAAGATGGAAGACGAGGATAAACTCAAGAAGCAACAAAGAGAGCGGCGCGAATTCTTGAGCTGGCTCGGAAGTGCCCTGGCATGTGGCGCGGCCGTCATAGCGGGGGACGCGGGGCTGCAGCAAGCCGTTGCCGCCGGCGAACGGACCGCGGCAGCGCAAGTGCCGCCGAAGCCGGCAATCCCCGGATATGACTGGACCAAGCACCGCTGGGCGTTCGGCGTCGATGCCACCAAATGCATCGGCTGCTTGCGCTGCGTCGAAGCTTGCAAGAAGGAAAATACTGTTCCCGCGGACGCGCATCACTTCCGCACCTGGGTCGAACGTTACGTCACCTTGGAGGGGGAGGAGACGGCTCGCATTGATAGTCAGGCTGATCCGGTCAACATCGCGGCGGCCGGTTCTGAAAGCGAATATCGCTTTGCCGATCGCTACAGGGATGCAAAGGTCGCGAAGGCTTTCTTCGTGCCAAAACTGTGCAATCACTGCACGGAACCTGCCTGCGTGCAGGTCTGTCCGACCGGCGCGACCTACAAAACCGTCGACGGCGTCGTTCTCATCGACCATACCTATTGCATCGGCTGCCGATACTGCGTGCAAGCCTGTCCTTACGGCGCACGCTTCTTCAACGAGGAGATGAACGTTTCGGATAAGTGTACGTGGTGTTACCACCGCATCACTAAGGGTTTGCTACCTGCGTGTGTCGAAGTTTGTCCGGTCGGCGCGCGCATCTTCGGGGATCGCAACGACGCGCAAAGCGCCATCAGCCGATTCATCCACGACAATCGAGTCCAAGTGCTCAGGCCGGAAACCGGCAATGCGCCAAATGTATTCTATGTCGGCATCGACGAGGATGTGAGCTGATGGAAGCGCAATTCCTCTCTTCCCCCTTCAGCGGCTACGTTTATCCCAACGAGACCGTCATCTCCTGGACCGTCCTCATCGCGGTTTACCCCTACCTTACGGGATTGGTCGCCGGCTCCTTTACCATTTCTAGCCTATATCAAGTATTCGGTTTCCGACAATTGCGGCCGGTGGCTCATTTCGCTCTGCTCGTTTCACTGTGTTGCATGATTATTGTTCCGCTGCCTTTGCTCTTGCACCTCGGGCATCCGGAGCGAGCCTTCAATGCCATGATCACTCCGCACATGACCTCGGCTTTCGCCATCTTTTCCTTTGCGGCGCTTTTTTACGTCATTCTGTTGATGGTGGAGACCTGGTTCGTGTTTCGGCCTTACATCGTGCACCAGGCGCAACAAACGAAGGGGGTGCTGAGCTGGATTTATCGCGGGGCGACGCTCGGATCGTACGATCTTTCGGACAACGCGATGCGCTACGACAGCAAATGGGTGTTCTGGTTGGCCATCATTGGTATTCCCGGGGCCCACGGCTTGCACGGTTACGTCGGCTTCGTGTTTGGCTCGCTGAAGGCGCGCGAATGGTGGTCATCTGATCTCATGCCCGCCATCTTCCTGTTTTCCGCGATTATCTCGGGGACCGCGCTGGTGATCGTGCTCTATGTCCTTTCCTGCAAGCTGCGCAGGGCCCCAATCGATCTGGCGTGCATGAAAGTCATGGCTTATTCGCTGTGGGGCTTCATGATGTTCACGTTACTGTTGGAGGGGGTGGAATTCGCGAGCCTGGTTTATCGAGGTCGCCAGGGCTACGACGTGATCATGCAGTTCGTGGAAGGCCCCCTCCTTGTCCCCTTCTTCATCCTGCAATTCGGCGTCGGGTCGGTGCTGCCGCTCGCCGTGATTACTTTCTTTATTTGGCGCGGTGCGAACGATCGGGCCTTAGTCGTCGGAATGACAGCGAGCGCAGCTTTGGTGCTGCTCGCGGTATTGATGATGCGTTATAACGTTGTCATCGGCGGGCAAGAAATCTCCAAGACGGGCAAAGGATTGCTTGCCTATTACCCGCCCATCTTCGGCAGAGAAGGCCTGTTGGCGGCGGGCACGTTGCTGATTCTGCCGCTCGTTTTGTTATCGATATTGGTCCGCTTTCTGCCGCCGTGGCATGAGCGGGAGCAAATGACGTAGACCTTCCCCGTGCTCGATCTCATGATGGAGCGACCATCATATGACCGGCGCTGGGCGCTATGAGTTCCACGCCGTCCACGATCGTGCCGAGAAACGTCGAAGACATCAATCCATCCCTGACAACGCGCGCCCAATTCGGGATCGATCCGCGATTGCCATGAATATTCTAATATCTTCAATTTGTTAGCCGATTGTGCCGGTGCCTGTCTTTGCTATACGGCGAGTCGCCGCATAAGCGCAGCGACACGCGCGGCTACGTCGATGTCGTTCGCGTCATACCTCGCCGCGTCCTTTGCCGCCGATTGCCGTCGCGGGCGCCGGAGAGCGCGGACGTCCGTCGGCGCAGTCGGCGGCCGGATCGCGGTTCAAGGTTGACGGTTCACCGGCCGAGAGAGGCGAGGAACGGGAAAGGCGGCACGGAGTTGTGCGTGGCGTGCGCGGTAGCTTGCGTCCTTGTCGCATTTGCGGCATCAAGGTCGCGCCGCGTAAGAGACTTTGATTCTCCGATCTACGGTCAACTATCAAGAGCACACATTAAGGAGATAACTCATGCAGCACACGAGTAAGTTGAACCCGACCGCGGTTGTCGCAGGGGTGGCCGTTTGCGCAACCTTGGCGTTCGCCGCGACGATCCTCGTGGTCACGCCGCGCGAGGCTTCGGCAACGCCGGCCTACGCGCAGCAGACCGGCAAGCCCTGCGGGTTCTGCCACGTGAATCCGTCTGGTGGCGGCAAGCTCACCGGGGCTGGACAGAAGTTCCAAGCGGCCGGCCACAAAATGTAAGACAGGGCCGGGCAGTGACCCTGCCGGGCTCGGTTTGCGCCAGCGCCCGTCGCGCTGGCGCTTTTATCTATTGACAAACAACTGGGAAATCCTCCCGATTTGAGTGAACCATGCTCCCCTCTTGTTGAGGGTCGATCGCAGAGAGAACGCCCATGAAGAAGTCAAGACTTGTGCTCGCTGGTGTCGCGGTCGGCGGTCTTTCCTTGGCGGCGGCAGCCCTGTTGGCGCCAGCTCAACAAGCATGCGCCGCGGGCGCGCATATGAGTTTCGCCGAAGACATCGTCCCCATTCTCAAGGGATGGTGCGTGTCGTGCCATCAGCCGGGCGCCGAAGGCTTCGCTGCCAGCGGGCTCGATTTGACCAGTTATGACGGATTGATGAAGGGCACCAAATTCGGGCCCATGGTGGTCCCGGGCCAGCCCGACGCCAGCAATCTGATCGTGCTCATCGAAGGCCGAGCGAAAATCAGGATGCCGTACGGGCACAAGCCGCTGCCCAACTGCCTGCGCAACAATATCTGGACTTGGATTTTCGAGGGCGCCAAGAACAATTGACGTTGCGGCCGCCGCATTTTTGACGGCCGCCCCGGGCTTCGCGGCGCGGGCGGCACGCGGGTGGCACGCGGACGCCGCAAGAGCGTGATCCGGACAGGTGGAAGACCGGTTTCTCGAGAGGATCATGCTCCGCCAAGAAAAACGAGAGCGCAATCGATTCAAACGATTGCGCTCTATCAATGCGGCCGGCGCCCGCTCGGGTCGACGGTCCGGAAAATTGGCGGCTACTTTTTGATATTGCCCTGGGCGTCGAACTGCTTGAGATAGGCCCACAGATCGTTGATCTCCTGCCCACTCTTGATGCCCGCGAAGATCATCTTGGTGCCGGGGATCTTGGCCCTGGGATCCTTGATGTATTCCTTGAAGGCGTCCTCGTTCCAAGTGATGCCCGAGTTCTTGTTGGCATCGGAATAGCTGAAATTCGCTACCGTGCCCGCCTTGCGGCCGTCGAGGCCGTTAAGCTCGGGGCCGACCAAGTTGGTAGCGCCGGGGCCGATTTTATGGCAGGGAGCGCATTTCTTGAACGAATTCGCCCCTTTTTCGGCCTCCTGGGCCAATCCCGGCACTGCCGAAGCGGCGATCAACGCCGCGGCCACGATTAACATCCTCATCATCAGTCTCCCTTCTTTTCTTGCACGAGTCGAACCATTGACCGCGGAGAGCCCTTTATCGGCCTTGAAAGAGGTCCATGACCGGCGGAAACGTCAAGCTTGCATTGCCTGTCGGCCGAAGATTGCCAAGTACGAACCAGGTCAATAAACACTTTTTCCCGCTATAATGAATGACAGGGAAGAAAAATAGCGGAAACGCCGGAGAGATTGCGATGCCGGTCACGATGCCCCCATCCGATGACGCAGTGCTGGGTCGCCGCGCCGAGATCGTGGCGGCGCTTCAACGCATCGTGCCGGGCGAAGGCGTCATCGCCTCCGCCGACGCCATGCGGCCCTATGAGAGCGACGGCCTCACCGCCTACCGCCAGCTTCCCATGGTGGTGGTGCTGCCGGAAACGACCGAACAGGTCGCGGCGGTGCTCCGCTTCTGCCACCGGGAGGGCGTCAAGGTCGTGCCGCGCGGGGCGGGGACTTCACTATCGGGCGGCGCGCTGCCGCTGTCCGACGGCGTGCTTCTCGGCATGGCCAAGTTCAACCGCATCCGCGCCGTCGATTTCGACAACCGGGTCGCCATCGTCGAGCCGGGCGTCACCAACCTCGCGGTCACGCAGGCGGTGGAACATGCCGGTTTCTATTACGCGCCCGATCCGTCGTCGCAGATCGCCTGCACGATCGGCGGCAATTTGGCGGAAAATTCCGGCGGCGTGCACTGCCTCAAATACGGCGTGACGACCAACAATGTGCTCGGCTGCGAGCTGGTGCTGATGACCGGCGAGATCGTGCGGCTCGGCGGGCGGCATCTCGATCCCGGCGGCTACGATCTCCTCGGCGTCGTCTCCGGCTCGGAGGGCCTGCTCGGCGTCGTCACCGAGGTGACGGTTCGCATCCTGAGGAAGCCGGAATGCGCGCGCGCCGCGCTCGTCGGTTTTGCCGCCTCGGAGGATGGCGGCGAATGCGTCGCCCGCATCATCGGCGCCGGCATCATTCCGGGCGGCATGGAGATGATGGACCGCCCGGCGATTCACGCCGCCGAGGACTTCATCCATGCCGGCTATCCGCTCGACGTCGAGGCCTTGTTGATCGTCGAGCTCGACGGTCCGCGCGCCGAGGTCGATCACCTGCTCGAGCGCGTCGAGGAAATCGCCTGGCAATGCCGGGCGACGACCTGCCGCGTCTCAAATTCCGAAGAGGAGCGGCTGCTGTTCTGGGCCGGCCGCAAGGCGGCATTCCCGGCGGTCGGCCGCATCTCGCCCGATTATTACTGCATGGACGGCACTATTCCGCGGGCGAAGCTGCCCTTGGTGCTCAACCGCATGAAGGAGATGTCGGCGAAATACGGCCTGCGCGTCGCCAACGTGTTCCACGCCGGCGACGGCAATCTGCATCCGTTGATCCTCTATGACGCCAACAAGCCCGGCGAGCTGGAACGCGCCGAAGCGTTCGGCGCCGACATCCTTCGCCTCTGCGTCGAAGTCGGCGGCGTGCTCACCGGCGAGCACGGCGTCGGGGTGGAAAAACGCGACCTGATGCCGGCGATGTTTTCCGAAACCGATCTTGACCAGCAGCAGCGCGTCAAATGCGCCTTCGACGACAAGAGCCTGCTTAATCCCGGGAAAATGTTTCCGACGCTGCATCGCTGCGCCGAGCTCGGCCGCATGCACGTGCATGCCGGCCGCATCGCATTCCCCGACATTCCAAGATTCTGATGTCCGGCGCGCGGCAATCCTCATCTTCGCTTCTCCTCTGCGGGTCGCCGGGACGATGCCAAGGGCAGGCGCATGCCTGACATCCTCAAACCCCGCGATGCCGCGGAGGTCGAAAAGGCGATCCGCTGGGCGCTCGCCGACGGCAAGACGCTCGAACTCGTCGGCCGCGGCAGCAAGCGCGCGATCGGCCGGGCTGCGCAATGGGACGCGACGCTCGACCTTTCCGGTCTTTCCGGGGTCACGCTCTATGAGCCGGCGGAACTCGTGCTCTCGGCCAAGGCCGGCACCCCGCTTGCGGAGATCGAAGCGCTTCTGGCGGGAAGTGGCCAGCAACTGGCCTTCGAGCCGATGGATTACGGACCGCTCCTCGGCAACGCGGCAGCGGCTGGCAGCATCGGCGGCGCGCTCGCGGCGAATCTTTCCGGGCCGCGGCGCATCAAGGCGGGCGCCGCGCGCGACCATTTTCTAGGCGTCAGCGCCGTTTCCGGCCGCGGCGAGACCTTCAAGTCCGGCGGCCGCGTGGTGAAGAACGTCACCGGCTACGACCTGTGCAAGCTTCTCGCCGGCTCCTGGGGCACGCTTGCGGCCATGACCGAGGTGACGATCAAGACGCTGCCGCGGGCCGAGACCGAGGAGACGGTCCTCGCAGTCAATCTCGACGATGCGAGCGCCGGAAAGCTCACGGCGGCAATCATGGGTTCCTTCGCCGACGTCTCGGCGGCCGCGCATTTACCTGCCTTGGTTGCGGCGCGCGTCGCGGAAAGCGCGCCCGCGCGGGGCGCCGTCACGGCGTTCCGTCTCGAAGGCGTCGCCCCTTCGATTGCGCACCGCAAGAGCGTGCTCGAGGCGCTCGCTGCGCCGTTCGGCCCGCTGAGCGTGCTCGGCGAGGCGCCCTCGCGCGCCTTCTGGCGGGCGGTGCGCAACGTGACACCGTTCGCCGCTGCCGGACCCGCCGGCGAGCGTTGCGTCTGGCGCATCTCGACCGCGCCATCGCACGGTGCCGAGGTCGGCCGCGCCTTGGTCGAAAAGGCACAGGCCGAGGTCATGTATGATTGGGCCGGCGGGCTTGTCTGGGCCGCCTTGCCGGCCTCAGACGACGCGGCCGGGCCGCTCGTGCGCACGATCGTTGCCGCTGTCGGCGGCCACGCCACGCTCATTCGCGCGCCGGTGGCGGTGCGGGCGTCGACGGAAGTCTTTGCGCCCGAGCCGGCGCCGCTCGCTGCATTGACGAAACGCGTACGGGAGAGTTTCGATCCGCTCGGCGTTCTCAATGCCGGACGCATGTGGCCGGGAGTGTGAGCAATGTCGGTAGATCAAATCATTGAATTACTAAAAGCGCTTGGACAATACGCTTGGCCAGCGTTGGCGATCTTTGCATTTTGGAAGCTACTTCCGTCCATCAGGGCTTTTTTATCCCGAGAGAACGTGAAGATTAAAATTGGGGAGATGGAGGTGTCTACGGAACAAGCCACGCAGTCCTTAACGACGTTGGTGAGCGACTTGCAGCAAAAGGTAGTTCAAATCGAGCAGGATATTTCCGAGAAGGCGCCTATCGATTTCACTGAGCGTAAATTGGCGCAATTGCCGCTTCGCCGAGGGGAAAAGCCCCGGATTCTTTGGGTTGACGATGTCCCGTCAAAGATTGCGATTCAAGTTCAAAAATTGATGCAGGACGGCTTTTGGATCGATGTCGCATCAACCACCGCGCAAGCAGTTTCGATGGTCGAATTTACAAAGTATGACTTGGTCATCACTGACATGGGACGAACTGAGCACGGCGTACACAAGCCAGATGCGGGCCTGATTCTCGCTCGGGAAATTCGTCAACGTGATACAACGATTCCGATAATCGTCTTTACCACCTACCAAAACGTCTCTCGATTCCAAGAAGGCGCTGGCAAAGTCGGAATTTTGAAGATAACAAATTCAACAATTGATCTTTATCGAGCAGTCGATGCGCTCTTTGGCAAAAATCACAATGCAAACTAGCTTTACCATTGCGCAGCTCGCTGATCCGGATGTGGCGGAATCGGAAAAGATCTTGCGCGCCTGCGTGCATTGCGGTTTCTGCACCGCCACCTGCCCGACCTACGTGCTCGACGGCAACGAGCTCGATTCGCCGCGGGGCCGCATCTACCTGATCAAGGACATGCTGGAGAACGACCGGCCGGCGACGGCGGATGTCGCCCTGCACCTCGATCGCTGCCTGTCGTGCCTGTCCTGCATGACGACGTGTCCCTCGGGCGTGCACTACATGCACCTCGTCGACCACGCCCGCGTCCGCATGGAGCGCACCTACCGTCGGCCGTTGATCGACCGCCTCTTGCGGGCCACGCTCGCCAAGCTGATGCCCTATCCGCAACGCTTCCGGTTGGCGCTTGATGCCGCGTTCCTCGGAAAACCGCTGGCACCGCTTGCCGCGGCGCTCGGGCTCAGCCGGATGGCCGCCATGCTGCGCCTCGCACCCTGGCGGCCGGCACACCGGCCGCTCGCCCCGCAGACTTTCCCGGCGCTCGGACCGCGAAAAAACGGCCGCGTGGCGCTGCTCGCCGGCTGCGTCAATGACGTGCTGGCGCCGCAGATCAATGCCGCCGCCATCCGCGTGCTCACGCGCCACGGCATCGAAGTGGTGCTGTCGCAGGGCGCCGGCTGCTGCGGCGCGCTGGTCTATCACATGGGCCGCGAGGACGAGGCGCTTGCCCAGGCGCGGGCCAATATCGACGCCTGGACCTCGACCGACGGCCTCGACGCCGTACTGATCACGGCCTCGGGCTGCGGCACCACGGTCAAGGATTACGGCTTCCTGCTGCGGACCGATCCGGCCTATGCCGAGCGCGCGGCAAGGGTGGGGCGGCTCGCCAGGGATATCTCGGAATACCTCGCCACGCTGCCGCTAAAGGTCGCGGCAAACGCTCCCGGCCTGGTCGTCGCCTACCACGCGGCCTGCTCGCTGCAGCACGGGCAGCGAATCATGCGGCAGCCGAAGGAATTGCTTGCCCGGTTGGGCTTCGTGGTCAAGGACGCGCCGGAAGGGCATTTGTGTTGCGGTTCGGCCGGAGCCTACAATATTCTACAGCCCGCGATTGCAAGGAGGTTGCGCGAGCGCAAAGTCGGGACTATCGAAAGATTGCGACCTGACGTGATCGCAGCGGGCAATCTTGGCTGCATCATGCAGATCGCCGCGGGTACGGATCTTCCGACGATCCATACGGTCGAACTGATCGATTGGGCGACGGGGGGGCTATGTCCGCCGAGGCTTCGGGGCCGTCGTCCGCCTGCGGCGGTGCGCCCCTCCACGGCAGCGGGTTGAGCAGGGGGCTCGCTCGACGCGTGGCGTAATGCCGGTCTCCTCAGGGGGCCGACGGGTTTTGGCAGCTTGGATCGGGAGGACGATCATGGCGAAAAAAGCGAAGGCGAGAAAGACGAAGAAGCGGACGGCTGGGAAGAAAAAGGCGGCAGCGGCTCGCAAGGGCAAGAAGACGCTGAAGGCGGCCGCAAAGAAGTCGGCGAAGAAGGCGGTGAAGAAGGCGGCGCCGAAGCGAAAGGCGCCGGCGAAGGCGCCTGCTCCGGCGCCGGCGCCGGAACCAGCTCCGGCTTGGTCGCCATCTCCCCTGGGCTCCAATTTCGGCAGCGGCAGCGGCGGCAATTAACCCGTTCTCGCTCGACGCGCGAAATGCGGAGCGAGGCGCGGCGCCCGCCGGGTTACCTAGTGAGTTCGGAGCGATTGCACGCCGGGCGCGGTCGTTCCGATCGGGGTGCGCGAGGCCGCGACTTTGCCCCTCAACCGCTCGTTGCGTGATCGCGCCCGGCATTGCCCTGACGCGTCGGGATCAATAGCTTGAGTGGGGGACAGGGCCGAAGGGGAACGGTGGCCAATTCGTGCAGGTCATTCCCGGCCGTCACGCGATGCAGGAGGTGCCGATGGCGGCGACTTATAAACTCCTGATCATGGGCGCGTCCTACGGCTCGCTGCTCGCGTCTAAGCTCTTGTTCGGCGGCCACAGCATCAGGCTGGTATGCCTGCCGGCGGAGGCCGACTTGATCAACGCCGAGGGCTTTCGCGTGCGCCTGCCGGTGCGTGGCCGCAAGACGCCCGTCGAACTCGACTCGCGAAAACTTCCGGGCAGGGTGACGGCGGGTCCGGCCACGGGCGTCAACCCCGCGGACTACGATCTGGTCGGTCTTGCCATGCAGGAGCCGCAATATCGCTCGCCGGGCGTGCGCGAACTCCTTGACGCAGTTGCGCGGGCCAGAGTGCCTTGCATGTCGATCATGAACATGCCGCCGCTCGCCTATTTGCGGCGTATTCCGGGCCTCGACACCGACGCGCTCAAACCCGCCTATACCGACGCCAGCGTCTGGAACAACTTCGATCCGGCGTGCATCACGCTGTGCAGCCCCGATCCGCAGGCGATCAGGCCGCCGGAGGAAAAGGTCAACGTTCTCCAGGTGACGCTGCCGACCAACTTCAAGGTCGCCCGTTTTCCATCCGACCGACACACCGCAATCCTGCGTCAATTGCAGGAGGAGATCGACGCGATCCGCTTCGATACGCCGGAAGGCAAGATCGAATTGCCGGTCAAGCTCAAGGTTTACGACTCGATCTTCGTGCCGTTGGCCAAATGGGCGATGCTGCTGGCCGGCAATTACCGGTGCGTGACCAAGGACGGGATGCGCACGGCGCAGGAAGCGGTACACGGCGACCTCGAGACGTCGCGCTCGGTCTACAATTTCGTCAACGACCTTTGCGTCAAGCTTGGCGCCAGGCCCGAGGACCTAGTGCCGTTCGAGAAATATGCCGCGGCGGCGCAGTCGCTGACGCGTCCGGCTTCGGCGGCGCGCGCACTGCAGAACGGCGCTCCCAACATCGAACGCGCCGACAAACTCGTTCAGCTGATCGCCGCGCAGAAGGGCTTGCGCCATCCGGTGATCGACGCGACGGTCGCTCTGGTCGACGCGCGGCTCGAAGCCAATCGCCGCAAGGCGGCCTGAGCGCCGACTCACTTCACCTCGACGTCTTCCCAGAAGCCGAACCGTCCCGCCACCTGCGCCATTTCCGGCCGCGGCCATTCGTACGACCACGCCGCGCGCTTGTGCCGGTTGCCATCGACGACGACGTCGTAGAACTGGACGCCGTGCGGACAGGCCCGGTCATGCTCGGTCCTGTCCGCCTTTTCGAGCCAATCCACCCGCACCGCCGCGCGCGGAAAATATTGGTAGCCGTCGCAGGCGACGATGTCGTCGCTCTGCGCGACCACGCCCGTCAACACTGGCCTTCATGGGAGAACCTCCATGGGCGCCCGATGATATCGCGATAACGGCCGACGCGCGCCTTGCCCGATCATTCGGCCGCCGAGACCAGGGTCACCTCCCGCAGCTGGTAGGAACTCTCATTCGCCACCAGTTCGACGCGGCGGCGATGGAAGATGCCGAGCGTCGAGCGATGACCGATGGAGATGATGGTCGTGCCCTTGAGCCGCTCCTGCAGCAGGCGGTAGAGCGCCGCCTCGGCGGGTTCGTCGAGCGAAGCGGTTGCCTCGTCGAGGAACAGGTAATCGGGCGCGTGCAGCAGCGCGCGGGCGATAGCCAGCCTTTGCTGCTCGCCGAGCGAAAGCATGCGGTTCCAGTGCGCCTCCTCGTCGAGCCGGTCGACCAGTTGCGAAAGTCCGACGGCGGCCAGCGCCTCGGCGACGCGGGCGTTGTCGAACGTGCCGGCCTTGGCCGGGTAGCCGACCGCCGCCGCGAGGGTCGCCACCGGAAAGTAGGGCCGCTGCGGTACGAGCATGACCTTGGCGCCTTTCGGCACCGTCACGCGGCCGGATCCGAACGGCCAGATGCCGGCGACGGCGCGGAACAGCGTCGACTTGCCCGCCCCGGAAGGTCCTGTGACCAGAATACGCTCACCGGCCGAGAATGCGATGTGCTCGGCGGCGACGATCGGCTCGCCGCTTGGCAGGCGAACGTGCAGGCGATCGAGCGCAAACGCGGCGGCGCCGTCCCGCGGGACGACCTCGACAACCGGCGGGGTCACCGCTGCCGCGCGGCCGGCCGCGATCGCTTCCTCGAAGCCGCTCAAGCGCTGGATCACCGCGCGCCACTCCGCAATCGACCGATACGCGGTGACGAAGTAGGAGAGGGCGTTCTGCACGCTATTGAACGCGGACGCGGTCTGCATCAGGCCGCCAAGCTGCATGGCGCCCGAGAAATAGGCCGGGCTGACCACGATATAAGGAAAGATCACGGAGGCTTGCGAGTAGCTCTGGGTGAAGAAGGTGAGCTGCTTTTGCCGCTGTATCAGCGCCATCCAGTTGGCGACCACCAGGCCGAAGCGGTTGAGATGGCGTTCGCGTTCGGCCGGCTCGCCGCCGAGCGCGGCGATCTGCTCGGCATTCTCGCGCGAGCGCACGAGGTTGAAGCGGAAATCGGCCTCGAGGCGCTGCTGCTGGAAATTGAGCGGAATGAGCCGCCAGCCGATCAAATGCGTCAGCGTAGTGCCGATTGCGGCGTAGATCAGCGCCGCCCATACCAGGTAGCCGGGAATGTAGAACGTTGTGCCGAACAGAGTGAGCGGCGCGCTCGCGGACAAAGTCCACAGGATGACGATAAACGAGCATAGTGTCACGACGGCGTTGAGCAGGCCGATGCCGATCGCCAGCGTGAATTGCACGAACAATTGCAGGTCCTCGGCGATGCGCTGGTCCGGGTTGTCGGCGGCGTCGCCGAGGAGCTGCATGCGGTAATGATTGGCGGCACTGAGCCATCGACGCAGATAGGTCTGCGTCATCCAGCGGCGCCAGCGGATCTGCAGCCATTGATTGAGATAGAGCTGGTAGACGGCGAGCACGGTATAAATTGCCGCGAGCACGCAGAAAAACAGGATGGCGCTGACGAAGGCGTTCCAGTCATGGTCCTGCAGGGTGTTGTAGAAGCGGTTGTACCACTGGTTGAGGATAACGTGGATGGCGACGAGCGAAAGCTCGATTGCGACCAGCCCGGCGAGCAGGATTCGGCCGGGCCAGCCGTCATCCGAGCGGAAATAGGGGATGGACAGCCGCCAGATCGTCGCGATTGTCGAGGCAAGGTTTTTCACGGAAGACCTCCGGTATGCGGGCGATGGATGCTGGCCAAAGCGCGGCAATCAACACGCAGGGACAATGTCCTCGGCAGCGCCTCCGGCGCCCCGACTGGCAAGGCTTTGACGGTGCATTGCCGTATGATGATGTCCTCTCTCGGGCAACGGCTTACTTCCGCCGCCTCATAGCGGTTGCCGCAGCAATCGCCTAGTCGCGCCGGGGGCGGCAAAACATCCCGTTCTCGTGATCTCACAATGCGGAGCATGCATTCCGCCATGCGCTCCGCCCTCGCGGTTTGCAGCGCAAGGGACTTGACGCCGGCCACGGGCGCGCCGATGAGATGATCGCGCGGCCGTCCGGCCGGCGTTTCGCAGCGCACTTTCCGGGGACGACAATGGCCAGCCCGCGCCGGCTTCTCGCCTGCTGCCTCCTTTGCCTTTTTCTCGCCACCTCGATTGGGCCGGCCACCGCCGGCGACCCGGCGTTCCCGTTCGCGCGCGAACTCATGCTCGACGCGGCGCCGATGCGCGGTTCCAAGCGGGTGCCGATCCTGGAAATTTCCGACGATGGCGTCGCTTCGATCGAGCTCTGGTGCGCGCGGGCCCGGGCTCAGGCCAGTGTCGGCGAGGATTCGATCACCATCGTGCTCGGCGAAGTCGCGCCGGCGCAGTGCGCGCCGGAGCGGCAAAGCGGCGACGAGAATCTCCTGGCCGCGCTCGCCCAGGTGACGAATTGGCGCCGCCAGGGCGACGTCATCGAGCTCGTCGGCGCGACGACGCTGCGCTTCCGCCTGATGACGAATTGACGCCTTGCGCGCGGCGGGCAGGAGCGCAATCACTCCAGGTTGAATCGATTGCGCTCAAGTTTTCGTTAGTGGAGCATGATCTTTTCGGAAGACCGGAACTCCACTTTTCCGGATCATGCTCTACGCCTTGACCGCGCGCGTCATGATGAAGTGCAAGTGGGCGGCATTGCCGTCGAGCACGGTGCGCGCCATGGCGTCGAATTCGCCGCGGAGCTTGGCGAGCTTGGCCGGATCGTCCTTCGCCGCCTCGACCAGTTTGGTCAGCGGGCCGATCGTCTTCTCCTGCGCCGCGCGGAAATGCGCCGGGCTCAGGGTCGGTATTACCAGAGTGGCGCGATCGAAAACGAGATCGGTCACGGCCGCGCCGAGCCGCTCGCGAATGACGTTCGGATCGCCCCATTGCGCCGGTGGCTCGGCGCCCGGCGGCGGCGGCACGTGGCGCGCGACGAAGGCGAATAGACGTCCGGGGAGGGAGTCGGGCGGCCAAGTCGAAAAGGCAATGCGGCCGCCGGGCCTCAGCACACGCAGCATTTCCTTTGTAACCACCGCCGGGCGCGGCGCGAAGATGTGGCCGAACTGGCTGACGACGACGTCGAAGGCGGCGTCGGGATAGGGCAAAACCTCGGCGTCTCCCTCGATGAAGTCGATGTCGACGCCGGCCGTTGCGGCGTTCTGCTGCGCACGCTCGATGAGCACCGGCGTTAGATCGAGGCCCGCGACCTTGGCGCCGATGAGCGCGGCCGTTACCGCGACCACGCCGGTACCGCAAGCCACATCGAGCACTTTCTGGCCCGGACCTATCTGCGCGAATTTCACCAGCTTTGCCGCCGGTATGGTGGTGGTGACCTCCACTGGCGCAAACACCGACCACGCCTCGCGCTGGGCCGCTTTGAATTTTGCGAACGGATCGGCATCTGCGGTCGCCATCGTCTGCTCCTCGACGCATAACCGGGCTATGCTGTAACCGGTCTCTCCGCGAAGGGAAACATCATGGACAAGAAACGCTACGAAAGCGGCCTCGCCAAGCGCCGCAAGGTCCTGGGCGAAGCCTATGTCGATCGCGCCTTGGCGAACGTCGACGATTTCAACCGCGACTTCCAGCGCATCGTCACCGAATACTGCTGGGGCGAGGCGTGGGGCGACGAAACGCTCAAGCTGCGCGAGCGTTCGATCCTCAACCTGGGAATGATCGCGGCGCTCGGCAAGATGGAGGAATTCGCCACGCATGTGCGCGGCGCGCTCAGCAACGGGCTCACCGCAAACGAAATCCGCGCGGTGCTGACGCAAATCGCGATCTACTGCGGCATTCCGGTCGGCGTCGACTGCTTCCGCGTGGCGCGTCCGATCATCGCGGAATACGAGAAGAACAAGAAATAACATCGCGGCGAAAATGGCCGATACCGACAGCGCAGGATGAGCGCATTGGCTGAATAAAATAAAAGGGCGCGATATGCGCCGCGCCCTTCTCCGCTCGCGATCGCGGCGGCTCAGTAATCCATCCCGTCCATCCCGCCCATGCCGCCGCCGGGCATGGCCGGCATCGCCGGCCTCTCCTTCGGCAGTTCGGCGACCATGGCTTCGGTCGTCACCAGCAGCGCGGCGACTGAAGAGGCGTCCTGCAGCGCCGCGCGCACCACCTTGGCCGGATCGATGATGCCCTTCTCGACCATGTCGACATAGTCCTCGCTCTGGGCGTCGAAGCCGAACGTCTCCGACTTGTTCTCCAGGATCTTGTTGACCACGATCGAGCCTTCGACGCCGGAATTTTCCGCGATTTGGCGCAGCGGGGTCTCCAGGGCCTTGAGCACGATGTTGATGCCGGCCTGCACGTCCTCGTTGGCGCCGTGTAGCTTGCCGATCGCTTTCTTGGCGCGCAGCAGCGCCACACCGCCGCCGGGCACGATGCCTTCCTCGACCGCGGCGCGGGTGGCATTGAGCGCGTCCTCGACGCGGTCCTTCTTCTCCTTCACCTCGACTTCGGTGGCGCCGCCGACGCGGATCACCGCGACACCTCCGGCGAGCTTCGCCAGCCGCTCCTGGAGTTTTTCGCGGTCGTAATCGGAGGTGGTCTCATCGATCTGCTGCTTGATCTGCTGCACGCGGGCCTCGATGTCCTTCTTTTTGCCGGCGCCGTCGATGATGGTAGTTTTCTCCTTCTCGATCACCACCCGCTTGGCGCGGCCGAGCAGGGCCACGGTGACGTTCTCGAGCTTGATGCCGAGGTCCTCGGCGATGAGCTGGCCGCCTGTCAGCACCGCGATGTCCTCGAGCATGGCCTTGCGGCGATCGCCGAAGCCCGGCGCCTTCACCGCCGCCACCTTCAAACCGCCGCGGAGCTTATTGACCACCAGCGTCGCCAGCGCCTCGCCCTCGACGTCTTCGGCGACGATGAGCAGCGGCTTGCCCGCCTGCACTACCGCTTCGAGCACGGGCAACAGCGCCTGCAGCCCGGAGAGCTTCTTTTCGTGGAGCAGCACGTAGGCGTCCTCAAGCTCGGCCAGCATCTTCTCGGCATTGGTGATGAAGTAGGGCGAGAGATAGCCACGGTCGAACTGCATGCCCTCGACGATCTCGACGTCGGTCTCCAGGGCCTTCGCCTCCTCGACCGTGATCACGCCTTCATTGCCGACCTTCTGCATCGCCTCGGCGATCATCTTGCCGATCGTCGCGTCGCCGTTCGAGGAGATGGTGCCGACCTGCGCCACTTCGGCGGAGGAGCCGACCTTCTTGGCGCGCTTCTTGATGTCGTCGACCACGGCATTGACCGCGAGGTCGATGCCGCGCTTGACGTCCATCGGGTTCATCCCGGCGGCGACCGCCTTGGCGCCCTCCTTGACGATGGCATGGGCGAGCACGGTCGCGGTCGTGGTGCCGTCGCCGGCCTCGTCGCTGGTCTTCTGCGCGACTTCGCGCAGCATCTGCGCGCCCATATTCTCGAACTTGTCTTCGAGCTCGATCTCCTTGGCGACGGTGACGCCGTCCTTGGTGATGCGCGGGGCGCCGAAGCTCTTGTCGATCACGACGTTGCGGCCCTTGGGGCCGAGCGTCACCTTCACGGCATTGGCGAGCGTCTCCACGCCGCGCAGCATGCGGTCGCGGGCGTCGCCGGCAAATCTTACCTCTTTCGCAGCCATGGCAATTTTGCTCCTCGGATTGTGTTCATTTCCCCTTCGCCGGCCGCCGGGCTCGACCCCGGGTCATGACGAAGCAAGATGTCGTCAGGCGATCACGCCCATAATGTCGGACTCCTTCATGATCAGCAGCTCGTCGCCGTCCAGCGTCACCTCGGTGCCCGACCATTTGCCGAACAGGACGCGGTCGCCGGCCTTGACATCCATGGCGATGAGCTTGCCATTTTCGTCGCGACCGCCGGGACCGATGGCGACGACTTCGCCTTCCTGCGGTTTCTCCTTGGCGGTATCGGGGATGATGATGCCGCCCTTGGACTTTTCCTCGGCTTTGAGGCGCTTGACGACCACGCGGTCATGCAAGGGACGGAATTTGAGCTTTGCCATGGTCACCTCACCGCCGCTTGCGAGCGGCTTTCCCGTTTGATGGAAAAGTTTTATATAAGAATAGCTTAGCACTCATATCTGCTGAGTGCCAAGAAACCGACCGGGAGATAAGGTTTAGCCCGGTCGCTGTCAAGCGGCGCCGAGCGGATTGCTAAAATTTGCAACAAAGTCGAAAGGACCGAAGGGTTACAACGAGCGCATTCGCGGGCATCGGGCGCTGCCGGCGCAAAAACTGGCCACCATCCCGGCCAAATGTTTGGGCAAAAAGGCGCCGATGTTCAGATGGGCATGCCACGCCTCGGCGCCAAACGCCAAGGCTGATGGTCAGTGGCTCGGGCCGACAGTCCGGCTCGAGCGCGTCGTTGGGGAGACGCTTCATGAGCGCGTCGCCGCGTGATCTGCGATTGGCTGCGGGCCTTGCAGCCTTGCCTGTGCTCGCGCTCTCGCTCTGCACGCTCTTGGGCTGCACCACCAATCAGCCCGGCATCGAGGCGGCTGCACCGGCGCCGGCGGCGCTTGCGCCCGAGATTCCGTCCACGATCCGCCCGGAGGAGGTTGTCGGCCGCTGGGGCTATGGCGCCTATCATAACGAGTCGGACCGGGCGCGCACCGAAGCCGCGGCCCGCGGCCAGTGCGGCCAGCCGGTCGTGATCAATCGCGGGCCGAATGGCGGCGTCATGATGTATCTCGCCGACAGCGCGCAATTGCAGGAGCTTAATCTCAAGGGCAGCCAAGGCGGCCAGAACTATGTCGGCCCGCCCGGCCCGGCTGGCGGCAAGCAGGATCGTGAAATCGTGTCGTTCGACGGCCGCACCATGCTGCTGCGCTGGATGGATCCGGAAGTTGCCGGCCGCTACGGCACCGGCGTCTATGTGCGTTGCGGACCCGAGGGCGTGGCGCGCTCAGGCCGGCAGACGACCCGCTAGCGGCAGCCGGGTTCTTTACAAGCGGCGTTGTGCTTCGCGGCGATCCGCCGCCCGGCATAGGGCATGATCTGGCGACACTGCGAGCGATTTATCCTAAAAGGCAACTGAGCTTTAGTCGCCGCCGCCGAACAGGATGTCGACGTCGCTCTGCGCGGCGTGGCCGCGGTCGTGCTCGAGTGGCGGGCCATGCAAGGTCGGCGCCGCCTGCGTGCGCGCGATCTCGGCGAGCGCGCGGGTGATCTCCTCCTCGATGTCGATCAGCGTCGCCATCACCTTGGCGATGCGCTGGCTAGTGAGGTCCTGGAAATTGCAGGCCTCGAAGATCCGGACCACGCGGTCCCGGATATCCCGGGCCAGCCCCCGCTCGGTCTCGTTCCCGAGCGCGGCCGAAAGATTGGTCGCGGCGTGATCGATGTCTTCGGCCGCCGCCAAGATTTCTTGCGTCGCCTCTTCAGTGCCCGTTCGCACGGCCTCGAGTTCACGAGCGATGCGGGTCGCCGGCGCCTTCGGCTGACGCGAGCCGTTGAGTTCGCCGCGCTGGCGCGGCGAACCGCCAAGAATGGCCCGGATGAGGTCGAGCGCGGAGCCGAGACGCTCGACCTCCACCTCATGCGATTGAGCGGCGGCAGTCGATGGCCGCGTCGCCGCCGCGGCAAAAAGAGCGCGCAGCGCGTTCAGCTCCCGCATCATCTCGGCTTGGCCGACCGGCGCCGGCGCGTCGTCGACCTGCGGCTCGAGCCGCATGGCGGCCGTCTCTTCGATGCGGAAGACCTTGCGCGGTTCGGCCATACGTCACCGACATACTTCCACGCGATAGTAGGGATCGGTGCTTAATTCGGCGTTCATGCGCAGCGCCCGGGCCGGGCGGTCGCGCAGCTTCGGTTAACCATAAGGTCGACCCGTTCACCCAAAATAAACTGTAACTTGATGAACAATGTGCAAAGAGCGCGATCGCCGCAGCCGCGCGGCGAAAATTAACCAAACAATCGAACTTTGCGCCTGTACTCGTCACGCCGGCGAATGAGCGTGTTCGACTCGGCATGAGGCGATGAAAGAGTACAGAGTTCTGCGATGCGGCGTGTTCTCGTTTCCGCGCTCCTCATAAGCGCGTCTTGTCTTCCGGCCGGCGCCGATCCGCTGCAGATCACTCCCGGCGCCTATGCGAGCGGCCAGCGCGTGGAGGCAGCGGCGACATCGCAACCGCCCGCCGCAGTCGGACGGCAGCGCTACGTCAGTGCCGGTCAGCCCAATCTCGGCGGCGGGTTCATCGAGTTCCTGTTCGGCGGCGCGGCGCGGCAGGCCGCGGTCGAGCGCCCCTACCAGCCGTCGCCGCCCGATTACCCATGGCAACCACTGCCGCAGCAAGACGCCTTGCGCACCGAGCCGATGCCGATCTCGATGCCGGCGGGGCTTGGCGGCATGGCGCATGCGCCGGTCGATCCGAAATATGATCGTCAAATGGTCGATTACCGCGGCAAGGAGCAGCCGGGCACAATCATCATCGATACGCCGAATCGCTTCCTCTATCTGGTCGAGGACAGCGGCAAGGCGCTGCGCTACGGTATCGGCGTCGGCCGTCCGGGCTTCACCTGGGCCGGCGTGAAGACGATCACCGCCATGCGCGAGTGGCCGGATTGGCGGCCGCCGGACGAGATGATCGCGCGGCGGCCCGATCTGCCGCGTTACATGGCCGGCGGCCCGGAAAATCCGCTCGGCGCGCGCGCTCTCTATCTCGGCTCGACGCTCTACCGCATCCACGGCTCGAACGAACCCTGGACGATCGGCGCCCAGGTCTCCTCAGGCTGCATCCGCATGCGCAACGACGACGTCACCGATCTCTACGACCGCGTGAAAATCGGCACCAAGGTCGTGGTGATGTGAGATTTGCTGCTGCCGGCCTCGCGGCGGAGGATAAGACTTATTCCGCCGCGGTGCGGGCGCCGCTCTCGGGCCGGCTTGCTTCCTCGCGCAATTTCACCTCGTGCGCCGCGACGAAATAGACCGGCCGGCCTTTGATCTCGTAGAGGATCTTGCCGATATACTCGCCGACCACGCCGAGCATGATGAGCTGCACGCCGCCGAGCACCATGAGGCCGACGAACAGCGACGGATAGCCGGGAATCCTGGCGCCGTAGACCAGGGTCTCGTAGACGATCTGGCCGCCATAGATGAAGGCGGTGAACGCCAGCAGCAGCCCCAGCATGGTGGCAAGCCGCAGCGGTGCGACGGAGAAGCCGGTCAAGCCGTCGATCGACAGGCCGATCAGCGAACGCAGGTTCCAAGTGGTGCGGCCGTCGGCGCGGGCTTCCGGCTGGTAGTCGATGCGGATTTGCCGGAAGCCGATCCAGCTCGACAAGCCCTTGAAGAAGCGGTTGCGCTCCGGCAGCCGACGCAGCGCGCTCGCCGCGCGCGGCGACAGCAGCCGAAAGTCGCCGGCGTCCTCGGGAATCTTGGTGCGCGCTCCCCAATTGAGCAGCAAATAAAACGCCTTGACCGCGATCCGCCGCGTCAGCGATTCGTTGGCGCGATGGGCCTTGGCGGTGTAGACCACGTCGTAGCCGTCATCGAGCCAATGGCCCACCATGGTTTCGATCAGCGCGGTGGGGTGCTGGCCGTCGCCGTCGATGAAGAGGACGGCGTCGAGCCGGGCATGATCGAGGCCGGCGAGCAGGGCCGCCTCCTTGCCGAAATTGCGCGACAGCGACACCACCTGGACATCGAGCGCGGTCGCCGGCAGCTCATGCGCGATCGCGAAGGTGTCGTCGCTTGAGCCGTCGTCGACATAGACGACCTCGCAAACGAGCGACCGGTTCGCACGGAGGGCTCGCGCTACTTCGACAAGCCGCGCGTGCATGCGTGCAAGCGAGGCTCGTTCATTGTGCAACGGGACCACGATCGAGAGGCCGAGCGGCCCGCCGGCCTGCCCGGCCGACGCCTTTGCCGTAGACGCGGGCGAGGGGACGCCGCGCAATGGGCGCGGCTGCGGCAGCGGTCCGGGCTCGGTCGTCATGTCCGCCACGCAAGCCTGTCCTTTCGGGGCCGATCTATAGCGCAATCGGGACTTGCTGTCGCGCGCTCCTTCCCCCACGGGGCGAAGCGCAAAGGGACGGCTGGCGGAAGGCGGCGAACGTGATATGCGAACGGCAATGACCGGAATTTCCCATTATGACCGGGCTCGCGCCAAGCTCGCCGCCGGCTGGCGCAATCGCGCGCTCAGCCTCAAGGCCGCGGCCTTCGGCCTCGTCGGCGTCGTCAACACGCTCGTCGATTACAGCGTCTTCCTGATCGCGCGCGCGATCCTGGACCGGTCGCCGGCGGCGCTCGTCACGTTCGCTTCGCTCTCCGACATCTGCCATTGCGGCAACGCCATGGCCCTCACCTTGATCGCCGCCAACACGCTGTCGTGGATCGTCGCCGTCAGCGGCTCCTATGTCATGAACTCCTCGATCACCTTTGCCGCCGAATCCGGCCGCCGGCTGAACTGGCGCGCCTATTTTACCTTCGTCGCCTCCGGAATTGTCGGATGGCTCGCCAATACCGCGACGCTGCTCGTTGCCGCGGAAATTCTGCTGCTGCCGGTGTGGCTGGCGAAAGGACTCGCCGTTCTCGCGAGCTTCGTGGTGAATTTCTCGCTCTCGCATTTCGTCGTGTTCCGGGTGCGCGTGCGTCCGCTTGGCGATGTTGGCGAGGATATTTGAACTTGCGCCGGAGCTAGCGACTTTTTTTGCGCGTCCGCCGCGCGGCAAGGAATTCGCGCATTACGGCAACGGGCTCATCGGTTCGGTACGCGTCGGCGAACGCCTCGACGCCCGCCTGGACGGCTGCAGAGAGCGGGAGGTCCTCCCATTGCCGGATCAGGCGCTTCTGTAGGCGCACGGCGCGCGGCGTGGAGCTCAGGAGCCGGCCGATCCAGGCCTCGATCGCGGCCTCGAGGCCCGAGGTCGGCACGACGCGCTCGACCAATCCCCATTCTAGCGCCTCGCCGGCGGTGAAGGTTTCGCCCAAATACATGATCTCGCGCGCCCGCCCCCAGCCGATCAGCATCGGCAACAGCGCCGCCTCGATGACCGAGGGAATGCCGAGCTTGACCTCCGGCATGCCGAAGAGCGCCGTGTCGGCAGCGATGCGCACGTCGCAGGCGGCCGCGATCTCGAGACCCGCCCCGAAGGCGTAGCCGTGGATGCGGGCGATCACCGGCACGGGCAGCGAGCGGATCGCCTCGCAGCATCGATGCAGGCGGGTAATGAACGCGGTCGCTTCCGTGTCGCTGCCGATGCCGGCCAGCTCGTTGATGTCGGCGCCGGCGATGAACGCCTTGGGCCCGGCGCCGGTCAGAATCACCGCCCGCAGGCGTTCCTCGACGGCAAGCTCGCCCATGGCGTCGATGAACTCGCCCATCAGGGCGCTGTTCATGACGTTGAGCTTGGCAGCGTTGTCGATCGTCGCGTAGGCGATGATGCCTTGCGGCCTCTCATCGCGGCGAATTCGGACCTGTCGATCTTTGGAGCCTTGCACCGCGCGCTTCCTCGAACCTGCCCGGCGCTGCGACTGCGGGCCGCGTGCGCCGACGGCGGCCATTCGATATTTCTTGTCTTGAACCTCGCCGCCTCTCTCTGTTTAAGTCGAAAAGTTCGGCAGACGCAACGAGGCAGCGCCATGGCGGCCAATGCACAGCCAGGAGCGACGAGCTACACTGTCAAGAACGTCGAGACCGTCGTCGGCGGAAAGGATGTCCGCGCGCGCGTTTTCACGCTGGCGCCCGGCGAAGTCATCCCCTGGCATTCGCACAGCGAGGTCGCCGACCATTTTTTCATACTCGGCGGCGAGCTGACCGTGGAGACGCGAGCGCCTGATGATCATCTCACCCTCGGCATCGGCGAGCGCTATCAGATCAAGGCCGGCGTTGCCCATCAGACGTCAAATCGCGGCGCCGCGGATTGTCGTTTTCTTCTCATCCAGGGCGTGGGCCGATACGACTTTAAGGGCGCGACTTGACCGCCAGATTTCTTGGGGCTCATGCGAAAGAAGTGCCGTCGAAAAGGCTCAAAGTTCCCGGCCGATAACGCGGTCGAGCGAATAGGGGCCGCCGCCGCGCAAGGCAATGGCGAACATGATGATGCCCCACATCAGCACATATTCGTAGCCCCCGGCGGAGGCGCCAAATCCCTTGGCGTAGTGGACGATCCACAGCGCCACTGCTAGGTGTTCAGTCCCACGGTGTGGTGAAGCGGGCTTAACCTGAACCGATTTGGCTGTGTCGTCCAGACTTTGCAGATGTACTCGTAGGGCGTGAGACCTCTGAGGGTCTTAAGTCGCTTGGCGAAGTTATAGGCCATT
>DATHCD010000082.1:0-19550 GCA_035319735.1 Xanthobacteraceae bacterium | reverse complement strand
GGTAAAAACGAAACCTCGGGCCACCCGGACCGGGGTCTTTTGTGTTTTGTCATTTGCGGCCCCGCGGCCGCCGTCGACGATCGGCCGTCGCGCCGCGCCGTCAATCAGCGGGCGCTCTGCGCGCGGGCGCGGGCGGCGGCCGTCCGTGTCGCCACCCGGTCGAGCACCGCGATCATGTCTTCGACCTCGGCGCGATCGAACCCCTGGGTGATGAAGACGAGCTTGCTGCGGCGGTCCGCGTCCGGCCAGCGCTCGAGCCATGACAGATTGTGCAGGAGGTGCTGCGCGCCCTGGATGACGGCCGGGCGGTCGGGCTCCTCGGCGATTTGGACGATGCCCTTCACCCGCAACAGATTGGGCCCGAGATTCTGCTGCAGCGCGTCGAGCAGGAGGCGCAGCGCCTCGCGCGGGATCGGCTTTTCGCGCACGAAGCAGAACGAGGCGATATCGCGGTCGTGCAGATGGTGGTCGTGATCGTCGTGGCCGTGATCGGCATGATCGTGGCCCTGATCGTGGCCATGATCGTGGTGATGGCGATCGCCGTCATGCGGCGCGTAGGCGGCGGCGTTGAGCCAGGCGCGCGCGTCGGCCCTAGCGTCGGCCGGATCGAGGCCGGCTGAGCGCAGCAGCGCGCCGATATCGAGCGCCGGGTCGTCGATGCGCGAAATCCTCGCCGCCGGATTGAGGCGGCGCAGCCGCGCGACGAGCGCCGCCTCGGCCGCCTTCGCTTCCGCCTGGTCGATCAGGTCGAGCTTGGTGATCAGGATATGATCGGCGAGCGCAATTTGCCGCACGGATTCGACGTGCTGGTCGAGCGTCTGCGGGGCGTTCACCGCGTCGACAATGGCGACCACCACGCCGATGCGGTAGAGCCCGGCGAGCGTCGGATCCGACAGGAAGGCCTGAAAGAGCGGCGACGGATCGGCCAGCCCCGAAGTCTCGATGACGACGTGATCGAAGCGCGGAATCGCGCCGTCCTCGCGCGCGTGATAGAGATTGTTCAGCGTGGTGACGAGGTCGCCGAACACGGTGCAGCACAGGCAGCCGTTCTCCAGCACCATGATAGTGTCGTCGCTCTGCGCCGCGAGCGCGTGATCGAGGCTGATTTCGCCGAACTCGTTGATCACGACGGCGGTGTTGGCCATCGCCGGATCGCGCAGCGCGCGGTTGAGCAGCGTGGTCTTGCCGCTGCCGAGAAAGCCGGTGAGGATGGTGACGGGGGTGTGCGGCAAGTTTTATGTCCTCGCGGCGAAGCCGGCCGATCCGGCCTCGGCTCATGGCCAACACTGTATGGCCGACAATATAATGAGGCTGCTGCACACCGGTAGGCTCGCGTTACGCGCGCGTCCGGGAGCCTGTAGGATGGGTTGAGCGAAGCGAAACCCATCGCCTTCGCGCGACGCGCCGACCGCCAATTGATGGGTTTCGCAAGGGCTCAACCCATCCTACGGACTTTTTTCAATTCCGAACAGAATAACGGATCGATGCGTGATGAAAAAAGCGATTCGCAGTCGAATTACCCGCCGTGCTCGGTCGTGAAGCGCCAAAACACCGTATCTTCGGCTTGAACGTCAAAGACGGCGAAGCTCTTCTGCGCATAGGTCGTATTGACCCAATATTGCCAGTTCTTCGCGGACGAACCGCCGCCCTGGTTTTGCAATCCGTCGATGTCGGTGAGCAATGCCGAAGGGCCAAGCCCGGTGTAGCTGAAGGTAATTCCGTGCGCGCTGGCTTTCGCAGCGTTGAGCACGTCGAGAACCGTAATCCCCTTCGACCAGGGAAGACGATCAAAAATCTTAACCACCCCGTCGCCGTAATCGACGACCAGCCGTACCGACTGTGCAGCGGACTGCGCGTGAACATCGTGGACCGGCGCAACGGCCAAGAGCAAAACGAACCCGACCCAAACGAGCGCGAAACGGCGGCTCAGTGCCCGCAGGCGCGGCGCAATGTTCATGACCAATTCCTCCGCCACGAGAGAGTGATGTCAGCTAGCATAAGTTGTAATTCTGGACAAGTTATCCCATAAGAGGAAGGGAAATGGGATCTCCTGCCGCGAAGCGCGCGCATGCGCCTTTCTTCGCCTCTCGCCCCAAAGCCCGTAGGATGGGTTGAGCGAAGCGAAACCCATCGCATTCTCGCGGCGCAGGTGCGCCCGAGTCGTGCTCAATGCGTCATGGCGAGGACCGTCGGCGAGGAAGCAATCCGGAACTTCCTTGCGCCGCTACCGAATTGCTTCGCTATTTCCTCGCAAACGACATCGAAAGGAAAAAAGGAGGCGGAACGCCGGCAAACGTGTTCCGAAACCTCCGCATCTTGCGATGCGGCGCGCGTGCAGCGGCACGCGCTCGCCTGACGGCGTTCCACCGCGGCTCCGGCCGTGGCGCCTTTCGGCACGCCGGCCGCAACTTCAGGCCAGGCTTCCTGGGACGTGGCCGCCACTGTCATTCGCTGAGCGGGCGTTACCCGCCCCTGCCTGTCCCAGTCCAGCGGAAGCACCCGGCGGGCCGGTCGTAATGCCGGCCAGCATGATGCCCGAAGCCGCCCGGGAGCGGGCTGTATCTTCCCGCGCGCGGGCACCGCACTCGCTCCGCATTCGGGAGTACCCTCGGCCGAAGGCGTCCTTCACCGAGCGAGATTCGTCGTCTGTATGGCGATTATCTGCCAGTTGACAAATTCCCTCAGGCATGGCAATATCCTTCCAACGACAGGTCAGAGGGGATAGGCGTCATGGCAAATCGTCCTAAGCCAGTTCCGCAGATGACAACCCGCCAGTTCGAGGACCGATTTCCTATCGGTGACGACGAAGCGTGCCTTCGCTACCTCGTTGCGCGGCGCTGGCCGGGGGGCGTCCATTGCCCGCGCTGCGGCAATACAGACCTGTATGACGCCTCCAGCTACAAACCGTTTCACTGGCAGTGCCGTGAGTGCGACAAGAACGGCTATCGCTTCTCGGCAATCGCTGGGACGATCTTCGAGAACACCAAGAAGCCTCTGCGCGACTGGTTCCGCGTCACCCATTTGATGCTGGCGAGCAAGAAGGGCATGAGCGCGCTCCAAATTCAGCGCATGATGGGCTTCGGCAGCTACGAAACGGCCCATTCCATGTGCCATAAGATTCGCGCGGCATTGATCTCCCCGGAAGCAAAACTCGGCGGCATCGTCGAGATTGACGAGACATGGATCGGTGGCAAGAACCGCAACCGCCATTGGAACAAAAAGCGCCGCAAGGACGACAAGACACCAATTATCGGCGCTGTGGAGCGCCAGGGTAACGTGGTTGCCCGCGTGTTGCGCAGCGTGACCGGGATCGACGCCGCCCGTTTCGTGAGTGAGGTCGTGTCCGACAAGGTTAGCTTGCTGGCGACGGACGCATGGCGTGGCTATGAAGGATTGGACGCGGTTTATCCCCGCGCCGCAGTCGATCACCACAAGAAGCAATACGTGATCGGTGCGGTTCACACCAACACGATCGAGGGGTTCTGGTCGATCTTCAAGCGCGGCGTGGTCGGCACATTCCACAAAATGTCGGCCAAATATATGCCGTTGTACGTCGCCGAGTTTCAATTCCGCTACAATAACCGCAGCAATCCCGATATGTTCGGGACGGCGATAGCAGGGTGCTGAGGCGTGGTCACTGGTCACCGTCTCAGTTGGAAACCCAAGAGGCCAGCGAACCAGAGCCGGTGCAACTGGAGCTTTTTGAATAGTCATTTGCCCCATAGCTCCCGCATTTTTTTGAGATGTGCTGCTGACATCCGCGCTGAGATTTTGAAGCCGAGCAAAAACGCGACCCCAGCGGCAAACAATAGTTCGGGGAGTGTGTCGTGAGTTGGATACTAGGCTGGGAGACGATCACAGGGGCCGGGTGGTGGAGCGGATTTTATTTCTGGGCGAGCATCGTTGCTCTTATCTTGCTGGGCATAACTGAGATTGCCTCCCATCGTTACACCGAACGAAAAGAATTTTTGGTCGCTCAAGAACAAGACGCCAAAGACAAGCAACACGATGAGGAAATGGCGCGGCTTCATTTGGAAACCGCCAAAATAACTGAAAAGGCCGCACAGTTAGAAAAGGAAGCGGCCGATTCCCAACTTAAATTAGCTACTTTGCGAACACCAAGAGCCAGGTTGCTGACGGACAACGTACTTGATTCAATCGCAGATAAGTTGACGCCATTCAAAGGTACCAAATTCGATACGGGGCTTTCTGTCAGTAGCGGTGAACAAGCCGATTTCCTTTGGAGGCTGGAGACTGCACTAACCCAAGTCGAGCTGTACCCGAATGAGGCCCGGAGAAAAAACGCTGGGTGGATCGAGTTGGCTTGGGGATTTGACAGGATCGGCGTAGGAGCCACGGCAGTATTTCGAGGCAAGAGGCCAGTCTCCGGGCCAGTGGCTGCGCAAAATGTCGAGATACATTTGCACCCCAGTTTCAGGGACGCGCTGTTGCCAGCGGCCACGGCTTTAGCGTCGGCACTCATGGACGCTGGCATTGCAGCGCAAATAGCAGGGTACAACACGCACAACAGCAGTGATGAGGCCATCCATATCCTGATCGGAGAAAAACAATAAATGGCTAGCGCAGCAGCGCCGCGACGCCCTGCAAAAATGGCCCTAAGCCCAGCCAGAAAATCCCCAAGGCAGAAGCAACGGCCTTCCAGTGCCGTCTGAGCCACTGTCTGATCGGGTGCCGCTTTCTCATGGCGAGAAAAGGCGGCTTCCGCCAAATTCTGGCAACGCACCGGGTAGGTCTGCGGCGGATCGTTTCGGGAAAGCCCTTGTTTTAGGGCCTTTCCGAACCGACCGGCTTTCGTGACCGATGCGCGGCGGACGCGCATCGGTCCCTCTAGCGGGGATTTTCTGTCTTTGTCAACTGGCAGATAATCGCCCTTCTGGCGCGTCACCGATCCGGACCGCGAGCAGTCCTTCGTCATCTGTCTAGACGATACGTTGACGCTCGACGCAGTGCGCGCGCTCAAGCTCCGAAAAGACTCGCTTTTTATCTGCCGCGATGCCGCGCTCGACGACACGCTCTCAGCAAACTTGGCGCTGCAATGCCGATTGAAGGTGCTGTGATGCGCTTGATCCGTCGTCCTGAGGTGCGAGGGCAACGATCCCCGAACGATGAACTGCCCTCCAGCCGTCGCCCTTCCGAGGGCCGCTTCACGACCACCTCAGGGTGACAGATCAGAGGCATTGCTTCTGTCGAGGCACTGACCCGCCATGGAATTCAAGTTCGACGCCGCGCAAGAATATCAGCTCGACGCCATCGCGGCGGCATGTGAGCTGCTCGAAGGTCAGCCGAACGTGCCGAGCCAGCTTGTGGTACCCAAGGGAGCATCGTTTCAGGCGATTGCCAATCGGGTCGCACTCGACGAAGCCGCAGTCCTCGCCAACTTGAACAAAGTTCAAGAGCAACGCGGCATTGCGCCCGACGTCGCGTTGGAGACTATCGAATCTCCCATCGACACCGTTTCCGGTTCGAAGCAGGCGCGGTTTCCAAATTTCTCGATCGAAATGGAGACTGGCACGGGCAAGACCTATGTCTATCTGCGTACCGCGCACGAACTGTTCCGCAGCTTCGGCCTGCGCAAGTTCATTATCGTGGTGCCGTCAGTGGCGGTGCGCGAGGGTGTGCTCAAGACGCTGCAGATCACGGACAAACACCTGAAGGAGCTTTATGGTAATCCGCCCTAGCACTTCAGCGTCTACGACTCGGCGAATCTTTCGCAGGTACGCACCTTCGCGCTCTCAGACGGATTGGAATTGATGGTGGATGACCATCGACGCCTTTGCCCGAGCGGAAAATGTCATCAAAGCTGCGACGGACCGCCTGCAAGGCGAAAAACCGATCCACCTGATCCAGGCGGTGCGACCGGTCCTGATTCTCGACGAACCGCAGAACATGGAGAGCGAGAACCGGGTACGCGCGCTCGCCACACTCGATCCGCTGCTGGCGCTGCGGTACAGCGCCACACATCGCAATCCTTACAACGTTATCTATCGCCTAACCCCTTTCGACGCTTACCGGCAGGGCTTGGTAAAGCGAATCGAGGTCGCGTCCGTGGTCGAGGAGGACAACGCGAACCTGCCGTTCATCCGGATCGAAGATATCATCACCAAGAAACACACCCTCACCGCGCGCGTTGCAATCCATAAGCTAATGAAAACGGGCGCCATCAAGGAAACCATCCTGACAGTCAAACCAGGCGACGATCTTACCGAGAAAACTGGCCGCGCCGAGTACCAGGGCTATGTCGTCGATGAAATCAATTGGGGAGCCGGCTTTGTTCGCTTCGCGAACAATGTGGAAATCAGAAAAGGTGGAGCCGTCGGTACCGAAAAGGACGCAATATTTGAAGCGCAAATCCGCTATACGGTCGAGGAGCATTTCCGTAAGCAGGCGCGCTATCGTGACCGCGGCATCAAAGTTCTCTCGCTCTTCTTCATCGACAAGGTCGATAATTACGCGCGCGAGGATGGCGTCGTCCGTAAATTATTCTTCAAGGCATTCAACGAGGCGAAAGCCGGCTTTGCCGACTGGCGCAACACCGAGCCGATGGCGGTCCAAGCGTCTTATTTTGCCAGCAAGGCTCGTAGGAGCGGAGAAAATGAATTTGTCGACAGTTCCGGCAAGACAAAGGAGGACGAGGCCGCTTTCAAGCTCATTATGGCGGCCAAGGAGCAGCTGCTGTCATTCGATGAACCCGTTTCGTTCATCTTTTCCCATTCGGCTTTGCGCGAGGGTTGGGACAACCCGAATGTTTTTCAGATTTGCACGCTGCGTGAGGTTGGCTCCGAGACCGAGCGTCGCCAGCAGGTCGGGCGCGGCATCCGGCTGCCAGTCGACCAATGCGGCGACCGGGTGCGTGACGAGACTATCAATGTGCTCACCGTAGTTGCGAGCGAGAGTTACGAGCGCTTTGTCGCTGGGTTACAAAGCGAAATCGAAGAGGCCTACGGCATTGAAGGCGTACCACCGAAGCCAGCGAATGCGCGCGAGCGGACGACGCTTCGGTTACGCAAGCATTATATGCTCAAGCCGGAATTCAAGGCGCTGTGGGACAAAATCAAGCATAAGACGCAATATGCGGTGAAGGTAGATACTGCAAAGCTGATTGCCAGCGTTATTCCGGAACTTGATGAGGCCACTATTCGAAAGCCGCGTGTAACGATCGCGAAAGCCGAAATGCGCGCTGCTGCGAAAGAGGACATGTTCGAAGCTATCGTGCAGAGCGGCGCGCGCACTGTCATCGATCTCGCCGGGCGTTATCCCCTGCCCAACCTGGTGGAGATCATGGAAACCCTAATGGAAAATACGTCTCCGCCCATGCGGCTTTCGCGTCGTACCTTGTTGGAAACTTTTCGCCGCAGCAAAATTCGCGACGATGCGCTCGACAATCCGCACGAATTTGCGACTGTGGCCGTACGTATCATAAAGGCCAAGCTAGCCGACCAGCTCGTGGAGGGCATCAAGTACGAGAAGACCGATGAGTGGTACGACCAGACGCTGTTCGAAAAGGACGAGATCATCGAAGCTTGGAAAAATTATATCGTTCCAAGTCAGGAAATCAGTGGCGTTGGAGGCACCCATCTCTGGGACGGCGTGCCCTTCGAATCGGGGACGGAACAATCGTTTGCGGAAGACCTAGAAAGACGCAAAGACGTAAAGCTGTACATCAAACTGCCCCGTTGGTTCGAAGTCGCGACACCGCTTGGAAATTACAACCCCGATTGGGCGATCGTGATGGTGGATCCGGTGAGCGACGAAGACCGTCTCTATCTCGTGCGCGAGACAAAAAGCACGCTCGACCTCAATCAGATTCGGCCTGATGAAAAGCGCAAGATTTTGTGCGGCCGTAGCCACTTCCGTGGCGCGCTTGAGGTCGACTACAAGCTGGTGACGCAGGCATCGCAGCTTCCGGATGGGGGCGTGTGAAGCGAACGCAAACGATGTGAGGGGAACGTTATGCCCGCCGCACAAGGCGATCTGTTCAAGAGCGATGACGAGTCCGAGGAGCAGGAGACGCCCACCTGGTATCCCGATCCCGATGAGGTTCGCGCGGAACTTCACGGAATTCTGGCGCAGATGCGCGCTGCGAAGTCGATGCCCTGGGACGACGACCGCACCGCGCTCTACCGCACGATTTTTCCGCAGATGACCGGGTGCCTGCCGGAAGACGAGGGCGCGCAATTGCGCTTCGATTTCGAGACGGAATTGGCGCGGCTGGAAGCGGCGTGAGCCCGCACGCCCCCTCCGCCATGCTGCGCATGGTCCTCCTCCCCCGCAAGCGGGGGAGGAAAAGCGCAAGCTGTTCCCGCAATGCATGCATCTTCCCTCTCCCCCGGCGGGAGAGGGTGGCGAGTTGCAAGCATCGGCGAGCAACGAGCCGGGTGAGGGGGATTTTTCGCAGTGCTGCGCGCTGACCCCCTCACCCGCTTCGCTCGCTTACGCTCGCTCAGCACCCTCTCCCGCAAGGGGAGAGGGCAAACAGAATCTCCTCTGCGCCGCGCATGCGTCTTGGCCCGTCATGCCCCTCTCCCCCGGCGGGAGACGGAAAGGATCAAAACACCTCACACCCCGGCAGGCCGCAGGAGATCAGCCGGTCGGACGGGAAGTTGGTGATGATCTGGCAGCCGTCCTTGGTGACCACGACTTCCTCTTCGATGCGCGCGGCGCCGGAGCCGTCCTCGGCGCCCTTCCAGGTTTCCAGCGCGAACACCATGCCTTCCTTGAGCGGCGTGTTCTGCCCGGTATAGCGCTTGGAGATGATCGGCCGCTCCCACAGCGACAGGCCGACGCCGTGGCCGTATTGCAGCAAGAACGCCTCGGCCTCGTCGCGGTAGCCGAATTCCTGCGCGTCCGGCCACACCTGCGCCACCTGGTCGGGCGTGATCCCGGGGCGGATCAGGTCGATCGAGGCGGAAATCCATTTCGAGGCGGTCTCATAGGCGTCGATCTGATGCTTGTTCGGCGTGCCGCAGATGAAGGTGCGGTAGTAGCAGGTGCGATAGCCGTTGAACGAATGCATGATGTCGAGAAACACCATGTCGCCGGGCTGCAGGATGCGGTCGGAGAAGGTGTGCGAGTGCGGCCGGCCGCGCGGGCCGGACACCGAGTTGACGCATTCGACCCGCTCCGAGCCCATGCGGAACAGCCGGTCGTGGGCGATGGCGACCAGCTCGTTCTCGCGCGTGCCCGGGCGGATGGCGCGGGCGATGTCGACATAGGTGGCGTCGACCATGGCGCAGGCCATTTTCAGAAGCTCGATCTCGTCGGCGGTCTTGACCTCGCGGGCGTCGAGCATCGCCTGCTGGCCGTCGACCACCTCGACGCCCTCCTTCTCCAGCGCGCGCAGCATCGGCAGCTCCATCAGGTCGATGCCGATCGGCTCCTTGTCGATGCCGAGCTTGACCAGCGCCTTCTTGATCTGCCGGGCGAAGTCGCCCTGGACGTTGAGCTGCAGCGGCAGGCCGCCCTGCATGGTCGAGATCGGGGCGGCGACGTTGTCGGCGATCCAGGGCGAGGAGATGCGCTTGGCCGGCGGCGCCGGGTCCCACAGCAGCGGCGGGCCCTGCACCGGGCACAGCGCATAGCGCATGAACTTGTCGCGCGCCCATTCGCCGATATGGGTGCCGGTGATGTAGCGGATATTGTCGAAATTAAAGGCGATGACGCCGCCGAGCCCGGCGTGGCGGATGGCGGCCTGCGCCCGCGCCAGGCGCTCCTTGTGCAGGCGGTCGTAGTCGATCCCCTTCTCCCAATCCTTGGCCATCGAGCCCCAGGACGCGGTCGCTTGCGGTCGGTTGTATTTCATGACGCTGTCCTCGCGGTTCGGCGCTGCGGCCGGTATTTTTAGTTAGTGGAGCATGATCTTTTCGGAAAACCGGTCTCCACTTTTCCGGATCATGCTCTAGCTCGCCGGCACCAGACGGTTGGGAAAAAGCTGCGGCCGCAGCTTCGGATGGCACGCCATCATCTTCGGCGCATAGGCGGTCTCGGCGCCGAGCTCCTCGGCCGCGTGCCAGGCCCAGCGCGGATCGTACATGATGCCGCGGCCGAGCACGACGAAATCGGCGCGGCTCTGCGCAATGATGTCCTCGGCCTGGCGCGCGCCGGCGATCAACCCGACCGACATGGTCCTGATGCCGGTCTCCCTCCGCACCCTCTCGCCGAACGGCACCTGGTAGCCGGGCGCGAGCGGTATCTTCTGGCGCGGATCGAGGCCGCCGCTCGACACGTCGAGATAGTCGCAGCCGAGCTCCTTGAGCCGGCGCGCGAGCACCGCCGTCTGGTCCGGAGTCCAGCCGCCTTCGACCCAATCCGTGGCCGAGACGCGCATGCCGATCGGCTTGTCCTGCGGCCACACCTTGCGCACCGCGGAATAGACCTCGAGCGGAAAGCGGATGCGGTTCTCGAGGCTGCCGCCATATTCGTCGGTGCGCTGGTTGGCCAAGGGCGACATGAATTGATGCAGCAGATAACCGTGGCCGCCGTGCAGCTCGATGAGATCGTAGCCGATGCGCTCGACGCGCCGCGCCGCCGCGGCGAAATCGGCGATCAGCCCTTGGATCTCCTCGCGCGTCAGCGCGTGCGGCGCCGGCCACTCCTGGTCGAAGGGGATCGCCGAGGGCGCCTGCGTGATCCAGGCATTCTCCTCCGGCTTGAGCGGCTTGCCGCCCGCGGCCGGCACCTGCGCCGAGCCCTTGCGGCCGGCATGGGCGAGCTGCACGCCGAGCTTGGCGACGCCGTAGGTGCGGCAGAAATCGTGCACGCGCTTGAGCGCCGCCTCGTTGGCGTCGGAATACATGCCGGCGCATTTGAGCGTGATGCGGCCGGCCGGATTGACGTCGGTCATCTCGGTCATCACCAGCCCGGCGGCGCCGAGCGAAAAGCTGCCGAGATGCATCAGGTGCCAGTCATTGGCCGAGCCGTTGTCGGAATTGTACTGGCACATCGGCGACACCACGATGCGATTGGCGAGAGTGAGCCCCCGCATCGTGATCGGAGAAAAAAGTGCGCTGGCCATCGCTCGGTCCTTTTGATCAATGCCGCGGCGTTATCGCAGCCGCGAGCGCAACGAGTAGCGTAACGGGCGCGGCTCCGGCAAGGCGGCGTCCCTGAAATTCATGCCAGCCCGCTGGCGCGGGCCTGGTCGCGCGCCATCGCCGACCAATCGTGGTCGCTTTCGCCATGGGCGACGGCGCCGACGAGCCGGTCGCGCCAGACATTGGCGCTCGGCAGCGGCACGCCGACCGCCTCGGCGGCGGCGATCGCGAGATTGACGTCCTTGAGCCCCATGACGACGCGGTGGCCGGCCGGCAGAAAGCGCTCCTCGACGATCAGTCTGCCGTAGGTCTTGTAGGCCGAGCAGTTGAACAGCCCGTCGGTCATCACGTCGTTGAAGACTTCGGGCACGACGCCGTATTTGCGCACCAAGGCGAAGCCCTCGCCCATCGCTTCGATGGCGCAGCCGAGCACGAAATTGTTGGCGAGCTTGATCGCCGCGGCCGCGGCCGGTTCGGCGCCGGCCTCGAAGCTGCGCCGGGCGATCGCCGCGAACAGCGGCCGGCAATGCTCGACGCTTGGCTTCGCCCCGCCGACCACCATGCCGGCCTGGCCGGCGGTGACCACTTCCGGGCGGCCGAGAACCGGCGCCGCGATCAGAACCTGGCCGGCTTCGCCGTGCGCGGCCTTGAGCTTCTGAATGGCGGCGACGCTGTGCGTGCCGCAGCAGATATGCACGCCGCCGCGCGGCAATGAGTCCTTGAGCCCGGCGGCCCGGCCGACAATGTCGAGGACCGCGGCGTCGTCGGCGAGCATGGTGAAGACCGCCTCGCCATAGCGCGCCGCCGCCGCGACCGAGTCCGTCACCTTGGCGCCGAACTTGGTCAACGCTTCGCTCTTTGCGGCCGTGCGATTGTAGACGCCGACCTCGTGGCCGCCGTCGATGAGGCGGCGCACCATTACCTCGCCCATGCGGCCGAGCCCGATAAATCCGACTTTCATGCCTACCTCTCCGTTCAGCTGAATTGGCCGCGCCGCCGATCGCGCCCGCGGCCGACATGATCACATCAAGGCGAAGCTGCCGCGATATTGCATCGCCACGACCAGGCAGCAGATCGCCCTGCCCCTAAAGCACCTCGAACATCTGATAGATCGGCCCCTCGGGCAGCCGGTGCCCGACGCCGATGCTGATGATATTGTTGAGCCAGCCATACTTCTCCGCGGCGGTCTCGAAAGACGCGGCAATGCGCAGATAATAGTCGCTCGCCTTGACCACCTCGCCGCGGGCGATGCGGTCGAGCACCTCTTTCGGACCGTGCCGTATGCCGGGATAGGTCATGCCGATGATGGCGCCGTCGTCGGTCTTGAGCACGATGCGCACGTTGAGCATCCAGGCGCCGTCGCCCGGCCGCACCGCCTGCCAGTCGCTGCCGCCGGGAAGGAGCGTGCCGCGCAAGCGCTCGCCCTCGAAGCGGCCGCCGGTGATGACGCCGACGCGCCGGTCGACGCCGGGCGTCTTGCCGACATTGATCGCCGGCTCGACCTCGAGCAGCAGAATGAACAGCGGCCGCACGCGCAGCTCGGTCATTTCCTTGGGCAGAATTTCGGACAGCGCACGTGCCGCGGTCACCGCCAACCTCCCCGGAACCTACCTTGCCCCACTGGCAGCGCCGCAACACTAGCCAACCGCGGCGGGACGGTCGAGTGAACGAAGCGGCCGCCGCCCACTGATCGCTTCCGCGTCCATCGCGATCCGGCGTAATCTTTGGCGGCGCAACGCAGCGATTCGGATCAGGAGATGTCCCGCACCAGGGTGGCCGCGCTCGCTTTCTGCACATTCGTCGCCGCGGTGGCGGCGTTGCCGCCGCACCAAGCGCGGCCGCAATCCGCCGGCAAGCCCTTCCAGCGGGTGAACGTGACGCGGCCGCCCGCGCTCAATGATCCAAGCTTCACGGCGTTCCGGGAAAACCTCGCCGCCGTCGCCAAGGGCCGCGTCTTCGAGGAGCTAGCGCGCAACGTGGTGACGCGCGGCTTCTTCTGGGACCGCGACTTCGCCGACAATTTCGATGACAAGAAGACCGGCGCTGAGAATCTGGCGGCGGCGGTGCGGCTCGAGCAGGAATCGGGCACGGGCTGGCAGATGCTGGCCGAGTTTGCCGCCGATCCGACCGCGACGGAAATCCCCACGGCGCCCGGCGTATTGTGCGCGCCCGGCCGGCCGTCCTTCGCTCAGGACGATTTCGATCGGCTGGTCGAGGCAACGCACAGCACTGCGGCGGACTGGGTCTTTCCGCGCCGAGAGGGCGTCGAATTGCGCCAGGCGCCGCGTCCGGCAGGTACCCTCGTCGAGACGCTCGGCAGCTATTTCGTGCGCATGATCCGCTTCGATGTCGTGGGCAGCATCGGCGATCCGCTGCGCATCTCCTGGGCGCGCGTCGCTGCGCCGAGCGGCAAGGCCGGCTTTGCCCCGCCCGACAGCTTGCTGTCGCTCTCCGCGCCCCAGCTCTGCTACGTCAAGGACGTCACCGGCCGCTGGCGCATCACCGGCTTCATCGGCGGCGGAAATTGACCGCCAAATCGAAGACGGTTGCGCCCGGCCGCCGCCCGGCCGCCGCACCTCTGTCGCAATTCCGCGCTATCGGTCGCGCCTTCCCGATCGTCCTGCCGAAGTCCCATTGCGCCGAATTCGAACCGGAGATCGCCCGATGCGCCAGCGCCTCGCCGCCTCGACCTTGATCCTCGCCGGCCTGGCGACGGTCGCCTTCGTTTCCGAGCCTGCGCGGGCGCAGATCCAGTCGCCGCTGCCGCCCGGCGCCTTCAAGCCGCCACCGGCGGCGCCGGTCAAGCCGTACAAGCCGATCGCGGTCACGCCGCCCGGCCCCTACCCCGATCCGAGCTTTGCGGCATTCCGCAAGCAGCTCAATGATATCGTCCAGCACAAGGACCGCGCCGGGCTCGCCAAGCTGGTGGTGGCGCAGGGCTTTTTCTGGATGCAGGACAAGGACCACGCGGACAAGCACAAATCCGGAATCGACAATCTCGCCAAGGCCATCGATCTCGATGCCAAGGACGGGTATGGCTGGGAGGTGCTGGCCACCTACGCCAACGAGCAGACCGCCTCGCCGCTGCCGGATCATCAAGGCGTGATCTGCGCGCCGGCGAATCCGCAGATCGATCCGAAGGCATTCGAAGCGCTGGTCCAGGGAACGCAGACGGCGCCGCCGGATTGGGGCTATCCGAACAAGGACGGCGTCGAAGTGCGCAACGCCGCCCAGCCGAACGCGCCGGTGATCGACAAGCTCGGCGTCTATCTGGTGCGCGTGCTGCCGGACTCGACGCCGGCCGACAATTCCAATTCCGACCAGCCGTCTTTCCTGCACATCGCGACGCCATCGGGCAAGCCCGGCTACGTCGCCGCCGACGCCATTTCCGGGCTCGGCGGCGACGAGATGTGCTACAGCAAGGATGCGGGCGGCTGGAAGATCACCGGCTATTTCGGCGGCGCCGGAGAGTAAGGAGCGCGGCCCGCCGCGTCGCCGAACAACGCTATTGAAAGCGCGCAGGCCCCGGATCACAATGTCATCGGATCAAATATGATTATGAGAACGACCATGAAGCGAGCAGCGTTGAGCAGGCGGGCGGCCATGAGCCTGCGAATTTTCGCGCCGATCGGCGCCGCGGTATTTTGCATGCTTTCCGTGTCCGCCCCGGCCCAGGATCGATCGCCGTTCCTGTTCAACTTTAAGCCGACGATAGAGGACGTCGCGCCCGGCGTCGATCACGGCAACTCGAGCGACGATCTCGCGGAGCAATTCCAGCGCCAGGCGGTGTTCTATCGCTCGCAACAGCCGGTCGGCACCGTCATCATCGAAACCGGCGAGCGCCACCTCTATCTGATCGAGAGCGAGACGCGGGCGCTGCGTTACGGCATCGGCGTCGGCCGCGACGGCTTCACCTGGGGCGGCCTGCTGCGCATCTCGCGCAAGTCGGAGTGGCCCGATTGGGTGCCGCCGCCGGAGATGATCGAGCGGCAGCCTTACCTGCCGCGCTTCATGGCCGGCGGCCCCGGCAATCCGCTCGGCGCCCGCGCCATGTATCTCGGCGGCACCGTCTACCGCATCCACGGCACCAACGCGCCGGAGACCATCGGCCACGCCGTCTCCTCAGGCTGCTTCCGCCTGGTCAACGACGACATCGTCGATCTCTACGACCGCGTGCCCGTCGGCACGCACGTCATCGTGCGGCAGAATTAAACCGTTTGAACCTACCGCCCTGACGCCATGCGTTCGACCGAGGCCGCGGTCTGGCCGAACAGGATGGCGCGCTCCTCAGCGCTGCGCTCCGTGCTGCGGTCCGGATTGATCTCCTTTGCCTTCGCATAGGCGCGTTTGACGGCGTCGCGCGCGTAGATCGCGTCGAGCCAGCGCTTCACGTTCGGGAAATCGGCGATGTTCTGCCCCTGACGCTCCCACGGGACGACCCAGGGATAGCTCGCCATGTCGGCGATGGAATAGTCGCCGGCGAGATAGGGCCGGCCGGCGAGCCTCTTGTTCATGACGCCGAACAGCCGGTTGACCTCGTTGCGGTAGCGATCCATCGCATAGGGTATCTTCTCCGGCGCGTAGACGTTGAAATGATTGTTCTGGCCGGCCATCGGGCCGAGATTGCCCATCTGCCAGAACAGCCATTCGATGGTCGCCGTGCGCCCGCGCAAATCCTTGGCGATGAATCTGCCGATCTTGTCGGCAAGATAGAGCAGGATCGCGCCCGACTCGAAGACCGAGATCGGCTTGCCGCCGCCGGCCGGCGCATGGTCGACGATGGCGGGAATGCGGTTGTTGGGCGAAATGGCGAGGAATTCGGCCTTGAACTGCTCGCCCTTGCCGATGTTCACCGGGATAATCTTGTATGGCAGCCCGGCTTCCTCGAGGAAGATCGTGATTTTGTGGCCGTTCGGCGTGGTCCAGTAATAGAGATCGATCATGACAAGCCTTTGCCTGAGTGGCGGTTGCGCAGCGGATAAAGGCGCGTGACAGAGCAGTCTAGCGCCTGATGGCGTCTCCACGAAATCCGGAGGGTGCGTCCCCGTCCGGCCATGCGGCAAGACATATAGGCAGGCTTCGCTGCGGATGCAGGTAAGGAAATGACAACGCAGCGCCCCCATAGTCGGTCCGAGGCCGGCAATCCTCGCTTTGCACCGCGGACCTCGACATGGCGCTCGACATGGCGGCAGTTCTTGCTGATGTGCAAAACGAAGATCGAAGCGCGATTCGGCTCCTCATCGGCGCGAGCGCGATCTTCGTCGTCCTGACCGCCATTCACTATGTCTGGGCGATCTCCTGGGTAGCGCCCATCCCGCGCGACGGCACCACGCTGGCCGTCGGCCGTGATTTCCTGAATTTCTGGATGTACGGGCGCGCGGCATGGATGCCCGATCCAGGCCGCTTCTACGACCCGCAGGTCTACAACGGCGCGCTCGCTTCCTTGTTGGGGGCCGGCTATCCGGGACAGAACTGGTCGTATCCGCCGAGCATCATGTTCGTCGCCGCCTTGTTCGGGCGCCTGCCCTACTCGGCGGCGCTTCTCCTGTGGACGATGCTCGGCCTTGCGATCTTCGTTTGGGTTGTCTGGCGCCGCGCCGGCAACCGCGCGCTCCTGACCGCCATGCTGCTCGCGCCAGCAACCGTCTTCTGCCTGATGTCGGGGCAGAGTTCGCTGCTGACGGCGGCGATGTTGCTGACCATCTTCAGCTGCCTCGATCGCCGGCCGCTGCTCGCCGGCGTCTTGATCGGCTTGCTGACGCTGAAACCGCAGCTCGGCCTGCTGCTCCCGGTCATGCTGGCGGCGTCCGGCCGCTGGCGCGTGTTTTTGCTCGCGGCCGCGACGGCCCTAGTGATTGCCGGTGCGACCACCGCCGTGTTCGGTCCGCGCGTGTGGAGCGACTTCGTGCTCAACGGCATCCCGGTCCAGAACCTGGTGTTGGCCGATCCGGAACGGATCGCCACACCGTTCTACCCGACGATCTTCATGAACATCCGCGGGACCGGCGCGAGCTACGCGCTCGCGATGACCGTGCAGGTCTGCTTTTCCGCCCTTGCCGTCGCGGCCGTGGCCTTCGCCTTCAGGTTTCGCAAGGACGCCGATCCACGGCTCCTGGCCGCGTTGTTCTTCGCCTGCTCGATCGCCGTCGCGCCGTATCTCTTGTCCTATGACACGCTGCCGCTCGCCTGTTGCGCCGTCTTTCTGCTCGCGGCCGGCAGGCTCGATGCGCGAGGCCGCATTCTCGCCAAGCTGGTCTATTGGCTCCCGCTCATTCAGATCGTATTGGGCACCTACCACTTGCCCGGCCCGGCGCTGATTGCGCCGGCTTTCGCGCTCTACGCCTTGCTGCGCCTGAACGATCGCGCGCAGCCGGCGCGCGCGACGACGCAAAAAGCTGCCGCTGCTAGAGCATGATCCGGAAAAGTGGAAACCGGTTTTCCGAAAAGATCACGCTCCACTAAGGAAAAATAGAGCGCAATCGATTCAGCCTGAAGCGATTGCGCTCTAGTGGCCCTGCCGCTTTCAGGCAGGCTTGACGGACGAGCATTCGGCCCTTTCGGCAAGACCTTGTTTCAAGGCGATTGCGAACGCCGGCAGAATGAATAGCGGCCCGAGCGCAAGTCCGGTCAGATTCGCGAGCGTCGCGGCAAATAGCGGGATGAGGAGTATCGAAGCGCTGGCGAAAAACAGCGGATAGTCGCGCGCGGACCCGCCGCGCGCGTCTTGTCCCAGCCAGGCCACGACCAGCGCGCCGAAAACCAGGTCGTAGTCCTGCAGGTAGGGCGTTGCCAGGCACGTGCCGAGAACGAGCGCGGCATTTCTGGCGCCAAAAGGACCATCGCGCAACCAGACCGCCGCCACGGCAAGACCCGCCAAGGCGCCGACGAGCGCCTGCGCGACGTAGGCCGTCGGGACATCGGCGCCCAGCCGGCGCGCCGCGACGAAGACCGAAAGCATGCGATGCCACACCCCGGTCCCGTCTTCCAGAATGACGTGCCTGAGCCAGGCGATCTGGCGCAGATAGTCGGCGAGAATCTCAGGTCCGAGCCAGATCGCACTGACCGCGACGAGCCCGCCGGCGGTCGCCGCGGCGGCGGCAAAAGCGCGCCAGCGGCGTCCCGCCAACAGCGCCAACGGAAGCAGGATTCCGAGATGCGGCTTGTAGATCAAAAGCCCGAGCAAGCCGCCGGCAAGAAGCGGCCGTCGATCGAGCAGGCCGAGCCCGCCGCCGAACAGCGCCGCGGTCCAGGTGCCGTTCTGTCCCCCGACCGTATTGACGAAGACCGCGGGCGCGGCCAGGGCGAGGAGCAGCGTACGCCCCTCCGGCATGGCGAGCCGCAGCGCCCGGTAAAAGGCGAGCCAGCCGATCGAAATCCACAGCCCCAGCGCCGGGACATAGGGGATGAGCGCAAGCGGCGCCGTCAGCACCAGCAGTGTCGGCGGATAGCTGTAATGGAAGCCGCCGAGGTGCTCGCCGACCACGCTCTGCTCGAAGGCGTGAAAGGCGGCGGCGTTGTAGATTTCGGCGGCGCGGTGGTGCCAGGCGAGAAAGGCGCCCGACCAGTAATTGACAAAATCGTCGCCGAACGGCCGGCCCGCTCCGTCGGTCAGACCGTCGCTGGTCTGCCGCATGAGGTCGACGGCATAGACGAGCAGCGCTATCGCAACGAAGCACCGGGCGATGACGTCCACCCGCCCGGAAGCCAGCACCGCGGCGTATCGGCGAAACAGCGCGCGCGCGCCGACGCTCCGGGCCGCGGTCAAGTTCGTCAACTCGGCCATGGCGTCGATAAGCAACGGCTTTACTTGCGATTAGGTAAATCGCCGGTCGGGGTATTACTAATTTCGATCTATGATTTAATCGGAGGCAATCCCAAGTCTCTTCTTGCAGCCGATTTAATTGCCGGCAAGCACTTTTCTACCGCAACCTGTAATGCTTCGAGGTGATCGTAATACGTGTCGTAAGGTCCTCTCGTTTCGTCGTTTAATGCCTGAAGAATTTGTAGCGACTCAGGCGAATATAAAAATTCGCCAACGTCGATTTGCTTTCGAATTTCGTCCCATGCAGCCCTATGTTTCGCAACCCCATTCCTTTTGATAGTCAGTTTCACGATCTTGGCCACGTTGTTCGGCATTAATGGTGATTTCTAAATCTCGCTTCACGTGATGAAGAGCTTGAATTACGTCTGTATAGGCGCGCATTTTAGCCTCCCACCATTTCTCTCGATAAAATCGGCGAAGCGATAGCCAAACGGTCAACCATGCCGTGATCACTGCAACTAGAAGTGAAACGCCTATTTGAAATAATGCGCTTGTCACTTCGAGGTCCTGCCCCACCAATTTCTCTAAGGATAGCGTCCTAGGTGTTCAGTCCCACGGTGTGGTGAAGCGGGCTTAACCTGAACCGATTTGGCTGTGTCGTCCAGACTTTGCAGATGTACTCGTAGGGCGTGAGACCTCTGAGGGTCTTAAGTCGCTTGGCGAAGTTATAGGCCATT
>DATHCD010000081.1:0-60525 GCA_035319735.1 Xanthobacteraceae bacterium | reverse complement strand
CAGCCGACCATCACCGCCATCGGGTGGGCGTCGCGGCGGAAGCCCTGGAAGAAGCGGCTCATCTGCTCGTGGACCATCGTGTGATGCGTCACCCGACGGTCGAAATCGGCCTTCTGCGCGGCGGTCGGCAGTTCGCCGTAGAGCAGGAGGTAGCAGGTCTCGAGAAAGTCCCCGTGCTCGGCGAGCTGCTCGATCGGATAGCCGCGATAGAGCAGGACGCCTTCGTCGCCATCGATGTAGGTGATCTTGGAGTCGCAACTCGCGGTCGAAGTGAAGCCAGGATCGAAGGTGAAGATACCCGCCTCGCCGTAAAGCTTGCTGATGTCGATCACCTGCGGGCCGATCGTGCCGTCGTAGACGGGAAACGACCAGTTCTTGTCGCCGAGTGTCAGTTTGCCGGACTTGATGTCGGCGCCAATTTTCGCGTCCATGATCGTGTCCTCGATGTGCTCCAGGCGTGACCGCACGTCTGCGGCCGATCGGCCAAAAAATCGGGGGCGAATTGTCGATTTCCGACCCTTTGGGCGTAGCCCAACCAAGGGTGCACTGCAAGATGACCGTTCGGTTATATAAACCTTTGCCTGCCCGCGTGCATCCCCTTCCTATTGCTCAGGAACCGAAAATTGCCCAGGGACCGCGTATTCCGACGCCACGTGCGGCTTGGTGCAGTGCAGCTCAACCGGCGGGCGGCTGAACCGTTTCGGGCCGGATTTGGTCAGCTATGCGCGCGAGGCTTTCTGCCTTGCCCAGCACGGAAAGGACTTCGAATATGCCAGGGGAGGTTGTGCGGCCGGTCAATGCGGCCCGCAAGGGCTGGGCGACCGCTCCAAGTTTTAGGCCTTTGCGTTCGGCAAACGCACGCACGCCAAGCTCCGTCGCCTCCGTCGTCCAGGGCTCGACACCGCGGAGTTGAGCCTCAAGTTCGCGCAGCATTTCCTTCGCCTCCGGCGTGAGCACGACCGCCGCTTTGTCATCGAGCGGGATGGGTCGATCGGTGAAAAGAAAGCGGGCTCCGTCAATGAGATCGATCAGCGTCTTAGCGCGTTCCTTCAAGCTCGGCATTGCCATCAGCCATTGCTCGCGCAGCTTCGGTGTCATTTTGGCGGCGATTTCGCTGCCATCTGCAAGGTGCGGCAGCAGCCGATCGATCGCTTCGAGCAGCGCCGCGTCCGCGCTAGTCCGGATGTAATGGCCGTTGAGGCTTTCGAGCTTGGCGAAATCGAACCGTGCCGGGGAGCGGCCGATCTGGGGCAGGTCGAAGGCGGCGAGCATCTCTTGCGTCGAAAAAATCTCCTGATCGCCATGGCTCCAGCCGAGCCGCACCAGATAGTTGCGCAGTGCCGCCGGCAAATAACCCATGGCGCGGTAGGCATCGACGCCGAGCGCGCCGTGCCGCTTGGATAGCTTCGACCCGTCCGGGCCGTGGATTAGCGGTATATGCGCCATCACCGGCACCGGCCAGCCGAGCGCGTCGTAGATCTGCTTTTGCCGCGCGGCGTTAGTCAGGTGATCATCGCCGCGGATGATGTGCGTCACCGCCATATCGTGATCGTCGACCACGACGGCCAGCATGTAGGTCGGCGTGCCGTCGGAGCGCAGCAAGACGAGATCGTCGAGATTTTCATTCTGCCAGGCCACGCGACCCTGAACTTGATCATCGATAACGGTTTCGCCGGTAAGCGGCGCCTTGAGCCGGATCGCGGGCTTGACGCCGGGCGGAGCCTCGTTCGGATCGCGGTCGCGCCAGCGTCCGTCGTAGAGCTTGGAGCGCCCCTCGCGCCGCGCCGCCTCGCGCATCTGCGCGAGTTCCTCCGGGCTCGCATAGCACCGGTAGGCGTGTCCGGCCGCCAGCATCTCTTCGGCGACTTCCCGGTGGCGCCCCGAACGGGAGAACTGAAAAATGGGCGCACCGTCCCAAGCGATGCCGAGCCAGCTCAGTCCGTCGAGAATGGCGTCGATCGCGGCTTGCGTAGAGCGTTCCCGATCAGTGTCCTCGATCCGCAGCAGCATCCTGCCGCCGCGACCCCGCGCATAAAGCCAGTTGAACAATGCCGTGCGCGCGCCGCCGATGTGCAGAAAACCGGTCGGCGAGGGAGCAAAGCGGGTAACGACGGTCATGTCTGTCCTGATCCTCGCGGCGCGCCCGTCTAGCACAGTTAGGAACGAAGGGGGTAAACCCGGCCGCGGAACGGCCAGTGCGGACTTGACCCGACCGTTCAATTTAGCCAATCCGGGCGCGCCACGGAGCGTGGCCCCGGGCAAAAGGGATAGTGATCACAATGGCGGTTGCTGAATCTGCGGTGCGCGAAGCCGGACAGGATTTCATTCGCGATATTATTCGCGCCGATCTTGCGGCGGGCCGGCGCAAGTTGGTCGTTACCCGCTTCCCGCCCGAGCCGAACGGATACCTCCATATCGGCCACGCCAAGTCGATTTGCCTCAATTTCGGCGTGGCGGAAGAGTTCGGCGGCCGCTGCCATTTGCGCTTCGACGATACCAACCCGACCAAGGAGGAGCAGGAATATATCGATGCCATCGAGCGCGACGTGCGCTGGCTCGGCTTCGATTGGGGCGAGCATCTCTACCATGCGTCCGATTATTTTGAGCGGCTCTATGAGTGGGCGGAATATTTGATCCGCGCCGGCAAGGCCTATGTCGACGATCAGACGCAGGAAGAGATCCGGCTGACGCGCGGCACCTTGACGGAGGCAGGGACCGAGAGCCCTTTCCGCACGCGCGGTGTCGAGGAGAACCTCGATCTTTTCCGCCGCATGCGCGCCGGCGAATTGCCCAACGGCGCGCGCGTGCTGCGCGCCAAGATCGACATGGGCTCCGGCAACATCAATCTGCGCGATCCGGTGCTCTACCGCATCCTGCATGCCGAGCATCCGCGCACCGGCATGGCCTGGTGCATCTATCCGAGCTACGATTTCGCTCACGGCAAGTCGGACGCGATCGAGGGCATCACCCATTCGATCTGCACGCTGGAATTCGAGGACCATCGGCCGCTCTACGACTGGTTCCTTGACAATTTGCCGGTTCCCTCGCACCCGCACCAATACGAGTTCGCCCGGCTTAATCTCACCTACACGGTGCTGTCGAAGCGCGTGCTCACCGAGCTGGTGCGCGGCGGCCACGTCGGCGGCTGGGACGATCCGCGCATGCCGACGCTCGCCGGCTTGCGCCGGCGCGGCGTACCGCCGGCGGCGATCCGCGATTTCGTCAAACGCATCGGCGTCGCCAAGGCGAACAGCGTCGTCGACATGGCGATGCTGGAATTTTCCATCCGCGAGCACCTCAACCGGACTGCGCAACGGCGCATGGCGGTGCTGCGGCCGCTGAAAGTCGTCATCGAGAATTACCCGGAAGGACGCAGCGAGGAAGTCGAAGCGATCAATCACCCCGACGATCCCAGCGCCGGAACGCGGCGTCTTCGCTTCGGCCGAGAGCTTTTCATCGAACGCGAAGACTTCATGGAGAACCCGCCGAAGAAGTTTTTCCGTCTGTCGCCGGGCACTGAGGTGCGCTTGCGCTACGCTTATTTCATCACTTGCCGCGAAGTAGTGAAAAACGCCGCGGGCGAGGCGACTGAACTGCGCTGTAGCTACGATCCGGCGACCAGGGGCGGCAACGCGCCCGACGGCCGCAAGGTCAAGGCGACGCTGCACTGGGTGTCGGCGCAAGACTCGGTGCCGGCGGAAGTGCGCCTCTACAATCCGCTCTTTACCCGTCCCGATCCGAACGTCGGAGATTTTGCCGCCGACCTCAACCCGCAATCGCTTGAGTTCATCGCCGACGCGCGCGTCGAGCCTGCGCTCGCCGGGATGGATTCCGCCGATACGGTACAATTCGAGCGGCAGGGCTATTTCTGCCGCGATCCGGATGCGCGCCCGGGGCGGCTCGTATTCAACCGCACGGTCGGATTGCGCGATAGTTGGGCCAAAGTCGCCGGCGGCGGCTAAGAGCCACTCGCCATTGCGCTCGCGCCTAGGTAGCATGACCCGACATTGGGCGCGCGAAGACTTGGGGGCGCGCAGTGGCGGACGATGGCGGCGCGCGAAGCCGCGCGCGAACGGGCACACGGACCTGGCCGGTCGGCGGAGCGCGCGGCGCGTGGAGCCCGCCATGGCCGCGCACGGAGTTCGTTCTCCCCGCACGCCTGCGCGAATGGGCGATAACGGAGGTCGGCGCCGGCCGCCTGCTGCCGTGGTTTGCCGTCGCCTTCGGCACCGGCATCGTCCTCTATTTCACGGCGGACCGGGAACCTGCTGTGTGGGCGGCATCGGCCTTGGCCGCCGCCGGGGCGATCACTGCCATCGCCATGCGTCGGCGTCCGGTCGCCTTCGTGTGCGCGCTTGGCTTTTTCGCCATCGCCGCCGGCTTTGCCGTGGCCACGATGAAGACGGCGCTGATCGACCACCCGGTGTTGCGATATCCGGCCACGAACGTGTCGATCGCCGGCTTCGTCACCTTGCGCGAGGAGAGCCAGAAGACCGATCGCTTCGTGCTGCGGGTCGAGCGCATCGACGGCAACCGCATCATCGACAAGCCGCAGCGCGTTCGGCTCTCGGTGCGTCGCGGCACGGCGCCGCCCGCCGGCGCCTTCGTCGAGGTCAAGGCGCAGCTCGAGCAGCCGCTGCGGCCCGGCAGCTACGATTTCGCGCGCGACCTCTTCTTCCAGCGCATCGGCGCTTCGGGATTCGTGCGCGGCGCCGTGCAGGTGATCACGCCGCTTGCCGAACCGGGCCTGTGGCTGCGTCTCGACGCCTTCGTTCAGGACCTGCGCGATGCGATCGACTCGCGCATTCGTTCGGTCCTGTCGGGCGATGTCGGCTCGATCGCCTCGGCGCTGATCACCGGCAAGCGCGACGCGATCACGCCCCAGGTCTACGACGCGATGTTCGTCTCCGGCATCGGCCACGTGCTGTCGATCTCCGGCTATCACATGGCCGTCGTCGCCGGCGTGGTGTTCTTCGTTCTGCGCGCTTTGCTGGCGCTTGTCCCGGGACTTGCGGACCGCGCGCCGATCAAGAAATGGGCTGCCTTCGCGGCGCTCCTGGTCACCGCATTCTATCTCGTGCTTTCCGGCGCCGAGGTCGCGACCCAGCGCTCCTTCATCATGATCGCCATCGTGCTGATCGGCGTCTTGCTCGACCGGCCGATCCTGACGCTGCGCACGGTGACGATCGCGGCGCTGCTCGTGCTTTTCTTCGCGCCGGAAGCGGTGGTGCATCCGAGCTTTCAGATGTCGTTTGCGGCGACGCTGGCGCTGGTCGCCGGCTACGAACGCGGAATGCCCTGGGCGCGGGCGGGCGCCGACACCTCGCTGGGCGCTCGCGCGGCGCTCTGGGGCGTGCGCGAGACCATAAGCCTCATCCTCGCGTCGCTGCTCGCCGGCCTCGCCACTACGCCGTATGCCGCCTATCACTTCCACCGGCTCGCGCCCTATGGCGTGCTCGCCAACCTCCTGGCCATGCCGATCGTTTCCGGCTGGGTGATGCCGATGGGCATTCTCGGCGTGATCGCCATCCCCTTCGGATTCGACGGCATCTTCTGGCGGCAGATGGGTTACGGCATCGAGTGGATGGACGCGGTGGCGCTGTGGGTGGCCAGCCTGCCCGGCGCCTTCGGGCGCGTCACCTCCTTCGGTACCGGACCGCTTCTCCTCGGCACCGCGGGCCTGCTGGTGATCGGACTTTTGAAGACGCCGCTACGCTGGTGCGGTGTGGTGCTCGCGATCGTCGCGATCATCTGGGCGGCGCGCACGCCGGTGCCGGACATACTCGTTGCCGCCGACGGCAGGACCTTCGCGGTGCGCGGCGCCGACGGCCGGCTCGCCCTGCATCACGGCGGCGGCGATACGTTTGCAATGCGCGAGTGGCTCGCGGCCGATGCCGACGGCCGCGACGTTCACGATCCCGGCCTCGGTAACGGGATCACCTGCGATCCTGCCGGCTGCATCGGCAAGCTCGCCGATGGACGCCTGCTGTCCTACGCGCTTGCTCCGGAGGCGTTCGACGAGGATTGCCGGCGCGCGGCCGTGGTCGTGGCAACGCGCGACGCTCCGCCCGATTGCGCGGCTACGGTGGTCGGGCGTCGACTCTGGCGCGAGCGCGGCGCGCTGGCGCTGCGCCGCGATGGCATGGGCTTCGTGGTCGAGGGAGCGCGCCCGCCGAATTTCGATCGTCCCTGGGCGCCGGCGCCGCGCCAGCGGCTGCGACCGAGCGAAACTGCCGGTGCCGATTCCGCCGCTGCGCCGGCCGCCGCGCGTGCGACGCCGCACGATGCGACGCCGCGGCCCGATGACCTCGAAGCGGGTCAGTGAAAATTCATCCGCGCGCGCAAGCGACCGGAAGCGAGCCTTCGCGCCTAATGCCCCACTGCCTCGATCCGCGACGCTTCGCGGGCAGCTTGCCGTCAGGAGATGCTCAATACCGCCGGAACAGGCCGATCAGCTTACCCTGGATGCGCACGCGATTGGGCGGCAGGATGCGCACCTCGTAGGCGCTGTTCGCCGGCTCGAGCGCAATCGAGGCGCCGCGGCGGCGGAAACGCTTGAGGGTGGCTTCCTCGTCGTCGATCAGGGCGACGACGATGTCGCCGGTGTCGGCGGAGTCGGTGCGCTTGAGCAGCGCGACGTCGCCATCGAGGATGCCGGCCTCGATCATCGAATCGCCGCGGATTTCCAGGGCAAAATGCTCGCCCGTGCTGAGCAGGTCGGGCGGCATGTTGATGGTGTGGCTGCGGGTCTGAATTGCCTCGATCGGCGTGCCGGCCGCGATCCGGCCCATCACCGGCACGGCGACCGGCTTGCCGCCCTCGTCCTCCGCGGCGCTGCGCACGCGGCCGAGATTGCCCTCGATGACGCTCGGCGTGAAGCCGCGGGCGCGCCCCGTGGAGATGCCGTGCGCGACCGATTCGGGCAGCTTGATCACCTCGATGGCGCGCGCCCGATTCGGCAGGCGGCGGATGAAGCCGCGCTCCTCGAGCGCCGTAATCAACCGATGAATGCCGGATTTGGAGCGCAGGTCGAGCGCATCCTTCATCTCATCGAAAGAAGGCGGAACGCCTGCCTCTTTCAGCCGCTCATGGATAAAACGCAAAAGCTCGGCTTGCTTGCGCGTGAGCATCGGCGGTTCCCTCTCTGACCGCTGAGCGGTCGAAACAAATCATGAACATACCCTATCCGTTCCATATGTGTTCCGCAACCATTTAATTTGGGGTGAAGAAATCGAGCAGCGGCGCGAACGGGCACTTAAGCCTAATAAAGCCCGAGAATCACTGCGTTCTTTTGCTGTTGGCAGCCACCGCATTGCCGCCACGGCTATTCGAAATTTGCCCCTACGGCCCCTGCCTCGCGATCAAAGCTGACAAGCAACGGATGGCCGATTCGGCTGCCAGACACGGTTCGTCGCAAAAGTGCAGACGAGGTGAGGCAGCGTCACAGCGGCGTCTATTTGCCGGACGTTACAGCAAATTTTAAATTTGTCGCTGAATTTCGGTGCATGCGGCCGTTTTGCAACACCGTTTTGGCCGCCGATGCGTTATTATGGCGTTTAGTCGGACGGTTCCTCAGACGGGGGATGACATGAAAAAACTCTTAGCTTCGATCGCCGGGCTGGTGATGCTGCCGGGCCTAGCGCTCGCCGCAGACCTGCCGGTTGCCCCTGCCTATAAGGCGCCACCACCGCCGGTCGCGCCCGTGGCGAACTGGACCGGCTGCTACGTCGATGGCGGATTCGGCTACGGTCTGTATAATGAAACCAATGCTTTTTCTGAAAGCGGTGTACTATATCCCTCAACCACGGCGGGCGGTCGCGGTTGGGTGGGTACTGTCGGCGGCGGCTGCGACTATCAGTTCCCTGTGAGCAATCTGGGCAATTTTGTCGTCGGTGTGCTCGCCGATTACGACTTCATGAATCTCACGGGCACGAGCGAGTTGTTATCTTCGATTGACAATTATACGGCAAATGAAAAAGAGAACTCGGCCTGGGCTGTTGGCGCCCGGATCGGATTTCTGGTCACGCCGGCGATCTTGGCGTACACCAATGGCGGCTACACTCAGACGCACTTTGATGCTTCAGCTATAGCTGTCACGCCGGCGTTTGCCGGCTATGGTTTGACGGCAAACACCTACCATGGTTGGTTCCTCGGCGGCGGCACGGAGATCGCGGTGAAGTGGCTGCCGGGTCTTTACGTGCGCAGTGAATATCGGTACTCGACTTACAGCACTAACAATGTTCCATGGACATTGGACGGTGTTCCCCAGAGCTATTATGAGCAAGCAAATAAGCAAGTGCAGACGATCATGACCGCGCTTGTCTACAAGTTCAATTGGCCGGGATACTGACTTTTACAGGCTTCATGGCGAAAAGCCCGGGACCTTGGTCCCGGGCTTTTTCGTGTTTGATCGCTGAACAACAGCAAACAGGCGTCTCAGACTAGCGATCGAATTTCACGATCGCGCACCGGCTGCCCGCCTTCAATGCGCGGGCATAGGGCTCGCGCACGATGAGGCAATCGGCCTTGGCGAGCGGCGCCATCATGGAACTGTCCTGAATCGGAAAGGGCGTGGCGACCGGCCCGCGCGGCCCATCGCTCAGCGTCGCGCGCAAATAATCAGCGCGTTCGTCGTTCGCCGGAAGATCATAGGCGAGCGTCGCCGTCTCAGTCTCGAAGCCGAGGTCGCTTCGGCCGGCGAGGCGGCGGATGAGCGGCACGAGAAAAAGAAAGGCGCAGATGAAGGCCGAGACCGGGTTGCCAGGAACGCCGAGCACATGCATCGTGCCAAGCCGGCCGTGCATCAGCGGACGGCCGGGCCGCAGCGCCAATTTCCAGAACGACAGCGCCATGCCCTCGGCGGCGAGCGCCGGCTGCACCAGATCGTAATCGCCGACGGAGGCGCCGCCGCTCGTCACCAGGATATCGGCGTCGAGTTCACGCGCGCGCCGCACCACCGCAATCGTATCGTCAAGCCGGTCGCGGACGATGCCGAGATCGACCGCTTCGGCGCCTTCCCCGCGCGCCAGTGCCGCGAGCGCAAAGGTGTTGGAGGAGACGATCTGCCCGGGCCCGGGCTCTGTGCCGGGCGGCACTAATTCGTCGCCGGTTGCGAACAAGGCGACCTTCGGCCGCCGGTGCACCGGCACCAGCGGGTGGTTCATGGCGGCGGCGAGCGCAAGGTCGCGGGCGCTCAGCCGGTGGCCGGCGTTGAGCAGCAGATCGCCGGCCTTGAAGTCGAGCCCGCCGACGCGGATGTGACGACCCTTTGCCGTCGGCTGTTCGACCTCGACGAAATCGCCGTCGCGTTTGCTGAGTTCCTGGATCACCACGGTGTCGGCACCCGGGGGAATCACGCCGCCGGTGAAAATGCGCGCCGCCTCGCCATGCCCGACGCTGTGCGTGAACGGCCGGCCGGCCGCAACCTCGCCGATGATTTTGAGGCGCACCGGCGCCTCCTCGACGTCGTCGGCGCGCACGGCGTAGCCGTCCATGGCCGAGACGTCGGCGGGCGGCTGCGTGCGCAGCGCCTTGAGCGCATAGACGAGGACGCGGCCATCGGCCTCGGCGAGCGGCGCTTCTTCGGCCGGCAGCGGCTCGGCATGCGCGAGCACGCGTTCGAGCGCGTCGGCGACCGAGAGCAACGCCACGAGCTTCACTCCTTCGCGCGGAAATGGCCGCTGCGGCCGCCGCGTTTCTCGATCAGCCGGATCGCTTCGATGCGCATGCCGCGGTCGACCGCCTTCACCATGTCGTAGATGGTGAGGCAGGCGACGGCGACGGCGGTCAAAGCCTCCATCTCGACCCCGGTCTTTCCCGCGACCTTGACCCTGGCCTGTACGATCATGCCCGGCCGCTTGGCATCGGGCCTGATATCGACCTCGACCTGGGTGATCGGAAGCGGATGGCAGAGCGGGATCAATTCATGCGTGCGCTTGGCCGCCAGGATGCCGGCAATTCGGGCGGCGCCGAGCACGTCGCCCTTCTTCGCGTCGCCGCGGCGCACGAGATCGAGCGTCGCCGGCTGCATCGCCACGCGGCCTTCGGCGACCGCCTCGCGCGCGGTTTCGCGTTTGGCCGAGACATCGACCATGCGCGCCGCGCCCCGCGCGCTCAGATGGGTCAATGTCGCGCGCCGCGCCACGGCATTCACGCCACCCCCTCCTTGCGTCCGCCGCGAGTGCGCAGGGCAAGGGAGGGAGCTTTGCGCGCGAGGAGCGCGCGCGTTGCCGCGGCGAGGTCGGCCTGGCGCATCAGGCTTTCGCCGACGAGAAACGCGCCAATGCCGGCTTTGGCGAGCCGGGCGAGGTCGTCCGGCGAAAAAATGCCGCTCTCGCCGACGACTACGTGCCCGGCCGGGACCAGCGCGGCCAAACGTTCGCAGGTCGCGAGCGTCGTCGCGAAGGTTTTGAGGTCCCGGTTGTTGATGCCGATCAAGCGCGATTTGAGCCGCAGCGCCCGTTCGAGCTCGTGCTCGTCGTGAACCTCGACGAGCACGTCCATGCCGAGCGCCAACGCCGCCGCTTCAAGCTCTGCCGCGCTCCGATCGTCGACCGCGGCCATGATGATGAGGATGCAGTCGGCGCCGGCGGCGCGCGCCTCAGCCACCTGATAGACGTCATACATGAAATCCTTGCGCAGCACCGGCAGCGCGCAGGCGGCGCGCGCCCGGCGCAAATGATCGAGCGAGCCTTCGAAGGAGGGTGCGTCGGTGAGGACGGAAAGGCAAGTGGCGCCGCCTGCTGCGTAGGCGGCCGCGAGCGCTGGCGGAGCGAATTCTTCGCGGATCAATCCCCGCGACGGGCTCGCCTTCTTGATCTCGGCGATCAGCGCATACTCGCCCGCCGCGAGCCGCCGCTCAAGCGCTTGCAAAAATCCGCGCGGCGCACTGGCCGCCTTGGCCTCGCTTTCGAGCACCGCGAGCGGACGCTGCCGCTTTGCCGCGGCGATCTCCTCGCGCTTATAGGCGGCGATCCTGGCGAGAATGTCAGCCATCGTTCGAGACCACAATCAGCCGATCGAGCCGTCCTTCTGCTTCTCCGGAATCGACCGATTGGGCGGCGAGATGAAGTCCCTGCTTGAGCGTCGCGGCCCTGTCGGCAACCACGAGCGCGGCCGCCGCGTTGAGGAGCGACACGTCGCGGAAGGCCGATGCCTTGCCTTCGAGAACGCTCCGTACCGCCTTGGCGTTCTCCGCCGCGTCGCCGCCGCGCAACGCTTCCGGCTTGACCCGGCGCAGGCCGACCTCCTCGGGCGAGATCTCGAAGATTTTGACGGCGCCGTCTTCGAGCGCTGCGACGCTGGTCGGCCCCGCCGTGGTGATCTCGTCAAGCCCGTCGGAGCCGTGCACGACCCAGACACGCTCGGCGCCGAGATTTTTCAGAACCTGCGTCAGCGGCTGCGTCCATTGCCGCGAGAAGACGCCGATCATCTGCCGCCGCACGCCCGCCGGATTGGACAACGGTCCGAGCAGGTTGAAGATCGTGCGCGTGCCGAGCTCGACACGGGTCGCGGCGACGTTCTTCATCGCCGGGTGATGCGCCGGCGCGAACATGAAGCCGATCCCGGCCTCGCGGATGCAGCGCGCGATCTTGTCCGGCGCAAGATCGATATTGACGCCGAGCGCGGTGAGCACGTCGGCCGCGCCCGAGCGCGAGGACAGCGCGCGATTGCCGTGCTTGGCGACGGGAACGCCGGCGCCGGCGACGATCAGGGCGGCGCAGGTGGAGATGTTGAACGAGCCGGAGGCGTCGCCGCCGGTGCCGACCACGTCGATCGCTTCGGGCGGCGCGCTGACGCGCAGCATCTTGGCGCGCATCGCCGAAACCGCCCCGGTGATCTCCTCGACCGTCTCGCCGCGCACGCGCAAAGCCATGAGCAGGCCGCCCATCTGCGAGGGCGTGGCCTCGCCCGACATCATCTGCTCGAAGGCGCTCGCCGCCTCCTCGCGGCTGAGCGCGGCGCCGGTTGCGACCTTGCCGATGAGCGCCCTGACTTCGTCGGTCACGGCCGGGTCCTCAATTTACCCGCGCGCGCCGCTTGGCGGATGCGTTGCGCGGCGCCCGGCGCCGGCCGGTCGACACGTTCCAGGACTCGGCGATGTCGAGAAAGTTCTTCAGCATCAGGTGGCCGTGCTCGGAGGCGATGCTTTCGGGGTGGAATTGCACGCCGTGCACGGGCAGTCGCGTGTGCTTAAGCCCCATGATCAGGCCGTCCTCGGTGTCGGCGGTCACGTCAAGCTCGGCAGGCAGGCTTGCGCGCTCGACCACGAGCGAATGATAGCGCGTCGCCTTAAACGGCGCGTTGATGCCGCGGAAAATGCCGGCACCGGCGTGACGGATCTGCGAGAGCTTGCCGTGGACCGGCATCGGTGCCCGCACCACCCGGCCGCCGAAGGCGTCGCCGATCGTCTGGTGGCCGAGACAGACGCCGAGGATCGGGATCGTGCCGGCAATGGCCGCAATCAGCTCGAGGCAGATGCCGGCCTCCTTCGGCGTGCACGGGCCGGGCGAGAGCACGATGGCGTCGGGGTCGGCGGCGGCGATTGCCGCGGTCGTGATCTTGTCGTTGCGGTGCACGCGCACCTCGGCGCCGAGTTCGCCCAGATAATGCACCAGGTTGAAGGCAAAACTGTCGTAATTGTCGATCAATACGAGCATTCGCGTACTCGACGATACCCGGACCAAAAAGCGCCGACGCGCCCCTTCGCGGTGCGAGATAGCGTACTGGCCGAATAGTCCGAAAAACGGCACCTTCGTAACGGATTCCAAAGAACTCAGCAACCGCACTTAAACACCTTGGCGCGCATGATGCCGCCGCAGGAGGTTGGGGGAAAGCCGTGAAGGAGAAGGAGCTGCGGTTTGCGCTGGTGTGCTATGGCGGCGTTTCGCTCGCCATCTACATGCATGGGATCACCAAGGAGATACTCAAGCTCGTTCGCGCATCGAGCGCCCTGCATGCGATCCCCGAGCGGGAAAAGCGGTCGGGCGCTTCATTCGCGCCTCTCGCCGACAGCAGCGATCCGGAACACGACAGCGAAGCGATCTATTTCGATCTGCTGCGCGAACTCGGCCGCAAGATCGATTTGCGCGTCGTCGTCGACATTATCGCCGGAGCGTCGGCGGGCGGAATCAACGGCACCATGCTCGCGCGCGCGCTCAGTCACGACCTGCCGACGGCGCGCCTGCGCGATCTCTGGCTCGACCATGCCGACGTGAGCGAGCTGCTGGCGCCGGAGGCGCGGGCGCGCGGCTGGAGCAAGTGGTTCCTGCGCCCGTTGTTCTGGGCGATCGGTGCCTCGCGTTCCGAGCTGGTCCGCGATGCCGAGGTGCGCAGCAAGCTGTCGATGTTCGTGCGTTCGCGCTGGTTCAAGCCGCCGCTCGACGGCATGCGCATGGCCGGCCTGATGTACGAAGCCGTCACCGCCATGGGCAGCCCGAAAAGCGCGGAAGCCTCGCTGCTGCCGTCCGGGCTCGGCCTGGACCTGTTCGTGACCGTGACCGATTACTACGGCTACCAGCAACCGGTGCATATCCATGATCCCGCGATCATTCAGGAGCGCGTGCACCGCCATCTGTTCCATTTCAAATACCGGCGCCGCGCCAATGGCGAGGTGGAAAGCGACTTCGACCTGGCCAACGCGCCGGCTTTGGCGTTCGCGGCGCGGGCGACATCCTCGATCCCCGGCGCGTTTCCGCCGGCGCGGATCGTGGAGATCGACGAGTTGGTGCGCAGCCAGGCGGCGGCATGGCCGCATCGCGCCGACTTCATCCGCCGCAATTTCAGGAACTATCTGGAGACCGACGTCGATCCGGCATGCGCGCCTTTCATCGACGGCAGCGTCCTCAACAATCGCCCGTTCCGCGAAGCGATCAGGGCCATTCGCGGCCGGCCGGCCTATCGCGAGGTGGACCGGCGCATCGTCTATATCGATCCCGATCCGGCGCCGCCGGGGGCGCGGGCGCGCGATCGGATGCCGGGGTTTTTCGCCATGCTGAAGGGCGCACTATCGGACATCCCCCGTGCCGAACCGGTCGCCGACGAGCTCAGCTGGGTAAACAGCTTCAACGAACGCGCGCGCCGGCTGAAAGCGATCATCGAACGGGCGCGCCCGCAGATCAGCCGCATGGTGGCCAACGTGATGACCGGCGCGAACGCCCGCATCACCGAGGCGCAAATTCGCCGCTGGCGCCAGCGCGCCAATGTCCGCGCCGCGCACGACGGCGGCTTCGCCTATGAAGGCTATGTCGGCCTCAAGCTTGCTTCCGCCCGCGCGTTTCTCAGCCAGTTGATCACGGGGATCCGCGGCGTGCGGCCGGGCTCGCCGTTCGCGCGGGCGATCGCGGAGGTCGTCGACGCCTGGGCGGCCCGGGTTGAGGCGGTCGATCGCGAGAGCGGGGCAGGGTCGTTCCGCAGCGGAGCCGCGCAGGGTCTGCAAGAAGCGCCCGGCTGGGTCAATTTGCTGTTGGGTTTCGACATCGACTATCGCAAGCGCCGCCTGCATTTCCTGATTGAGGGGCAGAACCGGCTTTACCAAATGCTCGATGCCGAGCCCTTCTCAGGCATCGACGCGGGGCTGATCGACCGGCTGAAGCGCAAATTCTACGACGCCCTCGATGCTTTGCAGCAGCGGGAGAATTTCGATCAATTCGATCAAGGCATTCGCGACCTGGTCGCGGAAATATTCCCGCAGCCGCCCTCGGCGGACGAAGTCAGGAACATCGGCTGCTACGCCGAATCGGCGGTCGCGCGACATGCCGGCAAGATCGATGGCCTAGTCGAAAGGTTGGCGGCGAGCATCGATCTTGCCGCCAGCACCCGTGATATCGACCTGGTGCTCGTCGAGGCGTTTCGCGACGGCTGGCCGCGGCAGGCGAGCCGGGAAGTGCTGATCAACTATCTCGGTTTCCCGTTTTGGGACGTGCTGACCTTTCCGGTGATGACCTGGCGCGAGATCGGCGAATTCAACGAGCTGCTGGTCGATCGCATCAGCGTGCACGACGCGCGGGCGCTGAAGAAGGTCGCCCGGGCGCAAAAAATCAAAGGAATCGCATTCGAACACACGGCCGCGTTTCTGTCGCGCGCCTATCGCGAGAACGATTATCTTTTGGGCCGGCTGCATGCCTTGGACCGGCTTCTCGATATCGTTTGCGATTCGGCCGGCGTCGGCATCGTGAGCGAGTCCGATCTGCTGGCGCTGAAAAAGCGCGGCTTCATCCAGATCCTCGATGCCGAGGCGCCCCATCTGCCCAATAGCCGCGAGCTGATCGCCGAGTTGCGCGCCAGCGTCGCCGCCTTGGCCGCTCAACCGGAAGCCGGAAACGCACCCGAGCTTGACCGGAAGAAGCCGACCCCGGATTTCTATTCTGAAACCGCCGCGCTCTAACGCGTCGAGGCGACGAGTGCCACGCGATCCGGCGCGATCATGCGCACCTCGCGGGCCTGTCCGAACGGATTGCGCGTGTCGCGCAAGCAGGCGGCTTCGAAATAGGGCCAGGTGCGTTGCGAGCACTGTCGCGCGAGCGGTCGGGTGTCGGCCCGATCGCCCTTGGCCACCGACCCGTGGGCGTTGGCTTCGACCTGCATCGACAGGCTGAGGAAGGTCACGAACGCACCCGCCACGATCGCGGCGGCAGCGACGGCGTAGACGGTTTTCAGCATGACACGATCCCTGTTTGCTGTCTCGCGCCCTTGCCGTCGAAAAGCGGCCTGCTTTTGCTGTTGGGTCGCGGCTTTTCTCGATAACAATCTCGCTCAGGCCGCCGGTTCTATTCTTTGACCGCCGTCACAATTTTTACGATTACGTTCGGTTGGTACCGCTCTGGAAAATATGAAGAATTGTCCCTGCTCGGGATTTTCAGCTCCTTCGCGCGTCTGTCGAAGGCTGAAAACCGCAACGACAGCTTGCGATACTCGAGGCTTCGCAAGGCGAGGGACGGCGGCCGCCTTCCCCAGGGGATAAAACCCGCCTTGCGGTTACCGGGAGCGCGGGCTAGACCGCCGCCATGCCGCGCATTGGGCTCTTTGCCGGGTCCTTCGACCCCATGACCAACGGCCATCTCGACGTGGTGAGCAAGGCCGTGCTCCTGGTCGACCGGCTGGTGCTCGCCATCGGCATTCATCCCGGCAAGGTGCCGCTGTTTGCGGCCGACGAGCGACGCGCGATGCTCGAGGAGGTCTGCGCGCCACTAGCGCGCGCGGCGGGCTGTGAACTCGCCGTCACCACCTTCGCCGACCTGGTGATCTCGGCAGCGCGCCGGGCGGAGGCGACGGTGCTCATCCGCGGCGTGCGCGACGCCACCGATTTCGATTACGAGATGCAGATGACCGGCATGAATGCCGCGATGGCGCCCGAAGTCCAGACGATCTTTGTCCCGGCATCGCCCGCGGTGCGTCCGATCACTGCCACCTTGGTGCGGCAGATTGCCGGCATGGGCGGCGACGTTTCCCCCTTCGTGCCCGCCGAGGTCGCGACGCGGTTGAAAGAGAAGTTCGCCGAAACGTAAAACCTCATCCCGGGAGATGACATGATCCGTCTTGTCGCCTTGCTGCTCGCGCTCGCCGTTACCCCGGCCTGGAGCCAGGGCCTAAGCAATCCCGCGGCGCTGAAGGAGCAGGCGCCGGCAGCCTACAAAGTGAAAATCGACACGAGCAAGGGTCCGTTCGTTGTCGAGGTTCATCGCGACTGGGCGCCGCTTGGGGCGGACAGGTTCTATAACCTGGTCAAAAACGGCTTTTACGACAATGCCCGCTTCTTCCGGGTGATCAGCGGCTTCATGGTGCAATTCGGCATCAACGCCGATCCAAACGTCTCGGCGCAATGGCGCGCTGCGCGGATCAATGACGACCCGGTGCGGCAGAGCAATGCCCGCGGCATGATCACCTTCGCCACGGCGGGGCCCAATACCCGCACCACCCAGGTTTTCATCAACTACCGCAATAATGCCGGGCTCGACGGTCAGGGTTTTGCGCCGTTCGGTCAGGTCGTATCGGGCATGAACGTGGTCGACGCCCTTTTCAGCGGATACGGCGAGGGTGCGCCCCAAGGCGCGGGGCCGGAGCAGGGCCGCGTGCAAAGCGAGGGGAACGCCTATCTGATGAAGGAGTTTCCCAAGCTCGATTACATCAAGACGGCGACGATCGCACAGTAGCGCCTTGCGCAGTTTTCGCCGCGCAAACCCGCTCCGACGACTAAAGGAACCAAATATGGCCGAACAATCGAACGATGCGGCGTCATTGCCCGCGGGCATCGATCCGCACAATACGCTCGTCATGGAGACGACGCCCGGCCGGATCGTGATCAAGCTGCACAACGACGTCGCTCCCGAGCACGCCGAACGCTTGAAACTCTTGGCGCGCGAGCGCTTCTATGACGACGTGCCGTTTCACCGCGTCATCGATGGCTTCATGGCGCAGACCGGGGACGGGCAGTACGGCAACGGCAACGGCGGCTCGAAATACCCGGACCTGAAGGCCGAGTTCTCCAGCATGCCGTTCATGCGCGGGACCGTCGGCATGGCCCGCGCCAGCAGTCCCAATTCGGCGAACAGCCAATTCTTCATCATGTTCGAGGAGGGCTCCTTCCTCGACGGCAAGTACACCGTGGTCGGCGAGGTGGTCCGCGGCATGGACGTCGTCGACAAGCTCAAGCGCGGGGAGCCGCCGGCCGATCCAGACCGCATCATCCGCATGCAGGTGGCGGCCGACCTGAAGCGGGACGTGAAGCGGTAAGGATATGCGCGCGCCCGGCCAAGCGATCGCGGTCGCCTGCGGCGCCATCGGCCTTGCTGCGGCCGCCATGACAAGCCACGCCTGGGCGCAGGTCGAGATTCCGCCCGCGCGCGCCCCGTGCAGCGTGCTCAGCGGGCATCCGTGCCATCCGTCGTTCTGCGGGGTCTTCCACCGCGGACCCTGCTTTCCGTATTACCTGCCGCCGATCGGCGAGGGTTTGCGGTTCACCATTACCTCGACCGATGAGAATGATTCGGCGGGCAGGCACGCCGGCGAAGCCGATGCGGGTACGAACGACCGCATGCTTGGCTCGATCGCTGACATGTTCGCCGCGCTACGCGCCTGCTGGCAGCCGCCGCCACGGGACGAGGCGCGCCGCGGCATGCAGTACACGGTCCGCCTCGCCTTCAAGCGCGACGGGGAGATGGTCGCTCCGCCGCGCATGACGTATGCGAGTCATGACGCGCCGGCCGAGGTGCGCGGTGTCTATCGCGACGCCATCGACGCTGCGCTTACGCGCTGCACGCCGCTGCATTTCACCAGGGGCATGGCCGGCGCCGTGGCCGGCCGCCCGATCGCTATCCGCTTCGTGGACGATCGGACGATCGACGGCGCCGAGGGCGTGCAATGATCGTCGCGACGGAACGGCCATGGTGCAACGTGTTGCGCCGGTGAAATGCGCACGGACCTGTTCGATTTCACTCTGCCCGAAGAGCGCATCGCGCTGCGGCCGATTTCTCCGCGCGACGCGGCGCGGCTCCTCGTGGTCCGGCCGAGCGAGGCGGTCGCACTCGAGGACCGCACGATGCGCGACCTGCCGGCCCTGCTGCGGCCGGGCGATGCGCTCGTCGTCAACGACACGAAAGTGATCGCGGCGAGCCTGCGTGGCCGCCGCATCGGCCGCGGTGACCGCGAACCAGCGATTTCGGCGACGCTGACCAAGCGGCTCGACGGGTCGCGCTGGAACGCACTAGTGAAGCCCGCAAAACGGCTCGCGGTCGGCGACGTCGTGCGCTTCGGCAGCGAAGGCCGGGTGTGTTTCCTCGGGCAGCTCGACGCCACGGTGGAGGCAAAAGGCGAGGGGGGCGAAGTCACGCTCGCCTTCGCGTTTCATGGTCCGATGCTCGACCAGGCGCTTGCTGAGCGCGGCGACATGCCGTTGCCGCCCTATATCGCCGGCCGCCGCGCCGTCGACGACCGCGACCGGACCGATTATCAGACGATGTTTGCCCGCGAGGAAGGCTCGGTAGCGGCCCCGACCGCGGGTCTGCATTTCACCGACGCGATCGTGCGCGCGCTGGAGGAACACGGCATCGGCGTTCACCGCGTGACGCTGCATGTCGGGCCCGGAACCTTCCTGCCGGTCAAGACGGCGGATACCGCCGCTCACCGCATGCAGCCGGAATGGGGCAGCGTCAGCGCCGCAACGGCGGCGGCGCTCAATGCGACGCGGCGCGCGGGCGGACGCATCGTCGCTGTCGGCTCGACCTCGCTGCGGCTCCTCGAAACCGCGGCGGCCGAGGACGGCACGCTCGCGCGGTTTTCCGGCGAGACCGCGCTGTTCATCGTGCCGGGCTACCGCTTCCGCGTCGTCGATGCGATGCTGACCAATTTCCACCTGCCGCGCTCGACCTTGTTCATGCTCGTTTGCGCCTTCTGCGGACTTGACATCATGCGGCGCGCCTATGCGCATGCGATTGCATCAGGCTATCGGTTCTATTCCTATGGCGATGCTTGCCTGCTGTTTCGCGCACCCGAGGACGCAATGGCTTCGGATTGAATCGATTGCGCCCTGGTTTTCCTCAGTGGAGCATGATCTTTTCCGAAGATCGGTTTTCCGTTTTCTTGGATCATGCTCGAGTTGTCATGCCCAACGCCTTTTCCTTCCGCCTCATCGCCACTGACGGCGCCGCGCGCGCCGCCGAGATGACGACCGCGCACGGGATCGTACAGACGCCGGCTTTCATGCCCGTCGGCACGCAGGCCGCGGTCAAAGGCGTTCATCACGACGATGTACGCTCGGCCGGCACCGAACTTCTGCTCGCCAACACCTATCACCTGATGCTGCGGCCTTCCGCCGAGCGCATCGCCGCGCTCGGCGGGCTGCACGCGTTCATGGGCTGGCCGTATCCGATCATCACCGATTCCGGGGGGTTTCAGGTGATGTCGCTCGCGCCACTGCGCAAGATTAAGGAGCAGGGCGTCACTTTCCGCTCGCATATCGACGGCGCCATGGTCGAGCTGACGCCGGAGCGCGCGATGGAGGTCCAGATTCTGCTTGGTTCCGACATCGCCATGCAGCTCGACGAATGTGTCAGACTGCCGGCCGAGCGGAGCGAGATCGAGCGCGCCATGAAACTTTCATTGCGCTGGGCGGAACGCTCGAAGCGCGGCTTCGAAGGCGCGGCAGGGGGCCGCGCGCTGTTCGGCATCGTGCAGGGCGGCGATGACGCGAAGCTGCGGGCCGAGAGCGCGCGCGTCCTCGTCGACATCGGCTTTCCCGGCTATGCCATCGGCGGCTTGGCCGTCGGCGAAACGCAGGAAGTCATGTTGAGAGTCGCTGCCGAGACCGCAGCGGCGCTGCCGCCCGAGCGGCCGCGCTATCTCATGGGCGTCGGCACGCCGGCCGATCTCCTTGAAGCGATCGCGCGCGGCATTGACATGTTCGATTGCGTGCTGCCGACGCGCAACGGCCGCCACGGCCTCGCCTTCACCCGTTTCGGGCCGATCAACATCAAGAACGCCCACCATGCCGACGATCCGCGACCGCTCGACGCGCAGAGCCGCTGCCCAGCCGCGCGTGACTTTTCCCGCGCCTATCTGCATCATCTGTTCCGTGCCGGCGAGGCGCTGGGCGGGACGCTCCTTTCCGTCATCAACCTCTACTATTATCAGGAGCTGATGAGCGGCGCCGGTGCAGCCATCCGTGCCGGCCGCTTTGCCGATTACGTCGGAGAAACGAGGGAGCAATGGATGGCCAAGCGTGATATTGCGCCGTGAACGTGCTCGGCGGCACCGTGACCGACGCTCCGCAAACAAAAACAGAGAAAGAGAAAAACAGAAAACAAGAGCTGACAAAGACAACCCGCCGGCCGCATAAGCGCGGACCGGCGGGTCACAACATCGCGCCTTCAACCAACGCAACAAACAGGCGCGACGACACCGTTACGTGATCCACACTTGACGACGCGTCAAAACGACACGGGCATTCCCTTCCCTAATGCGGGCGGCATGGGGCCCCGCGGCGGCATGACCGCTCGGCCCGAGACGCCGCTCCTTGACGACAATCGTTGGGTGACACGCAAAATATTCGAACGGCCATTGTAAACGCCGCAGTCCTCTTGCGGTTCCGCGCTCGGTTCCGCGCTCGGGTTTCCCGAAGCGGACGCCGCGCGGAAATCCATATGCGGCCGCGGAAGCTGGCCCTACCGGTGCCATAAACGGATCGAAGTCACGAATTTGTGCCCGCAATCGTCGCACGCCCAAATGTGGCGGATACGTCCGGCGATACTGAACGCGGATTGTTCGGCAACCAACAGCACGCTGCGGCAATTCGGGCATTTGGGCCGGCCGAATGGCCGAGTCGCCGTGTCGGTCGTCGTTTCCTCAGTGCGGCGCGCGGACTGGATGTGCATCGTCGGTCCTCTTCGACGCTTACTCACCCACTCAATCTCGCCCGATACGGTGCGACCTTGCGCGCGGTCTATGGCGCGGGTGCGATGCCTTCATGAAACTTTCGTGGCGCCGGCCGCGGGATTCGACGCTACTGCCCCTTCACTCTCACGCCCCGGCGGTGGCAACATCGCCCGGCTGCCGCGTCGCCGCCAGTCGAGCGCCGCCGGCAGTTCGGCAGTCGGGAAAGGACACCGACGCAACCGACCGGACTGCACCCGTCGAATCGGAGACCGCAATGAGCGAAGTCAGGCATCGCACGATCGAGAGCAACGGCATTCGCATGCACGTGGCGGAGCAGGGCGAAGGCCCGGTGGTCCTCCTCTGCCACGGATTTCCGGAGTCTTGGTATTCCTGGCGGCACCAGCTGCGAGCGTTGGCCGAAGCGGGCTTCAAGGCGGTCGCGCCCGACATGCGCGGTTACGGTCAGACCGACTGCCCGGCGGAGATAGAGAAGTACACGCTCATGCATCTGGTCGGCGACATGATCGGCTTGCTCGACGCTTTGAATGTGCAGAGGGCGGTCATTGCCGGCCATGATTGGGGCGCGCCGGTTGCCTGGCACGCCGCGCTGCTGCGGCCGGATCGCTTTCGCGGCGTCATCGGATTGAGCGTGCCGTTCCGGCCGCGCGGCTCATCGCAGCCGACCAGCGTCATGCCGCGGCGTGACGATGCGATCTTCTATCAACTGTATTTCCAGGAACCGGGCGTCGCGGAGGCGGAGCTCGAACGCGACCCGCATCTGACTATCCGCGCCATGCTCTACGGGGCTTCGGGCGACGTATCGCGTCCCCCCGCGCCCGGGGAGGCCGTCGGCATGGTGCCGCGCAAGGGCGGATTGCTGCGGGGGCTGACAAGCCCGCCGCCGCTGCCGTCCTGGTTATCCGAGGACGACGTGAATTTTTACGCCGGGGAGTTCAGGCGCACCGGCTTTCGCGGCGGCCTGAATTGGTACCGCAATATCGATCGCAACTGGGAGCTTCTGGCGCCCTTCGCCGGCCTGCCCGTGACGGTGCCGGCGCTCTATATGGTCGGCGATCGCGACCTCGTCATGTACTTCCCCGGGACGGACCGGCTTCTGCCCAATCTGTCCAAATTCGTGCCCGAACTTCGTGGGTCTACGATATTGCCCGGCTGCGGTCACTGGACGCAGCAGGAACGGGCCGCCGAGGTGAACATGGCGATGATCGATTTTCTGAAGAATTTGCAGTGAGCAGGGCGAGTTCCCGCGAATTTTCGTGGTGAGCCCGCTGGGATTTGAACCCAGGACCCCGTGATTAAAAGTCACGTGCTCTACCGACTGAGCTACGGGCTCGTGCGCGCGTTCAATAGCGCAAAAGTGCTCCGATTTGCTAGACTGCCCCGGCTACCGGGTGGATCGCCCGAACGAGGAACGATGTCATGCCGATCGTCAACCGCATCGCCGACCTGCACGCCGAGATCACCGCCTGGCGGCGGGACCTGCACGCCCACCCGGAACTCCTTTACGACGTGCAGCGCACGGCGGCCTCGGTTGCCGACAAGCTCAAGACCTTCGGCTGCGACGAAGTGGTCGGCGGCATCGGCCGAACCGGCGTCGTCGGCGTCATCCGCGGCCGCAAGGCTGGGGACAAGGTGGTCGCCCTGCGTGCGGACATGGATGCCTTGCCGATCGAGGAGGCGACCAACCTTCCCTATCAATCGACCGTATCCGGCAAGATGCACGCCTGCGGCCATGACGGCCACACTGCCATGCTGCTCGGCGCCGCCAAATATCTCGCGGACACACGCAATTTCGCCGGTACCGCCGTCGTGATCTTCCAGCCGGCAGAGGAGGGCGGCGCCGGCGCGCGGGCGATGATGCGCGACGGCCTGCTGGACCGTTTCGGCATCCAGGAAGTCTACGGCATGCACAACTATCCCGGATTGCCGATTGGCCAGTTCGCCATTCGCTCGGGGCCGGCCATGGCCTCGACTGACTCGATTGCGATCGAGCTCGAGGGGATTGGCAGTCATGGGGCGTGGCCGCATTTTGGCGTGGACACGATCCTGGTCGGGTCGCAGATCGTCAACCAATTGCAATCGATCGTTTCCCGCAATGTCGACGCGATGCAGGCGGCGGTCGTCTCGATCTGCATGTTCCAGGGCGGCCATACCGACAACGTCATCCCGCAGCACGTGCGCATGCTCGGTACAGCGCGTGCCCTGTCACCCAGGGTGCGGGAACTCCTGGAAAAGCGGGTGCGGGAAGTGGTGGAGGGCACCGCGCGCCTTTACGGCGCCAAAGCGAAACTAACCTACGCGGCCGGCTATCCGGTGCTGGTGAACGACGAAAAGCGCGCCGCTTTCGCCGCCGCAGTCGCCGGCGAGATTGCCGGCAAGGACAAGGTCAACCAGAATTGCCCCGCGCTGATGGGTGCTGAAGATTTTGCCTTCATGTTGCAGGAGCGGCCGGGCGCATTCATCTACGTCGGCAATGGCGACAGCGCCCAGCTGCATAACCCGGCTTACGATTTCAACGATGAGGCGATCCCGCACGGTAGCTCTTATTGGGTACGGCTCGCGGAGACTGCGCTCGCGGGGTGACTTCTTTCCGCTACTCAGGGGCCAAGCGCAGCGTCCGGCCCGGCACCAGCGAACACGGATTCCAAGGCGCGGCGCTTCGCGTTGCCGAATAATGGCTACTGCGCCGGTTCGACCCGGTTGTCGGCGGGAAGCTCAGGGGCTTCGGGTACGACTTGCGACTGCGGCAGGAGATCGACCGCCTTGGCCTCGATACCGCGCCAGTAGAGGAACGAATTGAAGCGCGTTCCCTCGATTAAGGCGATGGCAAGCGCCGACAAAAAGGGCAGGCTCTGCACCACGAGCACTAACGCGAAGATATTGATCTCCCGGACTTCTTTGTAATTGGTGACCACCAGGGTGACGGCGCCGAGCAGCAGGAGCGCGGCGATCACCGCCTCCCAGAAGGCCGGGAACTCGCCCTTGCGGGTAGCACCACCCTTGGCCGTACGCAGGAACGGCAGGCGTTCTTTGACGACGCCCGCGGCGACCGCGCGGGCGACCGTCCACTGCACGGACATGGCCGCGCACACCGCGCCGAGCATCGGGCCGACCGGCGCCTTAACGCGCAGGCGGTAGAGCGTGAAGAAATGAGCGACCGAGACCAGGAAGGCGGCCAGGATAGGCAGGGTCAGAATGCGATCCGGCACCGCAATATTGGCAAACGCGACCACCGGCACCCAGACGATGTTGAGCAGCGCGACCGCAACGCCGATGCTGTCGGCGCCGAGCCAGTTGAGCCAGCCCAGGCCGTATTCTCGCTTTTGCTCTCGCGAGAGCCCCTCGGCCCAGGGTAACAAGCGCTGCCAGTGCTTGCGCACGAGTTGGAAGCCGCCGTAGGCCCAGCGATGACGCTGGTGCTTGTAGGCTTCGAAAGTGTCGGGCAGGAGCCCATAGCCGTACCGGCGGTTGGTGTAATGGCCGAGCCAGCCGTGCTCGAGGATGTTGAGGCCAAGGTCAGTGTCCTCGACAATGGTATCGGACGGCCAGCCGCCGACACCTTCCACCGCCACGCGACGAATGAGGCACATAGTGCCGTGCATGACGATGGCATTGACCTCGTTGCGTTGAACCATGCCGATGTCGAAGAAACCCGCATATTCGGCGTTCATGGCGCGGTGCATCAACGAGCGAGCGCCGTCGCGGTGGTCCTGCGGCGATTGCACCATGCCGACGCGGGGATCGGCGAACAGCGGCACCAGCGCCTTGAGCCAGTCAGCCTCGACCACGTAATCGGCATCGATGACGCCGATGATTTCCGCGTCCGCCGCGCTGTGTTCGAGCGCCACGCGCAGCGCGCCGGCTTTGTAACCGGTGAGATTCTCGACCCTGACGAACTTGAAGCGCTCGCCCAGCGCTTGACAATGCTCTTCCACCGGACGCCAGAGCGCCGGATCGGGCGTGTTGTTGATGACCACCACGCACTCAAGATTGGGGTAGTCGAGCCGCGCCACGGCATCGAGCGTCGTGTTCAGCATCTCGGCCGGCTCGCAGCAGGCGGGAACGTGGATCGAGACTTTCGGCGCAAACAACCCCTCAGGCGCCGGCGGCGGAGCGTCAGCCAGCCGCCGCGGCGGCCGACCAAAGGCGATGGTGGCAATTTCCTCCATGCGGGCAAGCGCGATGGCGACAAGCGGGACCAGCAGGACCAGGCCAAGCCCGAGCGCAAAAGCGGCTCCCGGTACGAAGTAGTGGCCCTTCCAGAATGCCACGATCGCCGCGAACCAGGCACCGACCAGGTGAGCCGCCGAGGCCAGCAACAGCGACTGGGTTGCGGTTGCTCCGGCCATTGTCAGGATCGGTAGGGAAAGGAGCAGCCCGAGCAGAACAGCGAGACCGGCGCGCTTGAGGTAGTCGGGGTCGGAAATGGGCCCGGTCCAGGAAAACTTGGCCTGGCGCGAGGCGTCGAACAGGCCCCAATAGGGGCCGACGCCGCCTTCGAAGGTCTTCCAGGGCTGATCGATCGCCTCGACGATGTTGTAATCGATGCCGTAGGCCTCCGCGCGCGTGACGAAATCGCGGATGACGAAAGCCTGTTCCATGCGCCCGGGATCGGCGGCATGGAAATTGTAGCCGGCGCTCGGCCATCCGAACTCGGCAATGACGATGCGCTTACCGGGGTGTGCACGGCGCAGCTTGTCGTAGAATTCAATGGTGTGATCGACGGCGCGGGAGGCGTTGAACCCCTCCCAATAGGGCAGGATATGCGCGCCGATGAAATCGACGGCCGAGGCAAGCTCCGGATGGTCGATCCAGACGGTCCAGATTTCACCGGTAGTAACAGGGACCGGGCTCGATCTCTTCACACGTTGGATGAGCTTGATGAGGTCGTCGACGCTCATCTCCGCGCGCAAGGTGGTCTCGTTGCCGACGACGATGGCGTTGACGTTGCTGTAGCGGCGGGCGAGGTCGAGCGCGGAGCGAATTTCCCGCTCGTTGCGCTCGTGGTCCTTGTCGATCCAGGCGCCGACCGTGACTTTGAGGCCGAACTCCGCCGCGATCGGAGGGATCAGTTCGGCGCCGCCGGTTGCCGAATAGGTGCGGACGGCGCGCGCATAGGGGGCGATCGCTCTGAGGTCGGCCCGGATTTGCTCGACCGTCGGCCGATCACCGAAGTCGGGATGCTGGGAGGCGACGAAGGGCGCGTAGGAGATGCTGGCGAGCTGGCCCTTGAAGTCCGGCGCCGTTTCTTTCGTTCGTAGCGAAGCCCACAGGCCGGCATGCACGCACGCTACAAGCGCGAGCACGGCAGCGACGGTGCGCATCCAAGTTCAACCAGGAGGGCGAGTACACACGGGCCCGAACCTGCCCAAGGTTCGCTGATGGCCTTCAGGTGAGGTTACCTTGTGAGCGGCAAAGCAACAATTAGCGAAGTGACGTGGCAAATTCAAGACAGGAACTGATGGCCGCCGTTTTTTTGTGCGTCCAAACTCTCATTCGGCTTCTTCCGGTCTCGTGTCGTCGAAACGGACGCGCTAGCGGCTGGTCGTCGGGCTCGGCGCGGCCGCGGCCGGTGCCGGTGGGGGCGGCGCCGAGGGGTTGATCCAGCAGGCATGCACCCGGCTGTTCAAGCTGTCAGCGGCCTTGGGATCGATATTGTTCCCGTGCATGATCAAGCAGCGGAACGTCGCCTGAATATGCGGGCTTGGACAGCCGAAACGATCGTACAGGTCGAGATGGCGGAAGGCGGTATCGAGATCGTCGCGCCAGAGAAGGGTGACCACGCGGCGGCCGAGCCAGACGCATTCGGGATTGCCGGCCGCGCCGGTGAGCGCGTGTTGCGCCTCGGCGAACTCATCGATCTTCTTTGGCTCTTTTGCCGCCTCCTGACCGGTCGGCGCGGCTTTGTCCGCCGGCTTGGTATCGCTGCCCTGGGCAAGGGCCAACGGGCTCGTCAGGAGCCAAACTGCAGCGCACAGCGCGCCGACAACTCTGAACAAACGGTGGCACATAAGTTTGACTTGAGGTCTGGGACCGACACGATCCGAGAAGCAAGGCCTTTTCTACGTCCGCTGGACTAGGCTGCAAATGCGGCATCGTCCAGATGCGGCCGGTTGACAACACTCCAACTCCGCGCGTTTGTCCAGCGTGCGGCGTGCTGCATCTTGGCACGACGTGTCGTCAAGGCTAATGCGGGCCGTATGTCCGGCTCATCATACGCAAATGCGGTCATCGCGGCGCTTGCCTCGTTTGCACTTACGGCACTCGCGATCGCGGCGGCCTGGTGGTGGCTCGGCGCGGCAGTTGTGTTGCCGCTTTCCCCGCTCGCAGCCGGCAAGAAGCTTTATTGCGTGTCCTATGCGCCGTTCCGCGCCGAGCAGACTCCGCTCGTGGAAGGAACCCGCGTGCCCCCCGCGCAGATCGATGAAGATCTCAAGCTGCTATCCAGATACGCCAATTGCGTCCGCACCTATTCAGTCGATGACGGCCTCGACGAGGTCCTCGAAAGCGCCCGCCGCTACGGGCTCAAGGTGCTGCACGGGGTGTGGATTTCCAACAAGGCCGTGAAAACCCGCCGGCAAATCGCCACCACGATTACTCTCGCCAATGACTATTCCGACGTCATAGCTGCCGTAATCGTCGGTAACGAAGTGCTGCTGCGCGGAGAAATGTCCGCCACCGATCTCATGGCCACCATCCGCGCAGTCAAGGCGCAGGTGCCCGAGCCGGTCACCTATGCCGACGTCTGGGAATATTGGCTGCGCTATCCCGACGTGCAGAACGCGGTAGATTTCGTCACGATCCATATCCTGCCGTATTGGGAGGACTTCCCCATACCGGCCGCGTTCGCTGCCGCCCATGTGGCCGCGATCCGCGCCAAGGTCGCTGCCGCCTTTCCGGGGAAGGAGATCGTGATCGGAGAGCTCGGTTGGCCGAGTGCCGGCCGCATGCGGGAGGGGGCGCGGCCCTCGCCCGTCAACCAGGCGCACGTGATCCTCGAAACTCTGGCTCTGGCGGAGCGCGAGAATTTCCGGGTCAACGTCATTGAAGCCTTCGACCAGCCATGGAAGCGCGCCCTGGAAGGCGCGGCCGGCGGCTCCTGGGGCATTTTTGACCGCGCAACGGGCGCGCCGAAATTTAGTTTCGCTGGTTCGGTCTCTGACCACCCCCATTGGGTTGCCCAGGCGCTCGCCGGCATCGCGCTGGCCGCCTTGGCCTTTTCCGGCGCCTTCGCAGCGGGACGCAGAAAAGGCTTCTCCGCATATTTGTGGCCGAGGATCGCGGCCTTGGCGTTTCTGTCCGGCACGCTGTTCGGCTGGACCATCGAGACGGTTCCCGTTGAAAGCTTCAGCATCGGCAGCTCGCTGCGTTCGCTTGCTTTTGCAGCGACCGCTGCCATCGCCCCGGTGGTCTGTGCCGTTGGCTACGCCGCGGGCCGGGCTTCGCCCCCCTTCTCCGAACTCCTTAACGGGAGCGGCCGGCGTCGCGATTGGCTCGATTGGGCGCTCGGGGGCACGCTTATCGCACTCACTCTTCTGTCCGTCGAAGCCGCGCTGGGGCTCGTGTTCGATCCGCGCTACCGCGACATTCCGTTTGCGCCATTGACCGCGGCCGCGGCATCTTTTTTGCTGGTCGCGATCCCGATCCCCCGTCCGGCGGAACCGCGTGCAGTGGCAGAGAGTGTTGCCGCTTGCGTGCTGGCGCTGTCCGCCGGCTACATCGTCCTCAACGAAAGCTTTTCCAACTGGCAGTCGGTCTGGCTCTGCACCGGACTGATCTGTCTCGCCTTCATCCTGGCGCGGGCGCGCGACGTGCCAAGCCCAGGATAAGGACGCCGGCTGCGAGCGCCGACAGGTCGGCGTTATGCAGAACAAGGCCAAAAGCCGCCGCTGCAAGCGCCAGCGCGACGAGCACGAGGGAGGGTCGGATAAGGTTGAGCAAGGCGGCCGCAAGCGCGACGCCGCCGAATACCTCATGATTGAAGAGAACGATGGTCAGCCGAAACGTGCCGCATAGCCACGTGTCGAGCCCAGCTTGGCAGGCGAGCGATACCGTGCCGTTTTCGATCGCAAGATAACGCAAATAGAGCGCCTCGCCCAGTGACAGAAAGCCGATCACCAGAAGCCAGTTGATCTGGCGCGCTGTCGGCCGAAAGAGCGGACGCTGCGTCATCTCATTGTTTTCCTGGGGCACGCCAACGGCGTGACCGCACCGTACCGTCCATAACCACAAAACCGGCGGAGCTGTCACTGTCGTGCGGAGATCGGGAAGAGTGATCTGCAGTCTTGCCGGCGCTGGCCGCGCAGCCGGACCTGCCGGGAGCACGATCATTTATTGCAGCGCGAAGTGTTCGCCCTTGAACATCGTGGGCTGACAGGACTGCTGCACGGCCGCCAACGACGCGCAGAGCTGCGCCGCTGCTTTGCCACTGGGAAGCGGCCCAACCACCAGGCGCAATTCGACCCGGTTGGATCTCGGGCTTTGCTTGAGCGTCACGAAAGGCTGCAGGCCGGCGAAGAGCTCAGGATGGGCCGAGCGGGTCCCCGCCCAACGCGTGTGCAGCGCTTGGATGGAAGCGGCGCCGCCGATATCGACGCCGTAGGCCGTCGGTTGCAGGGCCGTGGTCGAGCCGTCGGGCGGCGCTTGATCTGCGGCAGCCATCGGCAGGCTCGGGGGAAGCAGGGCCATCGCGCCTGGCGCCGGAACGACCGGCGCCACAACCGAAGCGAGGGTCGCTGGATCCGCCGCCAGGGGTGGCGCATCGTTCGGCCAAGGTGGCACCGAAGCTTCGGCGGTCCGCGCTTTTGCTTCTTCGATCTGCCGGGTGATCGAACCCGTCATGTCGTCCATATTGTGCTCGACGGCGGCGAGGCGCGTCATCAGTCGATCGCGGTCCTCCGCAAGCCCGCGGACGGCTTGCGCGAGCTGTCGGGCCGCGGATTCCGCATCGAACGGGTGTTGCGCGACTTGCGTTGCCGCCTGGCCGCGATGGGGTCCGAAGAGCAAGGAGAAGGCCATGCCGGCACGTTGCGAGCCTACCTCGCTGCGGGTCGTGAGGATGGCGACGAGCAGCGCGACCGACGCCGTAGAGCCCCATAGCGCCAGCCGCCAGAGGCTCTGCATGGTGAACGCCGGCTTCGCCATAAGCTTTTGCGAGGGGGCATTCACGGGGTGCGCTCGATCCACCACAATGCGCCTCCGGGCCGATTTTCTGCGCGAATCAGCGGTAAAAATAGCAGATTCCGGTTTTTCCAACTGTCGCGGCAGATCGCGCGGGATCTTCGTTGTGATTGACTGTGAATCGCTGCGACTGGCGGCGGCACGGCGCGGGCACCCGGATCGCGACTTCCGGCGACCAGCGAGCTCGGCTATGAGGGCGCTGCGGAGGTCTCGTGATGGCGGCTCGGACATGCCTTGCGATCGTGCTAGCGGCCGGCGAAGGCACACGCATGCGCTCGGCGGTGCCCAAGGTTCTGCATGCCGTTGCCGGGCGCTCGCTGATTGCCCATGTGCTAGCCGCGATCGCCGAGGCCAGCATTACCGCGACCGCGATCGTCATCGGTCCAGGGCAGGAAAAGACGGTCGCCGCGGAAGCGAAGCGCGTCCTGCCCAGTGCGGAATACTTCGTGCAACAGGCGCGGCGCGGAACGGCGGACGCGGTACTGGCGGCGAGACCCGCAATTGCACGGCAACCCGACGACGTTCTTATCGTTTACGGCGACACGCCGCTTATCCGATCGACGACGCTGACCCGGCTGCGCGCGCCCCTGGCTGTCGGCGCAGCCGTGGCAGTGTTGGCGTTTCGGCCTTCCGATCCGGCCGGCTATGGACGGCTGATCGTGGCGGACGGGAACCTCATCGCCATTCGCGAAGAGGCCGACGCCAGCGCAAGCGAGCGCGAGATCGGTCTCTGCAACGGCGGCATCATGGCGCTCGCCGGCGCGCAGGCGCTGGCCATTCTGCAGCGGATCGACAACCACAATCACAAAGGCGAATTCTATCTGACCGATGCGGTCGCGGTCGCGCGCGGCATGAAGCTTGACGTGGTCGCGGTCGAGGTCGAGGAGGACGAGGTGCGCGGCATCAATACCAAGACCCAACTCGCTGAGGCGGAAGCCGTGGCGCAGCAGCGCCTGCGCCAATCGGCGCTCGACGCCGGCGTCACGCTCATTGCGCCGGAAACGGTATTTCTCAGCGCCGACACCAAATTCGGCAAGGACGTGGTGGTCGAGCCCTATGTGGTCTTCGGCGAGAGGGTGACCGTGGACGATAACGCCGTCATCCATTCATTCTCTCATCTGGCCGGCGCGCATATCGGCAAGGGAGCCTCGGTCGGGCCGTTCGCCCGGCTGCGGCCGGGAACGCAGCTCGGCGAGCGCGCGCGGGTCGGCAATTTCGTCGAGGTCAAGGAGGCCGTGATCGGCGCCGCCGCCAAAGCCAATCATTTGAGTTATCTCGGCGACGCCTTCATCGGCGCAAACGCCAATATCGGAGCCGGTACCATCACCTGCAATTACGACGGCCAGGACAAGCACCGCACCACGATCGGCAAGGAGGCTTTCATCGGCTCGAACGCGGCGCTGGTCGCTCCAGTCGAGATCGGCGAGGGCGCCTATATCGGTTCCGGCTCGGTCATCACCGAGAATGTGCCGGCGGGCGCGCTTGCACTGGGGCGCGGGCGCCAAGTTATTAAGGAAGGTTGGGTCTCGCGCTTGCGCGGATTGGCGTCGATCGGCAAGAAGAAAGCGCATGCGCGGGATTGAGGCCGCCAACGGCAGCGCCGGCTCGGCGGTCACCAAACGAAAGGTTAATTGATTTCGGCGTTCGGCTCGGTTGCGTTTTAACGGACAGCCGGGTTCCGGTTCGAGAGCGATCGAGGAGAGCATCCACACGGATGTGCGGCATTATCGGAATCATCGGCCATGAGCCGGTCGCGCCGCAGCTGATCGATGCGCTCAAGCGCCTCGAGTACCGCGGCTATGATTCGGCCGGGGTGGCCACGCTCGAGCAGGGCGTGCTCACGCGGCGACGCGCCGAGGGCAAACTTAAAAATCTGGAGCAAAAACTCGGGCGCGAGCCGCTCGCGGGCAAGATCGGCATCGGCCACACCCGCTGGGCGACGCACGGCCGACCGACCGAGAACAACGCGCATCCGCACGCGACTGAGCGGCTCGCCGTCGTGCACAACGGCATTATCGAGAATTTTAGCGAGTTGCGGCGCGAGCTGGAAGGCAGCGGCGCCAAGTTCGCGACCGACACGGATTCCGAGGTCATCGCCCATTTGGTCACCGCGCAGATCAAGCGCGGTCTGTCTCCGGTCGAGGCCGTGAAGGCGGCTTTACCGAGGTTACGCGGCGCCTTCGCGCTCGCGTTTCTGTTCGCCGGCGAGGAGAATCTCTTGATCGGCGCCCGCAGGGGCTCGCCGCTCGCGGTTGGCTTCGGCGCCGATGCGATGTTCATCGGCTCGGACGCCATCGCGCTGGCGCCGTTCACCGACACGGTCAGCTATCTCGAGGATGGTGATTGGGTCGTTGTCACCCGCACCAGCGCCGAGATTCACGACGCCACCGGCAAGCTCGCCCATCGCCCGGTCCTCAAGTCGCAAGCGTCGGTCATGCTCATCGACAAGGGCAACCACCGCCACTTCATGGCCAAGGAAATCTACGAGCAGCCTGAAGTCCTCGGCCATACGCTGGCGAAATACCTGGACATGGCGGCCGCCCGCGTCGCGCTGCCCATGGCGCTGCCGTTCGATTTCCGCGCGCTCAAGCGTATTTCGATCGCCGCCTGCGGCACGGCGTACTATGCCGGTCTGGTCGCAAGGTATTGGTTCGAGCGTTTCGCACGGCTGCCGGTCGAGGTCGATATCGCCTCCGAGTTCCGCTACCGCGACGTCCCGCTCGACGCCGGCGATCTCGCCATCTTTGTTTCGCAGTCGGGCGAGACCGCGGACACGCTCGCTTCGCTGCGCTATGCGCGCGAGCAAAGGCAGCACGTGCTCTCCATCGTCAACGTGCCGACCTCGACCATCGCCCGTGAAAGCGACACGGTGATGCCGACGCTGGCCGGTCCGGAAATCGGCGTCGCCTCGACCAAGGCGTTCACCTGCCAGCTGGCGACGCTGGCGGCGCTGGCGATCGCCGCCGGCCGCGCCCGCGACGTGCTCGCCGAGGACGACGAGAAGCGGCTGGCACGGGCGCTCATCGAGGTGCCGCGCCACCTGAGCGAGGCGCTGGCGCTTGAGCCGCAGATCGAGCAACTCGCCCGCGATCTCGCGAAATGCCGCGACGTCCTCTATCTCGGCCGCGGCACCAGCTTCCCGATCGCGCTCGAAGGCGCGCTCAAGCTTAAGGAAATCTCCTACATCCATGCCGAGGGCTATGCGGCCGGCGAACTCAAGCATGGCCCGATTGCGCTCATCGACGAGACCATGCCGGTGATCGTGATCGCGCCCTATGATCGGGTGTTCGAAAAGACCGTTTCCAATATGCAGGAGGTGGCCGCACGCGGCGGGCGACTGATCCTGGTGACCGACGCCGAGGGCGCGCGTGCCGCCGCCGGCCAGCCGCTGGCGACGCTGACGCTGCCGACCATGCCGGCGACGGTGACGCCCCTCGTCTACGCCGTCCCGGTGCAACTCATCGCCTATCACACCGCCGTCATCATGGGCACGGATGTTGATCAGCCGCGCAATCTGGCCAAATCGGTAACGGTGGAATAGACGCGTGTCTTCGTCGCCGCGGCGACGAAGTGCCAGCCGGCCGCGTCGCTCTAAGCTAAGCGGCGAAGCTACCTACGATCGGACCGATGACGAACGACAGCGACCAGAACGCAAGATTCTCCGGCACCGGAGCTAGGGCCGGGATCATCGGGCGCATCCGCAATTATTTTTTGACCGGCCTGATCGTGGCCGGACCGGTCGCCGTGACGCTGTGGCTGATCTGGTGGTTCGTCAACTGGGTCGACAATTTGGTGCGGCCGTTCATTCCCGTCGCCTACCGTCCCGAGACGTATCTGCCGGTCAACATACCTGGCTTCGGTCTGATCATCGCTTTCGTGGCGTTGACGCTGCTCGGCTTCCTGACCGCCAACCTGGTCGGCAGCAGGCTCATCAATTTCGGCCAGGGCCTTCTGAGCCGTATGCCGATCGTGCGTCCGATCTACCGGACCACCAAGCAGATCTTCGAGACGCTGTTCTCCAGCTCCGAGTCGAGCTTCCGCCGCGTCGGTCTGGTCGAATTTCCGGCGCCGGGCATGTGGTCGCTCGTGTTTCTGACGCAATCGCCCAGCGCGCCGGTCGCCGCACAGCTGCCCCCGACCGAGCACGTGTCGGCGTTCATGCCGTGCACGCCAAACCCGACCACCGGCTTCTTCTTCTATGTGCCACGACGCGACGTAATCGATCTCGACATTACCGTCGAACAGGCGATGACGCTGTTGATTTCCGCCGGCATTATCCAGCCCGACGGCGGCGCCGAAGCGCAGAGCAGGCTCGCGGCGCTGGCCGATGCCGCCAGCGCCGCGCAGGCGGCGCGCAATGCGACGCCGGCAACGCCGGCGGCGACTGCCGCGAAATAAGTCACCCTGCAGCCAAGAGCCTGATCGCCTCGTCGCGCGCGAACAGATAAAGAAGATGGCGCAGCGCCACGCCGCGCGGTGAGTTGAGCCGCGGATCGCGGCCGAGCGCAAGCGCGGCATCCTCACGCGCCGCCCTGAGAAATTTGCCGTGAACCTCGATGCGGGCGAGCCGGAAGCCGGGCATGCCGCTCTGCCGCGTGCCGAGCACGTCGCCTTCCCCGCGCAGCCGCAAATCTTCTTCTGCGATGCGGAAGCCGTCGTCCGTCTCTCGCAGGATCGCCAGCCGCGCCTTGGCCGTTTCGCCGAGTGGCGCCTTGTAGAGCAGAAGGCAGGTCGAGCGCTCGCCGCCGCGGCCGATGCGACCGCGTAATTGATGCAGCTGGGCGAGGCCGAAGCGTTCCGCGTGCTCGATGACCATCACGCTCGCCTCGGGCACGTCGACGCCCACCTCGATCACGGTGGTGGCGACGAGAACGCGCGCCAAACCGGCGGCAAAGCGCGCCATGGCGCGGTCTTTGTCGGCGCCGCGCATGCGGCCATGGACAAGCTCGACCGTATCGCCGAAGCGCTTTTGCAAAGCCCGGTGACGTTCCTCGGCGGCCGCAAGATCGAGGCTCTCGGATTCCTCCACCAAGGGACACACCCAGTAGACCCGGCGGCCCTGGTCGAGCGCGCGCTGGACCGCGTCGATCACTTCGGCAAGCCGCTCGAGCGGAAGAGCGCGGGTGTCCACCTTGTGCCGGCCGGCCGGCTTCTCGCGCAGCTCCGAAATATCCATGTCGCCGAAATAGGTGAGCACCAGCGTGCGCGGGATCGGCGTTGCGGTCAGCACCAGAACATCGACCGCCTCGCCCTTGCGCGCCAGCGCCAGCCGCTGGTGCACGCCGAAACGGTGCTGCTCGTCGACGATCGCCAAAGCGAGATCGCGGAACGCCACCTCCTCCTGGAACAACGCATGGGTGCCGACGATGAAGTCGATGTCCCCGGCGGCGAGCGCTGAAAGAATTTCGGCGCGTTCGCGGCCGCGCTCGCGGCCCGTGAGGATGGCGAGGCGGATGCCGGCGGCATCGACGAGCGGCGCGACCGTGGAAAAATGCTGGCGCGCCAGAATTTCGGTCGGCGCCATGAAGGCCGCCTGGCGGCCGGCTTCGATCACGGTCGCAGCCGCTAGCAGGGCGACGACCGTCTTGCCGGAACCGACATCGCCATGCAGGAGCCGGAGCATGCGCTGCGGCTGCGCGAGATCGGCAATGATGTCGGCAACCGCGCACTGCTGCGACGGCGTGAGCGAATAGGGCAGTGCCGCGACAATCCGCGCGCGCAGCCGGCCCTCGGCGGCGCTGCCGCGGCCGGCGCGCGTGCGCATATGCGCGCGCAGCATGGCGAGCGCGAGCTGGCTGGCGAGCAATTCGTCGTAAGCGAGCCGCGACCAAGCCGCGCTTTCCGGCGCGAGGTCGTCGGGCGTTGCCGGACGATGGACGCTGCGCAATGCTTCGGCAAAGCTCGGAAAGGTGTTGCGCTTGAGCCATGCCTCGTCCTGCCATTCCGCGAGCTTCGGCATGCGTTCGAGCGCAAGATCGATGGCCTTGCGCAGCTGGTTCGGATGCAGGCCTTCGGTGAGCGGGTAGACCGGGTCGATCAGGGGGAGACGGGCGAAGCCGGCCGCATCGACCACGCGGTCGGGATGCACCATCTGCAAATGGCCGTCGTAGAACACAGCCGTGCCCGACACGTAGCGCGTCTCGCCGACCGGAAACAGCTTGAGCAGGTAATCCCAGCGCGCATTGAAGTAGATGATGATGAGATCGTTCGTCTCGTCGTTCGCGTAGATGAGGTAGGGGGAGCGCGGGCGGTTCGACGGCGGCGGCCGGTGACGATTGACCGTGACCGCAACGGTGACGACCGTGTCGGGCTTCACGTCGCGAAGCTTTGGCTGGTTGCGTCGATCGACGAATCCCGTCGGCATATGAAAGAGGAGATCGATGACGCGGGGCGGCTCACCGTCGCGCCCGATCAGCCGCTGGAACAGCTTCTCCAGCTTTGGCCCAATGCCCGGGAGAGCTGACAGCGGCGCAAATAGTGCATTGAGGACCGGCGGACGCATCGGATTCTCAAAAGACTTTCATTGCCACGTCATTCCGGCACCGAACGCAGCGAGGAGTGCGGATTCCATAACTCGCCCGTGAATATGGATTCCGGGCAGACGGGCAAAAGCCGCGACCCGACGATCAGGGCGAAACAGCCGCTGACATCGACTGCCTCGCCCTCTATATACGCCTCGCCCGGCCACGTCCGGGCTTTTGGCGTTGGAGCGACGATGACCGAACGATCGAGCGCGGGATTGGACGAGCGGCGGCGGAAACTCCTGTTCCGCGCTTGGCGTCGCGGCGTGCGCGAGATGGACCTGATCATGGGCCGCTTCGCCGACGCCCATATCGACGCACTCGACGCCGCCGCGCTCGACGATTTCGAGCGGCTGATCGAAGTGCCCAATGCCGAGCTTTACGCCTGGGTCGTCGGCGCCGCGACTGCGCCGGCGGACTACGACACGGTCGTGCTCGCCAAGCTCAGGGCGTTTCACGGCTACGCGGAGGAGCGGAGCGGGAGAGAGAAGGGGTGACGGCGCAGGTCCGACCATCGCCGCAATCGCCAGCCCGGCGCCTTTCTCCCGGCCGGCCGCTGCTTTTGGCCGGGGTCGCCGACGGCGCCGAGGGTTTGATCATTGCCGATCTCGCCCGCTCGATCGCGGCAGGTGCGAAGGCGGCCGGCCGCGAGGGAGCAATTGGCGTAACGGCGCCGGGGGCCAGCCTCGCCGTCATCTGCCGCGATGGCCAGCGCATGGCGGCGCTCTCCCGCGCGCTAGCCTTCTTCGCTCCGGACATTGAGCTTGTCGAATTCCCGGCCTGGGACTGTTTGCCCTATGACCGCGTGTCGCCGCATGCGGGAGTGGTGGCGCAGCGCATGACCGCGCTCGGGCGCCTTGTCCGTGCCGAGGGCCGCGACCGTCCGGCCGTGGCGCTGACGACGGTCAATGCCATCCTGCAGCGTGTGCCCCCGCGTGCAGTCGTCGGGCACCAATCGCTGTCGGCTGCGCCGGGCAATCTTTTGCCGATGGCCGCCGTCACGAACTGGCTCGAGCTCAACGGCTTTACTCGTGCCTCCACGGTGCGCGAAGCCGGCGACTACGCGGTGCGCGGCGGCATCGTCGATTTGTTCGCGCCGGGCATAGCGGCGCCGGTGCGGCTCGATTTCTTCGGCGATGCGCTGGAATCGATCCGCAGCTTCGACCCGGAAACGCAGCGCACGACCGATGAGCTGCGCGCTCTCGAACTCCTGCCCATGGCGGAGTTTACGCTCACTGCGGACACGATCCGGCTGTTTCGCACCGGTTACGTGGCGCAGTTCGGCGCCGCGGGACCGGACGATGCGCTCTACGAGGCGGTGAGCGAGGGCCGTCGCGCCGCCGGCATGGAGCATTGGCTGCCGCTCTTCCACGAGCGCCTGGAAACGCTGTTTGATTATCTTGAAGCGACGCCGTTGGCGATCGAGCCGCTCGCCGAGGAAGCCGCCCATGAACGCCTCGCACAAATCGCCGATTACTACCAGGCACGCAAGGACGCGCTCGATGAGGCGGGCGCCGGCGCACCCTATAGGCCGTTGCCGCCGGACCGGCTCTATCTCGGCGAAGCCGAATGGCGCGAGCGCTTGGATAAATCCGCGCTGGCACGGCTGTCGCCGTTCGATCCGCCCGAAGGCGCCGCGGACGCGATCGAGACCGGCGCGCGCGTCGGCCGCAACTTCGTCGGCGAAAGGAGCGAGCCAGGCCGCAATGTCTTCGAGGCGGTGAGGAGCCATGTCGAGACGCTGCAGTCGGCCGGCAAGCGCGTCGTCATCGCGCTGTGGAGCGAAGGCTCGCGCGAACGCATGGGCCATGTCCTCTCCGAGCACGGGCCGATGAACCTTACGCCGGTCGGCTCCTGGCCCCAGGCGCTGGCGCTCTCGCGTGCCGAGGTCGCGCTCGCCGTGCTCGGCATCGAGCAAGGCTTCGAGACCGCCGATGCCGCGCTGATCAGCGAACAGGACATTTTGGGCGAACGCCTGGTGCGCCCGCGCCGCCAATCGAGGCGGGCGGAGAATTTCATCGCCGAGGTGACGAGCCTGTCGGCCGGCGATCTCGTCGTTCATGTCGATCACGGCATTGGCCGTTTCGTCGGCCTGCGCGCCATCGAGGCGGCGGGCGCCCCGCACGATTGCCTGGAAATCCATTACGCCGGCGGTGACAAGCTGTTTCTCCCGGTCGAAAACATCGAGCTGCTCTCGCGCTATGGCTCCGAGGAGGCGACGGTCGAACTCGACCGGCTCGGCACGAGCGCCTGGCAGGCGCGCAGGGCGCGCATGAAGAAACGCATCCGCGAGATCGCGGGCGAGCTCATCAAGATCGCGGCCGAGCGGCAATTGCATCAGGCGCCGCAGCTTGCCGTCGGCGCCGGGCTTTATGACGAGTTCTGCGCCGGCTTCCCCTATGAGGAGACCGACGATCAGCAAGCGGCCATCGCCGCCGTTAATGCCGATCTCGCTTCCGGCCAGCCGATGGACCGCCTGATCTGCGGCGATGTCGGCTTCGGCAAGACCGAGGTCGCGCTGCGCGCCGCCTTCATCGCCGCGATGAACGGCAAGCAGGTCGCGGTCGTAGTGCCGACCACGCTGTTGGCGCGCCAGCATACCAAGACCTTTTCCGATCGCCTGCGCCACTACCCGGTGCACATCGCGCAAGCCTCACGCCTTGTCTCCGCCGCCGAACTTGCGCGGGTGAAGAAGGGCCTCGCCGAGGGCACGATTGACATCGCCATCGGCACCCATGCGCTGCTCGGCAAGACGGTGAAGTTCAAGGATCTCGGCCTCGTCGTCGTCGACGAGGAGCAGCATTTCGGCGTCGCCCACAAGGAGAAGCTCAAGCAGCTGCGCTCCGAGGTGCACGTCCTGACGCTGACCGCGACGCCGATCCCGCGCACGCTGCAGTTGGCGCTTTCCGGCGTGCGCGACATGTCGATCATCGCCACGCCGCCGATCGATCGCCTCGCCGTGCGCACCTTCGTCTCCCCGTTCGATCCAATCGTGGTGCGCGAGGCGCTGTTGCGCGAACGCTATCGCGGCGGCCAGGCGTTTTACGTCTGCCCGCGCATCGAGGATTTGGTCGACGCAAAATCCTTTCTCGAAAAGCACGTGCCCGAGGTACGCGTCGCGGTCGCCCACGGCCAGATGCCGTCGTCGGCCCTCGAGGACGTGATGGCCGCGTTCTACGACGGCAAGTTCGACGTGCTGCTGTCGACCGCGATCGTCGAATCCGGTCTCGACATCCCCACCGCCAACACGCTGATCGTGCACCGCGCCGATATGTTCGGTCTGGCGCAAATCTATCAGTTGCGCGGCCGTGTCGGCCGCTCGAAGCTGCGCGCCTATGCGCTCTTGACCCTGCCGAGCGGACGGAGAATCACGGCGCAGGCCGAGCGCCGGCTCAAGGTGCTGCAATCGCTGGACACGCTCGGCGCCGGCTTCCAGCTCGCCTCGCACGATCTCGACATCCGCGGCGCCGGCAATCTCCTCGGCGAGGAGCAGTCCGGCCACATCAAGGAGGTCGGCTACGAGCTTTATCAGCAGATGCTGGAGGAGGCGGTGTTGAGCCTGAAGGCCGGCATCAGCGCCCCGGTCGCCGACAAATGGTCGCCGCAGATCACCATCGGCACGGCGGTGCTTATTCCCGAGGATTACGTCGCCGATCTGCCGGTGCGGCTCGCGCTTTACCGGAGGCTGGCCGAAATCGAGGACGACCACGACATCGAGGCGTTCGCCGCCGAGCTGGTCGATCGCTTCGGCCCGCTGCCCCAGGAGGTCGAATATCTGCTGCAGGTCGTTTCCATCAAGTCGCTGTGCCGGCGCGCCAATGTCGAAAGGATCGAGGTCGGGCCGAAGGGCGCGGTACTCGCTTTCCGCGACAATATTTTCTCCAATCCCGAGGGTCTCATTGCCTATATTCGCGAGCACGAGGCCGGCGCGCGCGTGCGGTCGGACATGAAAGTCGTGTTCTTCGACGAATGGGCGACGCCGAAAGCGCGGCTCAAAGGCGCCGCCGGGATTTTACGCGCGCTCGCCGGCATCGCCGAAAAAGACGCCAAGGCGGCGTGATGATCCGTCACGTGCTCGGCGCGCCGGCGCCGAGCGTCGAAGGGCGACGGTCCAGGCTGTGCCGTGCCTCGGCCGCGTTCCTTCGAGGCTCGCTGCGCTAACGCCTCAGGATGACTGACGGCAGGCAGCGATCAAGCCCTCGGCCGCGTGTGCCTGCCGGCGGTGCGTTCGATGGCGCTGGCGAGATATTCCGGTGACTGCGCGCCAGTGACGATGACGCTGCCGCCGAAGATGAAACAGGGTACGCCGTCGATGCCGGCTTCCTTGGCGCTGTTGGCTTCCGCTTCCACGCGATCAACGTCGGCATCGCTCGCCAACAGCCGGCGCACCAGATCGCCGTCCATACCGCATTCGACCGCTGCCGTAATCAGCGTCTTGGAATCGCTCAGATCGGCGCCTTCGGCGAAATAAAGTTCCATCAAACGCTGCGTCATCCGCCCCGGCTCGGTGGCGCTGCGCGACCAGAGGATAAGGCGGTGGCAGTCGAGCGTGTTGGGCTGCCTGCTGATCTTGTCGGCGGCGTAGGCGAGCCCGTCCATCGCCGCGGCTGCGGCGACACGTTCGGCGATGACGCCATAACGCTCCGCGGAGCCGAACTTGGTCTCCAGATAGGTTTCGCGGTCGATACCTTCGCGCGGAATCCACGGATTGAGGAAATACGGGCGCCAGTTGACATCGACGGCGATGTCCGGCGTGAGCGTGAGCGCCATTTCAAGGCGGCGCTTGCCGATATAGCACCACGGGCAGACGACGTCGGAAACGACGTCGATGCGTACGGCCGTCGGTGCGGAGGACTCAGCGGTCATGAACAAGCCTTCGATTCCCTGCTTTCAACCGAGCGCATTTCACGGAACCTAGCGTATTTTGCGGAACCGGGAAAAGCACGCCGCCGTCGATCATCCGCGCCTTCACCCGGAGGCAGCCTCGCTCACAACTCTGGCGACCAAGGACTCGACATTATCGGTCGGCTTCAAGGTCGCCAGAGTCACCGTCGCGTCGAGGCTCCCGCGCTTGCGATCGGGCGCGAGCATCGTGTTCTTGAGCACGCTCGCGATCCGGCGCGCGATAACGTGAGCGCCGCGCAGATCGGTCGCGGTGAACACGGCGAAGATCGAATTGTCGGCCTCGCGGCAGGCGAAGTCGACCTGACGCATCAGCCGGCTCAACAACCGCGCGGCGTCGAGGCTCGCCCGGCGGTCGCCGCGCGCGAACGAGAAGCGCGCGATGGACAGACCGACGCCACGCTTTTCCGCATCGTCGACGGCGCGGTTGAGGTCGCGCCAGAACGCCTCATGCGCCATCAGCCCAGTATCGGGATCGATCATGCCCTTGGCGTCGAGCGATTTGAACATGCGCTTGAGCCGCTCGCCGAATGCATGCAGCCGCACGAACGGCAGCAGGCGCTCGACGAGTCGCGACGGCCCCTCGCCGACGCGCTCGAGATTGGGCAGATGCGCGGAAAATTCTTCGACAATGCCGGGTGACCCGCCGAGCACGGCGACCGGCAGGTCGTGAAAGCGAACGTCTCCGGCCAGCACGGTGAGCAACGCCTCGACGATGCGCTGGCCGAAACCCTCGCCGATCACCGTGCCGTCGATGTCGCGGGCGTTGAGCGCGCGGGCTGCACTCTCGACACTGAGCGCGCCGACCAAGCCGACCCGCTCGCCGAGCGCAACCGAAAGCTCCGGATAAGAGCGGCCGCGGCCGGTCACCAGTACGGTCGCCTCGTCGAGCGGATCGCTGCGCGGAAGTTCCGGCACGGCCACGCCGCGCGTGGCAAGCATGCGGGTGCGGCGCAACACCGTGGCGTGCAACCCGCGGATGCGCAAGGCCGCGCTGAGACGGCGCACGATGTGTACGGCCGGCGCAGTTGCGGAGATTGCCAGCGCGTCGGCTATCGGTGCCGCACCGTCTTCGCGCGTGCGGGCAATGACCGGGACGAAGGGGCCGTTGCCGGAATTGAGCCGATCCGGAAACGTGCGCGCCAGCGAGCGAGCGCGCTCGCCGCCGGGCTCAGCGAGCACAATCGCTTCCGGCTCGACTGCCGCGACGGCGGCGGCGGCATCGACCCAACTCGCTTCAATGACTGGGAAGGCTCCCGCCGCGCGCAGCGCCTCGACGACGTCTGCCGCCGGGCTGTCGGCAATGACGACAAACGGACCTTTCAGCGCCATGGCAGGCTGCGGATTTGCTCAGATGCTGCCGGGCACCCTGCCAGAGCGCTGTTAATGGCCGGTCAACGCGATCGCTCAGCTGACCGCTGCTGGTCCGCCAGCGATGCCGCGTTCGCTGCGGTCGCGGAAGGCGGCAACCACAATCGGATTGACGCCGACGGCGTTGAGCGCCGCCTGCATGGTGCTGCGATCGCTGGCATTGCCGATCAGGCGCTGCCCGACGAGCGGGTCGGGCAGCGCCGCAAGGGTGGCGTCGCCGTCGATGCGGCCGACGACATCCTGCAGATCGCGGAGCGGAAAGCGATAGCCGCCGACGCTGACGATGCCCGAGGGCGGACCGGTGAGCACGATCCCCTGCGTGAGTGAATCGATCCGGCAGGTGTAGCCGGTGTCGATAAGACCGCCATGCCCGATCGTGAAATATGGCAGGCCCGAGCGCTCGATCCCGGGCGGGAAGGAATTGCGCGGCACCATTGGGCCGCGCAACGCCACCGTGCCGGCCGGCGTGCGCACCAATTCGGCGAGCACGATCGCGCCGGTACTGCCGCGCGGTGCGACCACGGGACCGAATTGAACCGCGCTCGGCCGGCCGCCGACACCGCGGCGCGCGGCGACGAGGCCGGCTTCGCCGAAGATCGAAACGTCGACGAGAACGCTTTCCGGTTCGCGCCAGGCCGGGCTCGCTGTGAGTCGTTCCGGCGAGCGCCATGCGGCAATCACGGCGGTTGGACCGGCGCCGGCGATGGCTCCCGCCTCGGCCACGCGGAAGGCGACGGAGCCGGGCAGGATCAGCGTGTCGCATCGATCGTCGCGCCTTTGGCGGGCGAGGATATCCGGATCGAACGCGTGATGAAGGACAAGGGCGCCGCCGCTGAGAAGCCATGGCAGGAGCGTCAAGCTGATGCCGGCGAAAGAGGAGGGGGCAAGCGTCGACAGGATATTGGAATCCTTTGCGATGCGGGTTTCGAGCAGTACGTCAAGCCCACCGGCAAGCAGTTCCGGATGATTGCGCGCGACCGGCAAAAGTCCGCCTTCGCCGACGTCGAAGGTAATAGCTGCGAGATGTGCCGCGGCATTGGCCTGCCGCTCGCGATCGATCGGCGGGATCGGGTCGAGCTTCTCGGCGGTGAACAAATCGTCGAACGGCACCACGCCGTCGGGCAGGTTTTGGCCGAATCCGCACACATAGCGAATGGCGAACACTTCCGCAGCGACACGCATGGCGAACTGGCAATGGTTGAAGCCGTCGACCCGGCCGCAGGTGATCAACGCCTTGGCGCCGATGCGCGCCAAGGCCGCCACGGCGTCGGCGCGCCGCCACAGAAGCGGCAGCGGCGCAACGATCATGCCCGCCCGCAGCAGGCCGAGCATCACCAGGATGTTTTCCACGATATTGGGCATTTGCACGCCGACAATGGCGTCGACCGGGAGCCCCATGCGGCGGACCCGCCCGGCGATGGCCGCGACCATGTGTTCGGCCTCGGCATAGGTCAGCCGCCGCGGCGCGCCGTCGGTAAAGCTCTGCCGGTTCGGCGCGTCGGCGAGCGCAAGTGCATCGGGTCGCCGCTGAGCGATGCGGCGAAAGACCTCGTCGAGGGTAACGCGAGTTTGGCCGCGCGCCGCCTGCGCGGCAGCAAGGGCGGGATCGCCGAGGATCATCGCAACGCCCGTTTCGTTTGACGCCACCAGGTTTCCGGCAAGTACCCGGAGAGCGACGTGCGCGCCGGGTGCTCGATAAAGGCCCAGCGCGCCACCCACTGCTCGGGAAGATAGAATAGCGGCACGACGTAAAAACCGGAAATGAGCACACGGTCGAGCGCGCGTACCGCGGCGACGAGATCGCGGCGCTCGCGCGCGCTGAGCATGGCCGCGATCATGGCGTCGGCCGCGGCGCTGCGCACCCCCATATAATTGCGCGATCCCTGCTCATCGGCGGCGGCCGAGCCCCAATAGAAGCTTTGTTCATTGCCGGGCGAGAGCGATTGCTCCCAGTGGTTTACGATCATATCGAAGTCGAACGACAACCGGCGCTGATCGTATTGCACGGCATCGACAAGACGGACCTGCGCCTGGATTCCGGCGCGTGCGAGGTTGCCGGAAAAGGCGAGCGCAAGCCGCTCCTCGTCGCGGCTAATCACCATGATCTCGAAGGTGAACGGTCGGCCACTGCCCGGCGCGCGCAACATCGTCCCAGTGAACTCGTAGCCGGCGGCGGCAAGGAGCGCGAGCGCCGCGCGCAGGCTCGTGCGATCGCGGCCCGAGCCGTCGGCGACCGCCGGCGACCAGGTGCCGTCGAGCACGTCGGAGCGCACCGCGTCGGCAAACGGCGCGAGCAGCGCGCGTTCGCGTTCATCGGCAGCGCGATGGAAGGCGGATAGGTCCGACCCGGAAAAGAACCCCGCGGCGCGGCGATACAGATCGAAGAAAAAATTGTGGTTGACCCATTCGGCATCGAACAGCAGCGAAATCGCCTCGCGCACGCGGATGTCGGAGAACATCGGCCGTCGCGTATTGAACACGAAGGCGGAGCTCGGCTTGGGCAGGCCGTTCGTGAACGCCTCCTTGACAACGCGGCCGTCACGGACGGCTGGAATATCATAGCCGGACCGCCAGCGGCTCGGATCCGTCTCGCTGCGCACGTCGTAGAGTCCGGCCTTGAAGGCTTCGAAATAGCTGTTGGCGTCGCGGTAATAATCGAAGCGCAGCACGTCGAAATTCCACAGGCCGCGATTGATCGCGAGCGTGCTGCCCCAATAATTGGGATCGCGTTTGAGCGTCACGCTCTTGCCGGAATCGACCTCGGCGACGAGGTAAGGACCGCTGCCGATCGGCTTCGCCAATGTCGTATCTTCGAAAGTCGCGACATCGACGACATGCTTCGGCAAGACGGGCATCAGCCCGAGGATCAGCGGCAGTTCGCGGTCGTTGCTGCCGCTGAGATCGAAGCGCACCGTGCGCGCATCGAGCGCCTCGGCCTTGGCCACCTTGGAATAGTAGGTGCGGTGATTGGGACGGCCGTGATCGCGCAGGAGCTGCCAGGAGAACACCACGTCCTCGGCCATGACCGGAGCGCCGTCGGAGAAGTGCGCCGCCGGATCGAGCCTGAAGGTAACGTAGTTGCGCGCGTCGTCGGTCTCGACCGTGCGCGCCAGCAAACCGTAGAGCGTGAATGGTTCGTCATAGCCGCGCGCCATCAAACTTTCGATCACGTTGCCGCGGATCGCTTGCACGGCGAGGCCCTTGACGATCAGCGGATTAAGACTGTCGAAGGTTCCGAGCACTCCCTGCACCAGCCGACCGCCCTTCGGCGCGTCGGCATTGGCATAAGCCGGCGCGGCAAAACCCTCGGGCATGGCCGGCGCGCCATGCATGGCGATGGCATAGGCCGCTCCGGCTGCGACAGACGGCACGAAGCCGAAAAATGCGAGCGTGCCGCACAAGACGAGCCGCACTCCCAAGGCGATATAAGCGGTCAGCATCGCATGCATGGGGCGCGGTTGGAGTTCGACGGCTTGGCGCCTGGATCGGGACGGATTTACCGAGAGCGATACCGTGCGGCGCGGCCTCCGCGCAACCGACGCTCTATCTCGCGACCGAACTGGGCTATCTGACGGCCCTCTCCCGGCTCATCTGACCGTATCTTGCAGGCGCATGATGGTGTCACGGTGTTGCCGTAATCTGCGTCGAATGACCGGGGATGGAGGGGGGCGCCCGCATGGCGTGGCGCGGCAACGGATGTCGGGTCTGCCCGATATCGAACATCGTTCCGCAGGTCGATAGGGTCGATTTGCGCGCGGCAGCACTAACAAGGGACTGTACTCATGACCTATAGTACCACGCCGGCGCCGGCCAGTCCGGTCAGCCGGACGCTTGCCGCCATCGTCAGAACTTTCGCCAAGACCCTCGCCCAAAGTTCCGTGCTTTCGCTCGCGCTCGCCCTCACAGTCGTGGTCGGCTCGCCGGCTTTCGCGCAACAAAGCGATCAAGCGCCGGCAGCCAAACCCAAGCCGGCGGCGAAGAAACCCGCCAAACCGGCTGCCCCACCCGCGGAGGCAGCTCCTCCGGCCGCCGCCCAGCAACAACAGCCGGCGCAACCGCAGCAACAGCAGCAGGTGCAGCTGATTTATTCGCCTTGGACCAAATTCTGCCTTAAGGGGCAGCCCGGGCAGACCCCGCCGCCGGACGCCAAGCAAGTCTGCTTCACCGGCAAGGACGCCCGTATCGAATCGGGAATGCCGGTGGTTGCCGCGGTCCTGATCGAACCGGAGGGGCAGGAGCGCAAGATTTTACGCGTCACGTTGCCGCTGGGCATGCAGCTGGTGCACGGCACCCGCGTCATCATCGACCAGAACCAACCGCTGACGGCGCCCTACGTAATCTGCTTCACCAATGGCTGCATGGCCGATTATGAGGCCAATGCGGACATGGTCGGCAAGATGAAGAAGGGGCAGGGACTCGTCGTCCAGGGGATCAATTCGACCGGCCAACCGATCAGCCTGCCGCTGCCGCTCGCCGATTTCGCCAAGGCCTATGACGGACCGCCGACCGATCCCAAGGAATTCGAGGCGCAGCAGCGCAAACTGCAGGAGGAGTTGCAACGGCGGGCCGATGAGGCGCGCAAGAAGTTGGAAGCCGAAAAGGGCGCGCCGACGTCATCCGCGGCACCTCAACCGCAAAACGGCAAGACGCAGTAAGCCAGTAAGCCCGGGATCCGTTCATCCTGAGACGGGCCCTCGAAGCGCCCGAAAGGCTGTCTTTGCGTGATCTTGCCGCGATCAGTGCGTCGTCGCGTGACGCGGGCGATAGCCGCCCTTGCCGTCCTGCACGAAGACTTCGGCGACTTGCGGATGCCGTACCGGCTCGCCGCTATTGTCGGGCAGGAGATTCTGCTCGGACACATAGGCGATGTATTCGGTCTCGTCGTTCTCGGCGAACAGATGGTAGAAAGGCTGATCTTTGTGCGGCCGGATTTCCGCAGGGATCGACTCGTACCATTCCTCAGTGTTGCTGAAGATCGGATCGATGTCGAAGATGACGCCGCGGAACGGAAAGAGGCGGTGCCGGACCACCTGTCCGATCTGAAATTTGGCGTTGCGGACCTTGCTCATGACGGCCGGCGCTCAGGCAGCCTGCGATGCAAGGACCCGATTGTGGCGGGCTGCTGACAAGACGCTGAATGTTTGTTCATAGCGGCTTCATAGCGTATTTCGTGGCGCCTTTCACAGTCCGTACCGCGCGCTCATTTCCGGGTCCTTGACGGCGACGAGGCGAGCGAGATCGACCAGCACCTTGGCCTGCTTCCAGGTGGCGTCATCCTGCATCTTGCCGTCGATCATGACCGTGCCGCTGCCGTCGGGCATGGCGGCGATGATCTTCGTCGCGAAGGCGACTTCGGTCGGGTCGGGCGAAAATACGCGCTTGGCGATCGGAACCTGACTGGGGTGTAGCGTCCAGGCGCCGACGCAGCCCATGAGGAAGCTGTTGCGGAACTGCACCTCGCAGGCGGCGCTGTCAGCGATATCGCCGAACGGGCCGTAGAACGGCTTGATGCCGGCGGCGGCGCAGGCGTCCACCATTTTCGCCATCGTGTAATGCCAAAGGTCCTGCTGATAGGCGGCGCGGGGCGCCGGGGCCGCTGCTGGAGCTGGGTCGGCGAGCACCTTGTATTCGGGATGTCCGCCGCCGACCCGCGTCGTTTTCATGGCACGAGAGGCGGCAAGATCGGCAGGACCGAGACTGATGCCGTGCATGCGCGGCGAAGCGGCGGCGATCGCGGCGACGTTGTTCACGCCCTCGGCGGTCTCGAGGATGGCATGAATGAGGATCGGCTTTCTCACCGCGTGCTTCGCTTCGAGCTGGGCTAGAAGCTGATCGAGATAGTGGATGTCCCATTCGCCTTCGACCTTCGGCAGCATGATGACGTCGAGCTTGTTGCCGACGGCGGCTACGATTTCGCAAATGTCGTCGAACACCCAAGGCGAATTGAGCGCGTTGACGCGTGTCCACAAGCCGGTCTGACCGAAATCGTTCGCCTTGGCCATGGCGATGAAGCCGTCGCGCGCGGCGGTCTTGGCGTCGGCCGGGATGGCGTCTTCGAGATTGCCGAGCACGACGTCGACCTGAGCGATCAATTCGGGCACCCTGGCGCGCATCTTCTCGAGGTGCGGCGGCACGAAGTGGATCATGCGCTCGAGCTTGATCGGCAGCTCGCGCAGCGGCGACGGCGCCCCGATCGCCAGCGGCTTGAAAAAATTGCGCGGCAGCTTCATGCGACGAATCTCACCACCCCACGCGCGGCGAACGGTAGGATGAAGGACGGGGCCTCGCCAAGCCGTTTTTGACGCCATTCGCGCCTGAAAAGAGGCCGGCTATTCATACCATCTCCCCCCGCATCAGGCGCGGTTGCGAGGCCGAAGGCATGACGCCCTCGCGCATCAGGGCGCGGCGCAGCGGCCCGACGCGGTCGACGAGATGGAGCAAGAGCCCGCGGGCGCCCTGCGCCGGAATGAAATCGGTCAACAACGAGCGGTTCAGGACGTCGACGGCGATACGGCGGCTCATCACGTCGACGCGGCGCCTCGCGTCATAGCGTGCAAGCAGGTCGGGGGAGCCAAGGTCGAGGCCTTGTCGGCGCGCGTCGGCGACGAACTCGGCAAGGGTTGCCGCATCGCGCAGACCGAGATTGAGTCCCTGCGCCCCGATCGGCGGCACCACATGCGCCGCCTCGCCGACGAGCGCGATCCGCTCGCGCGCAAAGCAACGCGCGGTTTGCACGGCGAGTGGAAATATGCCGCGACCCGGCTCGACGCGAAGCGCGCCGAGGAGCGAATGCGCGCGGCGCTCGATCTCCGCCGATAGCTCGGCGTCGGGTTTTGCATAAAGCTCCGCGGCCCGTGCCGGATCGAGCACGCAAACGAGGCTCGAGCGCCGCCCGGGCAGGGGGACCAGCGTGAAGGGCCCGCTTTCGGTATGGAATTCTGTTGAGGCGTCACGATGTGGGCGCGCATGCGCGAGATTGAGCGTGAGCGCGGTCTGCGGATAGCTGCGGCGATCCGCGGCGATGTCGGCCGCCACGCGGCAAAGCGAGCGCCGCCCGTCGGCGCCGACCGCGAGTTGGACTCGCGCTTCGCCATCGGCGAGCTTGATGGTGACGCCTGCGGCATCGCTCGCAATCGCCGACGCGGCGGCATCAATGCGCGGCAGCTTCAATTGCGCCGCGTAGGCATAGAGCGCCGCCAGCAGATGACGGTTCTCGATATTGCAGCCGAACGCGTCGAGTCCGATTTCCGCGGCGCTGAAGGCGACCTCCGGCGCGCGGATGAGCCGCCTGGTGTCATCGATGATGCGGATCTCTTTGAGCGGCGCGGCATGTGCAACGCAGGCCTGCCAGGCACCCAATGTCGCCAGCGCGGTGACCGAGCCGGCGAGCAGGGCGGTGGTGCGGTGGTCGTCTTTCGGCGGGATTGCGATAAGCAACGTGTCCACGCCGGCCGCCTTCAGCGCGATGGCACTGACGAGGCCGGCCGGCCCGCCGCCGACGACCGCCACTTCAGCAGAGAAGTTTTGCCTGGCGCCCAGGTGGCCCTCCGATCGGCTGAAACATTAGCAACAACAGAAAGATTGCGCACGACCCGCCCCCTGCCTAGGCTGCCACCGTCCGGGCAAGGCAAGCAGGGGATCGCGGTAATGCAGCCGATCGAGGCACCCGCCAAGTCCAAGTTGCCGCGCGCGGCTGCTGCTTTTTCCGTCCATGTCTTCACCGCCTGCGGCGCCGGCTGCGCGCTGCTGGCGCTGGTCGCGGCTATCCACTCGGCTTGGGCGCAAATGTTCGCGTGGCTCGGCGTCGCGCTCGTGATCGATGGCGTAGACGGCACCTTTGCGCGCCGGCTTCGCGTCGCCGAGGTACTGCCGCGCTGGTCGGGAGAATTGCTCGACTTCGTCGTCGATTTTGCCACCTACGTGTTCGTGCCCGCCTACGCCATGGTCGCCAGCGGGCTGCTACCGCAATCCGTCGCGCTCGCGCTTGGCCTCGTCGTCACCGTGACCGGCGCGCTCTATTTCGCCGACCGGCGCATGAAGACCGCCGACAGCTACTTCCGCGGCTTTCCGGCCCTATGGAATGTGGCGGCATTCTACCTGTTCCTGCTTAAGCCTGCGCCGTGGCTCGGCGCGAACGCGATTGTCGTCCTCGCCGCGGCGACCTTCGCGCCGATCCATTTCCTGCACCCGGTGCGGGTGCCGCGATGGCGTCGGCTTAATCTGACGATTTTGGCGCTTTGGGCAGTGCTCGCTGTGTACGCGCTTGCGCAAGACCTCGATCCGCCCGGCTGGGCTGCCGCGGCGCTCGCCGCGATCGCCGTCTACTTCGTGGCGGTCGGCCTCGTGCGCGGCATCGACTGAACCCTCGCGGCCGGAAACTGCCGGGTCACTATGTAAATTTGCCTTCGCAGCCAGCGCGCCCGGACCGCACCGCCACCGTCGCTATTCAACGCTCATCACTATGACGAATGTCGAACAGGCGGATTTGCAATGCGCCCGCCTTCGCGACTACCTATGATCGTCGGCGCAGAGGCGCGGCCCTTCGTGAGCACGGGCGCCTGACGGGAGAAAAAAATGGTAGCTGCGGTGCGCGTTCACAAATTCGGCGGTCCGGAGGTTTTGACCTACGAAGACATCGCCGTGCCGGCGCCCGGACCCGGACAGATCAGGGTCAAGCAATATGCCTGCGGCGTGAATTTCATCGACGTGTATTTCCGCATGGGCCTGTACCCGCCGCCGGCCGGTCTGCCGTTCGTCCTCGGCAATGAAGCCGCCGGCGAGATTGTCGGGATCGGAGCCGGCGTCAGCGAATTCAAGCCCGGCGACCGGGTCGCCTACGTCACCGGTCCCGGCTGCTACGCCGCCGAGCGCCTGGTCCCGGCCGACCGCGCGTTAAAGCTGCCGGACAATATCAGCTACGAGCAAGCCGCCGCCATGCTGCTCAAGGGCATGACCGCTGAATACCTGTTGCGCCGCACCTTCAAGGTCGAAAGGGGCATGAACGTGCTCATCCACGCGGCCGCCGGCGGCGTCGGCCTCATTGTCTGCCAATGGGCGAACCATCTCGGCGCCAATGTCATCGGCACGGTAGGCTCGAAGGACAAAGCCGCGCTCGCCCTGGCCAACGGTTGTCACCACACGATCCTCTATCGCGACGAGGATTTTGTTGCGCGCGTCAAGGAGATCACTGGCGGCAAGTTGTGCGACGTCGTCTACGACAGCATCGGCAAGGCGACCTTTCCCGCCTCGCTCGATTGCATCCGTCCGCTCGGCATGTTTGTCAGCTTCGGTGCGTCCTCGGGACAGATCGAGGCCTTCAATATCAACCTGCTGCAGCTCAAGGGCTCGTTGTTCGCCACGCGCCCGACGCTCAACACCTACGGCGCCAAGCGCGAGGACCTGCTGGCCATCGCCGCCGACCTATTTGCCGTGATCGGCAGCGGCGCGGTCAAGATACCGATCAACCAGAAATACGCGTTGTGCGATGCCGCCAAAGCGCACCGCGATCTCGAGAGCCGTGCCACAACCGGCTGTTCGATCTTGCTGCCGTGAGCGAGGCCGAAGCGCAACAATCGTCAGCCGCGATGAAGATTTGGGGCTATTGGGCGACGTTCGGCTGGGCGCTGCTGGCATTTCTCGTCAGTCAGTTCGTCGCGCTCGCGGCGCTCGTGTGGCTGCGGGTAACCGATCTGAATTCGCTGCTGGTCACGCCGTTTGACGGTGTCCTGGTGACGCTTTTCCTGTTGATAGCCAATCCGATCATGATTGCGATGATCGCGCTGGCGGTGCGCGTGGCGCGGGCCGATCAGGCCAAGTATCTGGCCTTGGCATGGCCGCGATGGCGCGACATGCGTGTCGCCGTCATCTCGCTCGTTGGCTTGATCGCCGCTTGCGACGCGCTGCTCTTCCTCAGCGGCCGGGCGCTGGTAACACCGTTCCAATCGCAATCCTACGCAAGCGCCGCCGCCGCCGGCTGGCTTGCGCCCATGCTGGTCGCGGCCGTGATCGCGGCGCCGGCAGGCGAGGAGATCTTGTTCCGCGGATTTCTGTTCCGTGGCTGGGCCCGCTCGGAGCGCTCGGCGTGGCCTGCGATCATCGCCATCTCGACATTGTGGGCGGCGCTGCATATCCAGTACGACTGGGCGGGCGTCCTGCAAATCTTCGTCGTCGGCCTGTTCCTCGGCTGGATGCGTCGGCGCAGTGGCTCGACGCTGCTGACCTTCCTGCTGCACGCTTTGTTCAACCTGGAAGGCACGATCGAAACCGTGCTGCAGGTGCAATTTTTCCCCTGAGCGGCCTGTGCAAGAGCGCAATCGCTTTAGGTCGAAGCGATTGCGCTCCAGTTTTCTTTTGCAGAGCATTATCTTTTCGGAAAACCGGGTTTCCGCTTTCCGGATCATGCTCTGACGGCACCCGCTCACGGTTCCCGGCGCTCGCCCCGCCCGCCGCGTCCGCGCGGATCGAAGATGCGACCCAAACCCGCCGCGGCGCCGGGATCGCTTTCCGGGCGCCGCACCCGCGGCAGGCCGATGACCGGCTCGGTGAAGCGCGCAATGGCGGCGACCGCGTCGTCGAGCGGCACCGGGCTGCCCGGCGTCTCGCTGACAATGGTCGCGAGAACGTTCATTTCACGCCGAAACAACGAGTCGAGCGCGGTGAGCGTATGGCTGATGGTGCCGCGATAGCTGCCGGTGACCAGGATGAGCGGCAGTTGTAGCGCCATCATCACGTCGAGAATGGTGCGACGCTCGTCAAGCGGCACCATGACGCCGCCGATGCCTTCGATCAGCAGGATGTCGCGACGTTGCTCGACTGCGTTTTGACAATAGGCGATGACGCTGTCGACGTTGATGCTGCGACCCTCGCGCCGCGCCGCGAGGTCGGGCGACAGCGCGGCGCGAAACCGCCACGGCGAAATGCGATCGATCTCCTGCGGCGAGAAGGGGATGCCGAGCGCGGCCAGGAGGATACCGGGATCGCTCGCGGCGGCTTGTGCCGGGTCATATCCGCTCACGATCGGCTTCAGGGCCTCGACTTGATGGCCCATCTGGCGCAAATGCCGGATCAGCGAAGCGGTGACGAAGGTTTTTCCTACGTCGGTCCCGGTTGCGGTAATGAAGATCGCGCTCACGGTTCGGCCCCCGTTGCGCGGCATGAAAGCGCCTAATGTCCGGCAATACCAGCAAAAACCAACAACCGGATGCGGTGCGAAGAGCAGGCGCGAGGCTCAGTAACCCACTGTGCGACCATAAAGATCGTAGGCATCGGCACGTTCGATCTTCACCGTCGCGATCTCGCCGACCCGTAGCGGCCGGTGGCTGCGGACGAAAACCGTGCCGTCGATCTGCGGCGCGTCACCCTTGCTGCGACCCTTCGCGGTCCCTTGGCTCGATCCGTGGCGCGGTTCGACCTCATCGATGATCACGGGCTCGTTGCGGCCCACCTTGCGTTTGAGGCGTTTGTGGGAGATCGCCTGCTGGTGCTGCATCAACCGGCTCCAGCGCTCATGCTTGACGGCCTCCGGCACGTGCGCGCCGAGGTCATTAGCCACAGCACCTTCAACAGCTTCGTAGCGGAAGCAACCGACGCGATCGAGCTCGGCCTCGCTAAGCCAATCGAGCAGCAGAGCAAAATCTGCCTCGGTCTCGCCGGGAAAGCCGACGATGAAGGTCGAGCGAATGATTAAATCCGGGCATGCCGCGCGCCATGATCTGATGCGGCAGAGGGTCTTTTCCTGCGCCGCCGGGCGGCGCATGCGCCTGAGCACCGCGGGACTGGCGTGTTGAAATGGTACGTCGAGATAGGGCAGCACCTTGCCGTCGGCCATCAGCGTAATGACATCATCCACATGGGGGTAGGGATAGACGTAGTGCAGCCGGACCCAGACGCCGAACTCACCGAGTTGGCACACAAGGTCGAGGAATTTTGCTCGCACCTCTCGCCCCTTCCACACGCTCGCGGCATATCTCAGATCGACCCCATAGGCCGAGGTATCCTGGGAGATGATGAGGAGCTCCTTGACGCCCGCGGCAACCAGGCGCTCGGCCTCGCGCAGGACATCGGCCGCGGGTCGCGAAGCCAAATTGCCGCGCAGCCGCGGGATGATGCAGAAGGTGCAGCGGTTATTACAGCCTTCTGAAATCTTCAGATAAGCGTAGTGCCGCGGCGTGAGCTTGATGCCGTGGGGCGGAATGAGGTCGCCATAAGGATCGTGCGGCGGCGGAACGGCGCGATGGACCGCGGCGAGCACGCTCTCATATTGCTGCGGACCAGTGACGGCGAGCAGGTTTGGATGAACCGCCGTGATCTTTTCCGGCTGTGCTCCCATGCAGCCGGTGACGACGACTTTGCCGTTCTCGGCGAGCGCCGCGCCGATGGCGGCAAGCGATTCCTGCTGTGCACTGTCGAGAAAGCCGCAGGTATTGACGATGGCAAGGTCAGCGTCGACGTGCTGGCGCGCAAGCTCATAACCCTCGGCGCGCAGCCGCGTGACGATGCGCTCGGAATCGACCAGCGCCTTCGGGCAGCCGAGCGAGACGAAGGAAACGCGGGGAGGGCGGTTCATCGATTGTCTCGAATCCTGTTCGGGCGCAAGGCTGCCTTGCCGCAAAAATGCCTGGCCGCTTGCGTATTCACCCTGGGCGCCCGCCAGACCCGATGCGCTGTTCGGGAGAAATTAAGGATTTACCGGTCTTCTCGGATCGAGGCGAGGGATTCGCCTTGCTTAGTTAAGCGTCGTCTGTCCGATCGCAACGCCGGAAGCGCCTCGTGCAAGCAACGCGCATCGCAATGATCCTGATCGCGGCGAGCCTGTCCGGCTGCAGTGCGTTGTCCACGGTGGAGCCGGACACCACCGGCTCCTTGAGTGCCCCGGTCAGGCCGGTCGCATGGACCAGAAGCGCCGACGCACTCGCGCCGATTCCGCCGGAACCGGTCGCTGAACAGGCGCCGCGAGCCGAGACGGCGACGCTCGCGCCGCGCGGACGCGCCTATCTGTTCCGCGGTGTTGCCGGCCTCCTTTATTCGCGCGGCATGGACGGCCTCGCCGAGCGCATCAATCGCGCCGGGCTCACTGCGAGCGTCGACAGCTACCTGGTGTGGCGCGCGGTCGCCGAGGAGGCGATCCGCGACTATCGCCGCGCCCCGGTCCCGATCGCGCTCATCGGCCATTCGGCCGGAGGCGATGCCGCCCTGGCTTTCGCGGAAGTCCTCGACGCCGCGGATATCCCGGTGAACCTGCTCGTCACCTACGATCCCACCCGCATCGCCGACCGCGTGCCGCCCAATGTCGAGCGCTACATCAACATCTACCAGTCGCGCAGCGTCATGGGCGGCGGCGATGTGGCGAGCGGCCGCGGCTTCCACGGCCACTACGCCAGCGTGGACCTCACCGACCACAGCGAGATCGAGCACATCAACATCGAGAAGGCGGGGCGCATCCAGGAACAGTTGGTCGCCAAAATCGGCCAGCTCGCAGCCACGCCGGCGACTGGCGCGGCGGAGGCCGTGCCGATCCATTACACTGTACCGGCCCATGCCGCGATCGAGCTGTGGGACAGCGGCATGGTAGTGACGGGACAAGCCGGCGACACGCTGCAGAAACTGGCGGCGACCTATCGCGTGCCGGTATGGGCGCTCGCGCAAATCAACCGCATGTCGGAGCACGATACGCTCGGCGCCGGCGCGCGCATCATCGTGCCGCGCAACATCGCGCCGTCGACCGCCGCGACTGCAGTCCCCGTGATGAGCTACGCGCCGGCAGCGCGCTGAAAACTCTAGCAATGCGGCGCGAGGCAGAGCCCGCTCGGCTCGAAGCAGCGCCAGAACGGGATCGGCGTCGAGCGGCCCTCGGTGCAAACGTACATCTGGCACCATTTAAGCTGATCGCAAGCAGCGATACAGCGGCCGGTCGGATTGCCGCACGCGCCGGCCATTCGCGGCGTATGCAGGTGCTTCTTCGCCGCCAGCGCCGGGCGACAATGACGCCAGCGTCACGGCACCAGCGAGCAGGATTCTTGCCGCTGATTTGGTGAGCATGAAAACGGTTACCCCCGTTCAACTCGCCCAACCAATGTTCCATAAAGGGGAGGGCCAAACAAGCGCGCAGAAAGGAACCCGCGTGAAGCTACCTGCGCCGCCACTTCTTCTGGTAACCGACCGGCGCCAAGCGCGACGGCCGCTTGCGGCAATCGCCGCGGCGGCACTGGAGGCCGGGTGCCGCTGGCTTAGCCTGCGCGAGAAAGATTTGCCGGCCGACGAGCAAGTTCTGCTGGCGCGCGCGCTCGCGAAGGCGGCGCACGCGCACGGCGCCAAGCTGATGCTGCATGGCGAGGCTGCGCTCGCCAACCGCGCCGGCGCCGACGGCGTGCACCTCGCCGCGGGCGCCGACCCGATCGCCGCCCGCGCGCTAATCGGCCGGGAAAAACTTCTCGGCGTGTCGCTGCACACCGTCAGTGAAGCCGCGGCGGTCGATCCCGTTGTCGCTGATTATGCGCTGGCCGGTCCCGCCTTCGAGACGGTAAGCAAGCCCGGCTATGGTCCCGAGATCGGCCGCAGTGGACTCGCCGAGATCGCACGCGCCGCGCGCGTGCCGGTGCTGGCGATCGGTGGTGTCAACCCCCTGCTCGTCGGCGAAATCATCGCCGCGGGCGCAGCAGGCATCGCAGTGATGGGCAGCGTCATGCGCGCGGCCGATCCGGCGCAGGAGGTGAGGGCGCTCATCGCCACGCTGAACGGATCACTGGCAATCAGAGCGTGATCCGAAAAGCCGTGCCGCGGACCTGATCCGGCGTGCCAGACGGATTTCTCGGAAAACATACTCTACGGATAACGCTATCGCGCGCGATAGGCACTGACGCCCTGTTCGGGCGTCCACATTCCCGCGGGAAGTTTTCCCGTCTGCCAAAACACGTCGATCGGCATGCCGCCGCGCGGATGAAAATAGCCGCCGATGCGCAGCCAACGCGGCCGCAACAGCGCCGCGAGCTTCTTCCCGATCGCCACAGTGCACGCCTCGTGGAAGGCCCGGTGATTGCGAAAGCTGTTGAGATAGAGCTTCAGCGATTTCGATTCCACCAGCCAGGCACGCGGCGCGTAATCGATCACCAGAGTGGCAAAATCAGGCTGACCGGTGACCGGGCACATCACGGTGAATTCGGGAAAGGTGAAACGGGCGAGGTAATTCGTGTCCGGGTGCGGATTGCGGACGCGGTCGAGCACCGCTTGATCCGGCGCGGCCGGGATCGGCGCGGGGCGACCGAGTTGCGGTGGCTTTTTCGGCATAGGCGCGCATCAGTCCTTTGTTCGTGCGCATAGCATGAACCGTGCTAGGGCAGAACAGCTCAATCGATCGGAACGGATACCTTCGGAGCGACAACATGACAAAGCCCGCCCCGTTCCGGTAAAAGGCCTCGCCACGAGCAAGCCGGGAGCGCGCATGACCGCCATCGTCGACATCATCGGCCGGGAGATTCTCGACAGCCGCGGCAACCCGACCGTCGAGGTCGATGTCATCCTCGCCGACGGCTCGCGCGGCCGCGCCGCCGTGCCTTCGGGCGCCTCGACCGGCACGCACGAGGCGGTCGAACTGCGCGACGGCGATAAAAAGCGCTATCTCGGCAAGGGGGTGCGCAACGCGGTCGAGGCCGTCAATGGCGAAATCTTCGATGCCCTGAGCGGCATGGACGCCGAGGCGCAGGCTAAGGTCGACGCGACCATGATCGCGCTCGACGGCACGCCCAACAAAGGCCGCCTCGGCGCCAACGCCATCCTCGGCGTCTCGCTCGCCGTCGCCAAGGCCGCTGCCGCCGCCAAGAAGGAGCCGCTTTACCGCTATGTCGGCGGCACCGCCGCGCGGCTCCTTCCGGTGCCGATGATGAACATCATCAATGGCGGCGTGCACGCCGACAATCCGATCGACTTCCAGGAATTCATGATCGTGCCCGTGGGTGCTGCGTCTTTTGCCGAAGCGCTGCGCACCGGCGCGGAAGTGTTTCACACGCTGCGCGCCGCGCTCAAAGCCGGCGGCTACAATACCAACGTCGGCGACGAGGGCGGGTTTGCTCCCGATCTGCCTTCGGCCGAGGCCGCGCTCGATCAAATCATCGCCGCGATCGGCAAGGCCGGGTACCGGATCGGCGACGAGGTCATGCTGGCGCTCGATCCGGCGGCAAGTGAATTTTTCGCCGACGGAGCCTATCGCTATCAGGGCGAGGGCAAGACCCGCTCGGTGGCGCAACAGGTCGACTACTTGGCCGAGCTCGCCGAACGCTATCCCATCGTCTCGATCGAGGACGGGATGGCGGAGAACGATTTCGCCGGCTGGACACAATTGACCGAAAAGATAGGCAGCCGCTGTCAGTTGGTCGGCGACGATATTTTCGTGACCAATGTCGCGCGGCTGTCGGAAGGTATCAGGAACGGCATCGGCAATTCGATCCTGATAAAGGTCAACCAGATCGGCACGCTGACCGAGACGCTGGCGGCGGTCGAGACCGCGCACAAGGCGGGCTACACCGCCGTGATGTCGCATCGCTCTGGTGAGACGGAAGATTCCACCATCGCGGACCTCGCCGTGGCTACCAATTGTGGGCAGATCAAAACCGGGTCGCTCGCCCGCTCCGACCGCACGGCCAAATACAACCAATTGCTGCGCATCGAGGAGCAACTCGGCAAGGAGGCGCGTTACGGCGGGCGCACGGTATTCAAGGCTCTTGCTTAGAGCACTTTGCGAGCGTTCTCGCAGAACACCCTGCAGTCACTCGGCGCGGCGGTCCGCCGCCGATTGTGAGCCGCTCGCTCACCCGGTTGCTTGCATGTCCGGATGATGCGGCAAATAACATATTAAATACGGCACATAACACATTTTGAACCTACAACCTCGCTGGGGATACCAAATGGCAGCGAACTCTCTCCGCGATACCATCCGGCGAGTATCATTTTGTCATCGACATCAAACATTGGGAGGTAGACGATGCTCCGGAATAAGCTCGCTTTCGCGCTCGGTACCTCACTGGCAATCGCCGCCGGCACGCCGGCCCTTTGCAAAGAACTGCTGGGGCCAAAAACTTCGTTCCCATGTTGCAACGGAAAGTACGCGCAGGCGCTTGGGCTTGTCGATGGTGGCAACGGAGTGGCGTGTTCGCAAGGGTTCAGCCACATAACCCAC
>DATHCD010000080.1:0-20048 GCA_035319735.1 Xanthobacteraceae bacterium | reverse complement strand
CTTCATCAGCGATAAATGGCCGCAGATAGTCCGAATCAACGTCCTCGAAGGACCGGCCGGGTGGATCGGTCGCGCCGTACAGTCCATCCCATGCACGATCCCGATAGTCGCGCCACACGCTGCCGGGCCACTTGTTCGCGGCCATCTGCGCCACGAACCACTGATACCATTCACCGGCCAGTGCCCGTGCGCCCTGCGGCGTGAGCAATTGTCCCTCCCCTCTGCGCTCAGCTCGGATGTTGGCAATGCGGGCTTCAATATCGTTCAGCCAATCACGATGCAGCGCGCGCGCCTTTAGCAGGTCCACAGGACCACTATTGAACCATGCCTCCCATTGTGGCGTCCCCTTCCCGAAACGCTGTCCGTAGGGTTCCGCCACGTCGCGCGGAATGAGTTTGCGCGCGACATAGCCGCCGCGCCGCGCCGCTGTCAGTCCCGTAACCTTCGCTTTGACCTTGCCTGCTACCTTGGGCAACGGCTTGGCTCCACTACAGAGGCATTCTGTAGTGATTTCTGTAGTAAAACCTCTGTAGGAAGTCCAATGAATTCGGCAACTTATTGAAGATAAAGAGGTCGTGATAGTTAATGGTGCGGTCGAGAGGACTCGAACCTCCACGGGTCGCCCCGCTAGCACCTCAAGCTAGTGCGTCTACCAATTCCGCCACGACCGCATGTGGGGTAGGCACGCAGCTAAAGCCGCGCGCATCGCGCATGTAACAAATCGGCCGTTCCCGGACAAGGGCCGGCCCCGCCAATCGCTGCCAGCCCGCCAGTCGCCGAGCCGCGAGCCCCCAGCTGCGTTCGGTCCCGGCGGACCGACACCCCGGCGGACTCAGCAGGCGTCGGGCGCCCGCGGCAGCAATTCCTTCACCTCCACGGCGATGCGGTTGCCGCTGACGATGACGGTGCCCTTCGCCACCGGCATGCTGTTGGCGAGAATGCGGACTTCGTCCTCCTCCGACGAATCGAGCTCGATGATGGCGCCGCGGCCGAGCCGCAGCACCTGATGGATCGGCATCGAGGTCGTGCCCAAGACCACTGCAATATCGATCGAGACGTTTTCCAGCGTCGCCAAGGCATCCTCGCGCGATTTTGTCGATGCAGGTCCGCGTTCTTGCGCTATATCTTTCACCACGGCATGGTTACGAGGTGGTTAACACGCGCCGCGATCTGACACCCGGCCTCCTGCCCGCTCCCGGTTCGCCGCCGGTCGAGTGGTCCGCCAGCAACGATCTCATCGCTTACGAGAGTTCGCTCGCCGCCATGACCGCTCGCGCCGCGGCGATCGCGCAGGGGCGAGCAGGCGAGCGCGTCTGGCTCCTCGAGCACCCTCCGCTCTACACCGCCGGCACCTCTTCGCGGCCGCATGAGCTGATCGACGCGCGCTTTCGCGTGCACGTCGCCGGGCGCGGCGGCCAGTTCACCTATCACGGCCCCGGCCAGCGAGTCGGTTACCTCATGCTCGACCTCAAGCGCCGGGCGCCGGACGTGCGCCGCTTCGTCGGCACGATCGAGGAATGGATCATCCGCACGCTCGCCACCTTTGACGTGCGCGGCGAGCGCCGCGACGACCGCGTCGGCGTGTGGGTGCGGCGGTCGGACAAGGGCGAAGGCTTTGAGGACAAGATCGCCGCCATCGGCGTGCGCGTTCAGCGCTGGGTGACGCTGCATGGCTTCGCGCTCAATGTTAATCCCGAGCTGTCGCATTTTTCCGGCATCGTGCCGTGCGGCATCGCCGATGCGCGCTACGGAATTACCTCCCTCGCCGATCTCGGCCGGTCGGTTTCGATGGCCGAGGTCGACGACGTACTGCGCGCCGAATTCGAGCCGCTTCTCGGCGCCACGGCGGATGCTCAGATGGTTGCCAGCATCGAGAACAGCTCGCCGCGGCGGCGCAGCGCCAAATCCTCGGCGCCCGCCTCGCGCTGATCGATGTGATCGACGCGTGCGCCGGGCGGGCCGTCCCGGCACAGCTCGATCATGGTGAGGACGACTTCCTCCGACCCCGCGAACAGCGCCTCGACCGAGCCGTCGCGGCGGTTGCGCACCCAGCCCTCGACGCCGCGTTCGAGCGCGGTCACCTCGGTCCAGGCGCGAAAGCCGATGCCCTGCACGCGGCCGCGAATGACGACCCGCAGGATCACGTCCATGCGCATTCCTCTCGCTTGGGCGGGCTGGATTTCCTTAGTGGAGCATGATCTTTTCGGAAAATCGGCTTTCCACTTTTCCGGATCATGCTGTCGCGCGGACGCGCCGGCAAGAAGCGCTGCAACGCCGTGACGTAGTCTTCAGGCAATTTCCACTCCCGCGCCGCGGCGATGACGCGTTCCATGTAGCCCGCCCGCGCCCGGCCCGCGCCAAGCGGACGCGAAACATAGACCAGCGCCATGTGGCGGCGGCCGGCCCGATGCACCGGCAATGTCGCGGCGCGATAAAGTCCGCCCGCGACGTTCTCCCACGCATCGAGTGAAACCCGATCGCGCGGCGTCAACCGCCAGAGCACGCCATGAACCGCTCCGGCGGGCATCCGCTCGATCGAGGCATGGCCGTCGGTCGTGATCACAAAGCGATGGTCGGCAAGTTCGGCGACGCCGATCGGCCGGGCGCCGGGCGCATGTTCGCGCATGACGGCGCGGCTCATATTGGACCCATAGGCGAAGTGCAGCATCACGCCGTGTCGTCGGTTTGGCGCGGCCGGGTCGCCGCCCAGAGCGTGAAGATAACGGCAATGATCACCGGCACGAACGCCATAAAGGTCAAAATCGTCACCATGAGCCAGGCGACATCATGGTGCGGCGAGCTGAGCAAAATGTCGATGATCGATGCCAGCAACAGAAGGCCGAGCGCAGTCGCCGCGTTCGGGTCCGACATGGCGGCCGACGTGTTGAAGAACGAGGCGGCGACGATCACCAGGAGCACGACCGAGAGCGCATAGAGGACACCGATGCCCGCCGCCAAACCGACGCCAGTGCCAGCGTCGCGTAGGCGCCTGACGTGCAGCGCGAACCAGATCCAGATGAGCAGCGCTTGAGCGGCCGCAAACGGCCATAGTCCGGCGCGGGCCAAGACGGCCGGCATGGTCAACCATTGCGAGGCCGCGCCAGCGACATAAACGGCAAGGATCGCGACGGCAAAGGCTTGCGGCCGCAGCCGTCCGGACGGTGAGAAGAGGAAGTGCAGCGCCTGCATGCCGCGACATGATGCCCGATTCGGGAGGGCGGCGCGTTTCCCGCATGCGGAGCAATGCGCGGCGCCGCCTCCTCCCCCCCTGCTGCGCCTTGCTCCGCGTTGGCGAATGCCGAGGGTTACGCGAATTCCATGATGACCGCGTCGACCGCGACGCTGTCGCCCTGCTTGACGCGGATGGTCTTGACGGTGCCGTCGCGCTCGGCGCGCAGGACGTTCTCCATCTTCATCGCCTCGACCACGGCCAATGTCTCCCCGGCCTTGACCTCCTGACCCTCGGCGATGACGATGGAGACGACTAGGCCCGGCATCGGGCAGCGCACGGATTTTTCGCTGCCGGAAAGGGTCTTCGCTGGCATCAGCCGCGCGTAAAGGCCCTCGCGTTCGGTATAGACGAAGGCCTTCACTTCGATGCCGCGGTAGGCGAGCTCGCACCCGTTCGGAATCATCCGTACGTGCATGGCGACGTCGCCGCCGTCGAGCCGGCCGGTCCACGCCGTCAAGCCGGGAGTCCAGTTCGAAGAAAGCACGTGGCGATTGCCGTCCTCGAACAGCACCGTGATCGTTTCGCCTTCGCGGGCGACGTCGGCGTGGATTTCGTCCGCGCCCAGCCAAATGGCGCGCCGGCGCTCGCGGGTCAACGCCGGGTTCAACTGTCCGGAGATCTTGCGCTTGCGCTCGCCCAGCACATGGTCGATGGCGGCGGCGACCGCGGCGATCGCGCGCGCCACCTCGACCGGGGGACGCACGCGCTCGAACCCGCGCGGAAACTCCTCGGCGATGAAAGCGGTGGAGAGCTTGCCGGCGCGCCAGCGCGGGTGCCGCATGATCGCGGCGAGGAATGGAATGTTATGGCGGATGCCCTCGATGGTGAACGCATCGAGCGCGTCGGCCTGCGCGTCGATTGCCTGCTCGCGCGTTTCTGCGTGAGTGACGAGCTTGGCGATCATCGGATCGTAATACAGCGAGATTTCGCCACCCTCGGCGACGCCGGTGTCGTTGCGCACCGTGACGCCGCCCCGCTTGCCCTCGGCGGGAGGGCGATAGCGCACCAACCGCCCGATCGAGGGCGCGAAATTGCGATAGGGGTCCTCGGCATAGATGCGGCTCTCGACCGCCCAGCCGGAAAGCTTGATGTCGCGCTGCTCGAGCGCCAGCTTCTCGCCGGCCGCCACGCGGATCATCTGCTCGACCAGGTCGATCCCGGTGACCCGCTCGGTCACCGGGTGCTCCACCTGCAGCCGCGTATTCATCTCCAGGAAGTAGAAGCTCCTATCCTGGCCGGCGACGAATTCGACCGTGCCGGCGCTGTCGTAGCCTACGGCTTTTGCCAGCGCGACCGCCTGCTCGCCCATTTTTGCCCGCGTCTTGGCGTCGAGCAGCGGGCTCGGCGACTCCTCGATGACCTTCTGGTTGCGGCGCTGGATCGAGCATTCGCGCTCGCCGAGATGGATGACATTGCCGTGCTTGTCGCCCAGAACCTGAATTTCGACGTGGCGCGGATCAGTGATGAATTTCTCGATGAAGACGCGGTCGTCGCCGAAACTCGACTTCGCCTCCGACCGGGCGCGGGCAAAGTTTTCCACCACTTCGGCCTTGGTGAAGGCGATGCGCATGCCCTTGCCGCCGCCGCCGGCGGAGGCCTTGATCATGACCGGGTAGCCGATCTGTTCGGCGATGGCGATCGCCTCGTCGCCATCCGCGATCACGCCGAGATGGCCGGGCACGGTCGAGACTTTGGCCGCGGCCGCCGCGCGCTTGCTCTCGATCTTGTCGCCCATGGCGGCGATCGCCTTGGGGTTCGGCCCGATGAACACGATGCCGGCCTTGCCGAGCGCCGCAGCAAACGCCGCGCGCTCGGACAGAAAGCCATAGCCCGGATGCACCGCCTCGGCCCCGCTTTGTTTGCAGGCGGCGACGATGTTCTCGATCACGAGATAGCTCTGAGCCGCCGGCGCCGGACCGATCGCGATCGCGGTATCGGCCATTTCGACGTGCAGCGCGTCGCGGTCGGCCTCGGAATAGACGGCGACGGTTTCGATTCCCATCGCGCGGGCGGTCTTGATGATCCGACAGGCAATCTCGCCGCGATTGGCAATCAGGATTCGCTTGAACATTCCCTATTCCGCAAGCCGTTGCGCTGGCTTTGCGGGGTTGTCGCGAAAATGTCAATGACGCAAGGTCGCCACTTGCGGCGCCGGCGACCGCATCCGCCACTTTATGCTTATAAGAACTTCACATGAGCACGAGGCGGCGGCGGAGCCGGCGCGCCTCGGCGGCGATCCAATCGAGAATGGCCAAGTCCACGTCGTCGAATCCGGCGGGAAAACACGGCCCGGGCTTCGCCGGCTCCGCCACCACGATCTGCGAGCGCGCAATCACGGCGGCGAGCGTTTGAAGACTCGGATATTCCTGTTCTTCCACCCGTGCCATTGACGCCTCCCGCACGTCTTTGCGAACGCCGGTACGCGCGTGCGGTTCCCGAAAATTGCCTGACGCGTCACTGGGCCCTGGCCAGGGCCGAAGGCTTGGCCAGAACCTTGCGATGCAAGGCCGGCTGCCGAAAGGCAACGATGCGGCAAAGTCGGGGCATTGGCTTTGATCTTGCTCAAACGCGAGCTAACGCTGCAGACAATCATCGGCCGCGGGCACCGGACGTCGCCGAAGTCATTGGAAAAATTATTCCATGTATGGGCGCGCCGGCGGTTCAATTCTTCCTACTCTCTTGCGCAATTCGAAAGAATAGTGCTCAGTAAAAGCCCGATATTGTTGGACCTTGAACACATGTAACGCGGGAAATACATTCGCTCAAATCTCGGATCAGCGCAAAACAACGGAGGTTTCCATGGCCCTGCAGATTGGCGATACCGCCCCGGATTTCGAAGCCGAAACGACCGAAGGCAAAATCCGCTTCCACGATTGGATCGGCAACAATTGGGTCGTGCTGTTCTCCCATCCCAAGGACTTCACGCCGGTGTGCACCACCGAGCTTGGCACCATGGCCCGCCTCAAGCCCGAGTTCGACAAGCGCGGCGTAAAAATCATCGGCCTGTCGGTCGATCCGGTCGACAGCCACAAGAAATGGTCCGCCGACATCAAAGACGTGGTCGGCTTCGCGCCCAACTACCCCATGATCGGCGATACCGACCTCAAGATTTCCAAGCTCTACGGCATGCTGCCGGCGAGCACCGCCGGCACTTCCGAGGGCCGCACCCCGGCCGACAATCAGACCGTGCGCAACGTGTTCGTGATCGGCCCCGACAAGAAGATCAAGCTCGTGCTGGTCTACCCGATGACCACGGGCCGCAATTTCGACGAGGTGCTCCGCGTGATCGACTCGCTGCAGCTCACCGCCAAGCATCGGGTGGCAACGCCGGCGAATTGGAAGCAGGGCGAAGACGTGATCCTCACCGGCGCCGTGACCGACGATGAGGCGAAAAAGCTCTATCCCCAAGGCTGGAAGGCGCCGAAGCCCTACATACGCGTCGTGCCGGCGCCGCGGCAGTAAGCGCGCCGCTGATACGAGGAACGAACCTGGAGAGCGCGGCTGCGGGCGCGCTCTTTGCTTTTCGAACTGGGCGCGCAGCAACCAACCTCGAAACGGCTTCACGGCACCAGCAGGACCTTGCCGATATTCCCGCGATCTTGAATGAAGTGATGCGCTTGCGCCGCCTCGTTGAACCGGAAGCTGCACGCGATCTTCGGCTTGACCACGCCTTGCTCCCATAGTTCGAGCAATCGACCGGCCCATTCGCGGATGCGGTCGACCTCGCCCCACATGTGACCAAGGTTGACGCCGAACGCGCCCTTGTTCGCGTTCATCAGCGCTAACGGGTTGAACTGAAACCAGGGCGTGCCGGCGACCACGCCCAGCATTGCGAGAATGTTGCGCTCCTTGCGGTCGGCCATGGCGGAAACGCCGAACATCCCCAGCCGCCCGGTCGGAGCGAGCAGGCGATATCCCTTCTTCCACGACTCGCCGCCGACGGCGTCAAGAATGAGCTCGACTCCGCGGCCATTGGTGATTTCGCGCACGCGGACCTCGAAATCTTCCGTGCGGTAGTCGATCAGATGGTCGACGCCCAGCGCGCGCAGTTCGGCGTGTTTTGCTGCGGAAGCCGTGCCGATGACGCGGGCGCCGAGATGTTTGGCGATCTGCGTTGCGGCGATGCCGACGCCCCCGCCCGCCGAATGGACCAGAACAGTCTCGTTGCGTTTCAAGCCGCCCATGACGACGACCAGTTGCCAGGCGGTGAAATAATTGACCGGAACGGAAGCGCCCTCCAACGCCGACATTCCCGCCGGCCGCGCGAAGACCTGCTTTATTGGTACGCAGACCGTGTCCGCATAGCCGCCAAAACGCGTCATGGCGATCACGTCGCGTCCAATCCAATTCTCCTCGACGCCGAAGCCTGCCGCATCGACGCGGCCGCTGACCTCGTAACCCGGCACGACGGGGATCGGCGGCAGGTCGGGATAGAGACCCATGCGCCCCATAATGTCGGCGAAATTGATCCCGCTCGCCTCGACGCGAATGCGAATTTCGCCGGCTTTGGGCTGGGGATCGGGCGCCTCCTTGACCTCGAGCACCTCCGGCGCGCCGGCCCGCGTGATCCAGATCTGCCGCATGACTTTCGCCTCCGGTTGGGCCAAGTTCGGGCCGCCCGATATCAGCGCGGCAGCCTTTGCCGCACCGACGCGGACAACGCCTGAACGAGGAAGCCATCGTGAGCAGCATCGCCGAATTGAAGCCGCCGCCCTTTGCCGAATTCCTCGGCATCAGGATAACGCATATTTCGCCGGACCGAGTCACCGGCGAGCTTGCCGTTCGCCACGAACTCGCGACCGTGCCCGATATCATTCACGGCGGCGCCATCATGGCGCTCGCCGACAATATCGGCGCCGCGGCAACGATGGTGAACCTCCCTGAAGGCGCGCACACCACGACCATCGAGAGCAAGACCAACTTCTTTGCCGCCATTCCCGTCGGCGATATGGCGCGCGCCGAATGCACGCCGCTGCATCGCGGCCGCACGACGATGGTGTGGCAGACCAAGGTCACGCGCAATGACGGCAGGCTTTGCGCATTGGTCACGCAGACCCAACTCGTCCTGCTGCCGAAGAAGACCTAGGTTTACGCGCCGGGCGATGCTGCCGTCCGCTACTTCCCGACCAGCTCCTCCGAAGCAGCGCCGAGCCGCAGCGCGAGACGCGGATCGAGTCGCTGCGCCAGCGCCGCGTGCGCTTCGCGCCAGACCGGGATCGCCGCCTCGAGGCGCCGGGCGCCCTCCTCCGTCAGCCAGACCGCGCGGCGGCGCTGATCCTGATCGGCGATGGCGATTTCGACGAGCCCCGCCGCCTCCAGGCCGCGCAGGTTTCGCGACAGCGTCGATTGATCGAGCCCGGTGCGCTCCGCCAAAGCGCCGAGCGTGTCGTCTGAAGCCGCCGCGATCTGTGCCAGCAGCCCGAACTGGGCGATGCTCAAGCCGCTGCCGGCCATGCGGCCCTCGAGGAAATTCGTGATCCGCCGGGCGGCGAGACGGCTCGCCCAGCCGGCGCAGGCGGCGATGGCGGCGCGCGCATCGTTGACCAGGTTTTTCGCGGGGGCTTGCGGTCGTCGCGGCATGGTTTATATGTATGTACATCGTTTGTATTTACAAGGAAATAGCATCATGCGCCCCGCCCCGGTATTGAAATACGGCACGGCAAAACCCGAGGAGGTCGCCGGCATGACCGGCAGACAAATGATGCAGGCCTTGATCGACGGGACCATTCCCGCGCCGCCGATCACGCAAACGTTGAACTTCTGGCTCGTGGAAGTCGGCGACGGGTATGCCGTGTTCGAGGGCGACACCGGGCCGCATCTGCTCAACCCATTGGGCGGCGTGCACGGCGGTTGGGCGTTGACCCTCATCGACAGCGCCGCCGGCTGCGCCGGGCATACGCTGCTGCCCGCCGGCGCCGGCTACACGACGGTCGAGACCAAGGCCAACTTCACCCGTCCTATCAGACACGATAGCGGCCGGGTCCGCGCCGAAGGCCGGGTCGTCAGCCGCGGCCGCCAAATCATGACCGCCGAAGCACGCGTCCTCGACGCCGCCGGCCGCATCCTTGCTCACGGCACGTCGACTTTGATGGTGCTCGGCAATGGCAACGGCGAAAATCGCGCGGGCGCCGGCAAATGAACGCAACGCGGCCACGCCGATCCGCGACCCGCGGCTTCCGCATCAAGCGCGTCTACGCGCCGGCCGCCGCGGACGATGGATTGCGCGTGCTGGTCGACCGGCTGTGGCCGCGCGGCATCAGCAAAGAGAAGGCACGTATCGATCTTTGGCTCAAGGAGATCGCGCCGAGCGACGCGCTGCGTCGCCGCTTTCACGGCAACCCGGAGCAGTGGGGTCAGTTCGCAGCGGCTTATGCCCGCGAACTTGCGCAGGAGCCGGCCAAGAGCGCTACCGCGGGCTTGCGCGAAGAGCTCCGCCGCCGACCCGTCACCCTGCTCTACGCCGCGCGCGACGAGACCCACAACAACGCGGTGGCGCTGAAGGCTTGGCTCGACAAGTTGCGCTGAGAATGCCGAAGGAATCCCCGGCGTCCGGCGATCGCCGCACCCGATAGAATCTGAGGTTCACACCGGTCGGCTCAAGCGAATGCCCGCCCGGCGGACAGCTGGGACAAGCCCCGCCATGACTAGGCGTCGTCACCGGTCGCTGCGCGAGAGCACGTCGATCAGTTCGCCGACCTTGCGGCGCTGCTCGGCCTTGGTGCCGGAGGCGATCGCGTGCTCGACGCAATGGGCGACATGGTCGGCGAGGATCTCCTCCTCGGCGCGACGCAACGCGGCGCGCGCTGCCGAGAGCTGGGTGACGATGTCGATGCAATAGCGGTCGTCCTCGACCATGCGCGCGAGCCCGCGCACCTGACCCTCGATCCGCTTCAGGCGCTTGAGCACCAACGTCTTGGCATGCGGACGCATGGCCGCTATATACCCTTACCGGGTATCCGTTTCAAGGGAAGGGTCATGGACCAATCGGCGCATGCGGCAGCCACCGATGCCGCCGTCGATCCAGTCTGCGGGATGCGCGTCGATCCGGCGACGAGCCCGCATCGCTACACGCACGAGCGGCAGACTTATTATTCGAGCCCGCATCGCTACACGCACGAGCGGCAGACTTATTATTTCTGCTGCGCCGGCTGCCGCGGCAAATTCATCGCCGATCCCGGGAAATATCTGCAGGCCGCCGCGCCGTCGCCCGACGACGCGATTTACACCTGCCCGATGCATCCGGAAGTCCGCCAGCGCGGCCCGGCCGCGTGCCCGATCTGCGGCATGGCGCTCGAGCCGGTGACGGCGACTGCGCCGAATCCCGAGTTCGCCGAGATGACCCGCCGGTTCTGGATTGCCCTGGCGTTGTCGCTTCCGATCGTGGTGCTGGAAATAGGCGGACATCTGCGCGGCATGCCCATGCTGCTCGGCGCGACGCTTTCACAGTGGGTCGAGTTTGCGCTCGCGACTCCGGTCGTGCTGTGGGCCGGTTGGCCCTTCTTCGTCCGCGGCTGGCGCTCGATCCGCGCGCGCAACCTCAATATGTTCACCCTCATTGCGCTCGGAACCGGCGCGGCCTGGGCCTACAGCGTCGTTGCCGCGGCCGCGCCCGGAATCTTTCCCGCCGCGTTTCGCAGCGCGCGCGGCACGGTTGCGGTCTATTTCGAGGCCGCCGCGGTCATCACCGTGCTGGTTCTGCTCGGCCAGGTTCTGGAACTGCGCGCGCGCGAACGGACGTCTGGCGCCATCCGCGCTCTCCTCGACCTCGCGCCCAAGACCGCGCGGCGGCTCAGGGACGACGGCGGCGAGGAGGAGATTTCGCTCGATCGCGTCGTCCCCGGCGACCGGCTGCGCGTGCGCCCGGGCGAGAAGATTCCGGTGGACGGCGTGCTGCTCGAAGGTCGATCGTCGCTCGATGAATCGATGGTCACCGGGGAATCGATCCCCGTGAGCAAAGAGCCGGGAGCAAAACTCATCGGCGGCACGCTGAACCAGACCGGCGGCTTCATCATGCGGGCCGAGAATGTCGGTCGCGACACCCTGCTCGCGCAGATCGTGCAGATGGTGGCCGCGGCGCAGCGCTCGCGCGCGCCGATTGCACGCCTCGCCGATCGGGTATCGTCCTGGTTCGTGCCGCTGGTGATCGTAGTCGCCCTTGCCACTTGCGCGACATGGGCGATCTATGGGCCCGAACCCCGCTCCGCCTTCGGCTTGGTCGCCGCGGTCAGTGTGCTCATCATTGCGTGCCCGTGCGCCCTCGGGCTCGCCACCCCGATGTCGATCATGGTGGGCGTGGGCCGCGGCGCGCAGGCGGGCGTCCTGGTGAGGAACGCCGAAGCGCTGGAGCGGATGGCAAAGGTCGACACGCTCGTTATCGACAAGACCGGCACCTTGACCGAGGGCAAGCCGAAAATCACCGCCGTCATCCCCATCGCCGGCGTCGATGAAGCCGAGGTGCTGCGCCTTGCCGCGAGCCTCGAGCGCGCGAGCGAGCACCCGCTTGCCGCCGCGATCCTCGCCGCCGCCGCGGCGCGCGGCATCGCCCTTGCCGCGGTCGGCGACTTCGATTCGGCGACCGGGAAAGGCGTCGTCGGCACGGTCGAGGGCCGCAATGTCGCGCTCGGCAGTGCCAACTTCCTCGCCGAGCTCGGCCTCAAGACGCTGCCGCTCGAAGGCGAAGCCGATAATTTGCGCCGCGACGGCGCGACCGTGATCTATCTCGCCGTCGATGCGAAGCTCGCCGGCATTCTCGGCATCGCTGATCCGATCAAGGCGACGACTAAAGCGGCGCTGCGGGCGCTGCGCGCCGACGGCATCCGCATCGTCATGCTCACGGGTGACAACCGCGTCACCGCCGAGACGGTGGCGCGCCAGCTCGCCATCGCCGAGATCGAGGCGGAGGTACCGCCCGACCGCAAGAGCCTCATCGTCGCCAAGCTGCGGCGCGAAGGCCGCGTCGTCGCCATGGCCGGCGACGGCGTCAACGACGCTCCGGCGCTTGCCGCCGCCGATGTCGGCATCGCCATGGGGACCGGCACCGATGTCGCCATCGAGAGTGCCGGCATCACGCTCGTCAAGGGCGACCTCGTCGGCATCGTGCGCGCGCGGCGGCTGGCGCAGGCGGTCATGCGCAACATCCGGCAAAATCTCTTCTTCGCTTTCGTCTATAACGGCGCCGCCATCCCGCTTGCCGCCGGCGTCCTTTATCCTGCCTTCGGCATCATGCTGTCGCCGGTCATCGCCGCCGCGGCGATGGCGATGTCCTCGGTGAGCGTGATCGGTAACGCCTTGCGGCTGCGGCGGGTCGCGCTTTAACCCTCGGGCAGCGGGATGAACTCCTTCTCGTCGCCGGGCACGAGCGCGAACTTTCCGGACTTCCACTCCTCCTTCGCCTGCTCGATGCGCTCGCGCCGCGAGGAGACGAAATTCCACCAGATGTAGCGGGGCCCTTCGAGCGCCGCGCCGCCGAGAAACATCAGCCGCGCCGGGCTTTTCGCCTTGACCGTAATCCGGTCGCCGGGACGAAATACCAGAAGCACCGGCGCCGTGAAGGCGTCGCCGGCAATATCGATCTCGCCTTCGGCCACGTAGATCGCGCGCTCCTCCTGATCGGCATCGAGCGGGGCGCTGGCGCCGGCGTCGAGCAGGACCTCGGCGTAGAGCCATTCCGACACCATGCCGACGGGTGACGTTTGGCCGAAGGCCGAGCCGGCGATCACGCGTGCGCGCACGCCGCGATCTTCGATCGTCGGCAGGCTCGAGGCGGCGAAATGCTGGAACGACGGCGCTATTTCCTCATGCTCGCGCGGCAGCGCGATCCAGCTCTGAATTCCGAACATGGTCTCGTTGCCCGCCCGCGCGCTCGCCGGCGTGCGCTCGGAATGGGCGATGCCGCGGCCGGCCGTCATCAGATTCATCGCGCCGGGCATGATCTCGAGCGCGTTGCCCTCGCTGTCGCGATGCATCACGCGGCCGCCGAACAGATAGGTGACGGTCGCGAGCCCGATATGCGGATGCGGGCGAACGTCCAAGCCCTGCCCGGCCACGAACTGGACCGGTCCCATCTGGTCGAAGAAGATGAACGGACCGACCATCTGCCGCTGCCCGTGCGGCAGGGCGCGGCGCACGGAAAAGCCGTCGCCGAGATCGCGCACCCGCGGCACGATGATCAGCTCAAGCGCGGCGCAAGACTTGGCATCGCCGAGCACCGGGTCCTTGTCGGGCATCGAGCTCATCGTTCTCCTCCCTAGAGCATGATCCGGGAAAGTGGAACCCGGTTTTCCGAAAGATCATGCTTCACCAAAGTCGCAAGGCGAGCCGCTTTGCGGCACGCGCCTGCCGGTCAGCCCCCTCCCCGGTTCGCATTACCGGGACATGTATGGTACGCCCGGTCGCGCGGCAAACCTTCGTCCCGGTCAACCGGTCGATGTCGATGATTTCAGCGCCTTCGGTGACGAGTGTCGGCCTGCTGCTCGGCTTGAGCCTGTTTCTCGGCCTGGCCTTCGAGGATTTCTTTGCGCAAACCGACACCAAGCGCCCCGGCGGCATCCGCACGTTTCCGATGCTGGCGCTCGCGGGCGGCGTCCTTTACCTCTTCGATCCGACACATCTCATCCCCTTTACCGGCGGCCTGCTCGTGCTCGGCGCCTGGCTCGCGATCTTCTATCGCCAGCATGTCCGCGAGCAGGACGAAAAGGGCGAGCCGAATGTCGGGCTGGTCGTGCCGGTCATCAACGTCCTCGCCTATCTCCTCGGCGCCGCGAGCCTGGCATTGCCGCCCTGGGTCGCGGTGGCGATGACGGTGACGGCGGTTCTGCTCCTCACCGGACGTGAAAAGCTTCACGCTTTGGCGCGGCGCGTCGAGGTCAAGGAATTCGTCACCGCCGGCGAGTTTCTGATCCTGACCGGCATCGTCCTGCCGCTCTTGCCCAACGAACCGGTGACGACGCTGACGACGATCACCCCGCACCAGGCCTGGCTGGCGCTGGTCGTCGTTTCCTCCCTCTCCTATGTCAGCTACCTCGCCCAACGCTACTGGGCCGCCGCCGCCCGCGGATTGTGGATGGCGGCGCTCGGTGGGCTTTATTCGTCGACGGCAACGACCGTGGTGCTGGCGCGCCAGGCGAATGTCGGAACGGTGACGCGGCGGCAGGCGCAAGCGGGCATCACGCTCGCCTCCGCCATCATGTATCTGCGCATCCTGGCGGTCATCGCCGTCTTCAATTTCCGGATGGCGGCGGAGCTGGCCCTGCCGCTTTGCGGCCTTTCGCTCGCCGGCCTGCTGATCTGCGCGCTGCAATATCGATTGGCGCGGCCGGCTGCGCAGGAGGAAGGCGCGCAGCAAAAGGCGCTGCAGGCGACCGGCATCAATCCGCTGGAGCTTGGTCCGGCGGCATTGTTCGCCGCGCTGTTCGTTCTCGTCTCGCTGGTGTCGAAGTGGACGACGACGGAGTTCGGAATCTCCGGCATCTATTGGCTAGCGGCGGTCGTCGGCATAACCGACATCGATCCCTTCGTCCTCAATTTGGCGCAAGGCGGCACCACGGGAGTGCCGCAAAGCGCGCTCGCGGCCGCAATCCTCATCGCCGCCTCGTCCAACAACATTCTCAAGGCCGGCTACGCGGTCAGTTTCGGCGGACGGACGACCGGCGCCAGTGCCGCCGCGCTGGTGCTGCTGGCCATCGCCGGCGTCGCCATCGCCATCGCGACCGGGGGATTTTAAAGCACGATCCGGAAAAGTGGGCACCGGTTTTCCGAAAAGATCGTGCTCCACGAGAAAGCACGATCCGGAAAGATCGCGCTTTTCCTCCCCCGCTTGCGGGGGAGGAGGACCATGCGCAGCATGGTGGAGGGGGCGTGGTCGAAGGAATTTGTTTGATGCACAAGAGCACTTGCTGCGCATGCCCCTCCCACCGCCCTGCGGGCGGTCCCCCCTCCCCGCTTCGCGGGGCGGGATAGAGCGAAAGTAAGTTTCAGTGAATCGTCTGGTCGCTTTGAAGGGTGGACGGCAGGATGCCGCAATTCTTCTCGACCGCCCGGTGTTGCAGGAGCTTCTCCTCGCTCAGCACCGCCTCATAGTCGGCGCGGTAGGCGAGCGCCCCGATCACGGCGCCGCCGCCACCACCCTCGGCCGCCTTGTCCATGAGGCCGCGCAGCTCGTTCTCCCGCGCCAGCAGCACCTTCCATCGCGCGGCGAGATCATTGCAGTGGTAGGCGTCATAGCGCGCTGGATCGACGAAGAGCTGGCCAGGATCGGCGGCGGTGAGTGAAGCGGGCCCCTCGCCGAGGCCGCAGCCGGCGAGCGCCACTGCGGCAACGAAGATCGCGCCGGCGCGGCCGCGGCGCCAAGCTTGCAGCCAAGTATGAAAGCGAGTCTGCAGCCATATCTGCAATAAAGCCCGCAACCATGCCGGCGCGGCGGCCCGCTCGGCGGGCCGGCCATAAATCGACCGATAAATGCCGTCGCTCAATGTCATCGGACGCGTCCGAGCAGGCAAAAAAGCCAAAGGAGGCATCGGCACCGGTCCGCGCAAATCCCCCGCGCACCGTTTACAGCCTCATGCGCCGCAAATAAGGCAGGCCTTCGCTCGCGCCCAGGTGGCGACGGTATGGTACGCATAAGACGATTTTTGCGAAACTATGCTAAGCTAGTTTTATGATTGGTCACCTGCCTGAGCATGCCGCTGCCTTTATGGCATCCTTGCGCGCGTAGAACATGCTTTGCGTCGCAGCGGCTATGCGAGGAACGATCACGATAGAGCCATAGTGAACTGGCGTAAGTTCGCCACAGAGTTAGGAGACAGCTTTTTTGCTTACGTGCTCAAATCAAAGTGTGCTGAAACGCTCCTGGCTGAACCGCCACGGATTTATTACACCCGTCAAGGGTTCGGTCCCGAAATCCAAAAGCCCATAACTGATGTGGTACAGCTATTCACACGCGGCGTTTGCCAAGTGCGCAACAATATTGTTCACGGCGAAAAGTATGTCGATTTGGCAACGCCTCGCGATGATGCCCTCGTGATCGGAGCCAACCGCGTTCTTGAGCTCGCGATTGCCCGGCATCCGAAGTTAGTCGGCCTAATTAAGCTTCCGCAATCTGCAGAGTGATCATTCGCATTACGCGAAGCATCAATGTTCGGCGGTTACCGGGAAAAAGCCGTACCGGCCCAAATGCGGGTTCTTGCTGAAAAAGAGTGACTGCCTGCGCGACTTAATGCTGTCGGGCGGATCGACGTTTTCGAGAATTATAATCTGCCTGTCTTTCAGCGTTAGCAAGTATTCGTAGAACCGTTCTTGAACATCTGTACCTGACAGATCATCCTCTTCGCCTTCGGGCTCTCGATATGCTAGCAGCGGCGTATCCAGCACCACAAAACCGGGGTGGAAAAGCTCGTTGGAGCGCGCATACTCCAAGAGGGTAACAGTAAACGCCGCATGAGTGATGGCACGCATGCCCTTTCCTCGACTTCCGCGCGGCTTGCCTGATATGACAAAATCACGCGTCGTTTTGTCAAAATGCACTCGTGAAGCGTCGGGAAAATTCCACGCTTTCAAAACGCCTTCCAACTGACTCGAAAAGCTATCGAGTGTGCTTTCGGACAAATCAGCGGAGGACGCATCCTTATCCTCGCGTTGAGCAGGCCCGGCTTCAATCGCTATCTTGCGATTTTGCAGCTCAGCAATGGCCGTGACCAACGAGATAGCGTTCTGAACGGTCGTACGCTTATCCAAGATTTCCGTGTACGCCGCGCGCTGTTCTGACACCGATGGGTTTATTTCCTCCAATCTTGCTTCTGTCGATTGTAATTCCCTGAACAATTGTGGCATCCAATTGTCGTAACGATTAGCCTCGTCTCTTAATTGATTCACGGCATCTTCCAATTCGCTTCTGAGAAGCACGATCTTAGCCCTCTCCGCATCTGCGGCTGCAATCACCGCATCGACATTCCCATCACATTTTGCGTCGTGACGTTGAGATTCAGGGAGAGCGCCACACAAAGGACAAGCACCTGGTGCGAGCACCGCCAATAATGTACCAGCCTCTCGCACACCTTCGAGTCGCGAAAGATCGGACTGATAGTGGCGATCAAGTAGATTGAATCGCGCCACCAACTCATCGATCTCAGATCTTCGATTTCTCGCCAGATCTGAATTCCTCCTAAGCTCTGTCCTGTGCTGGAGTATCTCGCGGTGGGCCTGCTCTGTTTGGCGAAGAATCGCTCGCTCGCGGTCAAGGTTTGCATCGAGTCGGCTAAGCTGTGCGGTTAGCTCATTGGAATCGTTTTCCTCTCCGACTAGCTCGGCCAATCGAGCTTGGTGTTCAGCGATTAACTCATCAATGACTTCAACTTTTGCCGTCCGAGAAAGGCTTTCTGCTCGGTCCCGTTCGACTGGCTGTATTGCGCTATCGTCAACGCCAGTGAGCAATAACTTAAATACGGCCAGCTCGGCCGTTTTACTGGTAAATTGTTCAGTCTCTATGGGGGACCCGCGTTTTTGAATATCGCCCTCTGATATGAGGCATAGATGCGCAAGGTTCCGAAAGCTTAAGCTATTTGTTTCGCCAGAAGCGTTTCGTCGAATCCGCTTACCAGCGAGCGCAATCTTTTCGAGAAGAAAGGTGGACAGATTATCCGAACGCGTCGGATTGTGCTTGGCAGCGAGAATGCTCGTCTCGACTCCAACGGGAACATTGAAATGAAGGCCAGCATAACAACGAAATTGCCCTCCGCTCGTGCTGCGCTCAAGAGTGAATTCCTCGGAATCGCCGTGCTCCACGCCGAGAAAAATGCGGTCGTAGCCTACACGCTCGGGTATGTCGCGCAAATCCGCGCTTGCTCCGAGCATGAAATCTAGAGCTTCGAGAATGAACGACTTGCCTGTCTCGGACGCGCCATAAATCACGTTCAAGCCAGAGGCAAAGGAGACGCTTGCAGGCTCCTTGTTGGGCCCGGAAAAACACAGATGGCGAAGAGTTAGTGCGGGCGTGGTCATGTTTCACCCGCAATACTTCTCTCTACATGCTGGAATTCCTCGATCCAGCGGCCAAATGCCCCGCGCATAGTCTCCCGAAACGTATCCTGCTCCATGTTGCCGAAGACATCGGCAACCCATTTGGTTCGTTCCGTTAGGGCGACAAGATATGGGCTGACCAAGCTAGCCACAAAAGTCTCAGCGAACTCTCCCGCCCGGTACAAAATGCCATTAGCGTTGGCTTCGCGCTCAACCAAGCCGCGACTTCTCATGAGCAAAAGACCGCGCTCCACGAGCCCGCGCCTCACCAATAGCTCGGCCGAGCGCATCGGTAGATCCGGGTGAAGGCTCTCGGGGCCACCCAGGTCGCCTGTGTGGACCACGAGGTAGTCGAAGGCAACGAGTCGTTGCAAATCGAATGCCTTCGGATAGGCAGCGACGAGCACGCCGACCGATCGAATCCCCGTCTCCAACGGGGAATTGAAAGGCAGTGGGAGCCTGCGTTCGTGATGAGGTATCACTTCTTCCACTTGAGGCGATCCTCGTTGGCCAATTGGTGGCATATCCCGCGCTTATCCTGAACCTTCGTTACGCTGATCAGGCCGTTAGCAGTCAAAGGTAGGAGAGCGGCTGCCTGCGTCACTTCGTTCATGCGAATAAGGCCGTCGGGATGCGACGCGGTCTCGATTTCCACGACCCCGGCATGCACTTCCTCCTGAAGTTCCTCAAACGTCCCGGCCGGGACCGTATCTCGGGCGAAGTTCCGAAGTGATTCGGCATGATAGAAATATTCGCGCTGCCGATGGTAATGCTCAACAAGCTCCTGCCATGGATTCAAGTCCGCCAAGCAGGAGATGTCCTTCTGGTGGTGATCGCCGTAAGCTTCGAATAGCTGCTGAAGGTAGCGGCTCTCCATTTGACTCGGCTCCGCCGGTGGCGTTTCCGCCTCCGGGCGATCCGGCAACCCGCCTCCGAATCGCGCCGCGTGATATGGAGTGTGGCTGTGCTCATCGATGGCTTCCAACGCAGTTTTGAACGTGAATCTTGAAAAGTCGCAGCCTTGAACGAACATGGCGAACTTGCCCTCAAGAGGGATCGCGGCCGTCGATGTGATCGCGTTTGCGCACCATTCATCCCATTTTTCGATAAGCTTGCTTTTCAGCTCGGACTGATTGAGGAGAAGCTTCTTGAGGTTCATGCCACAATCTTGTGGAGCCATGAAATAGTAGCGCCGCGGCAAAACAAATTCGCCGTCGAACGCATGCCAAAGTGATTTTCCAATTTCGCGGATGGCTGTACCGGGCGTTAGCGGATGGTCGTAATGCTTGCATTGGTAATTGTCCCAAACGCCGAGAAAGCCTGCGTCGTCGGTTAACCCGGCGATATCGACTCCCATGTCGTTTGCCCCGGATAGTCTCACCACCTTCTTGTATTTGGTTTTTTGATAGTGAGCCCATTCGAGAATGAACTCTTCCCAGTCACCGGCCGAATAGAGAAGTATCTGTTGCTGAGGCGGTATAAGGCGCCCATGGACAATTTTGGCGGAACTCGCCGCCCCCTTTGCGGGAGGGGCTGGAACCTCATTGACCGTGATATTCGAAGGTTTCCATCAGAATTAGTCACGCGGTAATCTCCGGCGAGTTGCAATTGAACAAACAATATCTGCGGTTGTTACGCAATGATGGTGCGGACGGCGGGACTCGAACCCGCACGGGGTTTCCCCCAAGGGATTTTAAGTCCCTTGCGTCTACCGTTCCGCCACGTCCGCGTACCGCCGCAATCCTAATAGGACGCAGGCGCCAATTCCATCAAGCTCAGCAACTTGTGCTCACCCGCCCGAACG
>DATHCD010000079.1:0-26457 GCA_035319735.1 Xanthobacteraceae bacterium | reverse complement strand
CGAGCGCGCGCAGCACCTGCAGCGCCAGCGACGACACCGAGCGGACGTGGCCGCTGCCACCGCAATACGGGCACTTCTCCGTCGAGCTTTCCAAGACGCTCGCGCGGATGCGCTGGCGCGACATTTCCAGGAGCCCGAAATGCGAGATGCGGCCAACCTGGATGCGGGCGCGGTCGTGCTTGAGGCACTCCTTTAGCCGGCGCTCGACCGCGCGGTTGTTGCGCTTCTCGTCCATGTCGATGAAATCGATGACGATCAGTCCGGCGAGGTCGCGCAGCCGTAGCTGGCGGGCGATCTCGTCGGCGGCTTCCAGATTGGTCTTGAGCGCGGTGTCCTCGATGTGGTGCTCGCGCGTGGCGCGGCCGGAATTGACGTCGATGGCAACCAGCGCCTCGGCCTGGTTGAGCACCACGTAGCCGCCGGAGCGCAGCTGCACCACCGGCGAAAACATGCCGTCGAGCTGATTTTCGACGCCGTAGCGCGACAACAGCGGCTGCGTATCGGCGTAAAACTTCACGTTGCGCGCATGGCTCGGCATCAGCATGCGCATGAACTCTTTGGCCTCGTGATAGGCCTCCGGTCCGGCGACGATCACCTCGTCGATGTCCTTGTTGTAGAGATCGCGGATCGAACGCTTGACCAGCGAGCCTTCCTCGTAAACGAGCTTCGGCGCCGTGGATTTCAGCGTCAGGTCGCGGACCGTCTCCCACAGCCGCAGCAGATATTCGAAATCGCGCTTGATCTCGGTCTTGGTGCGGCTGGCGCCGGCGGTGCGCACGATCACGCCCATGCCTTCCGGCACTTCCAGTTCCTGCGCGATTTCCTTGAGCCGGGAGCGGTCTTCGCCGCTGGTGATCTTGCGGCTGATGCCGCCGCCGCGCGCGGTGTTCGGCATCAGCACCGAATAGCGTCCGGCCAGTGACAGGTAGGTCGTGAGCGCCGCACCCTTGGTGCCGCGCTCCTCCTTGACCACTTGCACCAGCATGACCTGCCGACGCTTGATCACTTCCTGGATCTTGTACTGGCGGCGATAGCGCTGGGCGCGGTCGGGGACCTCCTCGAGCGCATCCGCGCCGCCGACCGACTCGACGATCTCTTCGGCGGCTTCCTCCTCCTCGCCGTTCTCTACGACGCCATTGTCGTCGGCGACGGCGTCCTGGAGGCCGGCGCGTTCGTCGCTGGCTTCGGCCGCCGCTTCCACCTCGTCAGCGGCATTCGCCGCGCTGCCGGCACCTGGCATGGCGACTGCCTCGCCCGTCGACGGGTACGGCTCGGCCGGCTCGGAAGCGCCCGACAGGGGCTCGCTCGGGATCGGCTCCGGCAGATCCGACCCCGGCTGCAGCTCGGCCGCGGTTGGCGCCGGCGCGTCCTCGGCGGCGTCCCCTGCTGGTGCCTCTGCGGATTCGGCCGCAGGCTCCTCGCCGGCGCCGGGTGCCTCGGCCTCCGGCTGCACCGGCGCAAAGGCGACCGCATCGCCGTTCGCTATTTCCGCCGGTTCGCCTTGCACCATCTCTTCGTTGCGGCGTGCGGCGGATGGCCTCGCATGGCCGCGATGGTGGCGCGAGCGGCGATCTGCTTCGTCGTCGGCGGCGCGTTGGGCGCGCTCGTCCTCGTCAATCAAGGCCTGCCGGTCGGCCACCGGGATTTGATAATAGTCGGGATGGATTTCGCTGAAGGCGAGGAAGCCGTGGCGGTTGCCGCCGTAATCGACAAAAGCGGCTTGTAGCGACGGCTCGACGCGCGTCACTTTCGCCAGGTAGATGTTGCCCCTTAATTGCTTGCGATGCGCGGACTCAAAGTCGAATTCCTCGACGCGGTTGCCGCGCAAGACGACCACCCGGGTTTCCTCCGGATGGGCGGCGTCGATGAGCATTTTGTTGGCCATTGGCAAATCTCGTGAGGGCTGGCGTGCCGAATTTTCCGCGCCGCGTCGGCGACGGTGGACGGTGCCGCCCGATTGTCAGTGAGGGAAACGGAACGAGGACTGCGAGTGCGGCAAGCGCCGTCGATTCGCGAAATGGCGAGCGCCGCTTTGACGCTGTCCCATTGACCGAAACGAAGCTCGACTTGCGCCTCGAACATGAACTCCAAACCGCGGTGGAACGGCAGCGCTCGGCGCTGCCGCGATTTTTCATCCGGTTGCCTACGGTATCGGTAACAGCGTTCCGGCAGCGCCGATCGCTGCTGGCACGCGCGCCGAACTCCGGTTAGCCCTGCTCCTTGCGGGCATCGGCTTTCGTTCGTTCCGCATCGGTCGGCGCATTGTCGGTGCCGGAGCGGATCGCAAGCGCGGCCCGCCTCGCTCCCGCAATCGGCGCGGGAGCCATCGCGGCGGACCAGCCGGATGCCCTGACGGAGACACAACCGGAGACATTAACCGTCAGCGCGCCCTTCTTAAAGCCGCGGCCGGGGAATTGGCAAGCCGCCTGTCGCATTCGCCTGCGACCAGGCCGCCTTGCAATTGCCTGCCGACAATGGTCCGGACACCGGACAAATAGGTATTTAAGTTTCGATTAACCACGCCTGCCTAATGGGGTAGGACGGGCGCGGAGGGTTAAACCGATGGCTTTCCGGGCGGCGGGCTGGGCGTTCCTCGGCGTACTCTTCGCGGTGGTCGCGCCGGCCGCCTCGGCGGCAGAACGCCCGCCGCTCGGGCCGGCCGCCGATTCGCTTCCGGTGGCAACCGATGCGCGACTCGGCGGTGACGAATCGCAGACGCGCTTCGTCATGGATTTAAGCCGCAAGATCGACGTTCACGCCTTTACGCTCGCCGATCCCTATCGGGTCGTACTCGACATTCCCCAGCTGAGCTTCCGGCTGCCGCCGAAAACCGGCGAGAGCGGGCGCGGCCTGATCAAGGCCTTTCGCTTCGGCCTGGTGATGCAGGGCGGCTCGCGCATGGTTTTCGATCTCGCCAAGCCCGTGCGCATCGACAAGGCCTTCGTCATCGACGCGGCAGACGGCGCGCCGGCGCGGCTGGTGCTCGATCTCGCGGCGACCGACCGCGAGAGCTTTTTGCACCGGATCGACCTCGACAACAGGCTCGCTCGCGCCGACCTGCCGCGCGGGAACGCGCCGCAAGCAAGCGACGGCGACCCGCGCCCTCTGGTCGTGGTCGATCCCGGCCATGGCGGCATCGACACCGGCACCAAGTCGCCGGGCGGAGAATTGGAAAAGGACATCGTCCTCGATTTCGCCGGGCGTTTGCGCGACCGGATCGAAAAAACCGGCAAATACCGCGTACTCATGACGCGGACCGACGACACTTTCGTGCCGCTCGCCGAGCGCGTGCGTGTTGCGCGCAACGCCGGGGGATCGCTTTTCGTTTCCATCCACGCCGACTCCTTGCCGCGCGCGGAGGGCGATGCGCAGGGCGCCAGCGTCTACACGCTGTCGGAAACCGCCTCAGATTCGGAGGCGGCGCGACTGGCCGAGAAAGAGAACCGCGCCGACGTTATCGCCGGCGTCAATCTCAGAACCGAGCCCGACGACGTCGCCGACATCCTGATCGATCTCGCCCAGCGCGAGACCAAGAGCTATTCCATGCAGTTCGCGCACAGACTGGTTGGCGAAATGAAGGCGGTGACCCGGCTCCACAAGATGCCGCTGAAAGCGGCGGGGTTCCGGGTCCTGCGTGCGCCGGATGTGCCTTCGGTGCTCGTCGAGCTCGGCTACGTCTCCAATCGCCAGGATCTGCAATCGCTGCTGTCCGAGAGTTGGCGCGACCGCACGGCGGATTCGATCGCACAGGCGATCGACAGCTATTTTGCGACCCGCATGGCCGGCGCGCGCACCGGAACAAAGTGAGGGTCGCAGGTGCCAAAGCGGCCTCAGTTTGAACAAAAAACGGAGCGACGACACGCGGTTCACGAACGGGGCTCTGGCGGGTTCGATCCAAGACTGGCACATTGGGCGTACGCCGCGCGGCCGGGCTTGAACCAATCTGACGCCGGAGTCGGCTTGGGCGGGGCGGGACCTTTGCGATGAAAATCCTGGTGCGGTTCCTGGGCTTTCTGTTCGCGGCGGGAACCATCCTATTCATTGTCGGCGTTGCGGCGACCGCCGGTCTGTTGTGGCATTTTTCCAAGGATTTGCCCGATTACTCCCAGCTGCAGGATTACGAGCCGCCGGTGATGACGCGGGTGCACGCGGCCGATGGCTCGCTGCTCGCGGAGTATGCCAACGAGCATCGCCTCTATCTGCCGATCCAGGCGGTCCCGAAGCTGGTCATCAACGCGTTCCTGGCCGCCGAGGACAAGAACTTCTACGAGCACGGCGGGCTCGATTTCTACGGCATCGCCCGCGCAGTCATCCTCTACGTCGAAAACTACGGCTCGAGCCGGCGGCCGCAAGGCGCCTCCACCATCACCCAGCAGGTGGCCAAGAACTTCCTGCTGTCGAGCGAGCTGTCGATCACGCGCAAGATCAAGGAAGCCCTGCTCGCCTTGCGCATCGAGCGGACCTACCCGAAGAGCAAGATACTCGAACTCTATCTCAACCAGATCTATCTGGGCCTGGGCGCCTACGGCGTCGCCGCGGCGTCGCTCCTCTATTTCGACAAGTCCGTTCACGAGCTTACCATTGCCGAGGCCGCCTATCTCGCGGCTCTGCCCAAGGGGCCGAACAATTACAATCCGTTCCGTCACCGCGATGAGGCGATCGGGCGCCGCAATTACGTCATCGACCGCATGGTGGAAGATGGTTACATCGCCGCCGATGCCGGCGAAAAGGCAAAGAAGGAGCCGCTCAGCGTCACCGTGCGGCCGACCGGCGCCCACACCTTCGAGGCCGAATATTTCGCCGAGGAGGTTCGCCGCTACATCTCCGAGAAGTACGGCGACAAGAAGCTTTACGAGGGCGGACTGTCGGTGCGCACCACGCTCGACACCAAGCTGCAGGTTCTGGCGCGCAAGACCATGATCAACGGGCTCGTCAATTTCGACGAGCAACTGGGTTGGCGCGGTCCGCTCGGCAAAATCGACATCAGCGACGACTGGGGGATCAAGCTCGCCGATATGAAAGCGCTGTCGGACATCAATCCCTGGCGGCTCGCGGTGGTGCTCGAAGTCAACGACCAGGCGGCACGCATCGGCCTGCAGCCGCGGCGCGATCCGGGCGGCGCCGTGGCCAAGGACCGTGAGGTCGGCATCCTGCCGCTTGAGGGCGTTAAATGGGCGAGGCCGGCGGGCGCCGCGGCAAAGCCGATCCAGCGCGTCGGCCAGGTCGTGGCACCCGGAGACGTCGTCTATGTCGAGCCCTTGGGGAAGGAGCAGGGCCAGTTCCGGCTACACCAGGTGCCGGAAATCTCCGGCGCCATGGTGGTGATGGACCCGCAGACCGGCCGCGTGCTGGCGATGGTCGGCGGCTTCTCCTACGACCAGAGCCAGTTCAACCGCGCCAGCCAGGCGCTGCGGCAGCCGGGCTCCTCGTTCAAGCCGCTCGTCTACGCCGCCGCCATCGACAATGGCTACACGCCCTCGACCATCGTGCTCGATGCGCCCATCGAAATTGACACCGGGCCGGGCGGCGGAGTCTGGAAGCCGGAAAACTACGGCGGCAAATTTTACGGCCCCTCGACGCTGCGCTTCGGCCTTGAGCAGTCGCGCAACGTGATGACGGTGCGACTGGCGCAAGACATCGGCATGCCGCTGATCGCCGAATATGCCAAGCGCTTCGGCGTCTATGACGACCTGCCGCCATATCTGTCCTATGCGCTCGGCGCCGGCGAGACCACGGTGCTGCGCATGGTCACCGCCTATTCGATGCTCGACAATGGCGGGCGGCGGGTGAAACCGACGCTGATCGACCGCATTCAGGACCGTTACGGCCACACCATCTACAAGCACGATGAGCGCGAGTGCCGCGGCTGCGAGGCCGACAAATGGCATGACCAGCCCGAGCCGATCCTGTTGGACCGCCGCGAGCAGGTGATCGATCCGATGACTGCCTACCAGATCACCTCGATGATGGAGGGCGTGGTGCAGCGCGGCACGGCGACCGTGGTCCGCGATGTCGGCAAGCCGGTCGCCGGCAAGACCGGCACCACCAACGACGAGAAGGACGTCTGGTTCATCGGCTTTTCGCCCGACATCGTCTGCGGCGTTTATATGGGCTACGACAAGCCCCGCCATATCGGACGCCTCGCCACCGGCGGCCATGTCGCGGCGCCGATCGTCCGCGATTTCCTGAAGGTGGCGCTCGTCGACCGGCCGCCGATCCCGTTTCGCGTGCCGCCCGGTATCAAGCTGATCCGCGTCGATGCCAAGACCGGCATGCGCGCCGGCCCGGGCGACACCCGCGCGATCCTGGAAGCTTTCAAGCCCGGCACCGCGCCGCCCGATTCCTACTCGGTCATTGGAGCGGAAGCGGCGAATGGCGGCCCGTTGCCGGTCTCGCCCGAAGCCGACCGCGCCATCCGCACCGGAACCGGAGGCTTGTATTGATGCAGAGGTCGCGTGTCGGAAATTGGCTGTCAGAGCGAGAAATTGTGGTTTTCGATATCCATCCTTATCTGACCTCTGACCTCTGACCTCTGACCTCCGGAACCCATGCGCGCGGAAATCGAGACCATCGTCACCGAGATCAAGCAGTCGCTCGAGCTGCTGAGGAGGCATCTTTGACCCCGACAAAGCGCGGGCGCGGCTGGCCGAACTGAACCGCCAGGCTGAAGACCCGAATCTCTGGAACGATCCGCAACGCGCGAGCCGCGTGATGCAGCAGCGCACCGCGCTCGAGGACCAGCTGACCGCGCTCGCCAGCATCGAGCAGGAGCTCGACGATCAACTGACGATGATCGAGCTCGGCGAGGCTGAGAACGACCAAAAAGTCGTCGCCGAGGCGGAAGCGGCGCTGCGCGCGCTCAAGGCCGAAGTTGCGCGCCGCGAGCTCGAGGCGCTGCTCGCTGGCGAGGCCGATGCCAACGATTGCTATCTCGAAGTGCACGCCGGGGCCGGCGGCACCGAGAGCCAGGACTGGGCCAGCATGCTGATGCGCATGTATGTGCGCTGGGCCGAACAGCATGGCTACAAGGTCAACTATATCGAGGAAACCGAGGGCGAGGAGGCCGGCATCAAGTCGGCGACCATCGAAGTCAAGGGCCATAACGCCTATGGCTGGCTGAAGACTGAAAACGGCGTGCACCGGCTGGTGCGCATCTCGCCGTTCGACGCCAATGCGCGCCGGCACACCTCGTTCGCCAGCGTCACGGTCTATCCGGTGGTCGACGATCGCATCAATGTCGACATCAAGGAAGCGGACGTGCGCGTCGACACGATGCGCGCCGGCGGCGCCGGCGGCCAGCACGTCAACAAGACCGAATCGGCGATTCGTCTGACCCACATTCCGACCAATATCGTCGTGGTCTGCCAGAACGACCGCTCGCAACACCGCAACCGTGCGCAGGCCTGGCAGATGCTGCGCGCGAGACTCTACGAACTCGAACTGAAGAAGCGCGAAGAGAAGGCGGCCGCCGACCGGGCCGCCAAGACCGACATCGGCTGGGGCCACCAAATCCGCTCCTACGTGCTGCAGCCCTATCAGATGGTGAAGGATTTGCGCACCGGCGTTTCCACCTCCAACACCGGCGCCGTGCTCGACGGCGACATCGGCCGCTTCATGGAGGCCGCGTTGGCGCAGAAGGCCTTCGGCGGTCAGGTGAAGGAAGTCGAGGATGTCGAGTAGGGCGGCAGCGTCGACGACCAACAGCAAGTGATCACCCGCCAAGCGGAGCAACAACCGCCGGTAAGAGTGATGATGGAGGCCGTTCGCTATTCGCGGCCGGCGAAACTGTAGGCTCCGCCCTTATCGAGCGCGCGCTTGTAAGCCGGCCGCGCATGGATGCGCGCCAGGAAATCCATGAGTTTCGGTCGTGTTTCATCGAGACCGGCGCGGATGCTCGCGATCTCGATCGGGAAGCTCAGCATGATGTCGGCGGCGGAGAAGCGCTCGCCCAGGAACCACGGTGCCGGCGCCAACGCTGCCTCCAGATAGTCGAGGTGCAGTTTCAGCTGGGAGTTCACGAATTTCCGCGCCGGCAACGCCAGTATTCCAAGCCTGTCGACGACGAGCTTGAGAAGGAGCGGCGGCATCGCCGAGCCTTCGGCGTAATGCAGCCAATATTTGTATCGCCAGTAAAGGTCGGATTCCCGCAGCGGCGCCAGCTCGGCGCCATAGTTTTCGACGAGATATTCCACGATCAATCCGGTCTCCGCGAATGTCTTCCCGCCGTCCTCGATGACCGGCGATTTTCCCAGCGGGTGCACGCGCTTCAATTCTTCGGGCGCCAGCATTGTTGCTTTGTTGCGCTGGTAGCGAACGACCTCGTACGGCGTGCCCAGCTCTTCGAGCAGCCACAAGACGCGCTGACTGCGCGAATTGTTGAGATGATGGACGCGGATCATGCCAGCATGCCGGTCTTGGTCATCGGCGGGAACGCGACGGCGAAACAATCCGGCGGCTTGCGACGAGCCTGGATTGCGACGGCAAGTGTCGCAAAGGCGCCTGATACCGTCAACGACGCCCTATTCGCCAAAAAGCTTGGCGCCGGCGTTGAGGAATTTCTGCGGATCGACCGCTTCGCCGTTGATGCGCGTTTCGTAGTGCAGATGGGGGCCGGTGGAGCGCCCGGTGGAGCCGAGGTGGCCGACGATCTGACCGACGCGGACCGCGTCGCCGACATCGACGTTGATCTGCGACAGATGGCCGTAACGGGTCGCAAACCCATTGCCGTGATCGATCTCGACCAGCTTGCCATAGCCGCCGCTCCAGCCGGCAGCCGTGACTGTTCCGGCCGCCGTCGCACGGATCGGTTCCCCGACCTCGCCGCGGAAATCCAGTCCGGTGTGCATCGCCGGCACGTGCAGAAATGGATCCATGCGCACTCCGAACGGCGAGGTGAGATCGATCTCGGCGGTCACCGGCTTGCGTACCGGCACCAAGACAAGCGTGCGGCTGAGCTGTTCGGCCTGCATACGCGCAATGTTCACCCGCGTGAGCGCGCGCTCGAAGTCGTGGCCCTCGCCCGGTAATTTCACGGGGACGAACGGGCCGCCGCTCGCCGGCGGTGCGGCGAGCTTGACGCCGAGCTCGGCGAGGACACCGCGCATTTGGCGGGCTTTGCCCTGGTAGCGGTCTTCTATCTGACGCAGCGCGGCGGCTTGCCGTCGCTCGACGCGATCGAGCGAAGCCTCGATCCCGCCCAATCGGCCGTCGATGCCGGCCTCCTTGCCGCGCTTGGCCGGCGGCGCTCGGTAGGGCTCAAGGAGCGTGCCCCGCTCGGCACGCTGCGGCGCCGCGGGCGCGTCGTCGATCGGCGATGGCCTCGCTGCCGCCGTCGGCTCCGCGGCGCGCGGTGCAGCGCGGATCGAGCCGGTCGGCGTCGGGTCGGCGACGCCGCTCAACGCCGTGGCGCGCGATTCCAGCGTGACCTGACGGCGGATCAGCTCATCGAGCTTTCGCTCGAACTGCTCCTGATCAAGCAGTTGCCTGCTGGTGGTGCGGTCGATCTGGGCGCGCAATTCGGCGAGCCGGTCTTCGTAGGCGAATTGCTGCTCGGCTTGCCGGGCAATGAGGCCTTTGAGCACATCGTCGCGGAAAGCGAAATAGGTGGCGGTGACCGCCGACCAGCCGGCCATGATTACGATCGAGCCGACCGCGATCCAGAACACCACGGGACCGAACCGGACCTGCCGTCCCGCATGCGTGAGCGTGTAGCCGGTGACGGCGGCCGTCGGCGTGCCGCTTCGCGCACGCGCGCCGGGAGGACGCCCGGCACCAGGCGCGCCCTGCCGCGACTGAGACGCTGTCCACCTCAACATTGACGCTCCCACCGGGCCTGGTCAGGCAATTGCGGCCGCGCTGGATGGGAACTTCAGTCGATTATGGTTAATTTTCGGGAAATTGCGGCTAACATTTTGTGACCTTGGGTAAATGTTTCCGCAACTTGGCGCCTGAGCCCGGAAAACCCTGCCACTTTGGCGACCTCACAGCGCCCGGGCGGCGGCCAGCACCTCCTCGGCGTGTCCGTTCACCGATACTTTTGGCCACACGCGGGCGATGCGCTGGTCGGGACCGATCAGAAAGGTCGTCCGCGCGATGCCCATGAACTTCCGCCCCATACATCGATTTTTCCTGCCACACGCCATAGGCCTCCAGCATGCGATGCTTTTCGTCCGAAGCGAGCGCGATCGCGAGCTTGTGCTTGGCCTTGAACTTGTCCTGTGCCGAAACTGGATCGGCGGATACGCCGACGATCTCCGCGCCGGCCTCGGCGAAGGCGCCTTTGAGCCGCGAGAAGTCAATCGCCTCCTTGGTGCAGCCCGACGTGTCGGCCCGCGGATAAAAATAAAGCACGAGTTTGCGCCCGGCGAAGTCGGCAAGCGAAATGGTTCCACCGCCGTCGCGCGGGAGGGTAAATGCGGGAGCCTTCGTGCCCGGGACGAGCTCGCGGGCCATGTGCCTTCCTTTCGACGCTTTCGCACCGGCATTCTCGCTCGCCAGAATACGCGCGCGAGCGGACAAGGTCGATCATTGTGGGTCGATGCGGACCGCAAGGGGTGTCGATGGTGACGACGTCGTTCTGAAGGCACCGCGGACGAGGGGACGCCCGAGGGGGCCATGACGAACCAGCACCGGCACAGCGCCGCGGCTCCGCCATGGGAGCGGGACATCGACCCGCGCCCGCCGTTGCGCGCTGTCGAGATCGCCGGGGCGGAAACTTCGCGCGGTGGCGCGCTCCTCGCCCTTTATTGGCGCTTCTTCGCGCCGCACCGAATGTTCATCCGCCGCATCGGCATCGCTTTGGCCGGCAGCGCCGCGCTCGTGATGCTCGGCGCTCTCGCGCTTTGGTGGCGGCTCGCCAGCGGACCTATTCAGCTTGATGTGGTGACCCCTTGGCTCGCGGCCGCCATCGAGGAGAATTTCGGCAGTCATCGTCACGTTGAAGTCGGCGGCACCCAGATCGAGCACACCGAGAGCGGCGGCACAGCGGTGCGCATCCGCGACATCGTCGTGCGCGACGCCGACGGCACGGTGGTGGCGAGCGCGCCAAAGGCCGAGGTCCACGTCTCCGGCATGAGCCTGTTGAGCGGCCATATCCGCGCCGAGAGCCTCAACCTGGTCGGCGCGGAAATGGCGGTGCGCATCGAGCAGAACGGCGGCGTGACCGTATTTGCCGGCGCCGACAAGCACCCGATCGCGACCGCTTCGGTGCCGGTGGCCGCGGCGCTGCCCTCCAGCCAGAAGGAGCAGGAAAAAACCGCGCGCCCAGCCGCCACGAATAAACCGCGGGCCGCCGCCCCGGCCGCAGGATCCGCGGAAATCCTCCCGGGCAGTCCGCGGCAGGCCGGCGATATGTTCGCAAGCCTCCTGTCCCGCATCGACGCCATCGGCACGACCGGGCTCGACGGCCATGAGCTGCGCCAGCTCGGGCTGAAGAACGGAAACCTGACCGTCGACGACGAACGCACCGGCAAGCATTGGACGTTCCGCGATATCGACCTCAGCGTCGAACGCGCGCGCGGCGGCGGAGTCGGGATCACCGTGGGCTCGGACAATCCGGAACGTCCCTGGGCGGTCACGGCTGCGATCGGGCCGGCGAGGAACGGCTACCGCAGAATAGATCTCGAAGCCCGGCGCGTGGCGGCGCGCGAGCTTCTCCTCGCCTCGCGCTTTGGCGACGCAGATGTGCAGGCCGATTTGCCGCTTTCGGCAAGCATCAGCGGAGTCGTCGGGCCGGACGGTGTGCCGCAATCCTTGTCGGGCCGCATCGTCGCCGATGCCGGCTCGATCGGCGCCGGCAATGAGGAGGACGGTCGTCTGGCGATCGATCACGCCGAGTTCAGGCTCAATTGGAATGCCGCGAACCGCGTGCTGACGATGCCGTTTCAGATTTTCTCCGGCGGCAACCGGATCACGCTCATCGGCCAGATGGAGGCGCCGGAGGACGTCGGCGGAAAATGGTCGTTCAAGATCGGCGGCGGCACGGTGGTGCTCGCCTCTCCCGGCGGGCAAAGCGAGCCCTTGATTCTCAACCGCATCGCCATGGCCGCCCACTACGATGGGGCAAAACGCCGCTTCGTCGTCGACGAGGGCGACCTCGGCAATACAGATGTCGGCGTCGCCATGTCCGGCAATATGGATTTTGCCAATGATCTGCGCTTGACGCTGGGCCTGGCCGGCACACGCATGCGGGTCGATGCATTGAAGCGGATGTGGCCGGTTTTCGTCGCCCCCAAGGTGCGCGACTGGGTCAACGAGCACCTGGTGGGCGGCACCGTGGAGCGTCTCGTCATTGCGGTGAATGCGCCGCTGGAAACGCTCAGGGCGAGCGGCCCGCCGATCCCCGACGACGGACTGTCGATCGACGCGCTGGCGACCGGCTGCGTGATCCGGCCGGTCAACGGCCTGCCGGCGCTGCGCGATGCCGATCTCAACGTGCACATCGTCGGGCGCAACGCCGTCGTCGCGCTCGGCAAGGCGACCGCCGATCTGTCCCCCGGGCGCAAGCTCGCGGTGTCCTCCGGGGTGTTCGAGGTGCCCGATACGGCGCCGCGCGAGCCGCCGGCGCGCATTCGTTTCAAACTCGAAGGCCCGATTCCGGCCGCCGCGGAACTGCTGCGCATGGACCGCTTGCGCGAGTTTTCCGATCCGGCATTCGAAGCCTCGACTCTTCGCGGCACGATGACCGCGCAGGTGACGCTGGGCATGCCGCTGAAGTCCGATCCGCCTCCGGGCGTGACCAATTATTCGGTCACGGTCGATGCCTCGAACTTTTCCGTCGAACATATGATCATGGGGCAGAAGGTCGAAGCCGCGACGCTGCGGGCCGGCGCCAATCCGCAAGGCTTCCAGCTCAAGGGCGAGGTCAAGATCGGCGGCACGCCGGCGAGCCTCGAATACCGCAAATTGCGCGGCGACGCCGAGGCCGAGGTCCACATTCAGGGCATGTTCGATGAGGCGGCGCGCAACGCGCTCGGCTTCGATACGGGCAACACGATCAGCGGCGGCATTCCGGTCCGCCTCGCCGGACGTGTCGCCACCGCCTCCGACCGCGACGGCCGCTTTGCCGTCGAGGCCGATTTGACGCCGGCCCAGATCAACGGTCTTTTGCCGGGCTGGGCGAAACCGTCCGGCAAGCCGGCGCGCGCGACCTTCACGCTGGCAACCAAGGCGCAATCGACCCGTATCGAGGATCTGCTGATCGAAGGCGCCGGCGGCGGCGTGAAGGGTGCGGTCGAGTTCGACGGCGCGGGCGAGCTGCAGTCGGCCAACTTCCCGGCCTATGGCTTCTCCGACGGCGACCGCGCGAGCCTCAAGGTTGAGCGCGCCAGCGACGGAGCGCTGCGCGTCATCATGCGTGGCGAGGTCTATGACGGACGCGGCTTCATCAAATCCGTAGCCGGGGCCGCATCAGCGAGCCAGGCCGGCAGGCACCAGAGCGCGGATGTCGATCTCGACATGAAGGTCGGCGCCGTGGTCGGCTTCGACGGCGAAGCGCTGCGCAGTCTCGATCTCAAAATGTCGCGCCGTGCCGGCGAAATTCGCAGCTTCGGCCTGACCGCCAAGATCGGGCGCGACGCCACGCTCTCTGGCGATCTGCGCGGACGCCCCGGCGGACGCCAAGTGGTCTATCTCGACACCAACGACGCCGGCGCCTTCTTTCGCTTCACCGATGTTTATGCGCGCATGACCGGCGGGCAGATGTCGATGGCGATGGACCCGCCATCCGGGGAGAATGCCGCGCAGCAGGGTATTCTCAGCGTCCGGGATTTCACTGTCCATGACGAGGCGCAGCTGCAGCGCGCTGTCGCCAACGCGCCGCAGCAGGTCCGCCGCAACAACATCGAGTTTTCTGGCATGCGCGTCGAGTTCACCCGCATGCCCGGCCGCGTCGGGCTGCGTGACGGCGTCGTGCGCGGACCGCTGCTCGGCGGCACCATCGACGGGGTGGTCGACTACACGCGCGACGAAATGCACCTGCGCGGCACGCTGGTTCCGCTTTACGGCCCCAACAATCTGCTCGGCCAGCTGCCCTTGGTCGGCCTGTTCCTCGGCGGCGAGAAGGAGGGGCTCGTCGGCATCACCTATGAAGTGGTCGGCCAGCCCGGCAATCCGGAGCTCCACATCAACCCGATCTCGGCGCTGGCGCCGGGGCTGCTGCGCAAGGTGTTCGAATTCCCGACCAACGGCCAGCGCGGCATCGACGACAGCCGCTGAATTTCGCTCAAACCGGCTTGATGAGCACGTGCCGCTTCTTGCCGAGCGAAAGCTTTATCACGCCTTCGGCGGTGCGATCTTCTGGAGTAAGCAGCCGCCACTCATCGTATATGGTTTCGTCGTTCACCCTGAGGCCGCCGCCCCGGATAACACGCCGCGCTTCGCCGTTCGAAGACGCCAGCCCGGCTCGGACGGCGGCATCAATCAAGCGAAACCCGCGGGTGAGATCGCCGCCAGCGATCTCGAAAGTCGGCAGATTCGCGTCGAGCCCGCCTTCCTCGAAAGTCGTGCGCGCGGTGGCGGCGGCTTCCTCCGCCGCTTTTTTTCCGTGGACAAGGGCGGTCGCGGCGGTCGCCAGCACCTTCTTCGCCTCGTTGATCTCCTCGCCTGCGAGCGCCGCGAGGCGTTCGATCTCGTCGAGCGGCAACACCGTGAACAATTTCAGGAACCGGCCGACATCGGCGTCCTCGGTGTTGCGCCAATATTGCCAATAGTCGTACGGGCTCACCTCCTCGGCGTTGAGCCAGACCGCGCCGGCCGCGGTCTTGCCCATCTTGGCGCCCGAGGAGGTGGTGATCAGCGGCGAGGTGAGGGCGAAAAGCTGCGCGTTGTTGAGGCGGCGGCCGAGATCGATGCCGCTGACGATGTTGCCCCATTGGTCGGAGCCGCCCATCTGCAGCACGCAGCCGTGGCGGCGGTAGAGCTCGACGAAATCATAGGCCTGCAGGATCATGTAGTTGAATTCCAGGAACGACAATTCCTGCTGGCGCTGCAGGCGCAGCTTCACCGAATCGAAGGCGAGCATGCGGTTGACCGAGAAGTGGCGGCCGATATCGCGCAGGAAGTCGATGTAGTTGAGCGCGTTGAGCCAGTCGGCATTGTTGGCCATGATGGCATTTCCGCCATGGCCCTCGAATTTGAGGAACTTGGCGAAGATTGCGCGGATGCCCCTGAGATTCTCCTCGATCGCGCGGTCGGTCAGAAGCTGGCGGCTTTCGTCCTTGCCGGAGGGATCGCCGACCCGCGTGGTGCCGCCGCCCATCAGCGCGATCGGCCGATGGCCGGTCTGCTGCAGCCAGTGGAGCATCATGATCGGCAACAGCGAGCCGACATGCAGCGAGGGCGCGGTGCAGTCGAAACCGATATAGGCGGTGATCATCTTCGTGCGCGCCAGCGCGTCGAGCGCCTCTGGCTCGGACACCTGATGAATGAAGCCTCGGCTGTCGAGGACGTTGAGGAAATCGGACTTGTAGGCGCTCATGACGGCCCGGCTGTGTTTGTGGCGCATGATCCGTCCGGAAAAAGCAGACCGCTTGTCCGGATCATGTTCCAAACCGCTGCTCACCGCGGCGGCGCTGGTGTAACAGGTCCGCTGCGTGATTCAACGGCGGAACGGTGGCGGCGCAAGTCGAAGCCGGAAATCGGGACCTGGCCGCGACATCTCATGTCCTCACCCCCTGCGCCGGGCGAATAAAGCGTTACGGAGAGCTCGACGTCAAAGCGAAAATTTCCTTTTTTTCCCGGACGCCACGCAGATTGTAATGACCTAGCGATCTAAGGTGGGCGCCGGCATCCTCGATGGCAGCAGCAAATTCCGCCGAGACAAGCACCGACTGCCGCAACGGCTCACACAGCGCCTCAATTCGCGCAACTTCGTTGACAGCAGGTCCAATGACGGTGAAGTCAAGTCGGTCAGACGCGCCGACATTGCCATACAATACTTCCCCAATGTGCAGCGCGATATCCACCGTCACAGGGGCGAAACCGGCCGCGGCACGACTCGCATTGAGCGCGGCGAGGTGCTGCACAGATTCAGCCGCCGCATCGAGTGCACGTCGGCAGGTCTCCACGCGTGTCGTGTCCTCGAAGGATAAGGTTGCCAGCATGCCGTCGCCAAGAAACTTCAACACTTCCCCACCCCGTGCCCGTAACGTCGCAGTCAGAGTCTCGAACACGTTGTTGAGGAGATCGATGATCGCCGCACCTGAGGAGGAATCGCTCATCGGCGTGAACCCGCGGATATCGGCGTACCAAAGCACGGCATGTATGCTCTCGACCGTCCCGCGTTCGATCGAGCCGGCGTGGACGCGCCGACCGGTTTCTGCACCCAAATAGGTTTGCAGCAAGGTCGAAGCGATCACGTAGCTGGCATGCGCTTTCATCGCAAGCGACAGCGCCGGAAGGGTTGCCTGCAAAAGCGATGTGTCGTCGTCGCTGAAGCCGCCGCGCCGGTCGACGGTGAACGAATAGACCACGCCTGTTCCCTGCGAAGGGTCGCCGCGATCGCCAAATATGAAGAGCTGCGCGTAATAATCTGTCGCCCCCTCGGCAAAGAACTCCTCAAGCGCCAGGAAGTCGCGCTGCTGCGGACCAAGCTCAAGCCGTCGGCGCATCCAAGGATTGTTCTCCCCGGCGCGCGCTCGACGTATGAGGTCATACATCGGGCTCCTTAGCCACTGCGGCTCTGCGATCTCGCTCCTTGCATACTGCTCCGGCTGGATCGCGTTGAGTTCGCGTCGCCATGTATAGCCGTAGCCGCCCCATTGTGGATGCAAAGTTTCCATCGCGGCATGGGCGCGCCAAAGCGGCAGACCATGAAACACGAGCCGTTGGCAGTAGCCGTCAAACAGATCGTAGGAGGTGGTGCCGCGCAGCCCCTCGCGCACCGCCCAGATATGCGTGTCAATGATGCGGCGGCCGAGCAAGCCGTCGAATGTCTGAACCCCAAGCGGCAATGCTGACGTCGCCAATATATCAGTGTCCACGATGATCTCCGCGGTTTGAGCATCCCGGGGCCGCAATTCAGTATCAACGGCAGGGTTCGTCGAAGCAAGGATTGAGCCTACGCTTTTTCTACCCTATCCTTGTTGGCCTCACCGCTTTGTGACGCAAAGTGCATTAAGGACTTTCAGAGTCCGGCACTTGGCCGCCGATCTCGAATGTCTGCTGAGTGGTCGCTATCGGGTGGTAAAGCGGAAGAAGGCCTAACGCCTCCGAGGTGACGTTGATGCCTCTGTCCAGACATGAGCCCTTGACATTTGCTGCTGTGCAAAATGGCCGTTGACCATGGGTATTCCGTTCTGATTGCAAACGCAGCCGTGGAGCGTAACCTATGCGGTCCCGGGGCAGCTTCTTGGGGGCGCACTTCTCGGTACTGCCTGATGCCTGCAGGGAGGGGACAATGGCCGCGCTGTTCTATGGGGCAATCAGCTACGTGGTGTTCTTGGTAGCGTTCCTTTACGCGATCGGCTTCCTCGGCAACATCGTCGTGCCAAAGTCGATCGATGTCGGAGGCGGTGGAGCATTCACATTTCCGGCGCTGATCATCGATGTCATTCTTCTTGGCTTGTTTGCAATTCAGCACAGCGTCATGGCGCGGCAAGGATTCAAGCGCTGGTGGACGCAGTTTGTGCCGCGTCCGATCGAACGCAGCACCTATGTGCTGATCGCCAGTCTTCTTCTGCTTCTGCTGTACTGGCAATGGCAGCCGATGACAGACGTGATCTGGTCGGTGACCAATCCGGCCGGTGCGACGGTTCTCTGGTCCTTGTTCTGGATTGGCTGGGCAATCGTGCTGATCAGCACATTCCTAATCAACCATTTCCATTTGTTCGGACTGCAGCAAGTGTATGCACACTGGCAAGGACGGACCGCGCAACATCCAACTTTCCAGACGCCGCTATTTTACAAATTTGTGCGTCATCCGATCTACTTCGGCTTCCTGCTCGCGTTCTGGGCAACGCCGATGATGACAGCCGGACACTTGCTGTTTTCGGTCGCGACAACGGGTTACATCTTCATCGGCATGCTTCTGGAAGAACGCGATCTCATCACATTCCACGGTCACGCCTACATCGAATACCGCGAGCACGTGTCGATGATCGTGCCGATGCCGCCGAAAAGAACCTGAACGCGGTTCTTCGGGCGGTTGCCTTTAAAGGCGGGTGACCCGCTCAAAGACTGCGCCGTAGTCATAGCAAGATCGTCGTCTCGTCGCGCGGGCGCGCGTGCCAATTGCGTCGTGGACGAATCGCGCGACGTTTGCGACTTTATTGTGGTAGGCAGCCGAAACTGGGCAGTATATGGAACAGTCGGCGTGTTTGAAGTATTATTGTTCCTGGCGACCCTAATTTTGGATCGGGGCCCTCGGTAAAATGGAAGCGCCAAGTATCGAGCGTCGGCTCGCTGCGGTTCTTGCGGCGGATGTGGTCGGCTACAGCCGTCTCATGGAGGTCGATGAGGCGGGCACCCTAGCGCGGCTCAAGACGGTGCGGCTGGAGGTGATCGACCCGGCGATCAGCAAATGCAGGGGCCGAATCATCAAGACCACCGGCGACGGAATGCTGGTCGAATTCCAAAGCGTGACCGAGGCGCTGCGTTGCGCAGTGGATTTTCAGGAGCGCATGGCGCGGCGCAATCGTGAGATGCCTGCATCCCGTATGCTACTTTACCGCATCGGTATCAATCTGGGTGATGTGATTGTGGAAGAAAACGACATCTTCGGCGACGGCGTCAACGTGGCATCGCGACTGGAGTCAATAGCGGAGCCAGGTGGGATCTGCATCTCGGCGGCGGTGCGCGATCAGGTCGGTGATCGGGTTGAGGTCGGATACGAGGATCTCGGCGAGCAGCATGTCAAGAACATCAGCCGAGCGATACGCGTCTTTAAGGTTCTGCTTTCCGGCACCGCTCCCGGCGCGGGCGCCGCGACCGCCGGCGCGCGGCCAGCGCCGCAGGCGAGCGCGCGCAAGCCGTCGATCGCGGTCCTGCCGTTCGTCAACATGAGCGGCGATTCCGAGCAGGAGTTTTTCGCCGACGGGCTGACCGAGGACATCATCACCGAGCTGTCGCGTTTCCGCGAACTCCTTGTCATCTCCCGCAATGCGGTTTTCGTGCATAAGGGAAAACCGGTGAAGGCTCAGGAAATTGCCCGCGAATTCGGCGTCGACTACGTCGTGGAAGGAAGCGTACGCAAAGCAGCGGACCGCGTCAGAGTCACCGTTCAGCTCATCGACGGCGAAACCGAGACGCATATCTGGGCCGAACGTTACGATCGGAAACTTGAGGAGATATTCGCTATTCAGGATGAGGTGACGTCGGCTGTTGCGGCGACGCTATTTGGCCGCGTCGAAGCTGCTAGGCATGACCAGGTCCAACGGAAGCGCACCGAAAATATGGCGGCATACGAATATGTACTGACGGGCAAGGTGCTGCACCATCGGTCAAAACGGGAAGCCAACGCCGAAGCCCTTCGCCTGCTGGATCGCGCCATTGAGCTCGACCCGAACTATGCGCATGCTCACGCCTGGAAGGCTTGCGTGACCGGCCAAGCGTGGCTGCACGGTTGGTGCGAGGATCCCAACACCAGCTTGCAGTCGATCGCCGGCGAGTTGCAGAGGGCTCTCTCGCTCGACGACAACGATCCCGACGTGCACAGGATACTTGCCGCGGTGAACTTGAACTTCAACGAGTTTGACAAGGCGGTCTATCACCAGGAACGCGCCCTTAGCTTGAATCCAAACAGCGATCTCATCGTCGTGCAGCAAGGCGAACTGCTGACCTGGCTCGGACGTCCCGAGGAGGGGATCGAATGGATTCGCCGGGCGATGCGGCTCAACCCCTATCATCCGGAGCGTTTCTGGAATCATCTCGGTCGCGCGCAGTACACGGCGCGTCTGTATGCCGACGCCATCGGGTCTTTCAGCAAGCTGACAGCGCCCGATCACACCCATCATGCCTTTCTGGCGGCAGCATCGGCGCAGCTCGGAAACCGCGTTGCCGCCGCCGCCCATGCTCAGGAGGTGCTGCAGAGGCAACCGACCTTTACCGTCAAGAGTTACCTAAAAACGCTGCACTACCGGCAGCCATCAGACGCGGAGCATGTGCGCGATGGGCTGTTGAAGGCTGGCCTGCCAAGCTAGACTGATACTATTGGTACCCCCTAAGCCGGAATCTCGATCAACACCACGGTTAAATCGACCGTGTCTGCCGCCGCCATGCCTGACCTTCGTGATGAGCGGGTCAAGCGCTCTTCCGATGTCCGAGTCTGGCACGTTTCGGCCTGAGTCGCCGGCCGCCGGCGATGTCGGCAATCAGGGTATGATCCGACCCGCACCGCGGCGGCGGAATATGTCGTTCGTGACGCGAAGGCGAAATTGGACGAGCGATTGATCAGCCCCGATCGACCGGTCTTTTCCGCTACGCTGCGTGCACACGGGCGACGAATTGCTGCGCTTCTTCTTGGAGCGCGGCAGCTTGACGGTTGAGGTCGGCAACCGCCTGCGTGATGCGTTGCGCATCTTCCCGAGTACGGCTGGCAAAATCGTTCACACTGGCGATGGTGGCGGCAACGTGGCGAGTCCGGTCGGTGGCGGTATCCACAGTCTCGGCGATTCTTCGCGTGGCCTCGCTCTGAAGACGCACCGAGTCGGTGATCGAGCGCGATATCTCCTCGATCTGCATTACCGCGGTCGACATCGATTGGGTTGTGTCGCGCACGCCGGCGATAATGCTCGCAACCGCGCCAGTCTTGTCCCTGATCTCGCCGAGCGCCTTTGTCGTCTGCGCGGCCAACGTTTTGACTTCCTGAGCCACGACGGCAAAGCCGCGACCGGCTTCGCCGGCGCGCGCCGCTTCGATGGCGGCATTGAGTGCGAGCAGATTGGTTTGATTGGCGATGGCGTTGACCATCGTCGCCACCGTGTCGATTTCGCTCATGGTCGAGACGAGGTCATCGGCATTGACGACGGTGATATTGGCGCGGCGGGTCGCTTCGGTGACGACGCCCGAGGCGTTGGCGACTTGCGCGCTGATATCGTTCATCGCCATGGAAAGTTCGTCGATCGCCGCCGCGACCGTGCCGGCGGCCTTGCTGTTTTCGTCGGTGAGCACCGCCGCAGCGCCCGCTGAACGCCGCGATTCACCGGCCGCGCCGCTCATCGAACGCGCGGAGCCGTCGAGTTGTGAGGCCGAAGAGGCAAGCGCCGCCGCGACGCTGAGAATCTTTCTTTCGAAGCTGGCGGCCAGCCGGTCGAGGGCGTCGCGCTTCTCCGCGGCGGCAAGCTCTTGCGCGTGCTGGCGCTGCGCCTGCGCCTCGCGCAAAGCGCTGGCGTTTTCGCGAAACACGCGCACGGCTTGGGCCATAACGCCGATTTCGTCGACTCGGTCGAGGCCGTCGATTGCGCTGTCGAGCTGGCCTTGTGCGATCTGCCGCATGCTTGCAGCCAGCCGGTGCAGCGGGCGCGCGACCACGCGCTGGGCCAGCAGCATTGCCAGCAGCAACGTCATCGCGGTTCCGCCGACAAGGATGTCGGTGAGCAGTTGGTAGGTCCAGGTCTTGCTCTGCGCGGCAGCTTCCAGGGCCTCTTTGTTTTGGCCGCCGAGGATATCGATCAGCCGGTTCATGCTGGTCTGAGCGTCGACCAGCGCCGCGTCGAATTTGAATTCAAGCGTGAACCGCGCCTGCTCGCGATCCCCGGCTTTGTTCATGGCGTAGACGGTCTCGGCGATCGCATTAGCGAGTTCGAGGCGCCGCAGCATGCCCTCAACATCCTCGCGATGGCCGGGAAGATGGTCGGCGACCCCGTTGAGCCAAGTCTTCGCAGCGGCAAATTCGCCGGCGCGTTCGTCGTTTGCCTCGTGCAATGTGTCAGGGTCGCTGCTCGCGGCCATTTTGTAGGTGGCGAGTCCGATCCAGGCAAGGGCGATCTTCGCCTCGGTCAGGGTGAGCCGCAGCGGTTCGATCCGTTGCGTGACAGTGGCGTTGATGCGGTCGAGCTCGTACAGGCTGCGCACGCAAAACCAATTAGCGGCAGCCGACAGTAGGCCAAGAACGCCAATGAGCAGCATGGCCTTGGCCGCTATCGGCATTCGAAACCGAGGAAATCGATGCAAAAGCAATGCCTGCGAGGAGGGGGCTGACGCTTGAACTAGCGTTTAATCGTTTCCTTCACCTTAATCGGGGAGTCACCGTTTTGTAATTTCGGTTGCGACGCTTTCCGCCCCACTCCACGGCGAATGCCCCAGGGAGATAGTTCTTAGGGCCGACAACGAAAGATTGTATATTGTTTCGGTCTTGATTTCTGCGCGGTCACAGAGGAGCGCCCTATGAGCATGTCGCGCGCGCGCGCATTCGTGGCAGCACTTATCATCGTCACAACCGAGAGCTTTGCCGTCAGCGTCGATGCGGCGACGCTGTCGCTGGTCGGATCGAGCACCAAGGTGTGCCAGCTCATCGGCGACGCCGATTGGGCCACGCACCAGCCGACGGCGGCGCAGACGCTGTCGAATTTCGGGCTGGACGCCGTCGATCTCGGCTTCCCGGTCGACGGCGGCGCGGCCGGGCTGTTCTTTCTGTTCGGCGATGCCGTGCCCAACGGCCACCCGCCCAACAGCCCGCCATCGCTGCCGCCGGATGATGCGCTCGGCTTCACCATGCGCACTATGACACCGGACAGCGCAACCTGCCTCGACCTTCAGCTCACGGTTTCCGCGCCGAAGACTTTTGCGCATCCGACGGTGCTGCCGGCGATCCAGCAGGGATCGTTCAACGTGCCGACCGGCGGCCTGTTTCTTAACAACACCCTCTATGCATTCTTCTGGACGGATCATTGCGTGTTTGCGCAGACGTTGACGCCGGACCCGGGCGCGCCTCTCACGTTTCCGCCGCCCAACCTGCTCTGCCCGGAGTCATTGGAGAGCAACAGCGTCGGCCATAGCGTACTGGCCAAGGCGACGCCCGCGGATCCGGTCGGCTTTAGCTGGGCGATCCCGCCGGACCGGGTCCCGCTGCTGCACATGCCGAGCGGCTTCGTCTATGTGAGCGCGGCGAAGCCGCCGCCCGGCCCCAATCCGCCGCCGCTCGGAATTCCGATCTTCGGCGCGGCACGCTATCGCGCCAGCATTCCCTATCTGGCGGTGGCGCCCTCGGCGACGTTCGACGATCCGGACACCTGGTCGTTCTTCGCCGGCAGCCTCGGGGGCAATCCGGTTTGGATCACGCGCCAGCAATGGGAAAGCGGCCATACCGTGTCGGGCGAATGGGCGCCGCCGTCAGGCGCGGAAATCTACGATGCCGTGCCGCCGAGCGAACGCTGCGTCGGCGAGCATTCGGTGACGTGGAATGCGCCGCTCCACGTCTGGCTGCTGCTCTACAATTGCGAGCCGTGGACCGTCGAAGCGCGGTTTGCGCCCGACCCGTGGGGGCCGTGGTCGCCGCCGATCCCTATACTCAGTCTTGTGCAGAACCCTGGGGCCATCTGCACCCTGATTATGAGCGACACCGGTTGTCCGGGGTTGGTGCGGCGCAACTACTGGACGTTGCCCAACGGCAAGCCGTGGCCCGGAATCTTCTACGCGCCGTTTGTGCTCGACCGCTTCACCCAGGACGCTACTCTTCCCGGTCCTGGGCAGCCGAAACGGGCGACGATCTATTGGCTGCTTTCCACCTGGAACCCGTACACCATCGTGGTCATGCAATCGACACTCGCGCTGCAGTAGTTCGCGCCCAGCGCTTCGCGCCGGCGCGGCATCGCCGTTCGCTGCCGCTCATCTCGGCCACGTCATCGAGGAGAGCGACGTGGCGGTATATCTAAATTGAGTCCGCATGTGTGCCGCCGCTCGACCGCTCGCGCTGAACCCACCGCCGGCACTGCCAATGTGCTAGCTTAAAGCGAACGCTGACGCCTCCGGCGACTGCGCGTTTCGGGATGCGGACGGTATTCAGCGATCGGAGAACAGCAGTGAAAGCAATCCGCGTCCATTCTTTTGGTGGCCCAGAAGTGCTCCAACTGGAGACCCTTGATGATCCGGTACCCGGCCCGGGCGAGGTCGTGGTCGCGCTTCGTGCCGCGGGCGTCAACCCCGCCGACACCTACATGCGCAGCGGGACCTACGCCATTTTGCCAAAACTACCCTACATCCCAGGTGGAGACGGAGGCGGTGTGATTTCCGCGATTGGTCCGGGTGTCACCGAGCACAAGCTAGGCGACCGCGTGTTCGTGGGAACCGCACTCAGCTTCGATCTGACCGGCTGCTATGCAGAGAAGGTCAAGCGCAAGGCATCCGAGGTGCTGTCGCTTCCCAAGGGCGTTAGTTTTGCGCAGGCGGCGACCTTCGGCGTGTCCTATCCGACCGCCCACTATGCACTGTTCGAACGCGGCCGCGCGCAACCCGGCGAAACCGTCTTCATCCACGGCGCCAGCGGTTCGGTTGGCTCGTCGGCGATCCAGCTTGCTAAGCGCGCTGGTCTAGCGGTGATCGGCAGCGCGGGCACAGCGAAAGGACTCGAGCTTGTCCGTGCGGAGGGCGCCGATCACGCGGTGAACCACACCGCGGGAGGCTACATGAACGAGGTTCGGCGTTTCACGGCAGGAAAGGGGCCGGACCTCATCCTGGAGATGCTCGCCAACGTCAACCTCGCGGCCGATATGGACGTCGCGGCCAAATACGGCCGGATCGTCGTCATCGGCAATCGCGGAGAGATTACCATAAATCCCCGGGTTGCCATGGCGAAGGAGCTGGACATTCGCGGCATTGTGCTTTGGAACGCGACAGCAGCACAGGTGAAGTCGATGATGCTGGACATCCTGGCTGGGGTGGCAGAGGGCTCGCTGCGTCCGCTAGTCGGCCGTGAGATGCGACTGTCGGAAGCGGCCGAGGCGCATCGTGCCGTCCTGGAGCACGGCGTTGGCGGAAAGATCGTTTTGATACCGCGAGACGATCTGCGGCACGAAGCGTGAGCCGTGGCGGAGGCGGCGAATGCGAACACGGCGGGGCTTGTTGATCGGTGGGGCAGGCGTTGCTGCCGTGGTGGTTACGGGCGTGGGCTATCGCGCCTGGGATCGAGGAGCATGGGCGACTAGCGACGGCAAGGCCTATGCGCCATGGAGCGACTGGGAGGGCCATGCCGTCGATGGCCTCAAGCGGCCGTTGCGCGCCGCGATCCTCGCCGCCAACCCGCACGATACCCAGCCCTGGCTGTTTGCTATTGGCGACAACGCAGTTACGGTGCTTGCCGATCGCGCCCGCAATCTGGGAACATTCGATCCCTTCCGCCGCGAAATGCACCTCGGTTTGGGTGCCGCTATCGAGAACCTCGTGCTGGCGTCGCGCGCGTTCGGGATGGCTGCTGATGTCACGCCGACCGACGGCACGCTGACACTCTCGCCGGACGAACGCCCAGTGCCCGCCGCTCACGTCGCTTTTTCGCCGATGCCAGCCTTACGCGAGGCGTTGTTTGATGTCATTCCGAACCGGCATACCAATCGGGGCCACTATCGTGCTGACAAATCCGTTGGCAAGGAAACCCTAACGCGCCTTACCGACGTCGCGGCAAACGATGCGGTGCGGGTTGTCTTTGTCGAGGATGCCCGCGCCCGCGCCGAACTCGCCGCGCTCATCGTCGAGGCGACCGAACGTATTATCGGCGATCCGCAGATGTCGGCTGACAGCGCCCGCTGGTTCCGGACCGGGCGGCGCGAGATCGAGGCTCGCAGCGATGGGGTTACTGTGGACACGTCGGGCGTTTCGCCGTTCACGGCCGCCGTCTCCAAGCTGTTGCCGGACCTCGACGCCAAATCAGCCGATCAGTATTGGCTCGGCATGACCCGCGACACGCAAGTTTCGACTGCACCGGTCTTCGGCATCGTCCTCGTGCGTGATCGGCTCGACATGCGCGGTGCCATAGCGGCCGGCCGTGCATGGCAAAGGCTGCATCTGGCCGCGACAGCAGCGGGAATCGCCGCACAACCGCTCAACCAGCCCGTCGAGTTCATTGACCGCTGTGCGATGCTTGGTAGGCCCGACAGCTTCGGGCCGGCCATCGTCAAGCTCGTCGCGGCGGAAGATTGGCAACCGACTTTCGTCTTCCGCTTGGGCATCGCCGAACGGGCAGCGGCTCCCAGCCCGCGGCGGGAGCTGCAGGAAGTCTTGAGCAGGTAAAGCGCTTCCCCCGCGCCCGTAATCGAGCTACGGCGGCGGGGCCATGTCGCCCGCCGGTGGTCGCGACCGACATCCATTATCCGCTCGACCCCGGATGTCGGCTTGGCCGGTCGCGATCAGGGGCTTAACTGACCTCGTGCGGGCATGGCAAAGCCGACGCTGCTGACCGATGCTGTCGAAAAAGTGGGCTTGTACGATTCGCCCCCTGTGGTGCCGATCTGGGCTGAGTGAGATCGGCTTTAGCTTCTTCGCTTTGACCTATATGTACGATCTCTAGGCGGAGGCGAACGACTTGGATCGTAG
>DATHCD010000078.1:0-2672 GCA_035319735.1 Xanthobacteraceae bacterium | reverse complement strand
GTAGCCGGATTTGCCGGCCAACAGCTTCGCCTCCAGCGTGTCGTTGGAGTCGAAGGTGTCGTAGCGGACCTTTATGCCGGTCTCCTTGCTGAAATCGTCAAGTACGGTCGGATCGATATAGTCCGACCAATTGTAGAAGTTAACGACGCGCTGCTGCTGCGCCATCGCCGGTGCGGCCGCGACGGCGGTAAGCAACACGGCGGTCAGCACCCCGGCGATCGTGAAGTGGTGCTGGCGGCATGATTTGCTCACGGCTCGGTCGGCAGTCCGGAGGACTTCCACCGAGAAACGCGGGAGTCACCAAGTGACTGGAAATAAAGGAACAGTCTCGCAAGAAAGGAGGAACACAGAGAGAACATTGGCAGAATATTAGCTCAGTTTTGTACCGCGGTACAGGATGAAACGTCATCGTCTTGACAGTCATCGCCTTGCTCTCTGCAAGTAGGCGCGCCCGTAACCGGAATCGAGCGTGATCGCCGCCGCGAGCTCGTTGAGCGCGCCGACGAGGTCGCCCTTGGCGCGCATGACCATCGCCCGATCGTACGGTAAACGCCTGCGCGGCGACCAGGACCAGTCAACCAAAGGACCCACAGGGCACATGGCGATCTCCGCGGCACCATGACCGCCGCCGGCAGGAACTGGGTAATCGCCGCCACTCGCTTTTGCTCGGTCTCTTTCGCGGCCAACCCACTCTGCGGTACACTCGCCGGCAAAGTCATGCAGCACGGCCAGGAGCGATGATGCGAGAGGGCGCGAGGCCGATCGACCGCCGATGCGCTGGACGGGAAGTCATGGACCAAGCGCACAGAGCCGCCGCGCCGCACAGCCGAATCGCTCGGCAGACGACGCTTCCGTAACCCGCCGGAACAAGCATCATGCGCGGCCATTCAATCCCCATCTCCGTTCCCCGGCGCATCGTCACCGACTACATGCGCCTTGCGGCGACGATTCCCAATCCGCCGGTGATCGAGAGAACCGTGGATCTCGGCGCTGTGATGGCGGCCCGGGCCGCCTGCTCACCGCGCCCGTCCTGGGCCGCGATTTTCGCCAAGGCCTACGCGCTAACGGCGCAGGAATTTCCGGAGTTCAGGCGCATTTTCCTCAAATGGCCCTGGCCGCATCTGTACGAATATCCTGTCAGTGTCGCCATGCTCTCGATCGATCGCACCTATCGGGGCGAGGAAGTTGTCTTGCCCCGCCTGATCAAGGATCCGGCGGCCCGCAGCATCGACGATATCGCGCAGACGATCCGGCACGCCAAGGCAGCGTCGCTTCACGACATCAAGGACTTTCGGCGCGCGGTCGCTATTGCGAAATTGCCGGGACGGCTGCGCCGGCTGGTTTGGTGGCTCGGCTTCAACATCGGGCGCCAACGCGCCAACTATTTCGGAACTTTCGTGATCTCGACGGTTGCGGCGTTCGGCGGCGATTCCCTCAATCTGCCCTTGGTGACCACGATCTTTCTGACCTATGGCTTTATCGATGCCGATCAGCGCTGCAAGGTGCGCGTCGCGTTCGACCATCGGGTCTTTGACGGCGTAGCAGTCGCACGCGCGCTGGTGCGCCTGGAAGCAATTCTCAACACGGCGATCGTCGAGGAACTGCTGGGGATGAAGGCCGCGCCGGCGCCTGCCGCCGGGATCAAGCCCGCCCAGGTTTTCGCCGAAATCGCGGGCCGATAAGAACTGCCGCCGGTCGCAAAATCCCGATTCCGGCCCCATCTATGAATCCGGGCGCGGACGACGTCTCAGCCCTAGGACTCGATGCTCTCCGCCGTGTGGTGCTGCATGCCGTGGTAGACGATTAGAGCTAGGCGTCTCAGTGTAGTCGTCCAGCATGCGGAACAGACTCCCAAACCTGTGCGCCTTAAATCTTTTCCTCGATCAGTGTTGCTCGATTGCCGTAAGTCTGCCTGCCCCTCTCGCAAACAGACTGCTACCACGCTGCTTGACGCACCGCCGGATTAATGCCTCGGCAAAGAAATGGCTCTTGCCAGAGCCTCAACCACCCCACGCCCCCTTGCATCGCGCTGGCTTAGTGAGGGGCAGGAAGACTGCGGCGATTGACGATCAGCGATTTGGCACCTCTGTTTTGAAGCCGGCAGCTTTCCACGCCAGAATGCCTCCGGCGAGATGAGAATCGTAGGCGAAGCCTTGCTGCTGCGCCGCGAGCGAAGCAGTGGCCGAGCGGCGACCAGAGCGGCAAGCAAACACCACGTCGCAACCCGGCGGTGCCGGGATCGCAACCGGATCGAAGGCCGAGAGCGGCAGCAGCACGGCGCCGGGAAAGCGTTCGACGGCGGTCTCGTTCGGCTCGCGCACGTCGACCAGGACGATGCGGCCATCCTTCAGCCCTTCGGCGACTTCCTGCGGCGTCAGATCGCGCACGCCGCTACCCGGCTGCTTCCACATGTGGTCCAGTCCCCTTGATCGTAGGGTGGGCAACGTCATCTGTTGCGTCTCGCCGCCTGACGGCGCGCGTGGCCACACTAAGTGCTCCCGTCGTGAAGGTGAAGGCTTTAGCCAGCCGACCCGGTGACCGCCGCGGAAAAAAGTTGCAAAATAGGCGCACCGAACCGGCCCAGGTGTCCCGCCTCCGCGCGCCGGAAATCGCTGCGGCACCCAACGCTGCGCGGGTTGGCCACGCTACCCGGACACCAGCCCAAGCGTCAG
>DATHCD010000077.1:0-99207 GCA_035319735.1 Xanthobacteraceae bacterium | reverse complement strand
GATTGCCGATCATCTCGCCGAACGTCACGACGATGGCGGCGGGCAGCAGCGCCATCAGCACGATCAGAATGACGTTGGTGAGCGGCGTCGGATTCTGGAACGGATGCGCGGCGTTGACGTTGTAGAAGCCGCCGCCGTTCGTGCCGATCAGCTCAATGGTGCCCTGCGAGGCGACCGGGCCGACGACGATGGTCTGCTCGCTTCCCTGCAGCGTGTGAGCCACGAAGCTCGCGTCGAGCGTCTGCACCGCGCCCTCGCTGATCAGCACCAGAGCAACGACAAGACAGATCGGCAGCAGCACGCGGGTGATGAAGCGAATGAAGTCGCGGTAGAAGTTACCGAGGTCGCCGCCGTCGCTGACCGTGAACGCGCGAATCCAGGCCATCGCCACAACAAAGCCGGTCGTCGCCGAGGTAAACATCGGGAACGTGATGCCGCCCATCTGGCTAAAATTCGACAGCGTGGTCTCGCCGCTATAGCTCTGCCAGTTGGTGTTGGTGATGAAGCTGATCGCGGTGTTGAACGCCTGAAAGGCCTCCATGCCCGGGAAGTTCAGCTGATTGAGCGGCAGATGATCCTGGAACGAATAGACGGCGAAGATCATCAGCGCCATGACCAAATTGGTCGCTAGCATGTGGAAGGTGTAGGCCTTCCAGGTCATTGCCTGGCTGGTCACTTTGCGGCCGATGAGAAAATAGATGGCGTTGTCGATCGGATCGAAGAACCGATCGAACAATGTCTTCTGCCCGGTGACGATGCGGGCCATGTAACGGCCGGTCGGAATGCTGAGCGCAAAGATGGCGATCAAGGTGAGAGCGATCTGCAACCAGGCCAGGGCGCCCATTTGACGTTCTCCGTAGAGCCTTTCGTGCTGCTGCCGTGCTTGTGCACCTGCGGATCAGAATTTTTGCGGATTGATAACCGCGTAGAACAGATAGATCACCAGCAGAATCACCAGAACAGCGAGAACATAGACCGACACCATGGTGATCTCCGTTGCGTTGCCGTCGGCGGCGTCGCCTCGATCGCGGCGAGCTTCACGGCGCGCTCCCGGTGTCGCCGGCCTTGGCTGCGGCGCTGTCGCCCACGGCGGCGGATTGCGGCGGGTCGATGATGTTCTCACTGAATTGGACCAGCCCGAACATCAGCGCATAGCTGACGATGAGCACGACAAACATGAGCACGGTGAAAGCCATCGGTTTCTCTCCCGCTTCGCGAAGGCTTGGTAGCACCGAGGGCGGCAAGCCGGTTTGACATTCGTCAACGGGGCGGGTCGCCCTTCGCGCGGCGATCATTGCCGCTTGATGCATAGGAAATCGAGCGGGAAGTCGTGACGACGGTATAGGAAAATGGAAGGCATCCGCGACCGGACAAACAGCGTGAAGAATCGCCATTGGCGGGCGATTCGAGGGACCAGGAGCGGGGTGTCACCCTCGGCATCCTTATAGGTGGCAGGCGAATCTTTACGCCGGTCACACATCGTTGCGGCCTGGCAGCGCTGCACTCTTTTGGTCCTGGCGCCATTGCAGCGAACGGGGCGCAGCGGTTCAGGCAGCGTTTACGCCACTATGCCGCCTTTATGAGAACGGAGGGCGCTCCGTCTCGAATTCATACGCGCCTGAGCGCACATTGGCATTGGCTTTGACCGAGAAAGCTGCCGGTAAATCCATCCCAGAACAAGAAACATCGGAGAACATCGATGATGCAAACACAAGAAACGGAACCTCCCTCGTGGCTGACGCCGCCGCTGTTCATGATCGGCCAAGACGGCCAGGGAAACTGGGTGGCGCAGGACCTGAGCGGGGTCCGGGGCGGCCTCTTTGTCAATCGCGACGCGGCGCTTCGTTTTGTGCGATCGGAGAATGGAGATAGACCGCAGGCGGTCATCATGGTTTCCGGAATTCTCGAACTCGATATGACGCGAAAGCCCGCGGCGACGCCTCGCCGGCACCTCATCATCGACTCAGAGCGGCCGCGGCGCGTCGCCTGAGCCTATATGCGGCCTTTACAAGAAAGAGTGGCGCTCCGTCTCGAATTCCTATGCGGTCGGGAGCACATTCGGAAAGCGAAGCTGATTTTAGATCGATCGCCATGACTGTTTCCGGCATGCATCGTCCACTGGCGGCGGCCTTCGGATACGTTCACATGTCCTGGGCGCTGGGCTCGCCTGTGCGATACTGGTGGAGCCTGAAGACGGCGATCTTCGATGCTTACCACCCCGAACAGCATTATATGCGCGGGCCCGGTCCCAAATGGCGCGAGAAGCACGCGGTGGCGTCGTCATAAATCCGCGCGGTTAGGTGCGCCACCTGCCATTGACCCCGGCACGAAGCGTTCCCGCGCATCTGCGGGATGCCGGCGGCTCATTGCGTCGGCGCCGCCGGTCGGTCGCGTAAACTGACTATGTAGGCGACGACGTTCCGTATTTCCTGGCTCGACAGCAATAGATTCGGCATATGCGAGTTCTCCGGGACAGCGGGCAGGGTTTCCAGGTAGCGCTGTAACGAAGCCGCCGTTGTGTTGGGCCGGTTCGCAATTTCCTTGAAGTCAGGCGGGTGGGGCTCGCCGACATAGACCGGCTTGAAGGGTTGATCCGTCGCGACAACGTGACAGCCGGTGCATGCCAGCAGTGCCAAGGTGCGGCCGGCATCGCCTGCAACGGGCTTGGTCTGCGCGTTTGCGGCCAGCGCCGCCCAGGCGAGGGACGCGGCGATGGCTGCCGAAACCCTAAATCTCCTCGTCTTCAATTTGCGCCCCCCGGCCTGGCCATACCCGGTCCGCCCGCGCTCGGTCGTTCCCGGGTGCGGAGCACGATTACTGCGTCCATAGCCGGTAATTCAGCCCCGCACGGATGATATTGTCGTTGACATTGAAAGAGATCGGACCGCCGCTGGCGCCGGCGCAGGCCACGCCGCAGCTGAAACCGTTGAGATCGACGTGCAGGTACTCCACTTTGGCCCGTAATGGACCCCAAAGGGCGACCTCGAGGCCGGCGCCGGCGGTCCATCCCAAATTGGTTTCTCCATCCGTGCCAAACGGCGTGCCGACAATGTTAGCGTCCAAACGACCGATCGCCACACCCCCGCTCGCGTAGGGCATGAACGCGCCGAACGCGTAGCCGAACCGCAGCCGCACGGTGGCAAGCCAGGGATTTTTGATCTCGCAATTCGGGGCGCAGGACGCCGGTGACGCCGTCCCGTGGACGCTGGACCAATCGAGATCGGCCTCGACGCCAAGGACGTAGGGTTCGCCGGTCTGCAGGTTGTAGCCGGCCGTGCCGCCGACTTGGCCGCCGGAAATATCGGATCTGCCGCTGGTGAGGTCCGGGACTGAGCTCCAGTCGGAAATGCCGAATGCGCCGCCGCCGTTGATGCCGACATAAAAGCCGGTCCAATCATAGACGTTGGTCCTGGCAAAGGCGGGCGGTGGATCGAACGGTCCAGGCGTTACGGTCGGCTGCTGCCTGGCTGGGAATGCCGGAGGCGGCGAGAAGGGCCCCGGCGTGATCACCGCGCCGGTATCGGCGGCGAGCGCGGCGCCCGCTGAAGCGATCAACGCGATACTTGCCGTCCTCAGGGTCTTCATTGCGGCGTCTCGTCTTTCTTGATCGGTGAGAACGTGATTGCATCCCACCAGGCGCCGTCGTGCTTCTCGACCAGCGTCGCGGCTTGGTCGGTGCTGACGTTGAGAATCTTTTCGGTCGGCGGCTCGACGCGATTCCACCAGCCGCCGCCGAGCGCCTGGAACAGCGCCGCCGTGTCGGACAGCCGCGCGGCGCGCGCTTGTACCACCTGAATGACTGCCTGCAGATAGGTCTGCTGCGCATTGAGCAGGAACAGCTCGTCGGCAAGGCCGAAATGCAGCTGTTGCGTCGCGAGGTCGAGGCTGACCTTGGCGGCGCGCTCGAAGTCGCGCGCCGCTTTCAACGCGTCGGCATCGTTCTGGATCGCGCGCAGCGAGTCGGCAACGTTCTGCACGGCGCTGACTACCGTGCCCCGATAGCTCCACGCCGCCGCATCATAGGTGGCCTGGGCGCCGCGCAACGTGTGCAGCAGCGTGCCGCCATCGAACACCGTCTGCGTTGCATTGCCGGCGAGGAGCCAGAACGCGTTGGCGGGCGAAAGCAGCCCGGCGAGCACCGTATTCATATAACCGGCATTGGCGCTGATCGTGAAGTTCGGCAGCATGTTGGCGGTAGCGACGCCGATCAGCGCGCTTGCCGAGTGTAGTTGCTCCGCGGCTGCGCGCACGTCCGGGCGCTGCTCGATGAGGTGCGACGGCAGGCTCACCGGCAGGTCGGTCGGTAAGGTCAGGTCTGCGAGCTTGAACTTCTCGCGCGGTTCCTCGCTGGTATAGACACCAGCAAGGGCCGACAGCAGGTCACGGTTCTGCTGCAGCGCCTTGCGCAGCGGCGGTAGCGTCGCCAGGACCTGTGCGAGGGCCGCTTCCTGCGCGGCTACTGCGAGGCGGTCGGCGTATCCTGTCTCAAGCTGCCGCCGCAGGATGTTGAGCATTTTGGTATTGATGGCGATGAGCTGGTTGGTGGCGTCGATCTGGCCGCGCAGCGAGGCTTCGGTGATCGCTGCAACCGCGATACTCGCCGCCAGCGTCAGGTAAGCTGCCTCGACTTGGAAGCGTTGGTTATCGGCGAGGGCCTGCAGCGATTCGACCGTGCGCCGATTGAGGCCCCAAACGTCGAAGGTGTACGACACCTGCACCTGCGCGGTGTAGAGGTTGAAGGGATTGGCGGCCGAAGAGAGGACTGGAGATATCGAAGTAGCCGTGAGCTGACGCGTCGGATTGAAGTTGGCCTGGACGAGCGGGAAGTATTTGCCCTGCTGGGCGTACATCGCCTCCTTGGCGGCGCGCAGCGTGGCGATTGTCGATTGCAGCGTGGGATTGTTCTTCAGTGCCCGCTCGATCACGGCATTGAGCGCCGGCGATTTGAACAGCGTCCACCATTCCTGCGGAATGTCGCGGTCGCCGACGAAGTGCTGCGACCGGCCGGTCGGTGCATCGGTTGAAGATGTCCGTGGCGCCAGCGGCTCCTTGGTGTAGCGCTCGACGTCGGGTGCCGCGGGAGCGCGGAAATCCGGACCGACCGCGCACGCTGCCAAAAGCGCCGCCGCCAAAGCGGTGGGACCCGCGCGCAACCACCTGACCAACAGACCGGACATAAGCAACTGAGACAATTTTGGAAGAAACACCGTTACCCAGCGCGCTGGCGGCCCCCCGTGAGCGCGGACGCGTCCATTATTTCCGATTTGTTGCGCGTTGGCTGTGATCGTCCTGCCACACTCTAAATTATTCAGTGCCGGGAAGGTGCACTGTGATCTTTCACAGTAGAAATCGCCACTTCTCACAGTGGACCGCGGTGGGGCCAGCGCCGATTATGGCGGCAAATATTTGGATTCGCGAAATGCATGCCGCGAGGATCTGCCGATGGCACCCGCGAAAACAACAAATGCCGTTCGAATAGCAGTCGCCCTTGCCGGATTGGCGGTCGCGGGACTCGCCTATATTTATTTTCTATTCAACGATGAGCCGGCAACCACGGGTGGGCTTGCGACGACGAACGCCCACGCGCAAGCAGCGGTGCCGGCCGCGGACGCCGATTCCAACGCCGCGTTCACCCTCAATCTTTCCGATTCACAGCTCGCCGCCGTAAAGGTCGAGCCGGTCGAAGAACACGAATTTCCAGTCGAAAAGCAGGCGGTCGGCAGCATCGATTTCAACGAGGACATGGAGACGCAGGTCTTCACGCCCTATCAGGGCAAGATCATCGCCCTGTTTGCCGCGGTCGGGGATGATGTGAAGAAAGGTCAGACGCTGTTCACGATCGACAGCCCCGACCTGCTGCAAGCCGAGTCGACCTTGATCGCCGCCGCGGGCGTGTTGGAGCTGACCACGCGCAACCTGACGCGTCTGCGAGAGCTCTACAAGACGCTCGCGGTATCGCAGGCTGTGTTGGAACAGGGGATCTCCGATCAGCAAACCGCTGAGGGCAATCTGCGCGCGGCGCGCGACTCTGTGCGTATCTTCGGCAAGACCGACGCCGAGATCGATAAAATTGTCGCCGCGCGCATGGCGGACCCGACGCTGGTAGTGCCAAGCCCGATCGATGGCCGGGTCACGGCGCGCACCGCGGCGCCCGGGCTGTTCGTGCAGCCGGGCAACCCGCCCCCTCCCTATGTTGTCGCCGACATCGGTACGATGTGGATGCTGGCCAATGTGGTGGAGACCGACAGCCCGGCGTTCCGCCTCGGACAAGAAGTGCACGTCAGGCTCAGCGCATTTCCCGAACGCGCGTTCGACGGCAAGATCACCACGATCGGAGCGAGCGTCGATCCGAATACCCGCCGCGTTCTGGTTCGCTCGGAGATCAACGACCCGCAGCACGAGCTGCGTTCGGGTATGTTCGGGAACTTTGTGATCAGCATCGGCGCGCCGGTGCGTTCTCCGGCGGTCCCACTTGCAGGCGTGGTGCGCGAAGGCGACGGCACGCAGACGGTCTGGGTCACCGCCGACCGCCGTCGGTTCATCAGGCGCACCGTCAAGATCGGCGAAGCCCGTGGCGGCTATCGGCAGATTCTCGAAGGCCTGCAGGCGGGCGAACTGGTCGCCACCGAAGGCGCGGTCTTTCTCAGCAATATGGTGACGATTGCGGGGACCCAATGACGATTCTTGGCCGACGCATGCGGGTTAGGGGCGGTCCGTGCTGAAGGCTATTCTCGCGTTTGGCCTGACCAGACGCCCCATTATCCTTTTGGGCGTTTTGGTATTTATCGGCGCCGGGCTCGTCGCCTTCAGCAGGCTGAACATTGAGGCCTATCCCAATCCGGCGCCGGTCATTCTTGAAATCACCGCGCAGGCGGCCGGTCTCTCGGCCGAAGAGATGGAGCGCTATTACACCATCCCGATGGAGATCGGTCTCTACCCCACGCCCGGGATCGACAATATCCGCTCCACCTCATTTTACGGTCTGACCTTTGTCCGCGTCACCTTCCGCTACGGCGTCGACTATTTCTTCGCCTATACGCAGGCGGCGCTGAGCCTGCAGCAGAACGTCACCCTGCCGGGCAATCAGATACCCTCGATTCAGCAATCGAGCCTGGTCGGCGAGGTCTATCGCTACCAAGTGCTCGGCCCGCCGCATTTCGGGCTCACCAACCTGCGCACCGTGCAGGACTGGATCGCTACGCGAGGCTTGTTCACCGTCACCGACGGCGTGGTGCAGGTCAATTCATGGGGCGGCACGACCAAGCAATACAATGTCGATGTCGATCTGCACAAACTCGACGCCTATAACGTCACCATACCACAGATCATTTCCGCCCTTGGCAACGCCAACATCAATGTCGGCGGCCGCGAGATCACCGTCGGCCAGCAGTCGGTGAACATCCGTGGCATCGGACTGTTCGACAGCGGCGGCAATGAAGATCTGACCCAGGGCTGGCACGTCAACGACATTGAAAATGTCGTTCTCGGCCAGTTCAACGGCGTTCCCATTCAGATCAAGGACGTCGCCAAGGTTTCACTCGGCTACGTGCCGAGGCTCGGCATTGCTGGCTTCGACCACGACAGCGATGTCGCCCTGTCGATTGTGGTGATGGGGCGCACCTTTCATACCAATGACGTGGTGCCCCGGATCAGGGAGGAAATCGAGAAGCTGAACACCGACGGCGAGCTGCCGCCGGCAGTCAAGCTCGTTCCCTACTACGATCGTACCGGCCTGGTGAACATTACCACCCATACCGTGCTGCACAACCTCATCTTCGGCTGTGTGTTGGTCTTTTTGATCCAGTGGATTTTCTTGGGCAATTTGCGAAGCGCCATCATCGTCGGCGTCAATATCCCCTTCGCGTTGTTTTTCGCCGTCATCATCATGGTGCTGATGGGACAGGACGCCAATTTGCTGTCGGTCGGCGCCGTCGATTTCGGCATCATCGTCGATTCGGCGGTGATCCTGGTGGAAAACATCTTCCGGAACTTCCAGGCGCCGCCGGAAGCCAGACGAAGCGTCCTGCAGCATCTCGCGGAGGGAGCGTTCGGCACCGATCCGACGCGCTCGGTGGAGGGCGGCTGGACCGACCGCCTGCGCATGATTTTGGCCAGCGCCCTTCAGGTCGACAACGCAATTTTCTTCTCGGCGCTGATCACCGTGGCGGCGTTCGTTCCCCTGTTCACCATGCAGGGAGTCGAAGGTCAGATTTTCAATCCCATGGCGCGAACCTACGGCTTGGCCCTTGCCGGGGCATTGCTGTCAACCTTCACGGTCACGCCGGTCCTTGCCTCGTTCCTGCTTCCGCAGCATGTGGCGGAAACAGAGACCATCGTCGTGCGCCTGTTGCACCGGATTTACGCGCCGGCCCTGCACTGGTCGCTGGGGCACCGGAAAACCATGCTGGCGATTGCCGGCATCTTCCTCGCCGTCATCGCCTTGCTGGTGACGCGGCTCGGCAGCGAGTTCCTGCCGCACCTGGAAGAAGGCAATCTCTGGATCAGGGCGTCGATGCCGCCGACGATTGGGCTTGAGGCGGGTGAACCGGCAACGGGGAAGATGCGCGAAATCCTGCTCCGCCACCCCGAAGTGCTGCATGTGGTTTCCCAGCACGGCCGGCCGGACAACGGCAGCGACGCGTCGCCCTTCTCCAATGTCGAGTTGTTCGCGCCGCTCAAGCCGTACGAAGAATGGCCGACGGGCTATACCAAAGACATGTTGATCAGTAAGCTGCAGCAGGAGTTTGCCGACGAATTGCCGGGGGTGAGCTTCAATTTTTCACAATACATCCAGGACAATATCGAAGAGGCGCTCTCCGGCGTCAAAGGCGCCAATTCGGTCAAGATCATCGGGCGCAACCAGGACATTTTGGAGGATTTAGCCACTCAGGTCCAACACGAAATGACGCAAGTCCGCGGCATCGCCGATCTCGGCATTTTCCACGTGCAGGGACAGCCCAACCTTAATGTCAAAGTGAATCGCGAACAAGCGGCTCGCTACGGCCTGAATACCGGCGACGTCAACACCGTCATTCAAGCCGCTTTGGGCGGCGCGATAGCGACCACGCTGCTCGAGGGCGACCGCGCCTGGAATGTCCAGGTCCGGCTGCCGCCCGAGTATCGCGAAAGCCTGGAAGCGGTCCGCGACATCAAGGTCGGCTACCAGACCCCGGCTGGGGTCAATGCCTACATTCCGCTGAGCGAGCTCGCCGACATCTCGCTCGATACCGGCGCCTCCTACATCTATCACGAGTCGAGAGAGCGCTACATTCCCGTCAAGTTCAGCGTTCGCGATCGCGATCTCGGCGGCGCCGTCGCCGAAGCGCAGCAGCGCATTGCCAAGAACGTAAAGCTGCCGGTCGGCTATCGCATCATCTGGGCCGGCGAGTTCGAGGACCTGCAGAAAGCGCAAGCGCGGCTCGCGGTCATCATTCCGATCAGCCTCTTGCTGATCATGGTGCTGCTCTACGGCTTGTTCAATTCGCTGCGCGACAGTCTGTTAGCGCTTGCCGGCATTCCGTTCGCGGTCAGCGGCGGCGTGCTGGCGCTGTATGTTTCCGGTCTTGATCTGAGCATCTCGTCGGCGATCGGCTTCGTATCGCTGTTGGGCGTGTCGGTCATGGACGGCATTCTGATGATCACCTACTACAATCAAGTCAGAAGAACCGGCATGGGCACTGTCGACGCGATGTACCATGCGGCAACCCAGCGGATGCGTCCGATGCTGATGACAGCGCTGTCGGCCTGCATCGGCTTGCTCCCGGCGGCGGTCTCGACCGGCATCGGCAGCCAGGTGCAGCGGCCGCTGGCCACGGTGGTCGTCGGCGGCATGCTGGTCGGGCCGATCATGCTGCTCGTGGTGGTGCCGGCGCTGCGCATGATGTTCCTGGAGCGCGAGCACGGTTCGCACGCCTCGCCCGGTGCGAGCGAGCTCACGCCGGCCGAATGATGGGCCCGGTGAACGCCCGCACACCGTTGCTGGCGAAATTGCTCGCCGTCCAGCTCGTTATGCTCGGCGGGGCAGCGGTTGACGCCGCCTCGGCCCAAGACTTCGCTCCGGTTGAAGTTCAGACCGAAGGCGGAACGGGCCCGATCGACACCAACCTGTCGATCCCGGGACCATCCAAATCCAGACATTCTCTGAAAATGCACGATTGGCGCGGGCCCAAGACCGTCCACGCTTCGGGAAATTTCAGCGACCGCCACCGAAACTGGACGCGCGGCGCCTGGGTTGGCGTCATGAGAAATGCGATCGGACTATCCGTGCGCCAGGTGAAAGTCGACAACAAGGCAACCGACGTGAAGTTCATCGACCGACCCGTCGTGGAAGGCAGGCCGAACGGCACGGGTCCTGCGGGAAATCGCGGCGTGGACGCTGTCGCGCCCGATCTACACCGGCGAGCGTTTGTCCCGCTGCCGGCAGTAGGCGGCAGGCCGCACGATCTGCGCATCAACACGGCGTTGAATCATTCGATGATCAACGGTCGCGATATGGTCCGCCCGGGTTCGGGCGGCAGCGCCATTGGCGGCGCGCCGAAGATCGTCGCAGGCGTCATCAACGGAACCAACTTCCGGCCCAGGCATCCATGAGGCGATAAAACGGCGGTGCGATTGCTCGACCATTAAGAGCGGTGTTTTATTTCATGCTCCACGGGTTTTGCGCTCGCGCCGACGCGCCCATGGCCAAGGGCGTGGCCGGCGAACTGCCGCCGTCGTCGCTCTTGCCGGGAACGGGAAACGCGTAGCCGATGATGGCCTTGATGACGAGGCCGTCCGATCCGGGGGTGAAGCCGTAGCCGAGGCCGAGTTCGACGTCGAGCTTGTCCAGCTTGAAGTCGGTGACGGCGTACAATTGCTGACTCTGCTCGCGCAAGGGCAGGAAATCGCCGATCTTGCCGAAGTCGGCGTAGTATTCGAGACCGATGAACCGGTCCTCGCCCAGATTGCGGGCAAGGCGCAGCGCCGGGGCGAAATCCGCCTCGCCGGCCTCGCCGAAGCCGACGTCGACGATCGGATTGACGATGAACTCCCACTGGGTGTTGCGCACCCCGATGATCGGCCGTATTTCGAGCGCCCATCGCGTCAATGAGAACTGCGGCATTTCATAGCCGAGCTCGAAATTGACGCCGTAGAAGAAGCTGCGCTTGCCGGCGTCCGGGATCACGAACAGGCTGCGGATCTTAGCTCCCTCGGAAAGGACCTCGCCGGCGCCATTAACCGCGAAGGGCAGATAGAAGCCGGCCTCCCACCAGTTGGTTAGACCATAGGCAAACTCCGGAGTGCCCTGCAGGCTGTGGTTGGAGACAAAACCGCCCGGGAACTCGGCCTGCGTTTGGCCCCGCCACGCATAGTTCAGGTGCTGCTCGTAGGTCCATTGCCCGATCTCGGCGATCTCGGCGTTGTAGACCTGGATCTCATCATGGACCTGATCGACAGCGGCGGCGGGTCGGGCCGTGAGCATGAAAGCCGCGGCAGTGCCCGCGGCGGCGAGCCCGGCGGCGCAAAGGCGCAATTTCAAATCCCCGTCCATTCCTGAATGATGCTCGGCTTCTGCGAAATTTGGAACAAGCCGCGGCAGGTGCGGTGCGCGGAGCCGAAAGGACGTTCCGCCCAAGCCGCCACCTCGAAGACCAAGCGAGCCGGTATCACGGCTTGATCAGGCCGCTCGCCACCGCCTTGATCGCCGCCTCGGTCCGAGTCGCTGCGCGAAGTTTGATCCTGGCATTATCGAGGTGAAAATCGACTGTCCGCTTGGACAAATGGAGCTTGCGGGAAATATCGGCAGACGTCTTGCCGCGCGCCACCCAGGTCAGGACTTCGATCTCGCGGTCCTTCAGCTTCACGAACTTTGGCAACAGCTTGGTCCGCGCGATACCGGTAATTCGCGCGTTGATGATGAAGACCAGTCGGTCGAAATCGATGGGTTTGGTGACATAGTCGTCGGCACCCATAAGCCGGCCCCTGAGTTCGCTGTCCCGATCGGCCAGCGCCGTCAGGAATATGAAGGGGATTCGTCCGAGGCGAGGGGCGATTTCGTTCAACCGTTCGAGCACGTCAAAGCCGGTCATCGTCGGCATGCTGACGTCGCACAAGACCAGGTCCGGTGTGCGCCTCATGATGGCCATGAGGCCTTCTTGACCGCTTTCGGCGACGCTGACCTCGAAACCGCGATCGGTCAGTTCCTCGGCGATCAACCGGGCGGTCTCGCGATCATCTTCGATGCACAGGATTTTCCTGCGAGTCTGCGCCATGCGCCCCACCCGGAGCAGTCAGCATCACCAAGCGACTCAATGAGCCATCATCGGCGCAAAGTAACGAAATGATGTCGCCGCGATAAACTGTGATGAGTCGCAAAGTCCGGTGTGATTAATCCGAGTTCTGTGATTAATTACAGTAGACGGGCTGAGCTGGGTAATGCCCATTTCGCAGCGGTTCTGACCAGCTGGGTGCGATTTATCCATGGTTGCGCGCATAACCGACAACCGGGCAAGAGCGATGCTTGTCGGCGCGCTCGCCGCGGCGTCGATCATCGCCTACGGCGCGCAGCATTGGAGCGGCGGCTCAAGGCCCGAGCTGACCACGACGACGAACGCGAGCGCCGAACAGAGCAATACGCCGGACGCGCCTGCGCCCGATCGCGACAGCCTCAATCTGTCGGATTCCCAGCTCGCTGCGGTCAAGGTCGAGCCGGTCGAGGAACACGAGTTTCCGGTCGAGAAGGAGGCGGTCGGCAGCATCGACTTCAACGAGGACATGGCGGTGCAGGTGTTCACGCCCTATCAGGGGCGGATCATCGCGCTCTACGCCGCGGTCGGCGACGACGTGAAGAAAGGCCAGACGCTGTTCACCATCGACAGCCCCGATCTGCTGCAGGCCGAATCGACCCTGATCGCGGCGGCGGGCGTTTTGGAGCTAACGACGCGCAATCTGGCGCGTCTGCGCGAGCTTTATAAGACGCTGGCGGTATCGCAGCACGATTTGGAACAAGCGGCTTCCGACCAGCAGACCGCCGAAGGCAATCTGCGGGCGGCGCGCGATGCGGTGCGTATTTTCGGCAAGTCCGATGCCGAGATCGACGGCATCGTCGCCGATCGCAAGGCGGACCCGACGCTGGTGGTGCCGAGCCCGATCAACGGGCGGATCACGGCGCGCGTTGCGGCGCCGGGGCTGTTGGTACAGCCGGGCAGCCCGCCGGCGCCGTATATCGTGGCCGACATCGACACCATGTGGATGCTGGCCGACGTCATCGAGACCGACAGTCCGGCGTTTCGCGTTGGACAAGAGGTGCGGGTCAAGATCGGCGCGTTTCCCGATCGGGTCTTCGACGGCAAGATCACCACGATCGGAGCGAGCGTCGACCCGAATACCCGTCGCGTTCTGGTGCGCTCGGAGATCAAAGACCCGCGGCACGAATTGCGCTCCGGCATGTTCGCTAATTTCGTCATCAGCATTGCTGCGCCGGTCCGTTCTCCGGCGGTTACGCTTGCCGGCGTGGTGCGTGAAGGCGACGGCACGCAAACGGTCTGGGTGACCGCCGACCGCCGCCGGTTCACTAGGCGCACGGTCAAGATCGGCGACCGGCGCGACGGTTTACGCCAGATCCTCGACGGTGTGCGGGTCGGCGAACTGGTCGCGACCGAAGGCGCGATCTTTCTCAGCAATATGGTGGCGATCGCGGGGAGCCCATGAAGCTCTGCAGCACCCGGCACACCGGTAAAAGAGGCTAGCCGTGCTCAAGGGCATCGTCGCATTTGGGCTGACCCGGCGCCCGATCATCCTGCTCGGCCTGTTGGTCTTCATCGCCGCCGGGCTGGTCGCCTTCAGCAGGCTGAACATCGAGGCCTATCCCAATCCGGCGCCCGTCATTCTCGAAATCACCGCCCAGGCGGCCGGTCTCTCGGCCGAGGAGATGGAACGCTATTACACGATCCCGATGGAGGTCGGCCTCTACATCACTCCCGGGGTGGAAAACATCCGTTCAACGTCGTTTTACGGCCTGTCCTTTGTTCGCGTCACCTTCAAATATGGGGTCGACTATTACTTCGCCTATACGCAAACGCAAATGATGTTGCAGCAGAACGTCAATCTGCCTGGCGGCCAGTCGCCGGTCATTCAACAGTCGAGCCTGGTCGGCGAGGTGTTTCGCTATCAGGTGGTAGGCCCGCCGCACTTCGGGCTCACCAATCTGCGTACGGTGCAGGATTGGATCGTCACGCGGCGGCTGTTCACCGTGTCGGGCGTCGTGGCGGTGAATTCATGGGGCGGCACGACCAAGCAATATGACGTCGACGTCGATCTGCACAAGCTCGATGCCTATAATGTCACCATCCCGCAAATCATTTCCGCTCTCGGCAACGCCAACATCAATGTCGGCGGCCGCGAGATTACCGTCGGCCAGCAATCCGTGAACATCCGCGGCATCGGGCTGATGGACTCGGGCGGCGACGGCGATCTGACCCAGGGTTGGCGCGTGAACGATATCGAGAACGTCGTGCTCGCTCAGGTCAACGGCGTCCCCATACAGGTGAAGGATGTCGCCAAGGTTTCGGTCGGCCACGTGCCGCGGCTCGGCATCGCCGGTAAGGACCACGACAGCGACGTGGCGTTGGCCATTGTCGTCATGGGCCGGGTCTATCACACCAACGACATCATACCGCGCATCAAAGCCAAAATAGACCAGATGAACAGCGACGGCACCCTGCCGCTGGGGGTCAAGCTCGTTCCCTACTACGATCGCTCGACACTGGTGTCGGTCACCACCCATACGGTTCTGCACAACCTGATTTTTGGTTGTTTGCTGGTCTTCTTCATCCAATGGATTTTCCTCGGCAATTTGCGCAGCGCCATCATCGTCGGCGTCAACATCCCGTTCGCGCTGTTTTTCGCCGTCATCATCATGGTGCTGATGGGACAGGACGCCAACCTGCTCTCGGTCGGCGCCGTCGATTTCGGCATCATCGTCGATTCGGCGGTGATCTTGATCGAAAACGTGTTCAGGAATTTTCAGAGCCCGGCGGAACGGCAAAGCCTGCTGCAGCAGCTCGCGGAGGGGAAGTTTGGGCAGGACCCGACGAGAACGGCCGGCGCGGCGCACGGCCCGCATTGGACCGACCGATTACGGCTGATCTTTGCCAGCGCGCTGCAGGTCGACATGGCGATTTTCTTCTCGGCGCTGATTACGGTTGCGGCGTTCGTGCCGTTGTTCACCATGCAAGGGGTCGAGGGTCAGATTTTCAGCCCGATGGCGCGAACCTATGGGCTGGCGCTGTTCGGTGCACTGCTGTCGACATTTACGATCACGCCGGTGCTGGCCTCGTTCCTGCTTCCCGAGCACGTCGAGGAGACCGAGACCATCGTCGTGCGGGTGCTGCGTTGGGCTTACGTGCCGGTGCTGCGTTGGTCGCTGGTCCACCGCAAGACCATGCTGGCCTCGGCCGTCGTCTTTCTGCTCGTCGTCGGCTTTTTGTTGACGCGGCTTGGCGGCGAGTTCCTGCCGGCGCTGGAGGAGGGCAATTTGTGGATTCGCGCCTCGATGCCGCCAACGATTGGGCTCGAGGCCGGCGAGCCGGCGGCGGCCAAAATGCGCGAGATCCTGCTCCGCCATCCCGAAGTGCTCACCGCGGTGTCCCAGCATGGCCGGCCCGATGACGGCAGCGACGCTTCGCCCTTCTCAAACGTCGAGCTCTTCGTGCCGTTGAAGCCGTACGAAGAATGGCCGACCGGCTTCACCAAGGACATGCTCATCGCGCAATTGCAGAAGGAATTCAACGACGAGCTGCCGGGCGTCGATTTCAACTTCTCTCAGTACATTCAGGACAATATCGAAGAGGCGCTCTCGGGGGTCAAAGGCGCCAACTCGGTGAAGATCATCGGCCGCGACTTGTCGACGATTGAGCGGCTTGCCGCCGAGGTGATGCGGCAGATGCAGCAGGTAAAAGGCATCACCGACCTAGGGATTTTCCACGTGCTGGGGCAGCCGAACCTCAACATCAGGGTGAATCGCGAAAAGGCCGCCCGCTACGGGCTGAATACCGGCGACGTCAACACTGTGGTGCAGGCGGCGCTGGGCGGCACCCTGGCGACCACGCTGCTTGAGGGCGACCGACAATTCGGCGTCGTCGTTCGACTGCCGCCGGAATATCGATCGAGCCTTGAGGCGGCGCGCAAAGTCAAGGTCGGCTATCAGACCCCGAGCGGGGCCAACGCGTATATTCCGCTGGACGAGCTCGCCGACATCACGCTCGATACCGGTGCATCCTACATCTATCACGAGTCGGGCGAGCGTTATATTCCGGTCAAGTTCAGCGTCCGCGACCGCGATCTCGCCGGCGCGGTCGCCGAGGCGCAACAGCGAATCGCCGAGAACGTGAAGCTGCCCGGCGGCTATCGCATCGTCTGGGCCGGGGAGTTCGAAGATCTGCAAAACGCGCAGGCACGGCTCGCCGTGATCGTTCCCATAAGCCTGCTCTTGATCGTCGTGCTCCTCTACGGCTTGTTCAATTCGCTCGGCGACAGCTTGATGGTGCTCGCGGGGATTCCTTTTGCGGCCGGCGGCGGCGTGTTGGCGCTTTATGTTTCCGGCCTTAATTTCAGCATCTCGGCGGCGGTCGGGTTCATTTCCCTGTTCGGCGTGTCGGTCATGAACGGCATCCTGATCATGACCTATTTCAACGAGGTCAGGGCGAGCGGCGTCGGTACGATCGAGTCGATGTTCCATGCCGCCTCGCAACGAATGCGGCCGATGCTGATGACGGCGTTGTCGGCCTGCATCGGGCTTTTGCCGGCGGCAGTCTCGACCGGCATCGGCAGCCAGGTGCAGCGGCCGCTCGCGACCGTGGTCGTCGGCGGCATGTTCATCGGCCCGATCATCCTGCTCGTGGTCGTGCCGGCGATTCAGACCATGTTCCTCGGCTGGGCAGACCGCGGCGAATCCGCGGCCGGCGAGCCGCCGGCGCGGCAGCCGGCCGAGTGAGCGTTCGATGGCGACGGAGAAAAGCGTGAGGATTGGTTCTCGTCTGTTTGCGATCGCGCTGTTCGCCGCGTTGGCGATTGAGGCGGGCATTGCCCAGGAGGCCGATTCCGGTGCCCGCGACGCCGGTGGATTGATCCGCTCCGGGCAAGACGGCTTGCGGCCGTTTTCCGGCGCGGACGATGCGGGCGACGCGGCAAAGTTCGAGAAAAAGGATCCGCTCGAGGGCAAAAGCGATGCCGGCCAAGCTTTGGTCGGCGAGGGGAATCGGAACGGGACTCAAGCGCCGCTGAAGAACGCCAATCCCATCAATGCTGGTGGGGAGCCCGAAGGTATCGATACCCGCATGATGGTGCATGCGCATCGTCTGGGCGGCCGGCGAGAAAAAATTGCCGAGGTCAAAGCGAAAATCGGGCTCATCTCTCACAGTCGCCCGGCGCCGCGGCGGTGGTCGAGGCCGACAACGTTGTCCGATCGGATAGTGCGCAACTCCGTCGGTTTGCCTCTCGCTCGGCGTGAGAGCCTGGAGCGGCGCGACGGCGGTCATCGCGATGTCCCGACTACGGTGCCGGCTCCTGTCATTGGCGCGGTGGGTATTTCGGGAAACGCGGGGATCGCAAAGCGCGAAAGCGGCCTCGATCGTTCGCCAATTTTGCGCACGGGCGCAGGCCCGATCGTCAGCCCGACCGCCGCGAACCGCGGAACGATCAACGCGACGGGCTTGGCGCACCGCTTCTCTGCTCCATCCGGTATCGGCGGACCGGCAAGGATCGCTGCCGGCATCAACGGCACAACGATCCGCCCCAAGCACTGAGAAGCACTAAGCGCGACCCCAAAGCGCGCCCAGTTTATTTTTCACCACTTTTTTAAGCCGATCGTCGAATAGGGCTGCGAATGGCGCCAGTTCGGATCGCCGCCTAAACTTTAGGCATTTGCGCATGCAAATGCTTGATCTAACACCGTTTTTATAGAAACGGCGGCCGATGCATCCTTCTTCTTTATGCTAGATGCCAATATTTATATGCAATCTTTATTTCCGCGGTGGAGAGGCATATATTTTGGAGAAATTCCAAGCTGGGCCCTTGGAGTGAGGAGATTGGAGGAAGCGATGTCGTTGATCCCGATCGAATGGACGCGACGCCTCACGCCCGACAAGGCCAAAGTGCCGGGTTCCGAAATTACACCCCGCCTGCGCATCGCGGGCGCGGTCTTGCGTGTCGTGTTCATCGCCTGCGTGCTGGTCGTGACGCTTCGCGTCAGCATGCCCCAGAACGAAACTATCTGGACGGCTTATGACACGCCCGGTGATCTCGTTCGGATGCTGCTGGGCTTTGCGGTGTGTGTCTGGCTGGTGATGCAGCTTTTCCGGGCGCCTCAAGACGCCCAAGGCTATCGGACCTGGCTCTATTTCGGACTCGCGGCAGTACCATTCGTGTTGATCTGCATGATCGCCGTTTGGTGAGCCGTCAGAGTTTGACAGGAAGACCCGTTCGCGACCAGCAAATCCGCCTGCCTGATGAGCGGGGCGTTTGCGCGAGCGAGCACGTCAGTTATTTTCTTACTCAATCCTGGTGGTTACCGGTTCGGCTGCTGCGGACGGCGCCAGCGTGCTGGCAAATTGACGATGAATGCCGAGCGGCGGGTACAGATACATGTCCATGAACCATATGCGCGGCCGCGGCGCGTGATCGCCCAATAGCTCCTCCGCCTCGCGCTTCGCCGCCGGAAACCGCTTGCCCCAACCGGCGAAGTCGCGCGCCAACGCCTCCAGCGACACGACGATCGTGGCAATGGTCAAAAACGACTCGTTGGCGCGTTTGGCGCATCGCGACTTTGCCGCGTTCTTGAAAATTTTCGTCAGATCACGATGACATTCGATCATGTCGCGCGCATCCGAATGCCACAGCATGTCGGGCAGGCAGCCATAGCCGTGCATGGCGTGATAGCTCTCGATGAGCGTGCGGCACTTGAGCGCGAGTTCTCTCGGCACGAAGCGGAAGTGCGAATTTGTCAGGCCGTTGTCCGCCTGCCGTCTGCCAGTATCTCCGGCATTCCTGGTGGCGTCGTTGGTGAGCGACATGGTGAATGCTCGAGTCGCGCAACTGGCAGTCCCGGCGGCAGGCAAGTCTAGCCAGGGCCGCCGTATCGATTCCAGATTTGTTTTCAGCCGTCGACGTAGAAAAAAAATATTTGAGATTGGTGGATCGCCCGCGGCATTCGCAGCGCCTTCTGCCATCGCTTCGTATCTGAGTGCCGGAACTCGCGGAACTGCCGACATTATGTGCAGGACGGGTCGTTGCGAAAGAGACGCAAATCGGGGTGATGCGGGAGGGAGGAAGCAGGCATGAGCGAGATTCCGCGGCTAATTTTGGTTACTGTGACTGAAATGGTACATTTCCTTGCCCGGGAGCAGCCGAAACCGTCATGCGTTCCGTCGTAAGCCATTATTTTTATGTGATAATATCGTTTCTTCCCAATGCCCGCCGCGCTTTCTCGCCGTCCGCCCCGGCATGATGAAAATCGCATGACGATTGAGCTTTGGCGATCTTGCAAGATGAGTATTGTGGCAAGAACGCTAGATACGGGCTTGCACGATATTTTTTTTATATAAAAAATCGGCTGCATCCATATCGACTCTGCGCGTGTCGCTGCGAAAAATCGCAGGTGCTGGGTTTCAACACTGAAGAGCGCACGTCGCATCTGCGTGTGTCGCTTGCCAGTTGCGGTGGTTGGGGGGTGTCGTGAAGCGGTTCCTTTTGCTCGGCGTCGTGCTGCTTGCCGTCACAGCATCAAATCGTTCAATGGCGGCGGGGCCTCAGGCATGGGTTGACGGACTGCCCGGCGCGTGGATCACCGGCGGATACTGCGATCCCTATGTCGACTACAATTGCGCGGCGCCCAAGGTGTCGCCCAGGGCGGCCAAGAACCAACCCTGCGACCCATACGTCAATTACAGCTGTCTCGACGCGTATCTCGGCGACGATTTCTTCACGCGTCTTTACCGCTATTACGAGCTCGAATGGGGCAAGGCGGTACCGCCCGCGGACCCGAAGGCGCCGCCCAGCCGCCGCTCCGACGCGGTCTGGCCGCCCACGCCGCAGTCTACGCCGCCGATGCCGTTCACCGAATGGCCCTATGGCGGCACGATCAATATCGGCGTGACCACGCCAAATTCGGTCGACAGCCCGTTGATGGTCGCGCTTAGCAATACCCAGCTCGGCCACGCGATGAGCGACGCCCACATCCAGGTCTATGGCTGGGTCGAACCGGGCGCCAATATCAGCACCAATACGGTGCGGCCGGCCGGCAACTTGCCGGTCTCTTATGACTATACGCCCAACACCATCCAGCTCGACCAGGCGGTGCTCTATATCGAGCGACTGCCCGACGAGACGCAGAACGATCATTTCGACTGGGGTTTCCGCATTTCCGGCCTCTATGGTGTCGACGGCCGCTACACCACGGCCTACGGGCTGTTCAGCAATCAGCTGCTGAAGGAAAATGCGGTCAATATCTACGACATGCCGATGGTGTATCTGGACCTGTATTACCCGGTGATGCAGGGCCTCAACGTCCGCATCGGCCGCTTCATCTCGATCCCGGACATCGAGGCGCAGCTCGCGCCCAATAACTACACCTTCGTGCATTCGTTGACCTATACGTGGGACAACTACACCAACACCGGTATCGAGTTCACCTTGGCCGTCACCAAAAACTGGATCCTGCAATTGGGCACGACCATCGGCACCGAAGCGATGCCGTGGCATTGGGGTGCGCATGTCGCCAACCAGTACGTACTAACGAACCAGTGCGGAGCCGGATTTGGTTGTGGCGTAGATCCGCTTTACCCCGGCACATCGATGCTCAGGGATCCGGGAGCGGTACCCTCGATCACGGCCGGCCTTCGCTGGACCAGCGATGACGGCAGAGACGACTTCAACTTCGTCATGGATGCCTGGAACTCAGGCGTCTGGGGCTACAACAACCTGCAATGGATCGGTTTCACCTATTATCACAAGTGGAACGAGTACTGGCACTTTGCCTTCGAGACCTGGAACATCCACGAGCGAAACGTGCCGGACCTCAACAATGCCGGTGCTAACTACCTCGATACCAATTTCGGCACGCCGTTCAGCCCGAACATCCTCCCATTCAATGCGCCGAACGCGGCGTGGTGCCTCGGCCCCAGCCAGATGGGCAACATGGTCGCCGGCGCCCCGCTGACCTGCACCGCGGACGAGCAGACCTTCCTGCTCTACGTCAACTATTCGCCGAACAAACTGAACAATTTCTCTTTGCGCACCGAATATTTCAACGACCCGCAAGGGCAACGCACCGGCGTAGCGACCGCCTATGCCGACGTCGCGTTGAGCTGGCAGCATTGGTTCTCGCCGCAGGTCGAGATCCGTCCGGAAATCGGCTACTACCGCTCGCTCAACCAGCCGGCGTTCAACGGCAATGCCGCCGCGGGCATCTCTCCGACGAGAGACTGGGCGCTCATCGCCGCCACCGACCTCATCTGGCACTTCTAAGCCGGGCCAGACTCCGAGTGTGGCGCGAGGCGATTATTCGCTTGTTGCGTCGCACACTGAGAGTCCGCTAGAATTACCGATAACGTAGGCAGTGCCTCAAAGGCGTGAGTGATCTGTGCGCAATTTGCCGATTTTCGGCATCTGCCGATATGGCATTGCTATTGCTTCTGGTTAAAATCAGTCTCGACTTCCTACACACATGTGAGGAAACGTAACTGCGATTAATGCCAGCCGGGCGCGTGCAGAACTCCGAACTGAACGCTTTCGGAAAGGCAATTCCCGTGTCGACATTCCAAGAACGTGGTGCACTCCACAACCTCACTGCGCCGGTGCCGAAGGGCGACAATATCGACCAGGGCCGCAACCGCGACAGCACAAGCTGGACGAACGTCCTCGCCGCCAACGCCATCCCGATCGTGGCGACACTGGCCCTGGTATGGCTGGCGACGGTCGGCCTGGTGGTGATCAACTACTTCGTCCCGCTCAATCTCGTTTCGCTGGTTTACATGCTGCCCGTGGTGCTCGCGGCCACGCAGTGGGGGATTGTGCCGGGCTTGGCGGCGGCTTTTGCCGGCGCTGCGGCGGCGGATTTCTTCTTCTATCCGCCGCTGTATAGTTTCTGGCTCGACAATCCGCAGGACGTCGTCGATCTGCTTCTCTATCTGTTGGTGGCCATCGTCACCAGCAATCTCGCAGCGCGCCTCAAGAATGAGGCGGTCATGGTGAGCCGTCGGGAAAGAGAGATCAGGGAGCTGCACAGCTTCTCGCAGAGCCTCGCGACCTGCCTGACCGCTCGCGATCTGATTTTCGCGGTTCAGGACTATCTTTCAAACACGCTGAAGTATCGCGCTGTTCTCCTTGCCGCCGCGCCGGATGACGGCAGTCCCGACGCCGATCATGGCGCCGTGCCGGAGGTGGTTCGGCGCACGGCGGCAAAGTTGATGACGGCGGACAATCCCTCGGCATCGACCGTGCGCGAACCGCGCAGCTGCAAAGCGTGGCTGGTGCGGGCTATTGCCCCGGAAATCCTCGGCTACGGCGCCATAGCGGTGGAACTAGGCGAGGATCCCGGCGAGCGCGCCGAAGCCGTCGCCCGACGGGTGGAAACGCTGCTTGAGGAGGCGACCGTGACCCTCAGGCATCTGCAGGTGAAGGAAGCGATCGAGCAGGCAACGATCAACTATCGGACCGAAATTCTCCGCGACGCCCTGGTCGGCGGGGTGTCGCACGAATTGCGCACGCCGCTGGCGTCGATCCTGGGCAGTTGCAGCGTGCTCAACCAGCTGCCCGCGATCCTCAATGATCGGCGTTCGCATGCGCTGGTCGACACGATTCAGGATCAGGCCGGTCAGCTCGACAACGAGATTTGCGATTTGCTCAACGCCTCGCGCATCAGCGCCAAGGGCGTCCGCCCGCAACTGACCTGGAGCGATCCGACGGACATCGTCAATGCCGCAGTCAAGCAAAAGGAGCGCCGGCTCGCCTCGCATCGCCTGACGCTCGATGTCGCGCGCGACGTTCCGCTGGTCCATGTCGATGCCGTTCTTGTCGAACAGGCGCTCGGTCAGCTTCTGGAAAACGCCGCGAAATATTCCCCGGCCGGGAGTGAAATCAAAGTCACCGGCCGCTGCGAGCGCGATCAGGTGGTACTGGCGGTGAAGGACCAGGGAAGCGGCTTGACCGCGGAAGAGAAGGGCCAAGTGGGCAGGCGCGCCTTCCGCGGCCGCCAGATCGCCGGCGCTTCCGGGTCGGGTCTCGGCCTCTGGATCGCCAGCACCTTCATTGCCGCCAATGGCGGCAGCCTTCATGCCGAAAGCGCCGGGCCGAATCTCGGCACCACGATATCGCTGCGGCTGCCGATGGCCTCGGCGGACGCGGCCGAGCTTGCCGACGCGGTCAACGATTAATGACCAAGGTGCTCATTATCGACGACGAGGCGCCGATCAGGCGCTTTCTCCGCGCCGGCTTCGAGCTTCACGGATTTACCGTGCTGGAAGCGGAGAACGCCGCGGTCGCGCTGCGAGCCGCGACCATGGACGCGCCGGAACTGATCATTCTCGACCTCAACCTGCCCGATCTTGAAGGGTCCGAGGTGCTCGAGCGCATTCGGTCCTGGTCGAACGTTCCGGTCATCGTGCTCTCGATCCACGCCGACGAGCATGAAAAAGTCCGGCTGCTGAGGCTCGGCGCCGACGATTACGTGGTCAAGCCGTTCGGAATCTCGGAACTCCTGGCGCGGAGCGAGGCGGCCCTGCGGCGGCATTTGCGCAGCACCAACAAGGAGCCGGTGGTGCGCGCCGGTCCGCTGTCGATCGATCTGGTGTCGAGGATGGTGACGCTGGATGGAAAGCGCGTGCAGTTGACGCGCAAGGAGTACGCTCTGCTGCATGCGCTCGCCGCGCATGTCGGGCTCGTCGTCACCCATCAGCAATTGATCAAGGAAATTTGGGGCAGTCACGCCGGCAATGTTCAGTACCTGCGGATTCTGGTGCGCAAGCTGCGGCAAAAGGTCGAGATCGAGCCGATGCATCCGCAACTGATCGTCTCAGAGTCGGGCGTCGGCTATCGGCTCGATCAGGGCGGCAGGGGAGCCATGCACGGCCCGCGGGGACTGTCGTCGGCTTATTGCACCTGACCGCGCTTGCTGGCGCGGCGCTAGAGTGCGATCGCTTTAGCTGGATCGATTGTTCTTTAGTGGGATCGGTTCGGAAAACCGACGATTCCACTTTTCCGGATCGGCGCTACGGCTCGATCAGCCGCCCGGTGCTGGCTTTGATCACGGCCTCAGTTCGGGTCGCGGCGCCGAGCTTGGCGCGCGCATTGTCGATATGAAAATCCACGGTCCGCTTGGTCAGGCCGATGATTTGCGCGATCTCGACCGAAGTCTTGCCGCGCGCCACCCAGGTCAGGATCTCCACCTCGCGATCGTTGAGCTCCACCGCCTTCGGCCACAGCCCGGTTCGCGCCACGCCGGCGAGCCGCGCCGTGATGATCGTCGCCAGCACGTCGAAATCGATCGGCTTGGTCACGTAATCGTCCGCGCCCAACTGCCGGCCCTTGAGCTCGTTGTCTCGATCGGTCAGCGCGGTGAGAAAAACGAAGGGCATTTTCGCGAACCGCGGCGCCAGCGCGACCAGGCGCTCCAACAGCTCGAAGCCCGACATCACCGGCATGCTGATATCCGAAAGCACCAGGTCGGGCATGGTCTTGAGGATGGCGGCGAGCCCTTCGCGACCGTCATGCGCAACGATGACCTCGTAACCGCGATCGACCAGCTCCTCGGCGATCAGCGCCGCGGTCTCGCGGTCGTCCTCGATGCAAAGAATCTTCTTGTGCGCTTCGGCCATGCGGAGTACCGGACACTGGAGCTCAGGGCACGATCAGGAAGAGCAAAAACCGGCTTTTAGCAGAGATCACGCTTCGCGCGACAGCTCGAATCCGGTCGCTGCCGCCTGAAGCGATGGCGTTTTAGAGCAAATCTCGATGGAATCAATGCGCGGCAACGGTTCCGTGCTCGGGTCGGGGGTCGTCGATCCCCGGGAGGGAGGAAACGGCGCCAACGCGGCCGTGCGCGAGCGCGCCGCGCCGCGATTTTGGCTCGCCCCGATGCGCCAGCCGCATTCGATCCGCGTCCACCTCGCCGCGGTATTCCTGATCTTCTTTCTGCTGGTCGTCGTCCTCGGCCTGTTCAGCATCTGGCGCCTGAGCAATTTTAATCTGCTCTCCGTCGACGTCGCCGAGCGGTGGCTGCCGATGACCCGGGTGCTCGGCGACCTCAACAATTTCACTTCTGATTTCCGCGCCATCGAGGGCAGCAACCTGCTGTCTTCCGACCCCTCCGAAATCGCAGCGACCGAGCAGGAGATGGCCAAGCTCGACCGCTCCATTGCCGAGGCCGAGCGCGGTTTCGAGCGGATTCGGCACGATGCCGCCGAGGGCGTTCCCTACAACCGGTTCAAGCAGCACTGGAACGACTATCGGGAAATCGTCAACCGGATGCTGGTGTTCTCGCGCACCAACCGCAAGGCGGAGGCGCTGGCGATCTACGCCGGCACCTCGCGCGCCGCTTATGATGCGGCGAGCGACGCGCTCGGCCAACTCACCGATCAGGCGGTCGCCAACGCCCAGCTCGCCAGCAATCGGCTCGGCGTCGCCTATCGGCAGGCGTTTTGGCTCATCCTCCTCGGCATGGCGATCGCCGCGGTGATGGTCGTCGCCGTGCTCGTCCATATCAGCCGTTCCATTTCCGCCCCGCTCCTGCATCTCGCCGACCGCATGCGCCGGCTCGCCGCCAACGACACCGATATCGACATTTCCGAAACCGACCGGCGCGACGAGATTGGCGAGATGGCGCAGGCCGCCGTGGTTTTTCGCAACAACGCGATCGAGCTGATGCGCAGCCAGCGCATGCTCGCCCGCCAGGCCGCGATGCTCGAGGAGCAATTGGCCCAGGAACAGCGCCTCGCACTGCTGCAGCGCAATTTCGTCTCCATGGCCTCGCACGAATTCCGCACGCCCCTGACCATCATCGACGGCCACGCGCGGCGCCTGATCAAGACCAAGGAATCGCTGGCCGCGGCCGAGATCGGCGAACGCGCAGGAAAAATTCGCGCCGCGGTGCTGCGGCTGACGCACATCATCGACAACCTGCTCAACTCGGCGCGGCTGATCGACGGTGGCGGCGCACTCTATTTCCACCCCGCCGAGATGGATATGGCGGCGCTGCTGCGGGAGATCTGCCAGCTGCACCGCGAGATGACGCCGGGTGTGCAGATCACCGAGCGGTTCGCCGCAACGCCGATGCCGATGATCGGCGACGCCAAGCTCCTATTTCAGGTGTTCAGCAATCTCCTGTCCAATGCGGTCAAGTACTCGCCCGGCGGCGGCTCGATCGGCGTCGATGCCGAGATCGCTGCCGATTCGCTCGTCGTCACCGTCAGCGACCGCGGCATCGGCATTCCCGCCGGCGACCTCGATCGGCTGTTCCAGCGCTACCACCGCGGCAGCAACGTCTCCGGAATCGTCGGCACCGGCGTCGGTCTTTATCTGGTGAAGATGGCGGTCGATCTGCATGGCGGGCAGGTCGCGGTGACGAGCAGGGAAGGCGACGGCTCGCGCTTCACCGTTCGCCTGCCGCTCAAGCCGGCGCACGCGGCGACAGCATCCTCGCCGCTGGCGGCAGATTCTACTGCGGCGGAGCAGGCGCCGCCGATCGCGGTGAGCTCGGTCGGCGCCGCTGTGCTGATGCCCGAGTCCGGCGGGCGCCGGGAGGAATGATTTCTGTCCCGCCCGCAATTCTGATATAGCTGGCCGCGTCGGCCTTTTTGCTAAGCGATTGCGGGGTGAAAGCCGGTGAAGGCTCTTGCGCTCGCTGTCATTTCTCTGCTGGCGTCGGTCTCGCTCTGCCCCGCGGGCACGTGGATGCGTCCGCCGGCGAACGGGCTCGTTGTCCAAGCGGACTGGCAGGACCCGGAAGCGCTTCCCCGCCGACTCCGGAACCATTGCGCCGCCGACAGCACTACCGGCAGTTACTATTGCGCCGACCATTGCGGCTCGGATTATCAGGTCTACTATTGCTCGGCTCGCGCCTTCGGCTGTTGCCGCATCGGAAGAGGATACTGCGACTGGGACGGATTGCTGCGCTGCCATTCGTGAGGCGGCGCCGATCGGGGCCGCTGACGTGCCCGCCGACCGATGATCGTTCAAATGCCGGCGATGCGCTTAAGCCGCGGCTTACCACCGCCACGCAAAATCGCTCTGCCGCCGCCGCGCATTAGCACGCCGTTCGCCGTCGCGTGATTTGGATTGCCGCGGACAAACTCGGCCTTCCTCATGCGTTCGGTCGTCATTTTCGCCGCCCTCGCGCTTGCCGCCGGCTTCCTGGTTCCGCGCTATGCCAGCGAGATGCGCGCACCCCCGAAGCCGGCGGCAGCGGCGCGGCCGGCAGCGCCGGGCGTCGCCGCGGCCGGCAATTCACGCTCGGTGGTCGTGCCACCCGACGCGCGCGGCCATTTTCTGGTCGATGCTCGCGTCGACGGCCGGCGCATCAATTTCATGGTCGATACCGGCGCCTCGGTGATCGCGCTGACCGAGAGCGACGCCGCCCGGCTCGGCGTCCATCCCGCGCAGCGCGATTTCGTCGCCGCGGTCAAGACCGCGAACGGCGCCGTGCGCGCGGCGCCGATCCGGCTCGATTTGGTCGAGGTCGGCGACCTCGTCGTGCGCGACGTCGCCGCGGTGGTGTTGCCCGACGAGGCTTTAAGCGACAATCTGCTCGGCCTGTCGTTCCTGTCGCGGCTGCGTCGTTTCGAATATAGCGGCGGCGAGCTCGTGCTCGAGCAGTAGCGCTGTCGTGTCTGCGGCGGCGCGGTCGGCCGTCGTGAAGACGGTCGCGATTCGCTGCTTCCGTCGCAGCCGACTTCAACCTGCTGTTAACGATGCAGCCGCGTCCGCTCTGCATCGCGGGCAACGGAAAATCAATGCCTCTCCTTTATTGGCGAGTGAGTACAGAAGCGCAAATTCCGCGGCGCGATCGGTCGCCCGCGCAGCGGGGCAGACTGCCGGTTGATTGAGACACGCTCGGCATGATTCAGAATTTGGCGAAGACTTTTCGACGTTGTGCGCGGAGGGTGCGTCGTTTCCGCCGCGCGCGCGCGGCGGCGACCGCCGTCGAGTTCGCGCTCATCGCGCCGGCCTTTCTGGCGACGCTGCTCGCCTTGCTGCAGACATGTGTGTTCGTGTTTGCGCAGATGGCCTTGCAAAACGCCGCCGATGAAGCAGGCCGCTATTTCATGACCGGGCAGGCGCAGAATAACGGCTGGTCGGCCAGCACGGTCGTCAACACGGTTTGCCCGGCGACGATATTCAATTGCGGCAACATGATCATCATCGTGCAGAACTACGCTTCGTTCGCGTCCGCCAATACCTCGGCGCCGCAATTGTATACCGACGGCGTGCTCAACACGAACTGGGCGTACAATCCGGGCAACCCGGGCGAAATCATGGTCGTGCAGTTGGTTTATCAATGGCCGGTGGTCAGCGGGCCGCTCGGCTTCATGCTAGCCAACCTTCCCAACAGCGCTGCGGAAATGATGGGCGTCAGCGCGTTTCGCGTCGAGCCGTACTGATGATGATGCGCGCACCATCGATCGTTTGCCGGCGTTTCGTCGCGTCGAAGCGCGGTGTCGCCGCGGTTGAATTCGCAATCGTCATGCCGGTTTTGTTGATCATGTTCCTCGCGTCATTCGACGCGGGGAACGCAATTGCCCTTTATATGAAGGTGCGCTCGGCGACCTTCACGCTCGCCGCCGTCACCAATCAATATGGCACTGGCGGCAACGCGATCAGCGCGACCGACATGACGGCGATCACCGGCGCGACCAGCGCCGTCCTCTCGCCTTTTTCGAATACGCCGACTGTCATCGTCATTTCGCAGATAAAGGCGACTTCGGCTACCAACGCCGTCGTGAGCTGGAGTTATACGGTCAACGGCTCCGCGCTGACGCCAGGAGCGCCCTACAATAGCCTGCCGACGAACTTTGCCAGCAATTCGTGCGGCGGCTCGTATCCGTGCTATGCGATCCTGGCTACAGTGAGCTACAGCTACACGCCCGTATTTGGCGCCTTTCTCACCGGCCCGATCAACTTTACCGACAGCCTCTACGTCACCCCTCGCAGCGCCGTTTGTATCCAGTACAACAGCGTGCCCAGCTCCTGTTAGCGTTGGCGGCCTGCGCGCGATCGGCATTTGACTTGGCCTCGGCGCGGCGTTGCTTATCCGGAACCACCGGTGCTGGAGTTTCGACTCAATCCTCGGGCAAGGTGAAGACCGCGCATGGAGAAGCGATTCCGCGCAGCACATGCGTGCCGAGCGCGATCAACGGCACTTCGGTCTCGGCGGCAAGCGCACCTGATACAAGGACCGCCTTGCCGCGCGGCCGGCATAGTCCCGACAACCGGCTTACCAGATTGACGGTAGGGCCGATCGCCGTGAAATCCAGACGGTCGGCCGCGCCAATATTGCCCCATAGCATCTCGCCCAAATGCAGGGCGGCGCCGAAGGGGAGAGGCGATAGCCCTTGCCGGCGTCGCTCTTCATCCAGATGCGCCATCCCGACCCGAGCGGTGGACACCGCGCGGCGCTTCTGCGACGCGCGACACTTGACATGAGCGCGCGCGCGGCCGAACGGCAGGACCCGAACGTCCCGGCGTCACGGCAGAAAATGAGCGGAAGCTAATTCGTGACGTGCGCCGCGCCTACCGCCTGCTCGAACCTCGTCATCAAGCGTTTCCAGACGTCTATCGGCGTGCTCGCCGCCTCCTACCCGCGCAGGCGGCGGCCGAATGCGAAGGAGAGCGTCGCCCACCGAATGTCACACACCTGCAACATTTTTTCGGCGGTATGATCAGCTGAGCAAACGGCGGAGGTCTTGAATGCCGGGCGACGCTTCGGAGCTCGATCAGATGCAGAACGCCTATAAGGCGACAGTCGAGGAATGGATTGCCGCGATCAGGCAGGAAGAGGTGCTGGCGTCGGTCAATCATTCGATAGCTGAAGTCGATAAATGGGAGCTGGCTCACTTCAAGGAAGAGGAAGTCCGCACCAGGGTGAAGGTCGCCAAGAAACGATACGAAGATGCACTGCGCGAAAAGTTCTTTGGCTTTTGAGCTCCTTCCTAAACATCCGGGTCCGGTGGCACGATGAATATCACGTTATTGCGTAACGTGCGCCGTGCTCACGGCCTGCTCGAACATCGTAACCAGCGCGTTCTGGATGGCCGCCGGTGTGCTTGCCGTATAGAAGAAGTTCGGCGACGCGCAACTGGTCAGGGATGTGGGAATGTTCTGGATGTTGTTGTTGGCGTAGCCGTCTTCGTTATTGGCGAAACCGGGATTTGGATCGACGATGGTTCCATAAGGAATGTAGAGGACGGCCACCGTGATGCCGCGACTTTTCATCGTCTGACAATAATTGTTGGTGTCTTCGGTGTTCGGCGGCATGACGGTCGCGGAATTCTGATAGGGGACAGTCGCGTTGGCCGTCCAGTGCTGCGATCCCCACCCGCCGCCCGACTGGGTCTGGTAATCCTGCGAGCCGTCGGTGACGATGAAGACATAGGGCAGGGGATTGGACGAGCTCGAGCCGGTGCCGATCGAGGTGATGAAGCTGTTCATGCTGGAGAGCGCATTTTCGAAATGCGTCCCGCCCGATCCCAGCGTCGCATTCACGCCGGTATCCAAAAGGTTCGCCAGCTGCTGCGCAAAGTTGGTGATCGTCGCCCCGGTAAGATTGGTGGTCAGCCCGACCGAGCAGGAATTGCTGCTGTTGGCGCCGGCGGTGCAGAGATTCTGGATGAACGGGAACAGTCCCACCGCGAATTGATCCGCTATGCCGTCATCGTTTTCCGTGGCTGAGGCCTGGGACAACAGGGCGTTCACCGCATAGCCGACGGCGTCGGCGCGCAATTGGATGCAGGACGTCGTTCCGGGAGCCGAGCAGGTCGTGACCGGCGTATTGGTCCAATTAATATTGCCTCCGTTTTGTACATTCGTCGTGCCGCTGGCAAAAGACGTGGGCGTAGTTCCCAGGCGCGAAATGAGGAAGCCTTGGCAATAGCCACCGGGCCGCGGATTCGTGCTCGAGCCAAGGGCGGGGGTGGGACCTTGATTCCCCTGATTGCAGGCTCCCTGCGCGGTGAAATGGCAGGCGAACTGGCAGCCATTGGGGTATTCGCCGAGATTGTCGGGATTGACGGCCAACAGCCTGTTCTGTTCCGCAGTCGTCGATGGAAAGCTCATCGACCCGGAAACGTCGAGCATCAGATAGAAATCGATGTAGGTCGGCAGCGAGTAGCTCGCCGTGGACGAACCCGAGATCGTGGTGCTGCTTTGGCCGAAGATTTTCATGAAATAGGTCGGTACCTGATAGGAGTAAGTGACGGTCGCGTTGACTGTCAGCCCGGTCCTGGTGACGGAGGCGTTGTAAGTGACGCCGGTGAAGGCGGTGGTGTCGGCGGCGAAGAAATTCTGCGCGTAGGATTGCCCGCCAGAAACTGAGCCGTTGCCGCTCATTTGCTTGGCAGCCAAGACAATCGGCGAGTTGATGGAAACGGTGGCAAGGGTCGCCGCGTCGGCGGCCGACTGCAGCCTGGTCTTGACCGTCGCCGCCATCGTATAGTCGACGACGCAGCCCATGGCGCTGACGATCGGCAGCGCGGAAATCGCGGTGATCACCGCCACATTGGCCCGCGTGTTGGCGCGGAATTGCGAGATCAGCGCGCGCAGCGGAGCGAAGCGTGACGCCGCCTGCAGCGGCCTATTTCTGATGTCGCGTCTCACCGGGCACCTCCTCGCTTGCGTCTCGGCGAATAAATTTGCACAGCGGAAATGCGGTATGACCGGCGCCGACAAAAGTGCTGCATAATGATTGAGGGATGTTTAACCATTGTCCGGCCGCGTGCGCCTAACCACAGGAACGTAAGCAGCAGCAGAAGAGCGTCGCGGGCGCGCCCCGAAAACGAACGGCTGGCTTTTTCACGGCTGCTTCGCGCATGGCGCAATTGCTCCGATCAATCGGCTTCTATGATGAAAATGCTAGAATTTTGTTACTTGGATCGCAGAAACACCGCGCCGGAGCGTGATCTGGAAAGCGCCCGCCACGAATTGATCCGTTTTAGAGGCCCGGCGTTCTGAAAAAGCCCATGCTCCATTTGGGGAGAATGGAGCGCAATCGATTCAATCTGAAGCGATCGGCGACTGCATTTTGAGGCGGGATTCTGAGGCGGGCCTTGCACGCGACGGGCGGGGCCAAAGTCGCTGTGGAAAAATTCGCAGACTGCGGCGAGACGCCGATGCAAACGGCGTTCGCTATACGTTTCGCGCAACTAAAAATCAATGCCTGTCGCTTATTGGCCAAGGATGGAGAAAGCTCGTTCCGATGCATCGTCAGGGCACGGCCATGCTTAGCAACCTCTTGCGCCGATTCTTCGGCGACCGCCGCGGCAACGTTGCCATCATCTTTGCGTTGTCGCTCGTTCCCATCATCCTGTTGACCGGTTTGGCATTGGACTTCACCGCTGCCACGCAGAAAAGGGCAGAGCTCGATGCGGCGGCCGACGCCGCCGCGCTCGCGGCGGTGACGCCGGAAATGATGAACCAGACGGTGGCGGCGGCGACGACGGCGGCGGCGAACATCTTCAACGCCCAGGCGTCGGGCATCAGCGGGCTGACCTACAATCCGCCGGTCGTCAACGTCACCGCCAGCGGCCTAACCCGCACCGTCACCGTCAGCTATACGGCTAACTCGGCCAATTGGGTGCCCAGCGTACTCGGACAGCAGAACTGGGCGATTTCCGGAACCGCTACCGCCACCGCGACGGTCGCGCCGAACATCAATTTCTATCTGCTGCTCGACAATTCGCCGTCGATGAACATCGCAGCGACGACCGCCGGCATCAACACCATGGTCGCCAACACCTCGGCGCAGGGCGGCTGTGCTTTCGCCTGCCATGAATCCCATCCGTCCGCGGACAACCTCGGCAACCCGAACGGCGTCGACAACTATACATTGGCCGCGCAATTGGGCGTGGTGACGCGCATCCAGAACATGGCGACCGCGACCCAGGCGCTGATGAGCACGGCGCAGGCGATGGAAACGTCGAACAACGCGCAATATCAGATGGCGATCTATACGTTCAACGTCTCCGGCCTCAGCACCATCCAGCTCTTGACGTCGAACCTCGCCAACGCGCAGGCGGCCGCGGCCAACATCAACGTGCTCGAGGTCTACTCCAACAACTGGCTGACGAAGGACAACAACAACAACGACACCGACACCGATTTCGAAGCGGCTATGTCGCAGATCAACAGCATCATGCCCAATCCGGGGACCGGCACCGCCGGCAGCACGTCGCAGGAGGTGCTGTTCATCGTCACCGACGGCGTCGACGACGAGGTCTCCTCGACCTGCTCGCAGCAGCTTGACGGCAGCCGCTGCCAGCAGCCGTTCGACACGACCTGGTGCACGACGGTGAAGAACCGCGGCATCTACATCGCCGTCCTCTACACCGTCTACCTGCCGCTTCCCACCAATGCCTGGTACAACAATTGGATCGCGCCGTTCCAAAGCGAGATCAGTCCCAACCTGGAAAGCTGCGCGTCGCCGGGCTTGTTCTTCTCGGTAACCACGGACGGCGACATCACCGCGGCGATGCAGACATTGTTCCAGGAGGCGATCGCGACGGCGCGGCTGAGCCAGTAGTCGGCTTCAGCAGCCGTTGCAGGCGATTGAACTGGACAATCGCGGATAAAAATACGTGCTCTGGTAGAAGTTGATCGTGCCGGTGAGGAAATAACCCCCTACCGGCTGGTACGGGTAGGTCACTTCGCCCCAGATCAGCGAAATGCTGGGCGTCTGCAGGGCGGTCGGCAGGGTGACCGAGGAGCCGACGGTGCGCGGGGTGCCGTTGAGCGAGTCGCTCCAGGTCACGGTGCCCTGGCCGTTGGCATCGGTGGTTATTTCCGAGACCGTGACCACCATGTTCGCGCTCGAATAGGGCGCGATCACGCTGGACGACGCGTTCAAGATGCTGCTCATGGTCGCGCCATCGATGCTGACATATTGGCTGGCGAGATCGGTGACCGTGCGCGCGGCGAGCGTCACCCGGTACTTGATGGCCAGGCCGTTGCCCAGCTCGTTGCCGCCGATATAGGCGAGCAGCATGAACGGCACGACGATCGCGAATTCGACCGCCGTGACGCCGCTGCGGTCGCGCGCAAAGCGGCGCAGGCGCGAACGAAATTTCCTGAGCGGCCTGGCCAGCGTCATTAATTAGGTCCGTTTTGATACGGCTCGTTCTTGAACACGGCGGTCGACACCAGCAGGCGATTGCCGTTGCCGAGATTGGCCAGATTGAAGCCGAGCGGGCCGAGCACGACCGGCCATTGATACATCAGCTGGATGACCACGATTGACCCCGGACCGCCCGGCGACCAGTTCCAGGTGTTGTTCACTTGGCCCAGCCCGTTGAAAGTCAGGGTCGGCGTGGTGATGTTGGCGGACGAGAACGAGTCGTAGTTCTGCACGTTGATCATGAAATTATTGCAATTGAACAGCGCCGAGGTTTGTCCGCAGACGTAGGTGGCGAACTGCGCCTGGGTCATGTTCGAGGTCTGCGCCTGGCCGGTGAGGATGTAGCGGCTCGACAGGGCAACAACCTCGTCAAGCTCGCGCCCGGCCAGAAACACGATCGCCGACTGCACCATGGCGATGAGAAGCGCGATGAACGGCGCCGCCACGAAGCCGAATTCCACGGCAGCGCCGCCACTCTGATTGCTACGCAGACGTTGAAGAGGCCGGAGCAGCGGTTTCCAAATGGCCGGCGTTTTCGGAACTGCAGCGAACATGGCGCATGGGCTCCAAATGCCGCTTCTATGCTGGAATCGCTAGGAAATTGTTACTCGGATCGTAGAAGGTCGGCGCTGTTCCCGCCGCGTATTTTGCGTTAACGCTGTGTTGCCACGATTGGCGAATTTGAGCGACCGCGGTTGGGGGGGAGGCGTGGCGTCCTACGTTCTGGCGATCGACCAGGGTACGACATCGACGCGGGCGATTCTGTTCCGTGCCGACACCTCGATCGCATGCATCGCTCAATGCGAGTTCCCGCAGCATTTCCCGGCCGACGGGGAAGTCGAGCACGAGCCCGAGGACCTTTGGGCGACGACGGTCGAGACTTGCCGGAGCGCTTTGCGCGATGCCGGGGCGACCGGGAGAGATATCGCCGCCATCGGCATCACCAATCAGCGGGAGACCACGCTGCTATGGGATCGGGCGACCGGCCGCGCGGTTCATCGGGCGATCGTCTGGCAGGACAGGCGAACGGCGGATCTGTGTGCGCGCCTCAAGGCCGACGGCCATGAGCCGATGTTCACGGCCAAGACCGGACTTCTGCTCGATCCGTATTTTTCCGGGACCAAGCTCGCATGGCTGTTGCAGCGCCGCGCGGAGACCGCGGAGGCGGCCGCGCGCGGAGAGCTCGCCTTCGGCACGGTCGATACGTATCTCCTGTGGCGTCTCACCGGCGGCAAAGTCCACGCCACCGATGCGACCAATGCGTCGCGCACGCTCCTATTCGACATCAATGAAGGTCGCTGGGACGATCAGTTGTTGGCGCTGCTCGGCGTGCCGAGAGCGATTCTGCCCGAGGTGCGCGATTCCTCGGCGGCGTTCGGCGTGACCGACCCCGAGCTGTTCGGCGTCACGATCCCGATTTGCGGCATTGCCGGCGACCAGCAGGCGGCGTTGATCGGCCAGGCCTGTTTCGCGCCGGGAATGCTCAAGGCCACCTACGGGACCGGCTGCTTTGCCCTGCTCAACACCGGCCGCACGCCGGTCGCCTCCGGGAACAGGCTCCTGACCACGATCGCCTATCAGCTCGAAGGCAAGCGCCGCTATGCGCTCGAGGGCTCGATCTTTGTCGCCGGCGCAGCCGTGCAATGGCTGCGTGACGGTTTGCATGTGGTCGGGAGCGCCGAAGAAACCGGCTCGCTTGCTGCGGCGGCCGATCCGACCCAGGAGGTGTTTCTCGTTCCCGCTTTCGTCGGTCTGGGCGCGCCTTACTGGCGGCCGGATGCGCGCGGCGCCTTGTTCGGCCTGACGCGGGCGACCGGCCCGCGCGAACTCGCACAGGCCGCGCTCGAGAGCGTGTGCTTTCAGACCGCCGACCTCCTGGCGGCGATGGCAGCGGACTGGCGCGAGGCCGGGAGCGCGCTCAAGACCTTGCGCGTCGACGGCGGCATGGCCAATTCCGACTGGACGATGCAGCGCCTCGCCGACCTCACCGCGCGCACCGTCGACCGGCCGCAAATCAAGGAGACGACTGCGCTCGGCGCGGCCTATCTCGCCGGCCTCCACGCCGGCTTCTTTCCCGAGCCGGACCGCTTCGTCGATCATTGGCGATTGGAGCGCCGCTTTGCGCCGCAGATGGATGATGCTGTGCGCGAACGAAAATTGGCCGGATGGGCGTCCGCCGTGCGCCGGCTGCTGGCGTGATCGCTGCGCGGACGTGCTCACCGGCTCGCTCGGCCGGCGCGCCGGCGACCGAATGCTGAAATTATCCGTTGCGGCCTTTTTACCCGATGCGCAAGTGTTGTATTCTGTCAGTGTTTGCGCGTTTTGCAGCGCGGGTGTAGCTCAATGGTAGAGCAGAAGCCTTCCAAGCTTATGACGAGGGTTCGATTCCCTTCACCCGCTCCAAATATTTTCAAAGATTTGCGACATGGTTACCCCGCCACTCTGCCAAGCGTGCTGCTGCTCATTCTGACCTGTGTCAGTCTTTCGTTCGCGCCGCCGGTCCCTTTTCCGCGCCGTCCACGACCTGCTTCATCGTGCGCTTGACGTATTTGGGCAACACCTTCGCTGGTTGAAACAAGGCCGATGAGCGATCAGTCCGATGTCCCAGCCACTCTGGCCGGCAAGCTCAACGCTCTGCTCGTTCGTCTCGACAGCGGCAGCCTCAAGGATGGCTCACTCGTCCGTCTGACCGCAGGCGCCCACCATGAAACCTGGGCCTTCGAGGCGATCGGTGACCGTGGCGCGGTGCCGATGATCATGCGCCGTCTTTCCCCCGATGCGGCGCCCAGCGAATTGACGATCGACCCCGAGATTGAAGCGCGGTTGATGCACGACGCCCGCGCGTGCGGTGTGCATGTTCCCCGCGTCTACCACATCCTTGAACCGAATGACCATCTTGGGCGCGGTTTTCTATCGGAAAGAATCGTTGGCGAAACCGTTGCGCGCCGTATCCTTCGCGATCCCGCTTTCGCCCACATACGTCCGCGTCTCGCCTTCCAGTGTGGCGCTATTCTGGCGCACATTCACGCAGTGCCGACCGATCGTCTTCCTCCGCTGAAGACCCGACTCGCCGCGGCGCAACTCGACGAGCTCTACGGCCTCTACCTCTCTTTCGGCGGTGGCAACGCGGTATTCGAAGTCGCGTTTCGCTGGTTGCGCGATCACTTGCCGGAGCAAGCGAAGATACCGCGGCTGGTGCACGGGGACTTCCGCAACGGCAACTTGATCGTCGGCCCCGACGGTGTACGTGCCGTGCTTGATTGGGAGCTTGCGCATCTCGGCGACCCTGCCGAAGATCTGGGCTGGATTACCGTCAACAGCTGGCGCTTCGGCATCATCGACAAGCCGGTTGGAGGCTTCGGGAGTATCGAACAAATGCTCGAAGGCTACCGCTCTGCGGGTGGGGAAGCGTTCGACATGGCGACAGTGAGCTATTGGCGCACTTTGGGTTCGCTGCGCTGGGGGTTGATGTGCCGCGCAATGGCTCGACCGCCACGAACGGGCATGCCAATGACGATTGAGCGCGCAATGATCGGCCGGCGGGTCTCAGAGACCGAGCTCGATCTCTTGGATATCCTGGCGCCTGAAGGCGTCCAATGAAGCAACATCCTGCGGCAACGGAATTGCTGGCATCGGCGTCGAATTTTCTGCGCGACGAGCTGTTGCCGTCGTTGCGCGGCGCTCATGCGTTCAATCTCCGGATATGCATCAACGCCATCGATCTCGTCCGTCGGGAAATTGAACAAGGAGCCGACGCCATTGAGCGCGAGCGCAGCCGCTTGGTCGAGCTATTGGGTAGGGATACCGGCCTCGACGCAATGCGAAATGAGCTGTGCAGGAGAATTTCGTCCGGTGAGCTTACGCTTGATCAGCCCGCACTGCGCGAACACCTTCGCGCGACGACGATGGAACGCCTTGCAGTCGATCAGCCAAATTATTCGGCCTACCTTGCGGCTGTGGCGCGGCGCGGCGGGACCGATCAGAACGAACCGTCGGAGGAATAGCCTTGTCATCGAACGTTGAGATGAACTTCGATCTACCCAGCGGCTTGATCGCCTATCTTGAACAACTCGATGCCTTCATCGAAGCAGAGATTCGTCCGCTGGAGCGTGCCGACGACAATATCCGCTTCTTCGATCATCGGCGCGAATGGGCGCGTACTGATTTCGAGCGCGGTGGCCTCCCGCGCGCGGAATGGGAGCTGCTACTGCAGCGCGCGAAGAACCTGGCCGACGCGGCGGGTCACTACCGCTTTGCGTTGCCCAAAAAATATGGTGGCAGGGATGGTTCGGACCTGTGGATGGCGGTCATCCGCGAACACTTCGCGGCTAAGGGGCTCGGCCTCCACAACGACTTGCAAAACGAGCATTCCATCGTCGGCAATTTTCCGCTCGTGACCATGCTCGATCTTTACGGGCGGCCCGAGCAGCGGGCGATGATCGAGGGTGCAATCACCGGAGCGTATCGTATCACTTTCGGCTTGACGGAGCCGCGTCATGGTTCCGACGCCACGCACATGGAAACGCGCGCAGTCCGCAGCACCCGGAACGGTGCCGCCGGGTGGCTGATCAACGGCGAGAAGATGTGGACCACGGGAATGCACACGGCGACGCATTGCGCATTGTTTGCTCGCACGTCGGGAAAGGATGGCGACGCGCGCGGCATAACCTGTTTTCTTGTGCCGACCGGCGCTGACGGCATAAACATCGAGGAGTATTTGTGGACCTTCAACATGCCGACCGACCATCCGCGAGTAAGCTTTACAAATGTGTTCGTTGCGGAAGATGCGCTGTTTGGCGAAGTTGATAGGGGTTTGACGCTGGCGCAGTGCTTCGTGCACCAGAACCGGATTCGCCAAGCTGCGAGTTCACTCGGCGCGGCCGTCTACTGCATCAATGAAAGCATAAAATACGCGCGTGCACGCAAGCCGTTTGGGCGTGCGCTTGCCGAAAATCAAGCGATCCAGTGGCCGCTGGTCGAACTCGCGACGCAAGTGGAAATGCTTCGGCTTTTGATCCGAAAGACCGCCTGGGAGATGTCGCGAATGACGCAACAAGAAATCGAGAAGAATCTTTCCGACAAGGTGTCGATGTGCAATTACTGGGCGAACAGACTATGCTGCGAGGCGGCCGACCGCGCAATGCAAGTGCATGGCGGCATCGGCTACTCCCGTCACACACCATTCGAACACATTTACCGGCATCACCGGCGCTACCGGATCACGGAAGGCTCCGAGGAGATACAGATGCGAAAGGTTGCCGGATTCCTCTTTGGCTATATGGGACCACAACGAGAAAAAATGCAGCCAGCGGCCACCTATAGTGACGGCGTCCGGCCCGCTGCTTCCAACTAAGTGGCGGTGTCCCGCGCGCACAACTCGCCGCCGGGCTGGCGGCGTTCGCCTGCAGCGGCAAGGGTAGCATCGGCGGGCTCTTGCGTTGCGCGGCGCGAGCGGGCATGAAAATCGCGCTTGGGCGGCCGCCGCGAGGCCTCCAGGAGTGTAGCTCAATGGCTAGAGCACCGGTCTCCAAAACCGGGGGTTGGGGGTTCGAGTCCCTCCACTCCTGCCACTTCCGGATGGCGGAGGAATAATGACAGACACCGCGCGGGAGGACGGGGCGCAATTGCCGCCTGCGTTGGCCCACTGTTACCGCCCCGCAAACCCTTGACGATGCCGGCGGCCGGCAGTAGGTAGCTTGCCATCGTCAGCGGCCCGGCGACGGACTTCCGCGACGAACATTCCCCAAAAGGATGCGCCGCGACGGTTTCCTCCTTCCAGGTGGGCGGGGAATGCCTATTTGGATCAGGCGATGCCGAAGATCAGCCCATTCAAGTTCCTGCAGGAAGTGCGGGCCGAGGGGCAGAAGGTCACTTGGCCGACGCGCAAGGAGACGACCGTCACCACGATCATGGTGTTCGTGATGGTGTTCATCGCCTCGATCTTCTTCCTGTTTGCGGATCAGCTCATGCGCCTCGGGGTGAGCTTCCTGCTCGGCATCAACTCGTGAAGCGTTTTCATTGACCACGCCAAATTCATGATGCGGAATTCGTGACATGACCAGCCGATGGTACGCGGTCCACGCCTACTCGAATTTCGAGAAAAAGGTGGCCGAATCGATCCGCGAGCAAGCCAAGCAGCGCGGCTTGTCGCAGCTTTTCGAGGAAATCCTGGTGCCGACCGAAAAGGTCGTCGAGGTGCGGCGTGGCCGCAAGGTCGACGCCGAGCGGAAATTCTTCCCGGGCTATGTTCTGGTGAAGATGGAGCTGACCGACGAGGCCTATCACCTGATCAAGAACACGCCGAAGGTGACCGGCTTTCTCGGCTCCGACAACAAGCCGATGCCGCTGTCGGACGCCGAGGCGGAACGGATCATCCATCAGGTGCAGGAAGGCATCGAGCGGCCGAAGCCGTCGGTTTCCTTCGAGGTCGGCGAGCAGGTGCGGGTGTCCGACGGCCCGTTCGCTTCCTTCAACGGCACGGTCGAGGAGGTCGACGAAGGCCGCTCGCGGCTCAAGGTCGCGGTGTCGATCTTTGGCCGCGCGACGCCAGTCGAGCTGGAGTTCGGACAGGTGGAGAAGCTATGATCACATCTAATCTCCGACATCTGAGCTCTGACATCTGATCGTGGGAGGCGAGGGCGGTCGCCAGCCGCCGGGAGCCGCACCACCAACAGGAGTAAGCCATGGCAAAGAAGATCACCGGATACGTCAAGCTGCAGGTGCCGGCCGGGGCGGCCAATCCGTCGCCGCCGATCGGCCCGGCGCTCGGCCAGCGCGGCCTCAACATCATGGAGTTCTGCAAGGCGTTCAACGCGCAGACCCAGAAGATGGAGAAGGGCGCACCGATCCCCGTCACCATCACCGTTTACGCCGACCGCTCCTTCACCTTCGAGCTGCGCACGCCGCCGGTGTCGCACTTCCTCAAGAAGGCGGCGAAGCTCGAAAGCGGTTCCAAGACCCCCGGCCGCGAAATCGCCGGCTCGGTGACCAGGGCGCAGGTGCGCGAAATCGCCGAGCAGAAGATGAAGGATTTGAACTGCGATACCATCGAGGCGGCCATGCGCATGATCGAGGGCTCCGCCCGCTCGATGGGGTTCGAGGTGAGGGAATAGCCATGAGCACGCACGGAAAACGCACGCGGGCCGCGCGCGAGGGCGTCGATCGGGAGAAGCTCTATCCGCTCGCGGAAGCGGTGAAGATGGTCAAGGAGCGCGCCAAGGCGAAGTTCGACGAGACCGTCGAGGTGGCGATGAATCTCGGCATCGATCCCCGCCACGCCGACCAGATGGTGCGCGGCGTCGCCAATCTGCCGAACGGCTCCGGCCGCAACGTGCGCGTCGCCGTGTTTGCCCGCGGGGTCAAGGCCGACGAGGCCAAGGCCGCCGGCGCCGACGTGGTCGGAGCCGAAGACCTGGTCGAGCGGGTGCAGGGCGGCAATATCGACTTCGACCGCGTCATCGCCACGCCCGACCTGATGCCGCTGGTCGGCCGCCTCGGAAAGGTCTTGGGGCCGCGCGGTCTCATGCCCAACCCGAAGGTCGGCACCGTGACCATGGACGTTACCGCCGCGCTCAAGGCCGCCAAAGGCGGCGCGGTCGAGTTCCGCGCGGAAAAGGCGGGCGTCGTGCAGGCGGGCGTGGGCAAGGCCTCCTTCAGCGCCGACCAGCTGATCGAAAACATCCGCGCCTTCGCCGACGCGGTGCAGAAATCACGGCCGGCCGGCGCCAAGGGTCACTTTATCAACCGCGTGGCGATCTCCTCGACCATGGGCCCAGGGGTCAAAGTCGAGCCGGCAAGCCTGTTCGCAGGCGCGCCGCAATAGCGCGCCTCCTCCCGCCAAAGGGAGGGGCGGGATTGCAACAACACTTGCAAAACACCACTTGGCAAATTCGCCGCGAGCCGCTAGATAGACGCCATGGGCGTGCCGGCCCGGTTTGTCGGCGCGCCTTTGCGCGCTTCTCGAAAACCAACGAGTGAACTTTTCTCTTAGTCGATCCTGCGCGGATTCTCCTAAGAAGAGAAGGGCTTAATGGCGCTCGAAACGCGCTCGGTCCTGTCCGAGACTGCAGGTGCCGGCAACGGCTTAATGCGCAAAGCCTGCATAGACGGGTGAAGACCGTGGGCAAGCAACTGCCCGTCGGTTCTGACCTCGACGGCCCGGAACAGCCCAACAAGCTGTCCCGGGAGGGCAGGGTGTAGATGTCGTCCTGCCCGGTATCCCCTCTCAGCAGGGGCCTTGGGCGGGCCGGCCGGCATCAACCCGGCGGCTCCGCTTGAACGGACCGCCAACCGGAGAGAGCTGGTGGATCGCGCGGCAAAGAGCGAGCTTATCGGCGCCCTTGGCGACGTCTTCAAAGCCGCCAAGGTCGTCGTCGTAGCTCATTATTCCGGCCTGACCGTTGCCCAAATGCAGACTCTGCGTCGGCAGATGAAGCAGGCGGGCGCGCGCGTGCGGGTCGCGAAGAATCGCCTCGCCAAGATCGCTCTTGAAGGCAGCGACGTCGCCGTGATCGCGCCCCTGCTCAAAGGGCCGACGCTGATCGCCTTCTCGGGTGATCCCGTGGTGGCGCCCAAGGTCGCCGTCGATTTCGCCAAAACGAACGAGCGGTTCGTCATTCTCGGCGGAGCGATGGGCAAGACCGCGCTCGATCCGAATGCGGTCAAGGCGCTTGCCGCCTTGCCGTCGCTCGACGAGCTGCGGGCGAAGGTCGTCGGCCTCATCAAGGCGCCGGCGACCAAGATCGCGCAGGTGGTCAACGCTCCTGCCGGCAAGCTCGCCCGCGTAGTCCAGGCTTATGCCAGCAAGGGCGGGGAGGGCGCGGCTGCCGCCTGACAAACCGCCTCAACTCGAAGGTTAGAACCAAAGGACAATCTCATGGCTGATCTGCAGAAAATCGTGGACGACCTCTCCGGCCTCACCGTGCTCGAGGCGGCCGAACTCGCCAAATTGCTGGAAGAAAAATGGGGCGTCTCGGCCGCCGCGGCAGTTGCGGTTGCGGCCGGGCCCGCGGCCGGCGCGGCCGCCGCGCCCGCTGCCGAGGAGAAGACCGAGTTCACGGTCGTGCTCGCTGCGGCCGGCGAGAAGAAGATCGAAGTGATCAAGGAAGTTCGCGCCATCACCGGCCTCGGCCTCAAGGAGGCCAAGGACCTGGTCGAAGGCGCGCCGAAGCCGGTCAAGGAAGGGGTCAACAAGGACGAGGCCGCCAAGATCAAGGCGACGTTGGAAAAGGCGGGTGCGAAGGTTGAGCTTAAGTAAGCAATGCTTACTTAGAGCATGATCCCGAGAGGTTCAGGACGTGGATGGCCAGGTCATCGGACACAAGGCGGCGCTTGGCGCCTGGTGCCGGGCCATTACGCAGGTTGAGAGTGCGGCAAGCGTGCTGATTCGGCTCCCGCCGCCGAATCACGGCAAAGAGGGCAGTACGCAAATAGGGCGGTGCGACGCCTGTCCCGACGGTCGCGATGGATGGCGGCCCTCTGGAGAGTCGTCCTGATCGCTCGGTGCCGCGAACCCGCAGGGTTCGCGGCGGCGGCTTGGGCCCGAAGGGTTCGAGCCCGATGGTTCGATTGAGCAAGAGGACATGATGGCGCAGACGTTTATCGGTCGGAAGCGCGTTAGGAAGTTTTTCGGAAAAATCGAGGAAGTCGCGGAGATGCCGAACCTCATTGAGGTTCAAAAGGCGTCCTACGATCAATTCCTGCTGGTCAAGGAGCCGCAGGGCGGCCGGCCCAATGAGGGCCTGCAGGCCGTGTTCCGGTCGGTGTTTCCGATTTCCGACTTCTCCAATACCTCGCAGCTCGAATTCGTGAAGTACGAATTCGAAGCGCCGAAATACGACGTCGACGAATGCCGGCAGCGCGGCATGACCTATGCCGCGCCGCTCAAGGTGACGCTGCGCCTCATCGTGTTCGATGTCGACGAGGAAACCGGCGCCCGTTCGGTCAAGGACATCAAGGAGCAGGATGTCTACATGGGCGACATCCCGCTCATGACCAACAACGGCACTTTCATCGTCAACGGCACCGAGCGGGTCATCGTCTCGCAGATGCATCGCTCGCCCGGCGTGTTTTTCGATCACGACAAGGGCAAGACCCACTCCTCGGGCAAGCTCCTGTTCGCCGCCCGCATCATTCCCTACCGCGGCTCCTGGCTGGACATCGAGTTCGACGCCAAGGACATCGTTTACGCGCGCATCGACCGGCGGCGAAAGATCCCGGTCACTTCGGTGCTTTATGCGCTCGGAATGAGCGGCGAGGAGATTCTCAACACCTTCTACAAGCAGGTGCATTACAAGCGCGCCAAGGACGGCTGGCGGGTGCCGTTCGATGCCAATCGGCTGCGCGGCTACAAGGCGGTCAACGATCTCATCGACGCCGATACCGGCCGGGTCGTGCTCGAGGCCGGCAAGAAGCTCACCGTGCGCCAGGCGCGCCAGCTCGCCGAGAAGGGGCTCAAGGCGCTGCGGCTGACCGACGAGGAGCTGATCGGGCACTACATCGCCGAGGACCTGGTCAATCCCAAGACCGGCGAGATCTACGCCGAAGCCGGCGAGGAGATCACCGAGAAGACGCTGAAGACGCTGAACGAGGCCGGCTACAAGGAATTGCCGCTGCTCAACATCGATCACGTCAATGTCGGCGCCTACATCCGCAACACGCTCGCGGTCGACAAGAGCATGACGCGCGAGGACGCGCTGTTCGACATCTACCGCGTCATGCGCCCAGGCGAGCCGCCGACGATCGACACCGCGCAGACGATGTTCCACTCGCTGTTCTTCGATCCGGAGCGCTACGATCTCTCCGCCGTTGGCCGCGTCAAGATGAACATGCGGCTCGACCTCACTGCCGACGACAGCGTGCGCATCCTGCGCAAGGAGGACATCATCGCGGTGATCCGCACGCTGGTCGATCTGCGCGACGGCAAGGGCGAGATCGACGACATCGACCACCTCGGCAATCGGCGCGTGCGCTCGGTCGGCGAGCTGATGGAGAATCAGTATCGCATCGGGCTCCTGCGCATGGAGCGCGCCATCAAGGAGCGGATGTCGTCGGTCGATATCGACACGGTAATGCCGCAGGACCTGATCAACGCCAAGCCGGCGGCCGCCGCGGTGCGCGAGTTCTTCGGCTCCTCGCAGCTCTCGCAGTTCATGGACCAGACCAATCCGCTGTCGGAGATCACCCACAAGCGGCGGCTCTCGGCGCTCGGCCCCGGCGGGTTGACCCGCGAGCGCGCCGGCTTCGAGGTGCGCGACGTGCACCCGACGCATTACGGCCGCATCTGTCCGATCGAGACGCCGGAAGGGCCGAATATCGGCCTGATCAACTCGCTCGCCACCTATGCGCGGGTGAACAAATACGGCTTCGTCGAGACGCCCTACCGCAAGGTCAAGGACGGCCGCGTCACCGACGAGGTTATCTACCTCTCGGCCATGGAGGAGGGGCGCTTCACCGTGGCGCAAGCAAATTCCGCCATCGACGCGCGCGGTCGCTTCACCGACGATCTCGTCGTCGTGCGTCATGCCGGCGACGTGCAGCTCATTCCGCCCGACAAGGTCGATTTCATGGACGTGTCGCCGAAGCAGCTGGTGTCGGTCGCCGCCGCGCTCATTCCGTTCCTCGAGAACGACGACGCCAACCGGGCGCTCATGGGCTCCAACATGCAGCGCCAGGCGGTGCCGCTGGTGCATGCCGAAGCGCCGTTCGTCGGCACCGGCATGGAGGGCGTGGTGGCGCGCGATTCCGGCGCCGCCATCGCCGCGCGCCGCACCGGCGTCGTCGATCAGGTCGACGCCACCCGTATCGTCATCCGCGCCACGGACGAGCCGGACCCGACCAAGCCCGGCGTCGACATCTACCGGCTGCAGAAGTTTCAGCGCTCGAACCAGAACACCTGCATCAACCAGCGGCCGCTGGTGAAGGTCGGCGACCAGGTCAATCGCGGCGACATCATCGCCGACGGGCCCTCGACCGATCTCGGCGAGCTGGCGCTCGGCCGCAACGTGCTGGTCGCGTTCATGCCGTGGAACGGCTACAACTTCGAGGATTCGATCCTGCTCTCCGAGCGCATCGTCAAGGACGACGTCTTCACCTCGATCCACATCGAGGAATTCGAGGTGATGGCGCGCGACACCAAGCTCGGCCCCGAAGAGATCACCCGCGACATTCCCAACGTCTCGGAAGAGACGCTGAAGAATCTCGACGAGGCCGGCATCGTCTATATCGGCGCCGAGGTGCGCGCCGGCGACATTCTGGTGGGAAAAATCACGCCGAAGGGCGAGAGCCCGATGACGCCGGAGGAAAAGCTGTTGCGCGCCATCTTCGGCGAGAAGGCCTCCGACGTGCGCGACACCTCGCTGCGCGTTCCGCCCGGCGTGCAGGGCACCGTCGTCGAGGTGCGCGTGTTTAACCGCCACGGCGTCGAGAAGGACGAGCGCGCGCTCGCCATCGAACGCGAGGAGATCGAGCGCCTGGCCAAGGACCGCGACGACGAGCAGGCGATCCTCGACCGCAACGTCTATGGCCGTCTCGCCGAGTTGTTGGAGGGCCGCCAGGGCATCGCCGGACCCAAGGGCTTCAAGAAGGACACCAAGATCACCCGCGCGGTGCTCGACGAATTTCCGCGCTCGCAATGGTGGCTGTTTGCTTCGCCAAACGACAAGGTGATGGCGGAGATCGAGGCCATTCGCAAGCAGTACGATGAATCGAAGAAGCGGCTCGAGCAGCGCTTCCTCGACAAGGTCGAGAAGCTGCAGCGCGGCGACGAACTGCCCCCCGGCGTGATGAAGATGGTCAAGGTCTTCGTCGCCGTGAAGCGCAAGATCCAGCCCGGCGACAAGATGGCCGGCCGCCACGGCAACAAGGGCGTGGTGTCGAAGATCGTGCCGGTCGAGGACATGCCGTTCCTCGCCGACGGCACCTCGGTCGACATCGTGCTCAACCCGCTCGGCGTGCCGAGCCGCATGAATGTCGGCCAGATCCTGGAGACCCATCTCGGCTGGGCCTGCGCCGGCTTGGGCCTGAAGATCGGCCACGCCGTCGACATCTATCAGGGCAAGCGCGACCTCAAGCCGCTTAAGGAGCTGTTGCGCAAGGTCTATGGCGACGAGGAGACGATCAAGTCGCTCGACGAGAAAGGCCTCATTGAGCTCGGCAGCAATCTGCGCCACGGCGTGCCGATCGCGACGCCGGTGTTCGACGGAGCGAAGGAGGCGGATATCGAGCATATGCTCGATCTCGCCAGCCTCGACCATTCCGGGCAGGTGACGCTCTATGACGGGCGCACCGGCGACTCGTTCGACCGCAAGGTGACCGTCGGCCACATCTACATGATGAAGCTGCACCATCTGGTCGACGACAAGATCCATGCTCGCTCGATCGGCCCTTACAGCCTAGTCACCCAGCAGCCGTTGGGCGGCAAGGCGCAGTTCGGCGGCCAGCGCTTCGGCGAAATGGAGGTGTGGGCGCTGGAAGCTTACGGCGCCGCCTACACGCTGCAGGAGATGCTGACGGTGAAGTCGGACGACGTCGCCGGCCGCACCAAAGTGTACGAGGCGATCGTGCGCGGCGACGACACGTTCGAGGCCGGCATTCCCGAATCGTTCAATGTGCTGGTCAAGGAGATGCGCTCGCTCGGCCTCAACGTCGATTTGCACAATTCCAAGCAGCAGCGCGGCGGCGGCGAGATCGCCGAGGCGGCGGAGTGATCAGAAGGACGGATGACGGAGGACAGGGGACGAAGCGGAACACGGCGACCTTTCGGCCGTCCGCCGTTGCCTGTCGTCTGAAACGGAGACGATGATGAACCAAGAGATTATGAATCTTTTCAGCCCGCAGACGCCGGCTCAGGTCTTCGACCAGATCCGGATTTCGATTGCGAGCCCGGAGAAGATTCTGTCCTGGTCCTATGGCGAGATCAAAAAGCCGGAGACCATTAATTACCGCACCTTCAAGCCCGAGCGCGACGGGCTGTTCTGCGCGCGCATTTTCGGGCCGATCAAGGACTACGAGTGCTTGTGCGGCAAATACAAGCGCATGAAATACAAGGGCATCATTTGCGAGAAGTGCTCGGTCGAGGTGACCTTGTCGCGGGTGCGGCGCGAGCGTATGGGCCATATCGAGCTGGCGGCGCCGGTCGCGCATATCTGGTTCCTCAAATCGCTGCCCTCGCGCATCGGGCTTCTGCTCGACATGACGCTCAAGGACCTCGAGCGCATCCTCTATTTCGAGTATTACGTGGTGCTCGAGCCCGGCCTCACCCCGCTCAAGGACCGCCAGCTCCTCTCCGAGGAGGAGTACGTCAAGGCGCAGGACCAATTCGGCGCCGACAGCTTCACCGCGATGATCGGCGCGGAAGCGATCCGCGAAATGCTTAAGGCGCTCGACCTGGAGAAGATGGGCGCCGAGCTGCGCAAGGAGATCGCCGAATCGACCTCCGATCTCAAGCCGAAGAAGCTCGCCAAGCGGCTGAAGCTGATCGAGGCCTTCGTCCAGTCGGGCAACAAGCCGGAATGGATGATCCTGACGCACGTGCCGGTGATCCCGCCGGACCTGCGGCCGCTTGTTCCGCTCGACGGCGGCCGTTTCGCCACCTCCGACCTCAACGACCTCTATCGCCGGGTCATCAACCGCAACAACCGGCTGAAGCGGCTGATCGAGCTGCGCGCTCCGGACATCATCATCCGCAACGAGAAGCGGATGCTGCAGGAGGCGGTGGACGCGTTGTTCGACAATGGCCGCCGCGGCCGCGTCATCACCGGCGCCAACAAGCGGCCGCTGAAGTCGCTCGCCGACATGCTCAAGGGCAAGCAGGGCCGGTTCCGGCAGAACCTGCTCGGCAAGCGCGTCGACTATTCCGGCCGCTCGGTGATCGTGGTCGGCCCCGAGCTCAAGCTCCATCAGTGCGGGCTGCCGAAGAAGATGGCGCTCGAGCTGTTCAAGCCGTTCATCTATTCGCGGCTCGACGCCAAGGGCCTGTCGACCACGGTGAAGCAGGCGAAGAAACTGGTCGAGAAGGAGAAGCCGGAAGTCTGGGACATCCTCGACGAGGTCATCCGCGAGCATCCGGTGCTGCTCAACCGCGCGCCGACGCTGCACCGCCTCGGCATCCAGGCGTTCGAGCCGGTGCTGATCGAAGGCAAGGCGATCCAGCTGCATCCTTTGGTCTGCGCCGCGTTCAATGCCGACTTCGACGGCGACCAGATGGCCGTTCACGTGCCGCTGTCGCTCGAGGCGCAGCTCGAAGCGCGCGTCCTGATGATGTCGACCAACAACATCCTGCACCCGGCCAACGGCTCGCCGATCATCGTGCCGTCGCAGGACATCGTGCTCGGGCTTTATTACCTCACGCTCATGATCGAGAACGGCCCCGGGCAGTGGAAGCTGGAACTGCACCCACAAAAGGAGATCGAGCGCGACCGCAAGAAGAAGAACGTCGTGCAAGGCTTCTATCGTAACATGAGCGAGGTCGAGCACGCGCTGCAGGAGAAGACCGTCGGCCTGCACAGCAGGATCAAGTATCGCTGGGAAGGCATCGACGAGGACGGCAAGACGGTGCGCAAGGAGTACGAGACCACGCCCGGTCGCGCGCTGCTCGGCGAGGTGCTGCCGAAGCATCCCAAGGTTACGTTCGACCTCGTCAACAAGCTGATGACGAAGCGCGAAATCTCCAGCATGATCGACACGGTCTACCGCCACTGCGGTCAGAAGGAGACCGTGATCTTCTGCGACCGCGTCATGGCGCTGGGCTTCCATCATGCATTCCGCGCCGGCATCTCGTTCGGCAAGGACGACATGGTAGTGCCGCATTCCAAGCGCGCGATCGTCGACAAGACGCGCGAGCTGGTGAAGGAATTCGAGCAACAATACAATGACGGGCTGATCACCCAGGGCGAGAAATACAACAAGGTGGTCGACGCCTGGTCGAAGTGCACCGAGCAGATCGCCGACGCGATGATGCGCGAGATTTCGGCCGCCAAGCCGGCGACCGAGAAGGGCGCGGAAGCGCAGGTCAACTCGATCTACATGATGGCGCATTCCGGCGCGCGCGGCTCGCCGGCGCAGATGCGTCAGCTCGCCGGCATGCGCGGCCTGATGGCCAAGCCCTCGGGCGAGATCATCGAGAGCCCGATCATCTCCAACTTCAAGGAGGGCCTCTCGGTGCTCGAGTATTTCAACTCGACGCACGGCGCGCGCAAGGGCCTCGCCGACACCGCACTGAAGACGGCGAATTCCGGCTATTTGACCCGGCGTCTGGTCGACGTGGCGCAGGATTGCATCGTCACCGACGAGGATTGCGGCACCTCGCGCGGCATCAAGGTGCGCGCCATCATCGACGCCGGCCAGGTCGTGGCCTCGCTGGCAAGCCGCATCCTCGGCCGCACCACGGCGGAGGACGTGCGCGATCCGACCAGCAACGAAATCCTGGTCGCCAACGGCACGCTGCTCGAGGAACCGCATGTCGAACGGCTGATCAATGCCGGCGTACAGGAGGTGCGCATCCGTTCGGTGCTCACCTGCGAGACGGCGAGCGGCGTCTGCGGCAAATGCTACGGGCGTGATTTGGCCCGCGGCACGCCGGTCAATATGGGCGAGGCGGTCGGCGTCATCGCGGCGCAGTCGATCGGCGAACCGGGCACTCAGCTCACCATGCGCACGTTCCACATCGGCGGCGCGGCGCAGATCTCGGAGCAGTCGTTCGTCGAATCGAACTTCGAGGGCACCATCAGGATCAAGAACAAGAACGTGGTGCGCAATTCGGACGGCGACGTGATCGCGATGAGCCGCAACCTGATCATCGCGGTGCTCGATCCGGACGGCACCGAGCGCGCGGTGCACCGCATCCCCTATGGCGCTCGGCTCAAAGTCGATGACGACGAGCACATCAAGCGCGGCCAGCGCATCGCCGAGTGGGATCCCTATACGCGCCCGATCCTCACCGAGGTCGAGGGCACGGTCAGCTTCGAGGATCTGGTCGAAGGCCAGTCGATGACCGAAACGCTCGACGAATCGACCGGCATCGCCAAGCGCGTGGTCATCGATTGGCGCTCCGGCTCGGTCCGCGGTCAGCAGGACCTGCGCCCGGCCCTGGTGATCAAGGGCAGGGACGGCAAGATCCTCAAACTGAGCCGCGGCGGCGACGCCCGCTACATGCTGGCGGTCGACGCCATCATCTCGGTCGATCCCGGTGCCAAGGTGAAGGCGGGCGACGTGATCGCGCGCATTCCCACCGAAAGCGCCAAGACGCGCGACATCACCGGCGGTCTGCCGCGCGTGGCCGAGCTGTTCGAGGCGCGGCGGCCCAAGGAATCCGCGGTCATTGCCGAAATCTCCGGCACGGTGCGCTTTGGCCGTGACTACAAGAACAAGCGGCGGATCACGATCGAGCCGGCCACCAAGGACGAGGAGCCGAGGGAGTATCTCGTCCCCAAGGGCAAACACATCCATCTGCAGGACGGCGACGTCATCGAGAAGGGCGACTTCATCGTCGAAGGCAACCCGGCGCCGCACGATATCCTGGCGATCAAAGGCGTCGAGGAGCTTGCCGGCTATCTCGTCAACGAGATCCAGGACGTCTATCGGCTGCAGGGGGTGAGCATCAACGACAAGCACATCGAGGTAATCGTGCGGCAGATGCTGCAGAAGGTCGAGATCGACGAGTCCGGTGAAACCGATCTCATCCAGGGCGAGCAGGTCGACAAGATCGAGTTCGACGAGGTCAACGCGCGGGCGGCGGCGGAAGGCAAGCAGCCGGCGACCGCGCATCCGGTGCTGCTCGGCATCACCAAGGCCTCGCTGCAGACGCGTTCGTTCATCTCCGCGGCTTCGTTCCAGGAAACGACGCGCGTGCTCACCGAGGCGGCGGTCAACGGCAAGGCCGATACGCTGGACGGGTTGAAGGAGAACGTCATCGTCGGCCGCCTGATCCCGGCCGGCACCGGGGCGATGATGAACAAGGTGCGCGAGATCGCGGTTAAGCGCGACCGGCTCATCCTGGCCGAGCGCGAACGGGAGGCGGCGATGAAGGCTGCGGCCGGCCCAGAGCCTGCGGCGCTGCCGGCGGCGGAGTAATTGCCGCCGACTTGAACCGTGATACCAAAGCGAAGGGCCGCCCATGGCGGCCCTTTTGCTATCCTGGCGAACGGCCGGAGCGATGAAGAATGTTTCCTCCCGAGCGGATCGTTTGTCTGACTGAGGAGACCGTCGAGACGCTCTATCTGCTCGGCGAGGAGCGCCGCATCGTCGGCATTTCCGGCTATGTGGTGCGCCCGCCGCGCGCCCGGCGCGAGAAGCCGCGAGTCTCCGCCTTCACCTCCGCCGACATCCGGAAGATACTCGAGTTGAAGCCCGACCTCGTTCTCACCTTCTCCGACCTCCAGGCCGACATCGCGGCGGCGCTGATTCGCCATGGCGTCGACCTGCACGCCTTCAATCAGCGCACGATCGCGCAAATTCTCGCCATGATCCGCACGCTTGGAGCCTTGGTTGGTGCCAATGATCGCGCCGACCGGCTGGCGCGCGAACTCGCCGGCGCGCTCGAGGCGGCGCGGCGGCGCGCCGCGCAATTGCCGCGGCGGCCGCGGGTCTATTTCGAGGAATGGGACGATCCGATGATCTCGGGCATCGGCTGGGTGTCGGAACTGATCGACGCCGCCGGCGGCGTCGATGTCTTTGCCGATCGTGCCGCTGCCAAATCGGCCAAGGATCGCATCGTGACCGCGGGCGACGTCATCGGTCGAGAGCCCGATATCATCATCGGATCGTGGTGCGGCAAGAAATTTCGCCCGGAGAAGGTCGCAAAGAGGCCGGGGTTCGACCGCGTGCCGGCGGTGCGACGCGGCGCGCTTTACGAGATCAAATCGCCGCTGATCCTGCAGCCGGGGCCGGCGGCGCTGACCGACGGACTGGCGGCGCTGCAAACGATCATCGGCGAGGCGACGGTGGCGCAGGTGTAGACGCCAAGTAGGATTTTGCGCGCTCGGCCCGTTTTCGTTGCGGAAGGCGGGCGGAGCTCGCGAACGCGGAAATGGCTGTGGCGGAGGCCAGATGTGCTTGCGCCATCGTACTTTCTTGCCCACATCGTCTTGACTTCGGACGATGGCGCCGATAGATACGCGACACTTTTCGGCAGGCGGTGAGCTTCGCCCGTCGGAACGGCCTGTCCGGGTCCCTATAAGCTATTGAAAGTCGTTGCTTTCTTGGCTCCCCCCTCGCGGGGTTAAAGGGGATGCGGCGCGACGCCTCGACACAAGCAGGCTCAAACGCTGCCTCTGACTTCGGAAAGTCAGATTAACGAAGGCGCATGAGCGCGGTCACCGCACCGCGATCCTCTGCGGTGATCAAGCGCCCTTCCTCACCGGGAAGCGGAAGGCGCGTTTTCTTTTGCGCGGGCGTTTTTCTTTCGCGCGATGGCGGGGCGCAAGCCCCAGACGGACGGCCGGGCGCAAGTCCGGGATGGAGAATTGAGGCGAGATGCCGACGGTCAATCAGCTCGTTCGCAAGCCGCGGGTGACGCAGCACGCGAAGAAGAAGGTGCCGGCGCTGCAGCAGAGCCCGCAAAAGCGCGGCGTCTGCACGCGCGTCTATACGACGACGCCGAAGAAGCCGAATTCGGCGCTGCGCAAGGTGGCCAAGGTCCGTCTGACCAACGGCTTCGAGGTCATCGGCTACATCCCCGGCGAGGGCCATAATTTGCAGGAGCATTCCGTGGTGATGATCCGCGGCGGCCGGGTGAAGGATTTGCCGGGCGTGCGTTACCACATTCTGCGCGGCGTGCTCGACACCCAAGGCGTAAAGAACCGCAAGCAGCGAAGGTCGAAATACGGAGCGAAGAGGCCGAAATAGCAGGCCGCTTCGCGTAAGGAAGAGACGAAGGAAGAACACAATGTCCCGCCGCCATCGGGCAGACAAGCGCGAGATCCTGCCGGATCCGAAATTCGGCAACATCGTGGTCACCAAGTTCATGAACTCGGTGATGCACGCCGGCAAGAAGTCGGTCGCCGAGAACATCGTTTACGGCGCCCTCGACATGATCGAGGGCAAGACCCGGCAGAATCCGATCGCCGTGTTCGAACAGGCGCTCGACAACGTCATGCCCTCGATCGAGGTGCGCTCGCGCCGCGTCGGCGGCGCCACCTATCAGGTGCCGGTCGAGGTGCGCAGCTCGCGCCGGCAGGCGCTCGGCATCCGCTGGCTCATCTCCGCTGCGCGCGAAAGGAACGAGAAGACCATGACCGAGCGGCTCTCCGCGGAGTTGCTCGACGCATCGAATAACAGGGGCAACGCAGTCAAGAAACGCGAGGATACGCATCGGATGGCGGAAGCCAACCGCGCCTTCTCGCACTATCGCTGGTGAAGCCGGCGACAGCGAAGGATTTTTCCCCCATGCCCCGCACCCACCCGATCGAGGATTACCGCAATTTCGGCATCATGGCGCACATCGATGCCGGCAAGACGACCACGACCGAGCGCATCCTCTATTACACCGGCAAGAGCCACAAGATGGGCGAGGTGCATGAAGGCGCCGCGACCATGGATTGGATGGAGCAGGAGCAGGAACGCGGCATCACCATCACCTCGGCCGCGACCACTGCGTTTTGGAACGGCAAACGCCTCAATATCATCGACACGCCTGGCCACGTCGACTTCACCATCGAGGTGGAGCGCTCGCTGCGCGTCCTCGACGGCGCGGTCTGCGTGCTCGATTCCAACCAGGGCGTCGAGCCGCAGACCGAGACGGTGTGGCGCCAGGGCGACCGCTATCGCGTGCCGCGCATCGTGTTCTGCAACAAGATGGACAAGATCGGCGCCGATTATTTCCGCTGTCTGATGGACATCGTCGATCGCCTCGGCGCCAAGCCGGTCGCGATCCAGCTGCCGATCGGCGCCGAGAGCCAGTTCAAGGGCATCATCGATCTCGTCCGTATGGTCGGCGTGATTTGGGACGACGAGACGCTCGGAGCCAAATATCACGACATTGAAATTCCGGCCGAGCTTAAGGACCAGGCCGCCGAACATCGCGAAAAGCTGATCGAGGCGGCGGTCGAGCTCGACGACGAGGTGATGGCCGCCTACCTCGAAGGCAAGGAGCCCGACGAGGCCACGCTCAAGCGCCTGATCCGCAAGGCGACGATTTCCGGCGCGTTCTTTCCGGTGCTGTGCGGCTCGGCGTTCAAGAACAAGGGCGTGCAGCCGCTGCTTGACGCGGTGGTCGATTATCTGCCCTCGCCGGTCGATGTGCCGCCGATCAAGGGCGTCGATCTCAAAGGCAATGAGGTGGTGCGCCGCGCCTCCGACACCGAGCCGTTGGCGATCCTGGCGTTTAAGATCATGGACGATCCGTTCGTCGGCACTATCACCTTCTGCCGCATCTACTCGGGAAAGCTCGAGAGCGGCACCGGGGTGATGAACTCGACCAAGGATCGCAAGGAGCGGGTCGGCCGCATGCTGTTGATGCACGCCAACAACCGCGAGGACATCAAGGAGGCCTATGCCGGCGACATCGTGGCGCTGGCCGGACTCAAGGAGGTGCGTACCGGCGACACGCTCTGCGACCCGCAGAAGCCGGTGATCTTGGAGAAGATGGAATTTCCCGATCCGGTCATCGAGATCGCCATCGAGCCGAAGTCGAAAGCCGACCAAGAGAAGCTCGGCGTGGCGCTCGCTAAGCTGGTCGCCGAGGATCCGTCGTTCCGCGTCGCAACCGACGCCGAATCCGGGCAGACCATCATCAAGGGCATGGGCGAGCTGCATCTCGACATCAAGGTCGATATCCTCAAGCGCACCTACAAGGTGGACGCCAATATCGGCGCCCCGCAGGTCGCCTATCGCGAGAAGATCACCCGACCCGCCACCGTGGACTACACGCACAAGAAGCAGACCGGCGGCCACGGCCAGTTTGCCCGCATCAAGATCGTCGGCGAGCCGAGCGCACCCGGCGCCGGTTTCGTGTTCGAGAACGAAGTGGTCGGCGGCGCAGTGCCGAAGGAGTTCATCCCGGCGGTGGAGAAGGGGCTCGAGGCGATGCTCGGTTCCGGCGTGCTCGCCGGCTTCCCGGTGGTCGACCTCAAGGTGAGGTTGGTCGACGGCGCCTCGCATGATGTCGATTCCTCGGCCATGGCGTTCGAGATCTGCGCGCGCGCGGCTTTGCGCGAGGCGCTGCAGAAGGGCGCGCCGGTGCTGCTCGAGCCGATCATGAAGGTCGAGGTGGTGACGCCGGAGGACTATACCGGCTCGGTGATCGGCGACCTCAATTCGCGGCGCGGCCAGATCCAGGGCCAGGACATGCGCGGCAACGCCAACGTCATCACCGCGATGGTGCCGCTCGCCAACATGTTCTCCTACGTCAACAATCTGCGCTCCATGAGCCAGGGGCGCGCCACCTTCACGATGCAGTTCGACCACTACGAGCAGGTACCGCAGAACGTCGCTCAGGAGGTTCAGGCGAAATACGCCTGATCCCGGGAGCGGCGAAGACTAATGTCACATTCGCATTAACAGCCGAGGAGCCGAACGATGGCCAAGGAAAAATTCCAACGCACCAAGCCGCATTGCAACATCGGCACGATCGGCCATGTCGATCACGGCAAGACGACGCTGACGGCGGCGATCACCAAGGTCCTGGCGGAGAAAGGCCAAGCGCAATTCACCGCCTACGACCAGATCGATAAGGCCCCGGAAGAGAAGGCGCGCGGCATCACCATCGCCACCGCGCATGTCGAGTACGAGACCGACAAGCGCCATTACGCGCATGTCGATTGCCCCGGTCACGCTGACTATGTGAAGAACATGATCACCGGCGCCGCGCAGATGGACGGCGCGATCCTGGTGGTGAGCGCCGCCGACGGGCCGATGCCGCAGACCCGCGAGCATATCCTGCTCGCCCGCCAGGTCGGCGTCCCGGCGCTCGTCGTCTATCTCAACAAGGTCGACATGGTGGACGACCCCGAGCTGCTCGAACTGGTCGAGCTCGAGGTGCGCGAGCTTCTCTCCAAGTACAATTTTCCCGGCGACAAGATCCCGGTGATCAAGGGCTCGGCGCTGTTTGCGCTCGAGGGCAAGGACGAGAAACTCGGCAAAAACTCGGTCGTCGAGCTGATGAAGGCGGTGGACGACTACATCCCGCAGCCGGAGCGCCCCAAGGATCAGCCGTTCCTGATGCCGGTCGAGGACGTGTTCTCGATCTCTGGCCGCGGCACGGTGTGCACCGGCCGCATCGAGCGCGGCATCGTCAAGGTCGGCGACGAGGTCGAGATCGTGGGGCTGCGCGCGACGCAGAAGACGGTGGTCACCGGCGTCGAGATGTTCCGCAAGCTGCTCGACCAGGGCGAGGCTGGCGACAATGTCGGCTGCCTGCTGCGCGGCACCAGACGCGAAGAGGTCGAACGCGGCCAGGTGCTGTGCAAGCCGGGCTCGGTCAAGCCGCACACCAAGTTCAAGGCTGAGGCCTACATCCTCACCAAGGAGGAGGGCGGACGCCACACCCCGTTCTTCACCAATTACCGGCCGCAATTCTACTTCCGCACCACCGACGTGACCGGCGTGGTGACGCTGCCGGCCGGCACCGAGATGGTGATGCCCGGCGACAACATCGCCATGGAGGTGACGCTGATCGTGCCCATCGCCATGGAGGAGAAGCTGCGCTTCGCCATTCGCGAGGGCGGCCGAACGGTCGGCGCCGGCGTGGTCGCCAGCATTCTGGAGTAGCAGACGACGGACAATGGAGGACACCTGTCCTCCGTTGTCGGAGACAAATATGAACGGCCAGAACATACGCATCCGGCTCAAGGCGTTCGATCATCGCATCCTCGATGCCTCGACGCGCGAGATCGTCAATACCGCCAAGCGCACCGGCGCGCAGGTGCGCGGACCGATTCCGCTGCCGACGCGGATCGAAAAATTCACGGTCAACCGCTCGCCGCATGTCGACAAGAAGAGCCGCGAGCAGTTCGAAATGCGCACGCACAAGCGGCTGCTCGACATCGTCGATCCGACGCCGCAGACCGTCGATGCGCTGATGAAGCTCGATCTCGCCGCCGGCGTCGACGTCGAGATCAAGCTCTGAGGCGCGGAGGGGATTTTCGCAGATGCGTTCCGGGGTGATCGCGCAAAAGGTCGGGATGACGCGGCTGTTCACCGAGGCCGGCGAGCACGTGCCGGTGACGGTGCTGCGGCTCGGCAATTGCCAGGTCGTGGCCCATCGCACCAAGGAGAAGAACGGCTACGTCGCGCTGCAGCTTGGCGCTGGCGCGCGCAAGGTGCAGCGCACCAGCAAGGCCGACCGCGGTCATTTCGCGGTCGCCAAGGTCGAGCCCAAGCGCAAGCTCGCCGAGTTCCGCGTCGACGACGACGCGCTCATTCCGGTCGGCGCCGAGATCACGGCGGATCACTTCGTCGTCGGCCAGTATGTCGATGTCACCGGCACGTCGACCGGCAAGGGCTGGGCCGGCCCGATGAAGCGCTGGAATTTCGCTGGGCTGCGAGCGAGCCACGGCGTCTCGATCTCGCACCGCTCGCACGGCTCGACCGGCGGCCGGCAAGATCCGGGCAAGACGTTCAAGAACAAGAAGATGGCCGGCCATCTGGGCGTCGAACGCGTGACGACGCTCAATCTCAAAGTGATGCAGACCGACGTCGCGCGCGGCCTCATTCTGGTCGAGGGTGCGGTTCCCGGCGTCAACGGCGGCTGGATCACGGTGCGCGACGCTGTGAAGAAGAAGCTGCCGGACGGCGTGCCGAAGCCGGGCAAGTTCAGGCTCGCCGAGGCAGCGCCCGCAGCGGCCGCTGCGGCCGAGGCCCCATCGAGCGGGTCGGTGGCACCGGCGGCGGCCGCGCCTGAGGCCGTTGCGGTACCGGCGCCGGCAGCCAAGCCGCCCGCGTCGAAGCCGGCGGCGTCGCCGAAGAGACCGAAAAAGGGCGGGTGACATGGAGCTGAAAATCACCACGCTCGACGGCAAGGCGTCCGGGTCGGTCACCGTGTCCGACGCCATTTTCGGGCTCGAGCCGCGTGCCGACATCATTCATCGCTGCGTGGTTTGGCAGCTGGCGAAGCGCCGGCGCGGCACCCACCAAGTGAAGAACCGCGGCGATATCGACCGCACCGGCAAGAAAATGTACCGGCAGAAGGGGACCGGCTCGGCCCGGCACGGCTCGGCGCGGGTCAATTTGTTCCGCGGCGGCGGCCGTTCGTTCGGCCCGCACACGCGCAGCCACGCCATCGGCCTGCCGAAGAAGGTGCGCGCGCTGGCGCTCAAGCACGCGCTCTCGGCCAAGGCCAAGGACGACGGCATCATCGTCATCGAGGCGCTGGGCGTGAAGGAAGCGAAGACCAAGGCGCTGCGCAGCCAATTCGCGAAACTCGGCCTCGCCGATGCGCTGATCGTCGACGGCGCGGACGTCGCCGCCGATGTGCGCGCAGCCGCGCGCAACCTTCCCGATATCGACGTGCTGTCGGTTGCCGGCATCAACGTCTACGATGTCCTGCGCCGGCACAAACTGGTGCTCACCCGCGCCGCCCTCGATGCGCTGGAGGCGCGATTCAAATGAGCAGCAACGATCCGCGCCATTACGACGTGATCATCGCGCCGGTGATCACCGAGAAGGCGACCAACGCCTCCGAACACGGCAAGGTCGTGTTCAAGGTCGCGCTGGCGGCGACCAAGCCGCAGATCAAGGAGGCGGTCGAAAAGCTGTTCGACGTGAAGGTGAAGAGCGTGAACACGCTGCGGCGCCGCGGCAAGTGGAAGGCCTTTAAAGGGCGTTTCGGGCTGCAGTCGGAGACCAAGCGCGCCGTCGTGACTCTGGAAGAGGGTCAAAAGATCGACGTGACTACGGGGCTGTGAGGGAGCAGCGCGATGGCACTCAAGAACTATAATCCGGTCACGCCTGGCCAGCGTCAGCTGGTCCTCGTCGATCGTTCCAGCCTGCATGCCGGCGCTCCCGTAAAGGCGCTCACCGCGGGCAAGAAGTCGAGCGGCGGGCGCAACAACAGCGGTCACATTACATCGCGTTACCGCGGCGGCGGCCACAAGAAGGCCTACCGCAAGATCGACTTCAAGCGCCGCAAGTTCGACGCGCCGGCCAAGGTTGAGCGGCTCGAATATGATCCGAACCGCACTGGGTTCATCGCGCTCATCAAATATGACGATGGCGAACTGAGCTACATCCTGGCGCCGCAGCGGCTTGCCGTCGGCGATACCGTGGTCGCCGGCGAGTACGTCGACGTGAAGCCCGGCAACGCCATGCCGCTCGCCAATATTCCGGTCGGCACCATCGTGCACAATATCGAGCTCAAGATCGGCAAGGGCGGCCAGATCGCGCGCTCGGCCGGCACCTATGCGCAAATCGTCGGCCGCGACGGCGCCTACGTCATCCTGCGGCTCAATTCCGGCGAGCAGCGGCTGGTGCACGGCCGCTGCATCGCGACCATCGGCGCGGTATCGAACGCCGACAACATGAACGTGTCGATCGGCAAGGCCGGGCGTAACCGCTGGTTGGGCTGGCGCGGCCATGTCCGCGGCGAGACGATGAATCCGGTCGATCATCCGCTCGGCGGGCGCACCCGTGGCGGCCGCCATCCGGTGACGCCCTGGGGCAAGCCGACCAAGGGCCGAAAAACCCGCCGGAACAAGGCGACCGCCAAGTTCATCATGCTGAGCCGCCACGCGCGGAACAAGCAGTAGGAGCGAAGTTAGGAGCGAGCATGGCGCGTTCGGTCTGGAAGGGTCCGTTTGTCGACGGTTATCTGCTGAAGAAGGCGGACGCCGCGCGGTCGTCCGGTCGCCACGAGATGATCCGCATCTGGTCGCGCCGTTCGACCATCTTGCCGCAATTCGTCGGGCTCACCTTCGGCGTCTACAACGGGCAGAAGCACATCCCGGTGATCGTCACCGAGGAGATGGTCGGCCACAAGTTCGGCGAATTCGCGCCGACGCGCTCTTTCTATGGCCATTCCTCCGACCGCAAGGCCAAGCGCGCCGCCGGGCCGGGAGCGCCCGGAGCGGCGCCGGGTGCTGCACCGGCGCCGGGCGCCGCGCCGGCAGCGCCGGCGGGCGAGGCATCGTGAGGCGGGAGCAGCTGAAATGAGCAAGAAGGCGCGCGAACGCTCGCTCTCCGACACCGAGGCCAAGGCCGTCGCCCGCATGCTGCGGGTGAGCCCGCAGAAGCTGAACCTGCTGGCACAGCTCATTCGCGGCAAGAAGGTCGCGGCGGCGCTCGCCGATCTCGAATTCTCGCGCAAGCGCATCGCCCGCGACGTGCGCAAGTGCCTGGAATCGGCGATCGCCAACGCCGAGAACAATCATGATCTCGACGTCGACGACCTCGTCGTCGTCGAAGCCCATGTCGGCAAGGCGCTGGTGATCAAGCGGCACATGCCGCGCGCACGCGGCCGCGTCGGCCGGATTTTCAAGCCGTTCTCGAACCTCACCATCGTGGTGCGTGAGATCGAGGCGCAGGCGTAGCGGGCGAGGAGATAGAGAGAGAGATACATGGGTCAGAAGGTCAATCCGATCGGGCTCCGCCTCGGCATCAACCGCACCTGGGATTCGCGGTGGTTCGCGGGCAAGACGAGCTACGGCTCGCTGCTGCACGAGGACATGAAGATCCGCGAGGCGCTGATGAAGGAACTCAAGCAGGCCGCGGTGTCCAAGATCGTCATCGAGCGCCCGCACAAGAAGTGCCGCGTCACCATCCACTCGGCGCGCCCCGGCGTGGTCATCGGCAAGAAGGGTGCCGACATCGAGAAATTGCGCCGCAAGGTTTCCGAGCTCACCGACAGCGATGTCGTGATCAACATCGTGGAAATTCGCAAGCCGGAGCTCGACGCCCAGCTCGTGGCCGAATCGATCGCCCAGCAGCTCGAGCGGCGCGTCGCCTTCCGCCGCGCCATGAAGCGGGCGGTGCAATCGGCGATGCGGCTCGGCGCCGGCGGCATCCGCATCAATTGCTCGGGCCGGCTCGGCGGCGCCGAGATCGCGCGCATGGAATGGTACCGCGAGGGTCGCGTGCCGCTGCACACCCTGCGCGCGGACGTCGATTACGGCGTGGCCACCGCGTTCACCACCTACGGCACCTGCGGCGTGAAGGTCTGGATCTTCAAGGGCGAGATCATGGAGCACGACCCGATGGCGCAGGACAAGCGCATGGCCGAAGCCGAGGCCGGCCGGCCGCGGCGCGACGCGGCGTAAGCGCAGGAAGGGGCTCAAGGAAGAGGCGTCCGTCATGTTGCAACCGATGCGAACGAAATTCCGCAAGGCGCACAAGGGCCGCATCCACGGCGTCGCCACGAGCGCGGCGACGCTCGCGTTCGGCCAGTACGGACTCAAGGCGGCCGAGCCGGACCGGGTCACGGCGCGGCAGATCGAGGCGGCGCGGCGCGCGCTGACGCGGCACATGAAGCGCTCGGGACGGGTCTGGATTCGCGTCTTTCCGGACATTCCGGTGTCGAAGAAGCCGCTCGAAGTGCGCATGGGCTCCGGCAAAGGCGCGCCCGAATTCTGGGTGGCGCGGGTCAAGCCGGGCCGCATCCTGTTCGAAGTCGACGGCGTCAGCGTCGAGGTGGCGAGGGAATCGCTGGCGCTCGCTGCCGCCAAGCTGCCGATCAAGACCCGTTTCGTCGAGCGCATCAGCGAGTAGGCGTGTCATGAAAGTGGCTGATATCCGGGCAATGACGATCGACCAGATCGACGATGAGGTGCTCAAGCTGAAGAAGGAGCAGTTCAACCTGCGCTTTCAGCGCGCCACCGGCCAGCTGGAGAATACCGCGCGGGTGCGCGAAGTGCGGCGCGACATCGCGCGACTGAAGACCATTGCGCAGCAGAAGCGCGCGCCCAAGAGTTAAGAAGAAGGGATTACAGATGCCCAAGCGCAGCCTGCAAGGCGTCGTGGTCAGCGACAAACAGGACAAGACGCTGGTGGTGCGCGTCGAGCGCCGCTTCACTCATCCGCTGTTCAAGAAGACGGTGCGCCGCTCGAAGAAGTATTACGCGCACGACGAGAAGAACGAATTCAAAGTCGGCGATACCGTCTGGATCGAGGAGCACCGGCCGATTTCCAAGCTCAAGCGCTGGGCGGTGGTGCGCGGCGAGAAGAAGGCGTCGTAGCGCGGCGCGGCTGATATGGAAGTGAATGGGGTAGCCCATGATCCAGATGCAAACCAATCTCGACGTGGCGGACAATTCCGGCGCGCGCCGCGTCATGTGCATCAAGGTGCTCGGCGGCTCCAAGCGCAAATACGCCACTATCGGCGACGTGATCGTCGTCTCGGTGAAGGAGGCGATCCCGCGCGGCCGGGTCAAGAAGGGCGACGTGATGAAGGCGGTCATCGTGCGCGTGGCCAAGGACATCAAGCGCCCGGACGGCTCGATCATCCGCTTCGACCGCAATGCCGCGGTGCTGATCACCCCGCAAATGGAGCCGGTCGGCACCCGTATCTTCGGCCCGGTGCCGCGCGAATTGCGGGCCAAGAATCACATGAAGATCATTTCGCTCGCGCCCGAGGTGCTGTGATGGCGGCGAAGATCAGAAAGGGCGACACCGTGCTGGTCATCGCCGGGCGCGACAAGGGGCGCACCGGCGAGGTGATCGAGGTGCGCAGCGATGAATCCCGGGCGCTGGTGCGCGGCGTCAACATGGTCAAGCGCCACCAGCGCCAGAGCCCGACGCAGGAGGGTGGCATCATCTCCAAGGAGGCGCCGATCCATCTGTCGAATATTGCGCTCGCCGATCCCAAGGACGGCAAGCCGACGCGGGTCGGGTTCAAGTTCGAAGGCAAGGGCGAGGCGCGCAAGAAAGTGCGCTTTGCCAAGCGTTCGGGAGCGGACATCAATGGCTGACGCGGACGAGAAGAAGAAGGCCGAGAAGCCGCAGCAGGCCGGCAAGGCGGACAAGGCCGAGAAGGCGGCCAAGGCGGAAGCGGCCGAGCGCGGCGACAAGGCGGCGAAGGTGCCCAAGCGCGAGAAGAGCGACAAGGCGCCCGACGGCAAGGCCGGCAAGGGTGAGAAGCCGGCGGCGCCGCGCGAGCCCGAGCCGCGGGTGCCGGCCCGGCTCAAGGTGCAGTTCGAGCAAACGATCCGCGGCAGGCTCGCCGAGCAGTTCGGCCACAAGAACCGCCTGCAGGTTCCGAGCCTGGACAAGATCGTCATCAATATGGGCATCGGTGAGGGCGTCGCCGACCGCAAGAAGGTGGAATCGGCCGCCGCCGATCTCGCGCTGATCGCCGGACAGAAGGCGGTGATCACCAAGGCGCGCAAGTCGATCGCCACCTACAAGGTGCGCGCCGGCCAGGCGATCGGCTGCAAGGTGACCTTGCGCAAGGCGCGCATGTACGAGTTTCTCGACCGGCTCATCACCATCGCGCTGCCGCGGGTGCGCGATTTCCGCGGCTTGAGCCCGAAGAGCTTCGACGGCCGCGGCAACTACACGCTCGGCATCAAGGAACACATCGTGTTCCCGGAGATCGACTACGACAAGGCCGCCGACATCTGGGGCATGGACATCACCGTATGCACCACCGCGCGCAGCGACGAGGAGGCGCGCGCCCTGTTGACGGCGTTCAATTTTCCGTTCCGGCAGTGAGGCAGGAAACCACCGGCCGCAGACGCGGAACCGCTTGGAGAACGAGATGGCGAAGAAGAGTTCGATCGAGAAGAACAACCGGCGCCGCCGGCTGACCAAGAAATATTCCGGCCGGCGCACGCGGCTCAAGGCGATCGCGCTCGACAAGTCGAAGCCGGTCGAGGATCGCTTCGCGGCGACGCTCAAGCTCGCGGAATTGCCGCGCAATTCCTCGGCCACCCGCATCCGCAACCGCTGTGAGATGACCGGCCGGCCGCGCGGCTATTACCGCAAGCACAAGCTGTCGCGCATTGCGCTGCGCGATCTCGGCTCCAAGGGCCTGATCCCGGGCCTGTTGAAGTCGAGCTGGTGAGGAGGCGGTCAACAATGGCGATGAACGATCCGCTCGGCGATCTCCTCTCCCGCATCCGCAATGCGCAGATGCGCAACAAGAGCAAGGTCTCGAGTCCAAATTCACGGCTGCGCGAGCGCGTGCTCGACGTGCTCAAGAGCGAGGGCTATATCCGCGGCTATGCGGTGGTCGAGCGCGACGGTCGCTCGGAGATCGAGATCGAGTTGAAATATTTCGACGGCGCGCCGGTGATCCGCGAAATCGCCCGCATTTCCAAGCCGGGCCGTCGCGTCTATACCTCGGTCAAGAACCTGCCGCGGATCAACAACGGTCTCGGCGTCGCCATCGTATCGACGCCCAAGGGCGTCATGGCTGACCACGACGCCCGTGACGCCAATGTCGGCGGCGAAATTCTTTGCACGGTGTTCTAGGCCATGTCCCGCGTCGGCAAGAAGGCAATCGTGGTCCCGGCGGGCATCACCGCCAATGTCGAGGGCCAGACCGTGAAGGTGAAGGGCCCGAAGGGCTCGTTGCAAGTCGTGCTCAACGACGACGTCACGGTCAGGGTCGACGGCGGCCAGATCAAGGTCGACCCGCGCGGCGACACCAAGCGGGCGCGGGCGCAATGGGGCACGTCGCGCACCCTGATCGCTAATCTCATCACCGGCGTGACCAAAGGCTTCGAGCAGCGGCTTGAGATCAACGGCGTCGGCTACCGCGCCGCGGTGCAGGGCAAGAACCTGCAGCTCGCGCTCGGCTACAGCCACGACATCATCTACCCGATCCCGGAGGGCATCACCATCGCCACGCCGCGGCCGGTCGAGATCGTCATCAGCGGCGTCGACCGGCAGAAGGTCGGGCAGGTCGCCGCCGAGATCCGCGACTATCGGCCGCCCGAGCCCTACAAGGGCAAGGGCATCAAATACGCGGCCGAGCGCATCTTCCGCAAGGAAGGCAAGAAGAAGTAACGGAGCCGCCGATGGCCAAGCCCAGTGACAGGATCGAACGGCGACGCGGACGCGTGCGCGGCGCCCTGCGGCAGGCCGCGCACGGCCGCAAGCGGCTGAGCGTGTTCCGCTCCTCCAAGCACATCTACGCGCAGCTGATCGACGACGATCAGGGCACCACGCTCGCCTCCGCTTCCTCGATCGAGAAACCGACGCGCGGGACGCTGAAGACCGGTGCCAGCGTTGAGGCGGCCAAGGCGGTTGGCAAGCTCATCGCCGAGCGGGCGCTGCAGAAAGGCGTCAAGGAGGTGGTGTTCGACCGCGGCGCCTACCTCTATCACGGCCGCGTCAAGGCTTTGGCCGATGCCGCGCGCGAAGGCGGATTGAATTTCTAAAAAAGAAGGCTGGCAGCAACATGGCAGAGCATCATGGCCCGTGAACCACGCGAGCGACGGCGAGAGGAAGAGCGCGAGAGCGAGTTTGTGGACAAGCTCGTCCACATCAATCGCGTCGCCAAGGTGGTGAAGGGCGGCCGGCGCTTCGGCTTCGCCGCCCTGGTCGTCGTCGGCGACCAAAAGGGCCGGGTCGGCTTCGGTCACGGCAAGGCGCGCGAGGTGCCGGAGGCGATCCGCAAGGCGACCGACGCGGCCAAGCGCGCACTCACGCGCGTGCCGTTGCGCGAAGGTCGCACGCTGCATCACGACGTGTCCGGCCGCCACGGCGCCGGCCGCGTCTATCTGCGCGCGGCGCCGCCCGGCACCGGCATCATCGCCGGCGGCCCGATGCGCGCCGTGTTCGAGACGCTGGGCATGCAGGACGTGGTGGCAAAATCGCTCGGCACCTCGAATCCGTACAATGTGGTGCGGGCGACCTTCGACGCGCTCAAGCGCCAGGACTCGCCGCGCGCGGTCGCCGCGCGCCGCAACGTCAAGGTGTCGGCGCTGCAGGCGCGGCGCCGCGACGTCGAGGTCGAACAGGCGGCCGATTGAGCGCCGCATCCGGGAGCAGGCGATGAATACCGGCAAGAGCGCGGACAAGACCGTCAAGGTCAAGCAGACCGGCAGCCCGATGCGCCGCCATCACCGCCAGCGCGAGACGCTGGTCGGTCTCAAGCTCAACAAGATCGGCCGCACCGCCGAACTCGCCGACACGCCACAGACACGCGGCATGATCGCCAAGGTCGCGCATCTCGTTGAGGTCGTGGAGAAATAGTGGCCGCAGCGGCCGCGCATCGGCGCGGGTCGCTGCGAGCCGGGCCGTCATCCCCTCAGGTTCGCTGCGCCCGCAGCTTGAGGATGACGGCGAACAGAAGGGACGAGAAAATGAAACTTCACCAACTCGCCGAGCGCCCCGGCGCCAGCAAGACGCGCAAGCGCATCGGCCGCGGCATCGGCTCCGGCAAGGGCAAGACCGGCGGCCGCGGCGGCAAGGGCCAGACGGCCCGCTCAGGCGCGCGCATCAAGGGATTCGAAGGCGGCCAGATGCCGCTGCATCGCCGTTTGCCCAAGCGCGGCTTCCGGAATGTGAAGTTCGCGCGCAAGCTCAACGAGGTCAATCTCGGACGCCTGCAGCAGGCGATCGATGCCGGCCGTCTCGACTCGGCGGGCAAGATCGACGCCGCGGCCCTGGTCAAGGCCGGCATCCTGCGCCGGGCCAAGGACGGGGTGCGGCTTCTCGGCGGCGGCGAGCTCAAGGCCAAGCTCGCTCTTTCGGTTCTCGGGGCCTCGAAATCGGCCGTCGCCGCCGTAGAGAAGGCCGGCGGCACGGTCGAAATCCTCGCGCCGAAAAAGGCGGAGGCGGGCGAACAAGCGGCCTGAGCCCCATATAGTGCCGGGGGCATACGGAGCGTCGGCTGATGGTCTCTGCAGCAGAACAACTGGCGGCCAATCTCAACTTCGGGGCGCTCGCCAAGGCCGAAGAGCTGAAGAAGCGCATCTGGTTCACGCTCGGCGCGCTGCTCGTCTACCGGCTCGGCACCTATGTGCCGCTGCCCGGCATTGATCCGAACGCCTGGAACCAGATCTTCAACTCGCAGGCCGGCGGCATTTTGGGGATGTTCAACATGTTCGCCGGCGGCGGCATCCACCGCATGGCGATCTTCGCGCTCAACATCATGCCCTATATCTCGGCCTCGATCATCATTCAGCTGATGACGACGGTGTCGCCGACGCTCGAACAGCTCAAGAAGGAGGGTGAGCAGGGCCGCAAGATGATCAACCAATACACGCGCTACCTGACGGTGTTCCTGGCCGCGTTCCAGGCCTACGGCATATCCGTCGGACTCGAGGGCGCGAGCAATGTGGTCACCGAGCCGGGCTTGTTCTTCCGCGTCTCCACCGTGATCACCCTCACCGGCGGCACCATGTTCCTGATGTGGCTCGGCGAGCAGATTACCCAGCGCGGGATCGGCAACGGCACCTCGCTCATCATCATGGCGGGCATCGTCGCCCAGTTGCCCTCCGCCGTCGCCGGCACGCTCGAGCTTGGCCGCCAGGGGGCGCTGTCGACCGGGCTTATCCTGATCGTGCTGGTGATGGCGGTCGCCGTCGTGACCTTCATCGTGTTCATGGAGCGCGCGCAGCGCCGTCTGCTGATCCAGTATCCCAAGCGCCAGGTCGGCAACCGCATGTTCGAGGGCCAATCCTCGCATCTGCCGCTCAAGCTCAATACCTCGGGCGTGATCCCGCCGATCTTCGCCTCCTCGCTCTTGTTGTTGCCGACGACGGTCGCCAACTTCACCGCCGGGCAGGGGCCGGAATGGCTGACGTTGATCACGACGCAGCTCTCGCACGGGCGGCCGCTGTTTTTGGCGCTCTATGTTGGCCTCATCGTGTTCTTCGCCTTCTTCTACACGGCGATCGTGTTCAATCCGACGGAGACCGCCGACAATCTGAAAAAGCACGGCGGATTCATCCCCGGGATTCGGCCGGGGGAGCGCACGGCCGAATACATCGATTATGTGCTGTCGCGGATCACGGTGATCGGCGCCGCCTATCTTGCGGTGGTGTGCCTTTTTCCCGAAATGCTGATCTCGTATGCGGCGGTGCCGTTCTATTTCGGCGGCACCTCGCTCCTCATCGTGGTCAGCGTTACGATGGACACGGTGGCGCAGGTCCAGGGCTACCTGCTGGCGCACCAATATGAGGGCTTGATCAAGCGATCGAAACTGAGGGGACGCCGTCGATGAGATTGCTTCTGCTCGGCGCGCCGGGCGCCGGCAAGGGGACGCAGGCACAGCATCTTGTTGCCAAATACGGCATCGTACAGCTCTCGACCGGCGACATGCTGCGCGCGGCGGTCAGGGTCGGCACGCCGATCGGCCGCCAGGTGCAAGACATCATGGCGCGCGGCGCGCTGGTGCCGGACGAGATCGTGGTCGACATTGTCGGCCAGCGCATCGAACAGCCGGACGCGCGGAAAGGCTTCGTCCTCGACGGTTTCCCGCGCACGGTGCGGCAAGCCGAGGAACTCGACAGCCTGCTGGCGAAGCGCGGTCATGCGATTGAGGCGGTGATCGAGCTGCGGGTCGATGAAGGCGCCCTGATCAGGCGAATCGAAAGCCGCATCGCGGAGACGAAGGCGCGAGGGGAGCCGCTGCGCGATGACGACAGCGCGGAGGTGCTGCATCGGCGACTCGCGGCCTATCGCGAGCAGACCGCGCCGCTGATCACCTATTACCGTAAACGCGGCGTGTTGCGCTCGGTCGACGGCATGGCGCCGGTTGCCGACGTCGCCGCGCAGATCGAAAAAGCGCTGGCGAGGCCGCCGAGCGCGCCGCGGCGCGAGCGCAGCTCGGCGAAAAGGCCAGCCAGGTCCGGACGGCCGTCCAGAAAATCGTCAGGCTTGGGCAAGGTAGGAAAAAAATCCAAGAATCGGTCAGCGGTCCGTCACCCCGAGGAGCGGCCGCGACGCAAGCCGGTTGGTGCGGCGCGCAAGGGCCTCGGGCGCAAGCGGAAGGCCGGAAACCGCAGGCGGTAGATGGTGTTGTACACGAAATCCCTAGCGGAGGTTGACGAAACGGCGGGCAATCCTTTAATAAGTGGCAAATATCCAGTCGGAGATGTGGCAGCAGTGCCAAGCCTTAGCGGCAGGCGGGCATTGGCTAATTACGTTTGTGGCCTTCTCAGGTGACATTGGAATCCATAGATAGCGGCCGGGGCGGGCCGGGGGCGTCCGGAGTCGGCCCGCACAAGGAGAACTGACGTGGCTCGTATCGCGGGCGTCAATATCCCGACCAATAAGCGCGTCGTCGTCGCCTTGCAGTATATCCATGGCATTGGCGCCGCCAAGGCCAAGGAGATCATGCACAAGGTCTCGATGCCCGATTCGCGCCGGGTGTCGCAACTGACCGACCAGGAGGTGCTGCAACTGCGCGAGGTCATCGACCGCGACTATATGGTCGAGGGCGATCTTCGGCGCGAGGTCGCCATGAACATCAAGCGGTTGATGGATCTTGGCTGCTATCGCGGGTTGCGTCACCGCCGTGGCCTCCCGGTGCGCGGGCAGCGCACGCACACCAATGCGCGGACCCGCAAGGGCCCGGCCAAGCCGATCGCCGGCAAGAAGAAATAGCGCGTCAAGCACAAGTGTAAGTGACGGCACCGGGCGGCCGGTTCCGATCCGCGAAAGGGTTCAGAATGGGAAAGGAAGCCACGCGCGTCCGTCGACGCGAACGCAAGAACATCGCTTCCGGCGTCGCGCACGTGAGTGCCACGTTCAACAACACCATGATCACCATTACCGACGTGCAGGGCAATACTATTGCCTGGTCGTCGGCCGGGACGATGGGGTTCAAGGGCTCGCGCAAGTCAACGCCTTATGCGGCGCAGGTCGCCGCCGAGGACGCCGCCAAGAAGGCGCAGGAGCACGGCATGCGCACGCTCGAAGTCGAGGTCGCGGGCCCGGGTTCGGGGCGTGAATCGGCGCTGCGCTCGCTGCAGGCGGCCGGGTTCACTATCACCTCGATCCGCGACGTAACGCCGATTCCGCACAATGGATGCCGTCCGCGCAAGCGGCGGCGGGTTTAGGACATCCGGCCGATGGAAATAGAACATCTGCCGCCGCTTGATCTTGGCCTCACGGAGCGGAATGAGGCGCGCGACACGACCATGCCGCGCAACGCGATGGGTGACAACGTGACGATCCAGAAGAACTGGCAGGAACTGATCAGGCCGAGCAAGCTGCAGATCAGCCCCGGTGCCGACGCGCGACGCGTGGCGACGGTGGTGGCTGAGCCGCTCGAACGCGGCTTCGGCGTGACGCTCGGCAACGCGCTGCGGCGCATTCTCTTGTCCTCGCTGCAAGGTGCCGCGGTGCAGTCGGTGCATATCGACGGGGTGCTGCACGAGTTTTCCTCGATTGCCGGCGTGCGCGAGGACGTGACCGACATCGTGCTCAACATCAAGGACATCGCCATCAAGATGCAGGGCGAGGGGCCCAAGCGCATGGTGGTCAAGAAGCAGGGTCCGGGCACGGTGACCGCCAGCGACATCCAGACCGTGGGCGACATCGTCGTGCTCAATCCCGACCTGGTGCTGTGCACGCTGGACGAGGGCGCCGAGATCCGCATGGAGTTTACGGTCAATACCGGCAAGGGTTATGTGCCGGCCGAGCGCAACCGTCCGGAGGACGCGCCGATCGGGCTGATCCCGGTCGACAGCCTCTACTCGCCGGTGCGCAAGGTGTCCTACAAGGTGGAGAACACGCGCGAAGGCCAGATCCTCGACTACGACAAGCTGACGCTGTCGATCGAGACGAATGGCGCGGTCACTCCCGACGACGCGCTCGCCTATGCCGCGCGCATCCTGCAGGACCAGCTCAACGTGTTCGTCAATTTCGAGGAGCCCAAGCGCGAGGCCGCGCAGGAGGCCATTCCCGATCTTGCCTTCAACCCGGCCTTCCTCAAGAAGGTCGACGAGCTCGAGCTGTCGGTGCGTTCGGCCAATTGCCTGAAGAACGACAACATCGTCTATATCGGCGACCTGGTGCAGAAGACCGAGGCCGAGATGCTGCGCACGCCGAATTTCGGGCGCAAGTCGCTCAACGAGATCAAGGAAGTGCTGGTGCAGATGGGCCTGCATCTGGGCATGGAAGTCCCCGGCTGGCCGCCGGAGAACATCGAGGAACTGGCTAAGCGGTTCGAGGATCACTACTAACCGGAGGTCAGATGTCAGAGATCAGATTCTGACATCTGATATCCGACATCTGAGCAGTCCATGCGTCACGCCAAGACCCACCGCAAGTTCAAACGGCGCTCGGATCATCGCCGCTCGATGCTGGCGAATCTCGCCGCCGCGCTGATCAAACACGAGCAGATCGTCACCACGCTGCCGAAGGCGAAGGATCTGCGTCCAGTGGTGGAGAAGCTGGTGACGCTGGGCAAGCGCGGCGATCTGCACGCGCGCCGGCAGGCAATCGCGCAGATGCGCGACCTCGCCATGGTCAAAAAGCTCTTCGAGGTGATCGGCCCGCGCTACAAGGGACGCAACGGCGGCTATATCCGCGTGCTCAAGGCCGGCTTTCGCTACGGTGATTCGGCGCCGGTCGCAGTGATCGAGTTCGTCGACCGCGACGTCGAGGCCAAGGGCAAGGATTCCGGGCCGGTCGAGGTGCGCGCTGCCGAGACGCCGGCTCCCGCCGCCGCGTAAGAGGGCGCCGTCTTCCCCACCCGCGGCCATATGCGACGGCGCTGATCTGGGGTTGTTCCATGCCGCATCCGCGCGTCTTCGCCGCACTATTAGTCGCCGCCTTTCTGGTGCTTGCCGCATCGCTTGACGGCGGGAGTGCGCAGGAGCGCCGGGCGCCGGCCTCGGCCGCCGAGCTGCAGCTCTCCTTCGCGCCCTTGGTCAAGCGCGTCGCGCCCGCGGTGGTCAACGTCTACGCCGCCCGAGTGGTGGAAAACCGCAATCCGTTCATGAACGATCCGTTCTTCCGCCAGTTCTTCGGCGCGGTGCCGCGCGAGCAGGTGCAGCGCTCGCTCGGCTCCGGCGTGATCGTCGATCCCTCCGGCCTCGTCGTCACCAACTACCATGTGATCGAGGGCGCCAGCGCGGTGAAAATCTCGCTCGCCGACAAGCGCGAATTCGACGCCGATATCGTGCTCAAGGACGAGCGCAGCGATCTCAGCGTGCTGCGCATCAAGGGCGCAGACGAGCGCTTCGCGGTCCTCGACTTTGCCAATTCCGACGAGCTGCAGGTCGGCGATCTGGTCTTGGCCATCGGCGATCCGTTCGGCGTCGGGCAGACGGTAACGCACGGCATCGTCTCGGCGGTCGCGCGCACGCAGGTGGGCATCAGCGACTATCAGTTCTTCATCCAGACCGACGCCGCCATCAATCCCGGCAATTCCGGCGGCGCGCTCGTCGACGTCAACGGCCGGCTCGTCGGCATCAATACCGCGATCTATTCGCGCTCCGGCGGCTCGCAGGGCATCGGCTTTGCCATTCCGGCGAACATGGTGCGCGTGGTGGTCGCCTCGGCGCGCGGCGGCAGCGGCGCGGTCAAGCGGCCCTGGCTCGGCGCCAAGCTGCAGGAGGTGACGCCGGAGATCGCCGAAAGCCTCGGCCTCAAGCGGCCGAGCGGCGCGCTGGTGGCAAGCGTCGCGCCGGCGGGGCCGGCGGCGCGCGCCGGGATCAAGACCGGCGACCTCATCGTCTCGATCGACGGCACGATCGTCGATGATCCCAATGCCTTCGACTATCGCTTCGCCACCAAGCCGCTCGGCGGCACCGCGCAGATCGGTCTCCTGCGCCAGGGCAAGGAGGTGATGATCGTCGTGGCGCTGCAGGGCCTCCCCGACACTCCCCGCAACGAGATCGAAATCCATGGCCGCTCGCCCTTCCTCGGCGTGACGGTCGCCAACCTTTCGCCGGCCTTGGCCGACGAATTGCGACTCGATCCGCAGAGCGAGGGCGTCGTCATCACCGCCGTAGCCGCGGGCTCGCCGGCGCAATCGATCGGCTTTCAGCGCGGCGACGTGGTCGTCTCGGTCAACAACCAGAAGATCGTGAAGTCGGCCGACCTTGAGCGCATCACCAGTGCGGCCAGCCGGCAATGGCGCATCACCATCATGCGCGGCGGCCAGCAGATATCGGTCATGTTCAGTGGATGAGCCCGCGCCCGAAGAAGAAGACGCCGAGCCTGTTCGCGGCCGCCGGCCTTGAGCGCGACGCGCCGCGGCCACTCGCCGATAAGCTGCGCCCCGACAAGCTTGCCGACGTGGTCGGGCAGGATCATCTGCTCGGCGCCGACGGCGCGCTCACCCGCATGCTGGAGACGCGCTCGCTCGGTTCGCTGATCTTCTGGGGACCGCCAGGCACCGGCAAGACCACGGTGGCGCGGCTGTTGGCGCGGGCGACCGATCTGCATTTCGAGCAGATCTCGGCGATCTTTTCCGGCGTCGCCGATCTCAAGAAAGTCTTCGATGCGGCGCGCGAACGCCGCGAGACGGGACAGGGCACGCTCCTCTTCGTCGACGAGATTCACCGCTTCAACCGCGCGCAGCAGGATTCCTTCCTGCCGGTAGTTGAGGACGGCACCATCGTGCTGGTCGGTGCGACGACGGAGAATCCGTCCTTCGAATTGATCGCGCCGCTCCTGTCGCGCGCGCGCGTCCTGGTGTTCAAGCCGCTCGACGCCGCTGCGCTGGAAAGGTTGCTCGAGCGCGCCGAGGCGATCGAAAGCAGGAAACTGCCGCTCGATGCGCAGGCGCGCGCTTCGCTCTTGCGCATGGCCGACGGCGACGGCCGCGCGGTCCTGACGCTCGCCGAGGAGGTCTGGCGCGCGGCCCGCGAGGGCGAGAGCTTCGACGCCGCCCGCTTACAGGAAGTCGTGCAACGCCGAGCGCCGATTTACGACAAGGCGCAGGACGGCCACTACAATCTCATCAGCGCGCTGCACAAATCAGTGCGCGGCTCCGACGCCGACGCCGCGCTCTATTATCTCTGCCGCATGCTCGATGCCGGCGAGGATCCGCTTTATCTGGCGCGGCGCGTCGTGCGCATGGCGGTCGAGGATATCGGTCTCGCCGATCCGCAGGCGCTCGTCGTCGCCAATGCCGCCAAGGACGCCTACGACTTCCTCGGCTCGCCCGAAGGCGAGCTCGCCATCGCCGAGGCCGTGCTCTATGTCGCCACCGCGCCGAAGTCGAACGCGGCCTATGCCGCCTTCGGCGCGGCGATGCGCACGGCGAAGGAAGCGGGCTCGCTGCTACCGCCCAAGCATATTCTCAACGCGCCGACTAGGCTGATGCAGAGCGAAGGCTACGGCGCCGGCTACGAATACGACCACGACGCGCCGGAGGCGTTTTCCGGCCAGGACTACTTTCCGGAACAGCTCGGCCGGCAGAAATTCTACGATCCGCCCGAGCGCGGCTTTGAGCGCGAAATCCGCAAGCGCCTCGAATATTGGGCGAAGCTGCGCAAAGAGCGGAGCGGATCGTGAGAGGCGCTCGCGGGCCGCGGCAGCCGGGCGGCGGCAAGCAGATCGCCGGGCCGCGGCATCAGCATAGGCCCCGACCACCCTCTCCCCTTGCGGGAGAGGGTGGCGAGCGCCGCTGGCGCGAGCCGGGTGAGGGGTCTTTTCCGACGAAGCATCGTTCGAAATCTCCCCCTCACCCGGTCGCTCCTCACATTGCTTGGAGCGACCGCCCTCTCCCGCAAGGGGAGAGGGCGAGCAACAGCAGCGTGCAGAATGTCGCGGTGACGGTCGACGAATCCGGCATGCGCGTCGACCGCTTTCTTGAGGCGCGATTTCCCGGATTGAGTTTCTCCCACATCCAACGCGTCATCCGCAAAGGCGAGGTGCGGGTGAACGGCAAGCGCACGCAGCCGAAGAACCGGCTCGAAGCGGGGCAGAGCGTGCGCATTCCGCCGCTGCGGCTCGATCAGCCGAAGAAACCGCGCGCCGCCGGCGATGAGGCCGCTGAAAAAATCCGCGCGTTCCTGAAATCGATCGCGCTTTACGAAGACGCCGACGTGCTGGTGCTCAACAAGCCGATGGGCTTGGCGGTCCAGGGCGGCTCCGGCACGCTGCGGCATCTCGACGGCATGCTGGAGGTCATGCGCGACGCACACGGCCAGCGTCCGCGGCTCGTGCACCGGCTCGACAAGGATACCGCCGGCTGTCTTCTCGTCGCCAAGACGCGCTTCGCCGCCGCGGCCTTGGCCAAGACGTTCCGCTCGCGCGCGGCGCGCAAGATCTATTGGGCGCTGGTCGCCGGCGTGCCGAAACCGCGGCAGGGCCGCATCTCCACCTTCCTCGCCAAGGAGGAGCGCGAGGAGGAATCGTTCATGCGCATCGCGCGCCATGGCGAGGAGGGCGCGAGCCACGCGGTGACCTACTATGCGGTGATCGAGACCGCGGGGCCGGCGCTCGCCTGGGTCTCGCTTAAGCCGGTGACCGGCCGCACCCATCAATTGCGCGCGCACATGGCCCACATCAATCATCCGATCATCGGCGACCCGAAATATTTTGCGCGCGAGAACTGGCAGCTGCCGGGCGGCATGCAGAACAAGCTGCATCTTCTCGCCCGGCGCCTCGTCGTGCCGCATCCGCGCGGCGGCGTCATCGACGTGACCGCGCCGCTGCCGCCGCACATGCAGCAATCGTGGAATCTCCTCGGCCTCGACGCTTCCCGCTACGACCCGATCGTGGAGGCGCCGGAGGAGTGAGCCACATTCCGTCACGGGAGGTGCGAGCGCAGCGAGCCTCGAAGGGTGACGGAACTTAATTCAGCGCAAACCGGCGTTGAACTTCTCCAGCTCCGCCGAGCCGGGGCACAGCTCTTCCTCGCTGAGCGCATTGAGCGGCTTGTCGACCGTAGCGAGCCGGCCGTGCAGATCCTCCGCCTCCGCGGCGACGTAGAGGAGCCCGGTCACGACCTGCCCCTTGGCCGCGTGCACCTGCAGGAAGTTCATGGCGGCGAGCCGGTCATGCACGTCGTACTCGGCGTTGAGCTTGCGCAGCGCCAGTATCGTGCCGTCGTGCTGCTCGACCAATTCGACGCTGCCCGGCGGGTAATCGACCTTGATCGGCGCGCGGCCGGTGATGAAATCGAGGCGGTTGACGGTCTCATTGTGCTCGCGCACGTAATCGAAGCTCTTGGTCGAGCCGAGGTGATTGTTGAAGGCGACGCAGGGCGAGATCACGTCGATGAAGGCCGCGCCCCGGTGCTCGATCGCCGCCTTGATCACCGGCGTCAGCTGCTTCTTGTCGCCGGAGAACGAGCGGGCGACGAAGGTGGCGCCGAGCTGTAGCGCGATGCTGACAAGGTCGATGGCGTTGTCGTTGTTGACGGTCCCGCGCTTCGATTTCGAGCCGCGGTCGGCGGTGGCGGAGAACTGACCCTTGGTCAGGCCGTAGACGCCGTTGTTCTCCACGATATAGACCATGTCGACGCCGCGGCGGATGGCGTGCGCGAACTGGCCGAATCCGATCGAGGCCGAATCGCCGTCGCCGGATACGCCGAGATAGATGAGGTCGCGATTGGCGAGATTGGCGCCAGTCAGGACCGAGGGCATGCGGCCGTGCACCGAATTGAAGCCGTGCGAGTTGCCGAGAAAATAGGTCGGCGTCTTCGACGAGCAGCCGATGCCGGAGAGCTTGGCCACCCGGTGCGGCGCGATCGACAGCTCGAAGCAGGCTTCGATGATCGAGGCCGAGATCGAGTCGTGGCCGCAGCCGGCGCACAGCGTCGACACCGCGCCCTCGTAGTCGCGGTGGGTATAGCCGAGCGCGTTCTTCGGTAGTTCCGGATGGTGGAATTGCGGTTTGACGAGGTAGGTCATGACACCACCTTGCCTTTGCGCAGCGGCGTGACTTTAAGCGCGTCGAGGTGATCGGCGATGGCGCGCGCGATGAAGCGCGCGGTGATCGGCGTGCCGTCGTAATGCAGGATCGGCACCAGCCGCACCGGGTCGATGCCGCATTCGTTGACGATCAGCGAGCGCAGCTGCGCGTCGCGGTTCTGCTCCACCACGAACACGAAATCGTGCTCGCCGATGAAGCTGGTCACGCTCGAATGGAACGGGAAGGCGCGCACACGCAGGCGGTCGAGCAGGTGACCGTCCGCCTCCAGGAGCTGGATCGCCTCGTCCATCGGCGGTGACGTCGAGCCGAAATAGATCACGCCGTATTTCGTCGGCTTGCCGGCATTCGCCTGCAGCGGCCGCGGCACCATGTCCTTGGCGGTCTCGAACTTGCGCAGGAGCCGCTGCATGTTGTCGGCATAGGCCGGGCCTTCCTCGGTGTAGCGGGCGAAGCGGTCGCGCGAGCTGCCACGGGTGAAGAACGAGCCCTTGGTCGGATGCGTGCCGGGCAGCGTGCGGTAGGGGATGCCGTCGCCGTCGACGTCGAGATAGCGGCCGAATTCCTCGCCGGCTTCGAGCGCGGCCGCCGTCATCACCTTGCCGCGGTCGTATTTGCGGCGGTCGTCCCAGGCGAGCGGGCGGGCGAGGCGGTGGTTCATGCCGATGTCGAGATCCATCATCACGAACACCGGCGTCTGCAGCCGATCGGCAAGATCAAACGCCTGGGCGCCGAATTCGAAGCTTTCCGCCGGGTCGTCGGGAAACAAGAGCACGTGCTTGGTGTCGCCGTGCGAGGCGTAGGCGCAGGCGAGAATGTCGGTCTGCTGCGTGCGCGTCGGCATGCCGGTCGACGGTCCGGCCCGCTGCACATCGAAGATCACCGCGGGGATTTCCGCGAAATAGGCGAGGCCGAGAAATTCCTGCATGAGGGAAATTCCCGGCCCGGACGTGGCGGTAAAGGCGCGGGCGCCGTTCCAGGCGGCGCCGATGACGATGCCGATCGAGGCGAGCTCGTCCTCCGCCTGGATGATAGCGAACCTGTTCTTCTTGGTTTGCGGATCGACGCGCAGGCGATGGCAATGGCGGGTGAAGGCCTCGGCAAGCGAGGAGGACGGCGTGAGCGGATACCAGGCGCAGATCGTGGCGCCGCCATAGACGGCGCCGAGCGCCGCCGCGGCATTGCCCTCGATGAAGATGCGGTCGCCGACGGCATTGGCGCGCCTCAGCCGCAGGCCGATCGGGTGATCGAGGTTCATCATCACCCAGTCGCGGCCGAGATGCAGCGCATGAGTGTTGGCGCCGAACAGCTTTTCCTTGCCCTTGAATTGCTCGGCGATGAGCTTCTCGATTTCGCCGACATCCATGTCGAGCAGCGCCGCCAGCGCTCCGACATAAACGATGTTCTTGAACAATTGGCGTTGGCGCGGGTCGCTATATTCGCGATTGCAGATGGCGGTGAGCGGAACGCCGATGACGGTGATATCGTCGCGGAACTTCGACTTCGGCATCGGCTTCGTCGAATCGTAAAGAAGATAGCCGCCGGGCTCGATGCCGGCGACGTCCTGGTCCCAGGTCTGCGGGTTCATGGCGATCATGAGATCGGTGCCGCCACGGGCGCCGAGATGGCCGGCCTCGGAAATGCGCACCTCGTACCAGGTTGGCAGCCCCTGGATGTTGGAGGGGAAAATATTGCGCGGCGCGGCCGGGATGCCCATGCGCAGCACCGCGCGGGCGAACAGTTCATTGGCGCTCGCCGAGCCCGAGCCGTTGACGTTGGCAAATCGGACGACGAAGTCGTTTATGCTTTGGATTGGCATGCCTGTTCTGCGTGAGTCATATCGATGAGGTATTTCTGCATGTCCCACGCGCCAGTGGGGCAGCGCTCGGCGCAAAGCCCGCAATGCAGGCACACATCCTCGTCCTTCACCATGATGCGGCCGGTCTTGAGGCTGTCGCCGATGTAGAGATCCTGGCTGAGGTTGTTCGCCGGCGCCTGCAGGCGCGTGCGCAGGTCGGCCTCCTCGCCATTTTCCGTGAAGGTGATGCAGTCCATCGGGCAGATGTCGACGCAGGCGTCGCATTCGATGCAGAGCTGGCCGTTGAAGACCGTCTGCACGTCGCAATTGAGGCAGCGCTCGGCTTCCTTCAACGCAAGCTCGAAATCATAGCCCAGCTCGACCTCGGTCTTGATGTCGCGCAGCGCCACCACCTTCTCGCGAAGCGGCACCCGGTAGCGCTTGTCGAGCACGATCTCGTTGTCGTAGCTCCACTCGTGGATGCCCATCTTCTGGCTGGAGATGGTCAGCTGCGGCGCCGGGCGGACCTGGATGTCTTTGCCGCGGCACAGCTGGTCGATCGAGATCGCCGCTTCGTGGCCATGCGCCACCGCCCAGATGATGTTCTTCGGGCCAAAAGCGGCGTCGCCGCCGAAGAACACCTTGGGATGGCTGGAGGCCATGGTGCGCGGATCGACCTTGGGCATGTCCCATTTGTCGAAAACGATGCCGCAATCGCGCTCGATCCAGGGAAACGCATTCTCTTGGCCGACGGCGACCAGCACGTCGTCGCAGGCAAAGTGCTGATCGGGCTCGCCGGTGGGAATAAGATCGCGGCGGCCGTTGGCGTCACGCACGGCTCTGACTTTCACGAAGGTGACGCCGGTGAGCCTGCCATTGTCGTGGGTGAATTCCTTCGGCACCATGTAATTGAAGATCGGAATGTCCTCGTGCATGGCGTCCTCCTTTTCCCAGGGGGACGCCTTCATTTCTTCGAAGCCGGAGCGCACGACGACCTTGACGTCCTGGCCGCCGAGCCGGCGCGAGGAGCGACAGCAATCCATTGCGGTGTTGCCGCCGCCAAGCACGATCACGCGCTTGCCGATGCGGTTGATGTGGCCGAAGGAGACGCTGGAGAGCCAGTCGATGCCGATATGGATGTTCTGCGCCGCTTCCTTGCGGCCGGGGATGTCGAGGTCGCGGCCGCGCGGTGCGCCGCAGCCGACGAAGATCGCATCGAAATCCTCGGCCAGCAGCGCCCTCATGCTGTCGATGCGCTTGCCGCCGACGAACTTTATGCCGAGCCCGAGGATATAGGCGCATTCCTCGTCGAGCACGCTTTCCGGCAGGCGAAATTTGGGAATCTGCGTGCGCATCATGCCGCCGGACAGCGGGTCCTGGTCGAAGATCACGCATTCGTAGCCCATGGGGGCGAGGTCGCGCGCGACGGTGAGCGAGGCCGGACCGCAGCCGACGAGCGCGATGCGCTTGCCGTTCTTGTTCGCGGCCGGCCGCGGCAGGCGGGCGTGGATGTCGTCCTTGAAGTCGGCGGCGACGCGCTTGAGCCGGCAGATCGCGACCGGCTCCTTCTCGACCCGGCCGCGCCGGCAGGCGGGCTCGCACGGCCGGTCGCAGGTGCGTCCGAGAATGCCTGGGAATACATTCGATTCCCAATTGATCATGTAGGCGTCGCTATAGCGGCCCGCGGCGATCAAACGGATGTATTCGGGAACCGGGGTGTGCGCTGGGCAGGCCCACTGGCAATCCACGACCTTGTGGAAGTAGTCCGGGACCGAAATGTCGGTAGGGTTCATTGACTCCTCTTGCACGCAGCGCCCCGCATTTTCCCTATACGGTTTCTTGACGCCGCTGCGCGGATCGGCTCCCCCGCGAACGCTAGCTCCGCCGCCGAATCCGGGGCGCGGATACTAGTCGAGCGGGGTACGGATTTCCACCATTTGTGCTTGTCATAACAAGGTTTTGTCCCCATTCGGTCCTTAAACTCGCTGCATTGCAGCTGCGAAATCCGCGGCCGCCGCAAGGCGCGCCCCCGCCGGCATAAAGCTTTGAATATATTGGCCATTCTGTGACAACTCGGGAAAATGCGGCGATGCGAAAGCGCGGCGGCGCGTCGCACCTGCTGCCAGTGCATCTCTTCTCATCTATGGTCCGGGGTGTAATGCGCGATCAAACCGAAAATGCCCGGCCCGAGAATGCCGTCGAAGCAGTGCGGCGCGCCGTGCGGCCGTTGCTGCGTCGCCGCTTCTACAAAAAGGCGGGCTTTGCTGCCGCCGCGGAAGCCTACGCCATAGAGCTCAACGGAAAGCGGGTGCATACGCCGGCGCGCCGCGTGCTCGCCGCGCCAACGGCAGCGCTGGCGCAGGCGATCGCGGCCGAGTGGGGGGCACAAGGGGAGACCATCGATCCGGCCAGGATGCCGCTGACCCGGCTCGCCAATGCGATCATCGACGGGGTCATCGATCGGCCTCGAGCCGTCGCGGCCGAAGTCGAGAAATATCTCGCCTCCGATCTTCTCTGCTATCGCGCGAGCGGCCCGCAACGGCTCGTCCAACGGCAGGCGCGTTACTGGGACCCGATTCTCGCCTGGGCGCGCGAAGCGCTTGGCGCGCGCTTCAGCTCGGGAGCGGGCGTCGTTCACGTCGTCCAGGACGCGGCTGCGCTGGCGGCCGCCAGCGCCGCCATCCCCGACGATCCCTGGCGGCTCGGCGCGGTCCATGCGGTGACGACGCTGACCGGCTCGGCGCTGATCGCGCTGGCGCTGTTGCGCGGGCGGCTCACGGCCGAGGAAGCGTGGCAGGCCGCGCATGTCGACGAGGACTGGAACATGGAGCAATGGGGCCGCGACGCGCTGGCGCTCGAACGCCGCGCCTTCCGCTTCGCCGAGTTGCAGGCGGCGGCGATGGTAATGCGGTCGCTCGGGTGGTGACTCGCGCCATTGCGAGGAGCAAAGCGAGGAAGCGCACCCCCTCAACGACGCGCGCTATTTGGCGATTATCCTCCTGCAAAACGGCCGGGAAGTGTCCCGGCCAGCGATGAAGGCCTATATATTCGTTTCCCGGCTTTCTTGGTCCTTGACCTCGATCGAAACAAGCGGCCGTCATGGGTCGCGCGAATCAGCTCGGACCATGTGCCGTAGACTGGGGACGAGTCCCGTATCATGGCTGAGTCAAATCCGCTCGAACCGTCGACGGCCGCGGCGAAGATCGAGATCAACCTCAGCCGACTCGCTCAGCTGTTCAACTCGCTCGACCCATCTCCCTTTCACGAGCGCGACCTCGACCAGGACGCCGAAGAATACATCATCAGCTCGGCCGAGGAGATTGCGCGCCAGCGGCCGCTCTGCCTGGTGATCCACCTGCCGGCCGATCAATTGCCGCAGACCGGCGGGCCCGATCTCGGCGAGGCGATCCACAACTATTTCGGCTATCGCGCGGCGCATGAAAGGCGGCGGCTGCGGGCATTGTTCCGCGACGGCCGCATCGCGCTTGCCACCGGGCTCGCGTTCCTGTTTTCCTGCGTGCTGCTGCGCGAACTCGCCTTCTCGCTCGGCAACGGTGCGGTCTCCGAGATTCTCGGCGAAGGTTTGTTGATCATCGGCTGGGTGGCGATGTGGCGACCGCTGGAAATATTTCTCTATGAATGGGTGCCGCTGCGCCGACGCTGCCGCATCCTGGAGAAGCTCTCGACCATGCCGGTTATCGTTCAGCCGAAACGAGCGCAGGCCTCGTAGCGAAAGCGCAAGACCCGGACTGCGTCGTCTAGACGCAATCCGGGCCGGGCAACGGCTCAACGTAACGGTAGACTTCAGGCGGCCTTGACCGCGATCTTCTTTTCCGACTTCTGCGCCTCGGCGCTCTTCGGCAAGGTCACGGTGAGCACGCCCTTCTTGAAGCTCGCCTCGATCTTGTCGCTGTCGACGCCATCGGGCACCTGGAATGTGCGCTGGAACGAACCGTAGTTGCGCTCATTCAGGTAGTAGTCCTTCTTCTTCTCCTCTTTCTCTTCCTGCTTCTCGCCCTTGATGGTCAGGACGCCGTCCGAGAACTTCACTTCGATGTTCTTTTCGTCCATCCCCGGCAATTCGGCGGTGATCTCGTAGCCCTTCTCGGTCTCGGCGACGTCGACCGCCGGCACCGCAGGCCAGGACGCTTCACCGCGCCAGAACGGCGCTACGTCGAACATCGAACGGCGGAACGGCGAGCGCCAGAAGCCGCCATCCCAGTCATCGAACAACCGATCAATCTCCCGGCGCAAACCCTCGAAGGGCCGCCAGGACGGGAGCGTTGATGCGGAGGTTTTTTCGGTCTTCACGGGCAATTTCGTGATGGTTTCAGCCATGACACGCCTCCAATGCTCATTGGAACTTGAGCAAGCTACCCCCGCTATGTGGCTCCGCCATGATATGTGTCAATGACGAGCCCGGCGTTCAGTGCTACCAAACGCATTGATTCAATTGCAAATCACGAGGCCGCGCCGGAAAGCTCACGAAAGTGTGTTTTGCGGGACGCGCAAGCTCTTCCACCCTCTGACATCGCGCTAACTGGAGAAAAACATGCAAACGCCGCCTGAAATCGAATTTCAAGGCATGGCTGGAACCGCGGAACTCGAAGAGGTCATTGCCGCCCACGTGGCGCAACTCGAAGAGCGTTGGGGCCGCATAACCGCCTGCCGCGTGGTGTTGAAAGGCCCCGGCCAGCATCATCGCAAGGGCGGACTTTACGAGGTCCACATTCGCCTCGCGCTTCCGGACGGCCGCGAGGTGAATGTGGAAAGAACCCCGCCGGCGGACGAGCGGCATGCCGATCTGACATTCGCCCTCAACGATGCCTTCAAGCACGCGCGCAGGCAGCTGCAGGATCAAGCCCGCCGCGCCAATGGCCAGGTGAAGCGGCATGAGCGCCCGCTGATCGGCACTGTGGTGCGGCTCGACTCCTCCGGCGAGTTCGGATTCCTCGAGACCAGCGACGGCCAGGAGATCTATTTTCACCGCAACAGCGTGCTCAATGACGGATTTTCCCGCCTGACCGTCGGCTCGCGGGTCACCTATGCTGAGGAGCCCGGCGAGAAGGGCACGCAGGCGACGACCGTAAAGCTCCTTGGCAAACACGCGCTGCGCGTGTGAGTCAGCCGGCGTTGTTCGTACGCCGCAACTGTGCCGGATTTTATCAATCGGCAACTCGCCCGGCGATCGGTATTGATCATCATCGCGGTGAGCCAGCCGCGCCACGCCTGATCGAGGCCGAATGGGACGCATTCTGCAGCCATCGGTCATGCGGGATTGAGCTACATCAAGGCAGGTCGGCGCGCCGTACGGCATTTCAACCAGAACCGACAAATTCTTCGGCGGAGACCGAATCCTTGTTGCAGGTTTCAAATCCACATGTGCCGGTCAAGTCGCTCTGGCGCCGCAGGGGCCGCAGCCGCTGGGTCGCGGTCGCGGTGCTGGCACTTGCCGCTGTCGCCTGCATTGGCTGGTGGGGCACGCATCGCGGCACGTCGGTGCAGTACGTCACCGTGCCGGCCGAACGCGGTGCCATAACCCGTACCGCGACCGCCACCGGCACCGTCAATCCGGTTCTCACCATCATCGTCGGTGCCTACGACTCCGGCGTCATTCAGAACATCTATTGCGATTACAACACGGAGGTACGGGCGGGCCAGGTGTGCGCCAAGATCGATCCGCGCCCCTACCAGGCGGCGTTCGATCAATCTACCGCCCAGCTCGCGCGCGATCAGGCCGTGCTCGACAAGGACCGCGTCGATCTTGCCCGTTACAAAACATTGGCCGAACAGAACTCGATCGCGCGTCAGCAGGCCGAGGATCAGGCCTATATCGTGCACCAGGACGAGGGTACGGTCAGGCTCGACCAGGCTTATGTAGAGGCCGCCAAGCTCAATCTCGACTACACCGACATCGTCTCGCCGGTGGACGGCGTCGTGGTGTCGCGCAGCGTCACCGGTGGCCAGACGGTCGCCTCGACCTTCCAGACGCCGACCTTGTTTCTCATCGCCAGGGATTTGCGGCTGTTGGAGGTCGACACCAATACCAGCGAAGCCGACATGGGCGGCGTCAAGGTCGGCGACAGGGCGACCTTTACCGTCGACGCTTTTCCGCAGCGCGTCTTTTACGGCACGGTGACGCAACGGCGGCAATCGCCGCAGACGGTGCAGAACGTCGTCACCTACGACGTCGTGATCGCAGTCGATAACAGCGATCTGGCGCTGGTGCCAGGCATGACTGCGTCCACCACGATCATGACCGATCAACGAAGCGAGGTGATCCGCGTGCCCAACCAGGCGCTACGCTACGTGCCGGGTGGGCTGTCAGCGGTTGAGGCGCACGGCGCAGGTGCGCGGCCGGGCCGACCGCCGCAGGTCTTCGCGCTGCGCGGTGGTCGGCCGGTTGCGGTCACCGTCGTCCCCGGTCTGAGCGACGACAATTTCACCGAGATCGTTGGCGGCGATCTTCGTCCCGGCGACCTGGTCATTATCAGCGAAAGCCGTGGTCAGGTGAGCGGGTAGTCCAATCTGCCAGCTCTCGTCCTCCGATACTGGTGTGCAATGCCGCGCGAGGATTTTGCAACGACCCAGCCGGTCATCAAGGTTGAGAATGTCACGCGCACATTCGTGATCGGCGACGTCAAGGTCGAAGCGTTACGCGGCGTCAGCCTGACGGTGGCACGCGGCGAATTCGTCGCCATCATGGGATCGTCCGGCTCGGGCAAGTCGACCCTGATGAACATTTTCGGTTGCCTCGACCAGCCGACCAGCGGTCGTTACTTTTTGCAGGGCGTCGACGTTGCGGCGCTGCGCGAACCCGCGCTCGCCCGCGTCCGCAGCGAGCGACTCGGCTTTGTGTTCCAGAGCTTCAATCTACTTCGCCGCACCAGCGCGCTCGAGAATGTGAGCCTGCCGCTCTACTACGCCGCGGCTGCGCCGCAGGGCGCCGAGCGCACCGAGCGCGCACGCGCCACGCTTGCGCTCGTTGGGCTCGGCGAGCGCGAGCGCAATACGCCGGGACAATTGTCCGGCGGCCAGCAGCAGCGTGTCGCCATCGCCCGCGCCTTGATCAACACACCGAGCCTGTTGCTGGCCGACGAGCCGACCGGCAATCTCGACACGCGGACCTCGCACGAAATCATGGAAATGCTTCGCTCGCTTAATCGCGCGCGGGGCGTCACCATCGTCCTGGTGACCCACGAGGCCGACATTGCCGCCTACGCCGACCGGGTTGTGACCGTGCGCGACGGTGTCATTGTCGCCGACGAGCGCGTGGGCAAACCGCCGGCGGCGGCCGTTGTCGAACCTCCCGGTGCCGCGTTCTTGCGTCCGCCGACGCCGCTTGCGGCGCCCACCGCCGGTTTTCTCGACTTCACGCTCATGGTGCTCGGCGCCGCGGCGCAGGCGATCGGCCGCAACAAGATGCGCTCGGCGCTGACCATGTTGGGTGTTTTTATCGGCGTCGCGGCGCTGATCGTCATGGTCGCGGTCGGCAATGGCGCGAGCGAAGCAGTGCGCAACCAGATCGAAAGCCTCGGCACCAATGTCGTCGTCATCCTGCCCGGCGCACTGACCACGGGCGGCATCCGTGCCGGTTTTGGCAGTGCGTCGACGCTGACGGTCGACGACGCGCGCGCCATCCGCCGCGAAGATCCCGCGGTCGCGCAGGTCGGCTACCTCATCCGCCAGAGCGGGCAAGTGCAGTACGCGAATCAGAACTGGACCACCATGATCCAGGGCGTAAGCACGAACTATGCGGCGGTCACCAACTGGCACATCGCCGTCGGGCGCGGTATCGCCGCCGAGGACGAAAGCAAGGCCAATCTCGTCGTCGTCATTGGCCAAACCGTATACCGCCAGCTGTTCAGCCCCGGGGAAAACCCGATCGGCGCCTCGATCCTGGTCAAGAGCGTTCCTCTGCAGGTGATCGGCGTGCTTGCCGGCAAAGGCCAGTCTGTGTTCGGCACCGATCAGGACGACCTGGTGATGACGCCGTTCACCACTGCCGAGCGCAAAGTGCTCGGCGTCGCGGCGCCGACCACGCAGCAGGCGCCGCTCAATTGGCCGTATCTGCCGTGGCCCAACCCGTACAATCTGCAGCCGCGGCTGACCGGTTTCGCCAATCAGATCTATGTGCAGGCGGTCAGCCAACCACTAGTGCACGCCGCCATCCAGCAGGCGAGTGACACGCTCATCCGCCGTCATCGCATCAAGCCCGGCGAGGTCAACGATTTCGACGTCCGCAACTTGAGCCAGTTCGTGGAAACCGCCGAGAGTTCGAGCCGCATCATGGCGCTCCTGCTCGCCGCGGTGGCGTCGATTTCGCTCATCGTCGGCGGCATCGGCATCATGAATATCTTGCTCGTCTCGGTAACCGAACGCACCCGTGAGATCGGTCTGCGCATGGCGATTGGTGCGCGTCGGCTGCATGTGCTGCTGCAATTTCTCGCCGAGGCGATCTTTCTCAGCATCAGCGGGGGCGTCGCCGGCATTGTCACCGGCATCGTGCTTTCGGTGGCGCTCTCGATGCTGTTCCACTGGTCCGCGCCACTGTCGCTGACCGCGATCGTTGGGGGTTTCTTATTCGCGGCCGCGGTCGGTGTGTTCTTCGGCTTCTACCCAGCCCGCAAGGCAGCGAACCTCAACCCGATCGACGCCTTGCGCTACGAGTGAACACGCGTTCGCCCCACGCTCATTCAGCCCGGTGCGGGGCGGCAATGGCCGTATTCCGTGTTCACCCTGTCCGCCTCGTATTGCTGCCAGACGATGCCGAGCGAGGATCGATCGATCCCGAGGCTGATGTCATCGGCGTGGCCGCTGATGGCGATGTAGGTGATGGTCACCTTGCTGAAGCTGTAGCGCCGGCCGGAGGCTTCAGCTGTCAGTGTCTTGTTGTCTTCATCATAGACGACCACGACCGACCGGCTTTCCGAGCCAGGGCGCGTCGGCGTGTCGGTCAGGAGGCAATCGAGCTGCCGCGGAGCCGCTGGAGCATTGGCGGCCCACGCCGATATCAGTGACGCGGCGACGATGATCTTCGCTGGCCGGCGGGGTCTTTTTTGTCTCACTGTCATTAAGGCCGTAATCCGCGTCGCCTCGCGCGTACTATTGGATCATCTTTTCGGGGGTCGCAACAGCGGCCTTCACGAAGCTCCCGGTCGCGTCTTCGGAGCGGCTGTGGCAGCAGCTCAATCCCGGGCTGGGTGAAAATGCAAAATCCGGCGGTCAACCCGAAATCCCACTTCTAACCCTCGCGACGTGGGCACAGCGGCTCGATGGCCGGCCTATTCGGTCTTCCGAGAAGCGGCGCGCTTGAATGCCTCCCAGGCGGCGTGGTTGGCTTGGTCGAAAGCCGCACGCGATTGCGCCAAGGCCTTGCTGAAGGCGGCCCATGAATCGCCTCCGATCTGCTTCAATCGTGCTTCCGCATCCGATGCGTCGGCCTTCATTTGCTTGACCGCTATGTCGAGTTCGGTACGGCTGTCGGCGGCGAATTCTGTCGCGGCAACCTGGATTTTCTCGGCAACTTCCCGCCAGGCTTTCAATTGAGCGGCGGCCGCATCCCGGAATGTCGCCTGCTGCTGTCCGGTCTTCTTGCCGACGGTATCGACATAGGTTTTGACTGTTGCTTGAAAATCAGTCCATGCGGCTTCCAATTGAGGCTTGGCGCGCGCCCAAGCGGCCTCGCTCGCCTCGGCCTGCTTCTTGACAATCTCCCGAAATTCGTCGCGCCTCTTACGCAGGTCGGCAATGAGTGGTTGGGCCTTCGCTTTGGAATCGGCCTGTATTTGACTGGCCTTGGCTTCGAGCGATGCCAGTGTGGCATCCATTTCGTCGATCCGCGCTTTTGCCCAATTGAAATAGAAATGCATGCTGCTCTGCTGGGGCATCATCGCCTCCATATTTTATCGCTTAAAACCATTTGCCGTGCAGCCGTTCCCTGTCGTTGACATAGGTCAACGGTTTCACGGGTACTCCAACACTGCCAGCACGAGCGGAAAGATTGGCTCAGGCCGGTCCCTACCAATCTGGCAACGGTCTTACAGTTTAGTCCGCCTTGCCAAGAAGATCGACGGCGCAGTTGGGTAGGCTTGCGTGTGGACGGCAAGACGCTCGGATTGGCATTCCGCCGGGGACTTAATACCGGCATAATGAGGTAATCCGCTGTAACGATCTCTGTTGCCGCGAGAATCGTTCCTCGAGTGCCGTTCAAGCTCATAATTCAAAGGAGCAAGCGTCCTGATTTCGCTTTTAACAATAGCGGTTTTGCTATTCGTCTTTGGCTTCATTGCTCAAGGGCCGGCGAGAGGCAGACCATCAGCGTTTGATGCCCGTGTCCTCCGCGCTCTGCACAACTCAGCCAATCCGTCCGCTCCCATAGGGCCGGCGTGGTTGCAAGAAGCCGCGCGCGACGTGACAAGCCTCGGCAGCAACGTTGTACTCGTGATTATGACCGTTGCAGTCGTTGGATATCTTTTCCTGACTCGGAGGCCCGGGATCGCTTGCCTGATGCTGATAGCAGTGCTCGGCGGTCTCGCCCTCAACAGTCTTCTAAAATTCGCGTTCGCGCGTCCTCGTCCGAACCTCGTCACCCCGGCGGCGCGAGTGTTCACCACCAGCTTTCCAAGCGGGCATGCCACGTTATCCGCGATCGCATATCTCACGATTGGAGCTCTGCTCGCCCGAGCCTACCCCGCATTGCCGGTGAGCCTCTACTTCATGTCGCTCGCGACTTTCCTCACTGTGCTCATCGGTCTAAGTCGAATTTACCTTGGCGTTCATTATCCAACGGATATACTCGGAGGTTGGTGCATTGGTGCAGCTTGGGCCACGGCTTGCTGGGTGCTGATGGCGTGGCTTCAGCATGCAGGTCAGGTGGAACCGCCCAGTCCGGCGTGAAGGTCGAAAGCGGTGGCGAGTATCCGCGTTATTCTGCACGGCAAGGCAGCCAATGATGCTCGCCTAAGGACCGCTGTTTATACGCTTCGCAAAGATGGTCACGTCGTTGAGGTGAGGGTCACTTGGGAACCCGGGGACGCCGCACGGTTGACCGCCGAAGCCGTTGACGAGGCTGGTCGAGGAAAGATCGATTGCATCGTGGCTGGCGGCGGCGACGGCACGATCAACGAGGTATTTGCCGCAGCCTACGCAGCTGGATTGCCCGAAGAGTGTTCTCTCGGCGTCCTTCCACTCGGTACCGCCAACGATTTTGCACATTCAGCGGGCGTGCCGATCCATGACATCACCGCCGCCTTGCGACTCGCTGCAAGCGTGCCCCGGCGCTGGATGGATGTCGGCCTTGTCAATGGCAGGTTGTTCGTAAATCTCGTGTCAGGTGGGTTTGGCTCGCGCGTTACGGTCGAAACCGATCCCAAGCTTAAGCAGCGGCTTGGCGGATTGGCTTATGCAATTACCGGTATCTCACACTTTGCCGAGCTTTCGGAAAACCGAGGCATGTTTCGCGCCGAAGGCTTCTCGTGGGAAGGACCTTTCTTGGCTTTGGCCATAGGCAATGGCCGGCAGGCCGGCGGCGGCATACCGCTTTGTCCGAATGCGCTGATTGACGACGGTCTGCTCGACTTCATGATCCTGCCCGCGATGGATCGTGCCGAACGCCTCGATGCTTTCTCGCATTTGCTGCATGAAGGTGCGGCAGCAATTCGCGCCAGCCTGGTTACGAAGCGAAGCTCTTGGATCGAATACGAATCGGAGCATGACCTGAACGTAAACCTAGACGGAGAACCCGCGGTCTTCCGCCGCTTTCGCGTTGAAATCCGCCGGCGCGTACTTCCCGTACAACTCGGTCACAGCGCCCTCTTTTCGGAATGCAAATTGCCCGAATACGAATCTAAAGTTGGCGGCCTGATTTAGCATTGAAAGTACCAACGGAGGTCCTAACCACGGCCAAACCTCAAATTGTCCATGACAAGGATCCCGACTAGGCGCTGGGTGCGTAGGCCTGGCAGAGCGCGATGACATTTGATCTGGATCGATGCGCGAGTATGGCGCGCAAGGACGCGACAGCGCGCAAGGCGCAAAACGGGCCTGAACGGCCTTGCATTTGCCAGCGGGGGGCGTAGCGTCGGAATCGACGCTACGCCGGGAGGTGAGCTATGACCGATGTCCAATTGCAGGTCCAAATCCCGCGCGAGATCATCCAGTACTGGGGATGGTTTCTGGCATTCGGGATCGGTGTGCTGGTCCTGGGCATCGCCGCCATTGTGCGTTCGGTCACCGCAACAGTCGTCTCGATGCTTTTCTTCGGGTGGCTGTTGGTTTTGGCCTCGGGAATTGAGATCGCCCAAGCCGTCATGGTGGGGCATTGGGCGGGCTTTTTTCAACATTTGTTGGCGGCGATTCTTTTCGGAATTACCGGCCTTTTGATCGTGATGAGACCGGTCATCAGCGCAGAGGTCGCGACGGTCTTTATGGCGATGTTCTTTCTGATTGGCGGATTGTTTCAGCTTGTCGGCTCGGTGGCGGTTGCTTTGCCCGGCTGGGGTTGGCAGGCGGCGGACGGAATCATCACGTTTGTGCTGGGCTTGCTCGTCCTTGCGCAATGGCCGGCGTCGGGGCTTTGGGTTATCGGTCTCTTCGTCGGCATTGATCTGATTTTCTACGGTTGTGCGTGGATCGCGCTCGCGCTCGGCCTGCGCACAATGTGAAGGACTTCCCTCAACTGGTGAGAATGATGGAAACGATCCGATAAACGTCACTGCATGAACCTGGGAGAGTATCATGACCGAAGCCAATCTCCGCGGTGTCGCCCCAGAATATGAGCAGATGATCGCAGTCCTCGCCCAGAACTGGTGGGCGATCGGCATACGGGGCGTCCTTGGCATTTTGTTCGGCTTGATCGCCCTCTTTCTACCCGGCGCCACGATGCTGTCGTTGGTCCTCGTGTTTGCAGCCTACGCCTTCGTCGATGGCGTGTTCGGCATCGTTAGCGCAGTCCGGGCGGCGCGTGAACATGAACGCTGGGGCTATCTCTTGCTCGAAGGTCTTGTGGACATCGCCGCGGCCGCCGTTGCCGTGCTCTGGCCGGGAATTACCGTGGTCGTTTTCGTGTTCCTGGTCGCCTTCTGGGCGATCTTCACCGGCATCTTGGAACTCGCTGCAGCGTTTCGCCTCGAATTCATCGATGGCCGCGGCTGGCTGATTTTTGGCGGCATCGTGTCGGTACTCTACGGGGCGGTGCTGATCGTGGCGCCGATGATCGGCGCGGTGGTGCTGACATGGTGGTTGGGCGCCTATGCGCTGATATTTGGCGTCGCTCTCGTCGTACTGGCCTTCAAATTGCGGGCTCGGCTGGAGAAACCTCGGCACGGCTCAGCGGCCTAAACGTCCTAACGGGTGGCAACATCGTTGTCAGCGAGCTCGAGGTCGCCGCAATGAGCACCGCAGCCCCGCAGGCGTCAAGCAAGTCACGAGCCGCAAGCCTGCTGGTCAGAGAGCTGCCATTCACGCTTGTGTTGATCCTGACAATACTCGGCGTCGCCTATACCAGTCTGTCGAAGCAACCGATCATTGGCTACTGGGAAATTCTGGCGCCGATCATCGGGCTGGCGTGCATCGTCACCGGATGGCATAGCGCAACCGATCAGACCGGGCGCGTGCGGTTGATAGGGACGCAGGTGCTGCACTGGTTGGCGTTCCTGGTGGTGATGAATTTGATCCTGTTGCCGAGTGTGCAAAGGGTTTTCACTGCCAACTCCACCGGGCTCGCCATCTTCACCTTGCTGACGCTGGGCACGTTTACCGCCGGCGTGCACGTGCTCTCCTGGCAGATCTGTCTTCTCGGTCTGATCATGGCGCTCGGCATTCCGGCAATTGCCTGGATTGAAAATTCCGCTCTCATTGTCGTGTTGATTGTCGCTGGCGCTGTTGGAATTGTCGCCGTGTTTTGGTGGCACTGGCGCGAAGGGAGTCGGCGGTCGCGCCTTGCCCCGTAGCTGTCTTGCAATCATGGAGAAGCTCCGATGGACCGGTTCGTTGCCTTAAGTCTTCCCAATCGAGAGAAGATTGATGCGGCGATCGGCGGTGTTAAGAAATTTCACTCGCAGCATCGCTCGACAGTTTACGCCTCGGCGCTCGTCGCAAAGGATGCCGACGGGAAGCTATCGGTTCAGGAGATCACCAAAGAGGGACATGGCGGAACCGCCGTCGGGGCCTTTCTGGGCGCGCTCGCCGGATTGCCTGCCGGCCCGGCTGCGGCTGCGATCATGGCAGCCGGCGGTGCGGTCATCGGAAATGCCGCCGATCTCACCACCGAGGGAGATTTCACCAAGCTTGCTAACGGCATCGCACGCGAGATTGCCCCAGGCGGTGCCATAATCGTTGCCGAACTTGCCGAAGACAGCGTCTCCGCCTTCAAGGCGGAAATGCAGGGCATAGGCGGCACCGTACTGGTCACCCGCTAAGATAGGCCACGCGAAGATTTGGGGCTCCAACGCGACCCAAAGACATAGTATTCTTACTGCGCACCCTTTGCACGATCGACCACCTAAGGCGTTGGTGGCGAGTTCGCTTTCCGCATTTGCTTCGGCGGTTGCGCTTCCCGATTCGCCGCTGGCGCGGTGGTTCGGCTTTATTCCGCTACCCGGCCGAAGTCGTCGGTGCGCCGGCGCTCGTGACCATCGCCTATCTCGTCGCCGTCTATGGCGTAAAGCGCTGGTTCTTTGCGCACGATAAGTTGAGCTGACGATGATACCGCAGATGAAAACTGACGGAGGACGTTGTGACCAGAGATGCTGAACTTTTGCGTGAATTGAAATCTCTCCGCGAGGAACTTTCGGCTGCGCAGCAGAAGCGCATGTCACAAGCCGCAGCTCTCTCCTCGGCAGCGGCAAAAACGGCTTCCCCGACGACTCAGCCGGACGATACCGCCGAAGAACAACAGCTGCACGGCGAACTTCGCGAATTCGTCGATGTGATCAAGGACTTCGTTCAAGAAACCGAGAAGAACATCTCAGCGCATCCAGCGGCCACAGCGATAGGCGCCATGATCGTGGGCATATTGATCGGCCGCTTGCTCAGTCGACATTAGGAGTCCCGCCATGTTTGAGGATTTGGTCCAAAACCTTCACCTTCTTCGTAAGGCAGATTCGCTCATCGCAAGAATCTGGCTTCATGTCATAGCGCGTCGGTTCGGCTTGTTTGTCTTTGCCGGCCTGATCGCGGTATTTGGCCTCGGGATGGCCAATGTAGCCGGCTTCTATGCTCTGCAAGCATCTGTCGGACCTGTTTGGGCAGCGGCGATCGTTGCAGTCGTCGATTTCGTACTTGCTGCGATCGTGGCTGTAGCGGGCAAGAATTGCAAGCCGGGCGACGAGATCGAACTGGCGCTTGAGATTCGCAGGATGGCAATCGACTCGATCAAGGCGGATGCGCGCGATTTGAAGGTCAGCATCGACGCGCTCGGTCAAGAAGTTAGAGACATCAAGAATTCTGTCGCCGGTTTCGTTCGCAATCCCTTGGATGCGGCTGCGCAAAGACTTCTCATCCCTGCCGCGGTATCAATCATAAGGGGGCTCCGACCGAAGAAGGAGCAAAGTTGAGAAGCAAGCCTTTTTGCCGGAGTCACCTGCTTGCGGCGATTTTCTCGCTGCGCGAGCATGATTCCTGCTGGCAGGGGAATCGATCGGGACGAATTGAGCGAGCAAGGATATGTTCCCACTCCAGGACGAAACGCGGCGCCCCTCCCAATTTCCCATTGTCACCGTAGCGATCATCGTCGTGAACGCGCTTGTGTTCATGCTCGAACTGGTCGGCGGAGAGGACTTTGTAAGCGAATGGTCGTTAATTCCTGCTGACGTCGTCGCCGGGCGTCACCTAGTCACGGTTTTGACGTCCATGTTCATGCACGGAAGCTGGTCGCACATTATTGGCAACATGATATTCCTTTGGGCGTTCGGCCCGCAGATAGAAGACGCCATGAATCGCTGGCGCTATGCGGCGTTCTATCTGTGCGGCGGAATAATTGCGATGCTCGCGCAGATCGCGGCTGATCCCGCCTCCACGATTCCCAATCTCGGCGCAAGTGGAGCAATTGCCGCGGTGATGGGGGCGTTTCTGGTCACCTATCCTCGCGATAAGATTCGCACTGTGGTGTTCTTTGGCTGGTTCGTCAGGATCACGTTCATACCGGCGGCGTTGCTAATCGGTTTTTGGTTTGTGATCCAGCTGCTTGATTTTGGCGTCGTCGCAGACGTCAAGTCAGGCGGCGTCGCTTATTTGGCTCACATCGGCGGCATGATCTTCGGTGCCGTAACGGCGCGTTTGTTTGAAGACCGGCGCCGGCTGGGCCGGCAGCCGAGCGAATTCGGCCAACCATACGACGTATGATGGTGGGTTCTCGCACAAGCGGCAAGAAAAGTAGCGAGGGTTCTCTGATGAATGTACACAGGATGTCACGGGCGGCGCGGTGATGGTTGCAGACGTTGTCGAAAGCGGCGTGCCGGAGCCAAGGACGAGGCATGAATCCCGATTTTAGACCGATGCTCGCGACGCTCGTCGACCACGCCTTCGACGATAAAGCGTGGGTCTTCGAGACCAAGTGGGATGGCTTCCGCCTCATCACTGAGAAGCGGGGCCATGCCGTGAGGCTCTGGTCGCGCAATGGCATCGACGTCACGGCAAAGTACGCGGTGCTCCTGCCAGCGCTGCAAAAGATCGAGGGCTCGTGCGTCATAGACGGCGAGCTCTGCGCTCTCGACGCCCACGGGCGCTCGCGCTTCCAGCTCCTGCAGAACGCCCTCAACAAAAAGGCCAAGTTACTTTATGTCGTCTTCGACGCCCTGTTTGTTGCCGGCAACGACATCCGGGAAAAACCGCTAGTCGAGCGCAAGGAGATCCTGAGGGCTCTCTTGCCGCGCGATCCGCTGCTGCGTTACAGCAAGCACGTCGCCGAGTTCGGCAAGCAGGAGTTCGCCAAAGCGCAGCGCGCGCACGAAGAGGGCGTGATCGCCAAGCGCGCGGCGGGGCTCTACTACTCGGGCCAGCGGACGCGGGAGTGGCTCAAGTTCAAGGCGGTACACGAGCAGGAGGTGGTGATCGTCGGTTACACCGAACCGCGCAGGTCGCGCAAGTACTTCGGCTCGCTGGTGCTCGCGGTCCGCGACGGACCGAAGAAGCGCTGGGTCTACGCAGGGCATGTCGGCACCGGTTTCGACGAGGCGGCGCTGAAATCGCTCTATGGAGCGATGCGGTCATTGCGCACGGAGAGGAAGCCCTTCGAGCAAAAAGTGAAATACGAGAACGTGACCACGTGGCTTATTCCTGAGCTCGTGGGCGAGGTAAAATTCACCGAGTGGACGGAGGAGGGCGAGATGCGGCATCCCGCGTTCCTTGGGCTGCGCAGCGACAAAAAGGCGCTTGACGTTATCCGCGAACGACCATGAACGAGACGTCGAGGAAGCCCGCTCCCGCCGGCGGCTTTCACGTTCGCGGGTTCCTTCCTTGTTGCACTTCACCCATACCAGCAAAATCTTTTGGCGTAAGGAAAATATCACCAAAGGCGACGTGATCGCATACTACGATGAGATTTCGCCATACATTTTGCCGTATCTCAAAGACCGCCCGCTCGTGCTGAACCGCCAGCCCGAGGGCGCGATGAGGAAAGGCTTCTTTCAAAAGGACACCAGCCGCCTGCGTTTGCCTCCATTCGTCAAGACTGTGGCCATCGAGGCGCTTACCACCGGCAAACGAGTCCGCTACGTGGTCGGAGGCAACAAGGAGACACTTCTGTGGGCCGCGAACTTCGGCTGCATCGAGATGAATCCGTGGCAATCGCGGGTGGCGGCACCCGGCAAACCCGACTACCTCACCATCGATCTCGATCCGCACGGACGCCCATTCGATGACGTCGTCGAGGTTGCGCGCGGATTCAAGGCAATCCTCGATGGGGCAGGCGTCAAGAGCTACATAAAAACGTCGGGCAAAACAGGCATGCATCTCATGGTGCCGCTCGGCGCGAAATATACGTACCTGGAAGCGCGGGATTTCGCCAAGCTCCTGGCACGATGCGCGAACCGGGCGATGCCGAACCTTACGACGCTTGCGCAGCGCCTGAGCAGGCGCGAAGGCAAAATCTATATCGACATCGCGCGCAACGCGCTGGGCCAGACCACCGCGTGTGTCTATTCGCTGCGTCCCTACCCCGGCGCCACGGTTTCCACTCCTGTAGAATGGAAAGAGGTGGAAAAGGGCCTGCGTCCGAGCCAGTTTACCCTTTATACAATCTTCCGGCGCCTCAGGGAGAAGGGCGACCTTTTCAGACAACTCCTGCAGCAAAGCACCGATCTCCACAAAGCGACAAAGATCCTCAACGCCGAGCTCGGCAAAGAAGTGGTATAATTGAGTGAGGCTTGCGCAACCCGCAATGACTTCGGCTGACCTTTGCGTTCGCAATGACGACGGCGCCATTGCGAGGAGCAAAGCGCGACGAAGGAATCCAAAGCGGCTTACTGAAGACTGGGTCGCTTCGCTCCGCTCGCGATGACGAGCTCGCCGCCGTTCACGCTCATTTGCCGCGCCCCGGGGGCGCGGCTTGGTTACCGAACTCGAGACGATTTTAGCGGATGCCGCGCATCGATTTTAGAAAATTTGCGCGATGGTCTTCCGATCTGGCGCCGACCAAATCTCTGCGTTCGGGGTGTCGCGATGCGTCGATCGAAGATCAAGCTGCCCAACTTTTGGGGCGACTGGCTTGAGGCCGTCAGATTCATCCGCGAGGCGCAAGGCGTGATATCGGCGCGGCTCATGCTTCTTGCTTCGGGCGGGCCGGGTGCGGCGGCCGAAGCGCAGCGCATGATCTGCGAAAAAGTCGTGGCATTTTCCGAGGCGCAGATCGCTGCCGAACAGGCGCTGGCCGATGGCCTCGGCGTCTATGTCGCGGCCGAACGCGCTTATCTGCCGCTGCGGCGCTGCGTGCATGCCAACAGCGACCGCCTCGGTCTCGCCTTGCACTGATTCGCAGTCTGGATCTCAGCCGCCGGTCACGCTCATGTGCCGCGCCAAAGCGGGGCGCCGGTGGCGGCGATCGATGATGAAATCGTGGCCTTTGGGTTTGCGCGCAATCGCCTCGTCGATGGCGGCAAAGAGAAGCTCGTTGCCTTCGGAGGCGCGCAGCGGCTTGCGCAGGTCGGCGGCATCGTTCTGGCCGAGGCACATATAGAGCGTGCCGGTGCAGGTGACGCGCACGCGATTGCAGGATTCGCAGAAATTGTGCGTCATCGGCGTGATGAAGCCCAGCCTGCCTCCGGTTTCGGCCACCCGCACATAGCGCGCCGGGCCGCCGGTACGATCGCCGATGTCGTCAAGGCGAAAGCGTTCGGCGAGTCGCGCGCGGACGATGGAGAGCGGCAAATATTGCGACAGCCGGCCTTCGGCAATGTCGCCGAGC
>DATHCD010000076.1:0-20879 GCA_035319735.1 Xanthobacteraceae bacterium | reverse complement strand
GCCGAATCGACCACCCGGCTGAAACTGCTTTCGGTCAGTGACGCAGTGACCGAACTGGACATGACCGGCGCTCCGGTCGTGGTCTTCCGCCACGCCAAACACGGCGGCATCAACATCGTCTACCGGCGCGCCGACGGCCATTTCGGCTGGATCGATCCGCCGGCCGCGGCGGCCGCGGAATCCCATTGACGCCGGGGTAGCTCCTCCCTATGGTCCGCCGCCCTCACAAGCATGAACCGAAAAACGGGCAGCGATTTTCGGGAAATGATCATGCGCCAATGACGGCCAGGGTACAGTTCCATTCGCATCGATAACAGTCGCGCCGCGGCGCTGCGGCCACCGCTTTCCAGGTAAGTTTCAGGTACGTTTCATGGCGCTCACCGATCTCGTTGCACCGAACGCGATCCTGCCGTCGCTCAAGGTCAACAACAAGAAGCAGACGCTGCATGAGCTGGCGGCGCGCGCCGCCGCGCTCACCGGCCAGAACGAGCGCACCATTTTCGAGATCCTGATGCAGCGCGAGAAGCTCGGCTCCACGGCCATCGGCAACGGCATCGCCATTCCCCACGGCAAGATGCCCAATCTCACCCGCCTGTTCGGCTTGTTCGCGCGCCTCGAGCGACCGGTCGATTTCGAGGCGCTGGACGGCCAGCCGGTCGATCTCATCTTCCTCCTGCTCGCGCCGGAGGGCGCCGGCGCCGATCATCTGAAGGCACTCGCCCGCGTGGCGCGCCTGCTCCGCGATCCCGCCATGGCTCACAAGCTGCGCGCTTCGCAGGACGCCGAAGCGCTTTACGCGGTGCTGGCGATGCCGTCGGCGAGCGCGGCGTAGCCGGAACGCAGACGGTCCGCCGCCTCCTTCAGTGCACGCTCACCATTTCGAGGTGCTGGCTGGCGGCGTTGGCGAAGGCCGCTTCGCGGCTGTCGGTGAGCATGATGGGCGTGCCGTCCGCCGCGTGCAGCGCGAAAAGCGTCAGCCCGGGCTGGATCTCCGGCACTTGTGGGAACAGCGCGGCGACATCCTCGGAGCGGATCGTCTTCACATAGGCGATCTGCCCGTCGCCGAGATGGGCGAGCGCTTCCGGCGATATTTCGATTTGTTTCATTTCGGTGCGGCTCAAATCCGATGGCATGGCTCTCGACTCCTGTTCGATAACGCGGTCGAGCCCTATTCGCTTGGATCACTTTCCGTGATGGCGATCGATTTCACGACGCGCTCCGGTTGCGGGCGCACCAGATCGATCGACAGCAGGCCGTTCTTCAGATCGGCGTTGAGCACTTCCATCCCTTCCGCGAGCACGAAGCTGCGCTGGAACTGGCGCGCGGCGATGCCGCGGTGAAGATATTGCCGGCTTTTGTCGTCCTGCTGGCGGCCGCGAATAACGAGCTGGCGCGCTTCCAGCGTCACGTCGAGTTGATCGCGGGTGAAGCCGGCGACCGCCAGCGTGATTCGCAGCCGCTCCGGGCCTTCGCGGTCACCGGCGATGCGCTCGATGTTGTAGGGCGGATAGCCGTCTGCGGCCTTTGCCACGCGGTCGAGAACGCGCTCGATCTCGTCGAAGCCGAGCAGAAAGGGACTGGAGAGCGACGAAACCCTGGACATGGCCTCAAAGCCCTTTTCAGCGACTTTGCGGGGCCCGCAGCGGCGCCCCCGGGGCATGATCCGGAAAATGGGTTAACGGTTTTTCCGGAAGAGATCACGCTCCATGCAAACAGCGGGCGGAATCGGCTCCGTCCAGCCTTCATTATATGGCGTCGCGGAACGAGCGCCGCAAGCCGACGCCGGCAGCGTCCGGCGTTGGCGGGCAGGTCACGGCCACTTCAGCGGTCCGGGCAGCGCGCGTTCGGCTTCCGCCGCGAGCTGCGCCTCATGCCGGCTGACAAAGACGGCGCCGATGATGATGAGGATGACGACGGCAATGCCGACAATGACGACGATCGGACCGGCCACGCGCTCGACTTGGCTTCCGAGCATGTAGGAGGCGAAACCGAAGAAAGACGCCCAGGCGAACGCGCCGGCAGCGTTGGCCAGCAGGAAACGTCGCCACGGCATGCGATTGGCTCCGGCCAAAACGCCGGCGATGCTGCGCAGCACCGGCACGAAGCGGGCGACGATGATGATCTTGCCGCCGTGGCGCAGGAACAGATATTCGCCGAGCTTGATGCGGCTCGGCGTGATCCGCAGATAGAGGCCGTAGCGCAGCAACAGCCAAAAGCCGTACTCGCGGCCGATGACGTAACCGAGCATTTGCCCGGCGATCGCGCCGGCCGCCGCGGCCAGCACGACTGCAACGATGCTGAGATGATGACCCGTGCCGGCATAGACCGACGCCAGGATCAGCACCGTCTCTCCGGGAAAGGGAAGGCCGACGCATTCGAGGCCGATCACGCCGGCGACCACAACCAGGCCGTAGGCTTCGACGAGGTGTTCGATGAAGGACATGAAGGCTGCGGGGGTATCAAAAGACATGGAGGCGAGGCGACGGCCGGCAGTGGCGGCCTCTTATAGATGATTTTCCATCATGTCGACACCGCGTGGCAGGGCGATGGCGCTGGCCGCAATTTCGGACTAAATCTCGCGGGGATGGCGGAAGGCGAAGGGGCGTTGGCAAAGATGCAGGCGGATGGCGTTCATCGGCGGATCGCCGGCGTGCTCCTCGGCGCAATCTTTCTCCTGGGCGCCTGCGCGGACAACCGTCATTCGACTGACGGCAGCGACGGGGTCAATGCCTATCCGACCAACTACAAGTCCGACATTCTCGCCGCGATGCACGCCTATTTGGACGATCCGACCGGGATACGCGAATCGGAAATTTCCGAACCGGCGCAGAAACAGGTGGGAGGTCTCAATCGTTACGTGACCTGCCTGCGCTTCAACGGCAAGCGGCGCGGCAACGAGTATGCCGGCGTCAAGGAGATCGCCGCCGTGTTCATCGCCGGCCGGTTCGACCGTTTCCTCGACACGGCACGCGAGCTGTGCGCCGGCGCGAGCTATGCGCCGTTCCCCGAGCTTGGCAAGCTTTCGCGCTGACGCGCATCGTCATGGCGCGCGCGGCAAGCCGGCCGCGCGATGACGGCGAGGTCAGTTGGGTCGAGCGGCGCAGCGGGGTTGAAATTCCGCCACTCCTTCGTCTTAAATCGAGCGCACTGAAATCAGGTGCAGATTCGTCTTGAAGCGCAAGAGGGCAGCCATGAGCTTCGGGCAGATCGCGACAGGCACGGCGGCGCTGATCGTATTGTCGGCGCAATGCGCCGCCGCCGCGCCGGCGCTGGCGACGTCGAACGTCAACATGCGGCAAGGGCCGGGAACGAACTTTCCCATCATCACCACGATCCCCGGCGGCAGCACCGTCGAGGTCAGCGGTTGCCAGGGCGAGTGGTGCGCGGTCGTCTGGCACGGCAAGAGCGGCTACGCGATCGCGACGAGCTTCGATCAGGGCGCAAGCCCACCGCCGCCCGGCGCTGCAGCGCCGCCTCCCGGCGCCAGAGGCCCGCCGCCCGGCCAAGGAGGCCCAGGCCCAATGCCGCCGCCGGGCGCCACCGCCGAAGGGCCGATTCCTGCCTCTCCGCCGGGTGCACCGCCACCCCCGCCGCCCGGCTACTATCCGCCGCCGCCTGGCTATTACCCGCCGCCGCCTGGCTATTACCCGCCACCGCCCGGCTATTACGATCCGTACTATTACGGCTACGGCTCCTATTATTACTATGGGCCGTATTACCACCGGCGCTGGTAACAGCCGGCGCAGCGCCGTGGCCGCGCCTCAGTAGCGATAGGGCGCGATGTCCAAGAGCGGAAAAGCGCTGAGCGCGTGCGGCGCGTTCGCCGGCGCCGCGGCCTGCAGACAGGACTGATCGAGCTTGCCGAAACTCGTGACGCCGAGGAGGCCGAGACAACGCGTCACCTCGTCCTCGAGAAGCTCGAGCATGCGCACGATGCCGGCCTGCCCTGCCGCCGCCAGCGCGTAGCATTGCATGCGCCCAAGCCCGACGAGATGCGCTCCCGCGGCGATCGCCTTGACGATGTCGCTGCCGCGGCAGAAGCCGCCGTCGATGACGATCGTGGCGCGCCCGGCGACGGCGTCGACGATTTCCGGCAGCACGTCCATCGCGCCGCGGCCGTGATCGAGCTGCCGGCCGCCGTGATTGGACACATAGATGAACTCGACGCCGTGATCGAGCGCGATCCTGGCGTCCTCCGCGGTGGCGATGCCCTTGATGGCCAGCGGAACCGCGAAGCCGCGCTTGATGCGCGCGACCGTGCGCCAGTCAAGCGCCGCCTGAAAATCGCTGCCCGAGGCGCGCAGTCGCCCGGCCGTGATGTGGCGCTTGGCGATGTCGCGCTCGCGCCGGCTGTAAAGGGCAGTGTCGACGGTGAGGCAGAACACGGCGTAGCCGTGCGCCATGGCGCGCTCGACATGGTCGTCGACCCAGACCGCGTCGCCGCGCACATAGAGCTGGAACATGCGCAGCGCCGCGGGCGCCGCCTGCGCCACCGCTTCGAGACCCGGCTCGCAGACCGAGCTCAGCATATGAGCGACGCCGAACTCCTGCGCCGCCATGACGACCGGCGCCGCGCCGTCGGCATGAAAGCTTTCCAGCGTGCCGATCGGGGCCAGCAGGATGGGCAGCCGCAGCCTGCGGCCGAGGAGCTCGGCGGAGGCGTCGATCTTGCTCACGTCGCGCAGCACGCGCGGGCGCAACGCGAGCGAATCGAGCGCCAGGCGGTTGCGCCGCAGCGTCGTCTCGGTCTCGGCGCCGCCGACGATGTAGTCCCAATCGTTCTGATTGAGGTTCGCCCGCGCCTTGGCGACCAGTCCGTGCAGGTTGAGGAACTCGTCCGCCGCCGCGTTGCCCCGCGCTGCGCCTGCGTCTGAGCTCTGGCTGGTCATGTCGAGGGCATATGTTTGTTGCTGCGACTGGGCTGCGATTCGGCGGCGGCTGGCGGTCCCGACAGGACTCGAACCTGTGACCTTCGGTTTAGGAAACCGCTGCTCTATCCGGCTGAGCTACGGGACCATGTTGTTTTTCAAATAGTTAGCTTGTGCCTCTTCTGCCTTGATACTCAATTTGCCACCCGATTGCCACCCAATTTGGCGGCGAATGTTCCAAGCCGCTCTCGGTACGCATCCGCGCCGCGATCGAGGCCTTACCATTCGAGAGTCCCAAGCTCTCCGCCATGGCCGTTGGCCACATGACCGGCGAGGATTTCGCGTCGCGGCTTGAACGGGCAATCGCGAGATCAAGCGTCGAGAAGCTGTCGATGATCGATGCAAGAGCAATTCCAAAGTCCGATTACGGCACCTTAGCGTTCGCTGCACGGTGAAAACTCATGTGGTAGCCAGCGAGCTTCTGAATTCGGTATGGTATTTTTAGCGCACTAAGTCGACTTGTAATTTGGTTGAGTCGGGTCCGCTCAATACGTGCGCCGATATACACTCGAGCGACACATTTCTGACTTTGATAATACACTTCTCCGATGTTCGCGAACATTCGCCATTCTCGTTCATACGGCCATTGATGTTTTTTGTACGATAGAATCATCTTTGCGATTCTGTCCGAGTTTCTGCGTTTCGAGTGTCCCACTTTGGGAACTTCCTCGTTGTAATAAACTCGACTGAATGTTATCCCGAATGGCAAATATTTCCTCAAGTTGAAAAAATCATAAGCGACGCAGATACCTCTAAACTGATTTGCATAATGCGCCCACATCAGTTCGTTATCAAATACTTCGCTGAAGGAGCATATCCCAATCGCCATTTTTTCTGAAAAAATTGCATCACGAACCTCTCCTGCGTCAGCGCTCTTCTGTAGCAATTTGCTCGTCGAATAGTGACCCTCCATTGGGTCGTTCATTGCTCTGTAATTAGCACAATAGAGATAGTCGGTCTCGATCGATTGCATTTCCCGATCAAACTCCTTGAGCGACCGATAACGGTATAAGTAACGCGGTATCACGTATGTTTCTATTTCTGCCGCCATTTCTTCCTCACGATGATCTTTCGCCTCTACTAAAATCCGTCAGCCATGCTCAGCTGTGCATTGTCATCTAACATCACCCTTGCCCAGCTTTTGATGAATGAACGCGGCGGCAACACGATCCAGCCGTCTTTATCGTCGCCGACGGCGGTATAGTTGCCAACTGCAACGCAGAGCGCCGTCAGGGCACACACAACAGCGGCACGTTCATCGTGATTGGTGATCGTATTGAAGGCCGTTAGGAGTTTTCGTCGTGGCAGCAAACGGTGCAACAGCCCCAGCAGGGCGCCCGTCTGGTCCAGGTATCGGTAAAAATTATCCGATCTATTCGCTCTAAGGGCGGGAATGTTCTCGGGTTCTTCAACAAGCATGCCCAGAAATGACGTTGGAAACGCTTCAACTATCGCGGACTTGTGGATGGCGTGATCGTGCTTTGCGGTGCGCAGCTTTCCGGTTCCCAAAATGACCTTGGCACATTGATTGGCATGGTCGTTCAGCTTCCGACCGACAGGCGAACTCGATTGGCCGGGTTTGCCAATGCGTGGTTGAAACTGCCGCGTAAGCATTTGCTCGGCGAGCCGATAGTGGTCGATTGTTTCCAGATCGGCGCGAAGTGGACCATCAAACGCGGTGACTAGCAGCGGTCGATCTGCGATGCCTCTCAGCATCTGCGATCGCTCTGGCAGCGAGGCGCGCAAACACTCAAACGTAACCGTGGTCGAATTCCAATCGAGGCGGCAGGCCGCATTGCTCCGTCGTTTTCGTGACCAGCCGATATCTACACCTAGAACCGACCCTGTTTCCGGGACCGGACTTGCGGTCATCACTGCCCCCGGACGGTAATTGAGGATTTGAAAGACGTTATTTCGGCCTGTGGACTGGCGGAAGCGGTTTATATCGCCATGGCGCAAAAAGCATCAGCAAAAAGGTAGGGTCACGTCTTTCGCGCCGTCTAGCTTCGCCGTCAGTGTGGCGAAGAATGCGCCTTCTTATGCGCCGGCAGTCGGCGATCATGTTCTCCATATCTTCATGCGTAAAAGTGTCCTGCTCATGTACGTGGAATTGCTTGGACGTGTATAGGTTGCTGGTTGTGACCTTTGACTCGTAGATTTCAACAAAACGATGCGCGATTTTGTGACGCTGCTTCCCGATTGCGTCGAGTTGCGTGAGGCAGGCGTCAATGTCGGCTAATTCACCATCTTCTTTTTCTGCAAGTCGGATAATCCCACGCAAGCGCTCAGCTAACTCACCTAAGCGCATTTCCGCTAAAAACTGGCCGTGCTCCGATGTCGCCTAAGCCCGACCTTCGACAGACCAAGAGATGTACATAAGCCTCCGCTCGTGCGAATTCGATAATTAATCGCGCTATGATAGCGAGCGTGCTAATGTCGCTGTCTTGTGACGGCAAACCCAAATCGTCTTTCGGAATGATGGCCATGAACCCTAAGCCAAAGCAAATGAGATCGAAGTTGCCTGATTGCTGAAGGACTCATTCTTGGCCGCTTGACCGCTATTCATCCGCGGGCTTTTGATCAGTCTCCGCTTCTTTAGGCTTCGCTCGGAATTTGTCGAGATCCCTGCCATAGCCAGAGCCGCCGGTCGGACCATAGAATATGTAACCAACCACCGACTCCCACATCTCCCTTTCTTCGGCAAGAGTAGCGGGAAGGTCGAGACCGAGCGATTGCGCAAGCGGTTTGCGCCCGATATTAACCAGCGCCTTAACGGTGGCGCTCCAATATGTAGAGGCGACATTCGCCATCCGATAGGAATACGCCGCAATCGCGAGGGGTATTACGACCGCGATTGCATCGAGCAAAGCATGTTTGGCGTTTAGGACAATAATAACGAGCGATAAGATCGTAAATGCAAGGCTGAGGTAGAAGGTTGCGACGAACAGATCAACGAAAGCCTTGGCGCCTTCATACTCCGCTCTAGTCTGTTCAGGAGCTGACGACCAAAGCTCTGTCCACATGATCTGTGAATCGAGTTTGAACCGGTTCACACCATAGGTCTCGAAAGAGCGAAGGGCATTTGCGAAGCCAGTAGGGGCGATTTGCTTGATGTCGCTCGGGTAGCGCGCTAGACGTTCCAATGCTAAGCCGAGTTCCCATTCTTGACCGGGAATGCCTCTATCGATCGTATTCCGCAGAGCCTCGTACTTCCGCTTTTGACGATTGACTGCCCACTCGCGAAGAAATTTGGGCCAAGAATATCCTTCGAGGAGCCTGTAGAGCGGGGTTGACATCACATAGAGGACAACTCCTAGCGCAATCGACAAGCCGGTTAGCCAAGAAACGGCTTCCGCTCCCGTGAGTTTGTCGATCGCATTAGGAACGGGGTAGCCCGAAGCCCTGATCATCGGCACGGTGATGAACCACAATGCCAGGATTGCTAGGGCACTTGGGAAAATCCACGCCAAAAGCGGGAGAAAGCTTTTGCCGGCAGCAGTCTTTACAATATCGAGCAACGTAGCCTCTAGCTTATGGCCTACTTGTCCTTGTCCGGAGACGAGCTGGGGCCACGCGGTTCTGGAGTTGTCGGCTTGTCGGGCGGATGTGGATTTGGATTAACAGGTGGCGGATTGGGTGGTCCAGGCGGCGAAGGGTTTAACGGCGTGTAGCTTGGATCGCGGCGGATCGGAGCAGGATCCCATGGGTTCTGAGGATCATCCCTAGGGTCGAGGACTTGGCTCCGCGCGGAGAGCTCAAGGGTATCCTTGCTTCTCATCGACCTCTCCTGACTAAACAGTTGGTGCCACCGCGCGCCTAATTCCCGTTACTTCTTGGGTGGAGGCGGCGTTGGCGGCCCCGGCGGTGGAGCGCCGGCTTTAAATCGTCTACGAACGCTACGTGTTGTTTTCTTGGCGGCAGCCTTTTTCGTACTTCTCTTTGCTAACCGCAGCGAACGTCGCTTCTTCATGGCAGGTTCCTTTCAAGAATTCCGACAGCGGGCAGCGCTAAAAATCGTTGACAAGCTATCAGTCCTGCGTCGACGTTCGACTTTGTGAACAGCTTAATCCTTTTTGTCGCGCGTGCGTCAGCTTACCTTTTACTTCTTAGCTTTCTTCTTCGGTTTATTCTGCCTGATTTGTTCTCTGACATAGTCCTCAAAATCAGGCCTTAACAAATCCATAGGACACCAGATTGGATAAGTAATCTCATGAATACCAAGAAACTTTGCTCGATGATGAACGTCGCACAGCACCCATAGATTGTCTTCACTATGGTCAACCCAATTTCGCACGTCTTCGTCGGTAAATGCGTCTTCGCGATAATCTGGGTTTTGGGGGTGCCGCACTTTTAGGTGCGGCAGGATTATGCGATTGAATTTATCTGGATCAATGGCATTTGCGAGCGCCCATTCAATAATATGATGGTGCGCTTCCATCGCTTTAGCGCCGTAGCGATTCTCTTTCTTATCGCTCAACGTGGAATTCCGTACACCACACACAAGACACGGCAAATCTAGTTCCTTTGTAAGATGATTGTGAGCTTTCTTATACTCTTTTGTTTCTCGGCGCTTGTCATGAGCTGGATAGAATGCGCGTTCATTCAATATCCGTGGGTTCTCATGTATGGCAAGCGCATACTTATAAACCCTACGTTGGTCCTCTAGGCGCTGGACCATGCCCCTATCTTGCGTTGTCCGCCGAGTCACACTCTGCGGTCTGTCACGTTTCTTAGTTTTTTTGCCTTTGCTCATTGAAGCCTCCGCCCCGTTAGCAATGCAAGGTAAAGTAGTATACACTTTTGTTTATACAAGAACAGCCTGATTTTCTTCGCTCAGGGCGAGGGCGCCTAGTCAGGCCAAAACCTGTTAAACCGATCTGGCGCCAACGCAGTGTATCGCGCCGTCGATTGCAAATTCCGATGCCCAAGGTAATGCGCGAGCGACCGCGTATCGTGGCCGTCATTGGCGAGCTTATATCCGGTCGAATGCCTGAGCATGTGCGGGTGCACTGGAAACGGTAGCTTTGAGGATGTGAACGGACTGCTCGAAAGTCTGAGAGCGGAAGTGGCCTGGTCACCTTAAGCCTCCGTAAGTAAGTGGTGCCTTAGCTCGCGGCGCCGGACAGCCTCGCGCACGGTTGCCACCCAAATTGCCACCGGACGGCCTAGGATCAAACCAAACAGGCCGAGAGAACGTGCGGCCGGTCGAGCAAGAAGTGCCGATAAAATCGACCATGACAGGACCGGCGAACACGAGGCGTGACTGAAAATTAGATTTAGGAAACCGCTGCTCTATCCGGCTGAGCTACGGGACCAAGTACTTTCTCGGCACGAATTTTCGTTAGCCGAACAGATCGCCTATAGCACCTCGGAGCGGCACTCGCACCCCGGATCCAGCCGAACGCACAAGCAAGGGCGCGCAATACCGACTGAGCGGCCGCGCCATTGCGACCTATGGGCGCAATGCCCCGCCGCTGGCGGGCGCGGTTTCGCCGGCGAAACGAGCGCGGCTAAAGCATGATCCGGAAAAGTGGAAACCGGTTTTCCGAAAGATCATGCTTCACTAAAGAAAACTAAAGCGCAATCGCTTCAACCTGAAGCGACTGCGCTTTAGGCCTTGACCGACGAACCCGGGAACGCGGCGCCCTCTTTCAGGCCGAGCTTGCGGAAAATAATCGCCGCCGGACAAAACCCGGTGAAAGCCGCCTGCAACATGTTGGCGCCGACAAAGGCGGTCAGCAGCAGCCAATAAGGACTGATCATCAAGCCAAGCGCGAGGCTGATGAGCGTAATGCTGCCAGCCATGACCAGCACCGCACGATCGATGTTCACGGTGAACCTCCTGTCCAGGTCGGCGGTCGGAGCAACTGCAGCTCCTTAGAGCCCGCGGCCGTCGACGCGTTCATTGCGTCGTTGACTATATATCTATATTTGCGTATATACGCAACTATGAAGATGAACACCAGCACGAAGATGAACCTGGCAAAGATGCTCACGGCCGCCGACCAGGCCAGCGATCTTCTCAAGGCGCTGGCCAATCGGCACCGCCTGATCATCATTTGCCAGCTCATCGAACAGGAGCGGTCGGTCGGCGAACTCGCTGCCCTGCTGAAAATCCGCGACTCAACCGTGTCGCAGCACCTTGCGCTCTTGCGCCGGGACGGTCTGGTGACGGCCCGTCGGGACGGGCAGACCATCTGGTACTCGATCGGCAGCGCCGAGGCGCGCGAGCTCGTCTGCACGGTATATCGCGTTTTTTGCCAAAAACATGGGGTGACAGAGGCAGTCAGGCGTCGGAGCCACGCGGCAAAACGATGACCTCCGCTCCCGCATGCCAAGCGAATACGGGGGGCGATATCGATGAGTGAGACGATGGCGGGAAAAGCACTTAAGCGTGTCGGCATTGTCGTGGCCGCTACACTGGCACTGCTCAGCCAAGGCGCTCTCGCGGAAGAAACTTTCGTCGTCGCGTCCCGGACCGCCTCGGACGAAAAGGCCGTCTTCGCAACCGTGGAGAGCGCGAACATAGTCCCGGCGCGCGCCAGGATCGGCGGCAGGGTGGTGGAGCTCGCCGTTCGCCAGGGCGATCGGGTCGAGCGGGACCAGGCGGTGGCGACAATCGCCGATGAGAAGCTGGCGCTGCAGATCAAGGCGCTCGACGCGCAAATCTCCGGCCTCGAAGCTGAACTTGCCAAAGCCAAGACCGACTTTGCCAGGGCGCAGGAGCTGTTTGCGCGTGGGACCACCGCCAAAGTCGGCCTGGAAGCCGCGCAGACTGCCTTCGACGTCGCCACGGACTCGCTGAAGGCGCGCATCGCCCAACGAGCTGTTGTCGAACAGCAGATTGCCGAAGGCAGCGTGCTGGCGCCGACTGCAGGTCGCGTGCTGACGGTGCCGGTGACCACGGGTACCGTCGTCTTAGCCGGTGAGCCGGTGGCGACCGTAGCCGAGCAGAATTTCGTGCTGCGGCTGCGGGTCCCGGAACGCCATGCTCGTTTTCTCAAAGCCGGCGACAGGGTGCGTATCGACGGCGAGGACATCGGCGAGAGCAATGCGCAGTTCGGCACCATCCGCCTGGTTTACCCGCAAATCCAGGATGGCCGTGTCGTCGCCGACGCCGTAGTCGCAGGTCTTGGCGACTACTTTGTCGGCGAGCGCATCCGCGTGTGGATATCGGCGGGCGGACGCACCAGCATTGTCGTGCCGAGTTCCTTCATCGTCACCCGATTTGGTATCGATTACGCCCGCATTCGCCAGGACCCCGAAACATTGATCGATGTGCCGGTGCAGCGCGGGCGCGAACTGCCGCGGCCGGACATGCCGGATGCGTTGGAAATCCTCTCCGGGCTCAAAGCCGGCGATGTTCTGGTGCGGCAGTGAAGCTGGGACTATCCGGCCAGCTTACCCGGGCGACAATTCGTTCGCCGCTCACGCCATTATTTCTCGTGGCGGCGCTCGCTGTTGGCTTGATCGCGCTCCTTACCATTCCCCGCGAAGAAGAGCCGCAAATCAGCGTTCCCATGGTCGACATCCGTGTCAACGCCGACGGGCTGAAAGCGCCCGACGCCGTCGAGCTGGTTACCAAACCGCTGGAAGCGATCATCAAGGCGATCGACGGCGTCGAGCACGTCTACAGCCAGACCGTCGACGATCGCGTCATGGTGACGGCTCGTTTCCTGGTCGGCACCAAGGCCGATGACGCCATCCTGCGCGTCCACGAGAAGATTCGCGCCAATCTGGATCGCGTGCCGGTCGGCATTCCAGAGCCGCTGATTGTCGGCCGCGGCATCAACGACGTCGCAGTCGTGGTTCTAACGCTTTCGCCTCAGCCGGCGGCGGCGGTACGTTGGACCGATAAAGACCTCTATCAACTCGCGGAAGAACTGCAGGCCGAGCTGATAAAGACCGACAATGTGGGCCTCACGTACATCTCCGGAGGCAACCCCCAGCAGATCCGGGTCGAACCCGACCCGGAGAAGCTTTCGCTGTTCGGCGTAACACTGCAGCAGCTCGTCGACAAAGTGCGTGGCGCCAACCGCTCGTTTCAATCCGGCAACGTGCGCGACAACGACATCATGCGCAATGTCGCCGGCGGACAGACGCTTGCCGGGATTCCCGACATCGGTCTGCTGCTCATCGCCACGCGCGACAACCGTCCGGTCTATGTGCGCGACGTCGCCTCGGTCGTCATCGGGCCGAGCCCGCAGGAACACCGCGTCTGGATGGACACGCGACAACAGGGTGGCGATTGGAACCGCGATCCGGCGGTCAGCGTCGCGTTTGCCAAACGCTCGGGGGCCAATGCCGTCGTGGTGGCGCAAGACCTGCTATCGCGTCTGCAGAACGTCCAAGGCCGTCTCATTCCGGCCGACGTCAACGTGACGGTGACCCGCAACTACGGCGAGACCGCTAACGACAAGGCGAACGAACTGCTGTTTCATCTGGCGCTGGCGACGGTGTCGATTGTCGTGCTGATCGCTTTTGCGATCGGTTGGCGTGAAGCCTTGGTGACCCTGGTTGTCATTCCCACCACCGTTTTGCTGACGTTGTTCGCTGCAAAGCTGATGGGCTATACCATCAACCGGGTCAGCCTGTTCGCTCTGATCTTCGCCATCGGCATCCTGGTCGACGACGCGATCGTCGTGGTCGAGAACATCGCCCGCCATTGGGCGATGAAGGACGGCCGCGCGCCGATGCAGGCCGCCATCGAGGCGGTGGCGGAAGTTGGCAACCCGACCGTGGTCGCCACGCTGACCGTGGTCGCAGCGCTGCTGCCGATGCTGTTTGTCTCCGGGCTTATGGGACCCTATATGGCGCCAATCCCGGCCAATGCTTCGGCGGCGATGTTGTTCTCGTTCTTCGTCGCCGTGGTCGTCGCACCGTGGCTGATGCTACGCCTTCGCCCAAAGCCGAGCCCGACGCGGGGGAACACGGCGGCTCATGACGAGCGTTTGCTTGGCCGACTCTATCGCTGCTTCGCCTCGCCGGTCGTACGCTCGCGCCGATCAGCCTGGCGGTTCTTAATTGGCGTCGGCGTCGCGACACTACTGGCTTGTCTGCTGTTCGCGACCAAAACCGTCACCGTCAAGCTCCTGCCCTTCGACAACAAGTCGGAGCTCGCCATGGTGGTCGATCTGCCTCGAGGGGCAACGCTCGAAGACACCGAACGGACGCTGTTTACCGTTGCCGACGTGGCGCGGCAGTTGCCGGAAATTCGCTCGATCGAGAGCTACGCCGGAACGCCAGCGCCGTTCAATTTCAACGGCCTTGTCCGCCATTACTACATTCGCGAAGCGCCCGAATTGGGTGAACTGCATCTCGATCTCGCGCAGCGATCCGACCGCCAGCGCACCAGCCACGCCATCGCGCTTGACCTGCGCGCTCGGCTGCAGGCGCTGACCTTGTCCCCCGGTACCGTCGCGCGCGTCGTTGAAGTGCCGCCCGGCCCCCCGGTGTTGGCAACGCTCCTTGCTGAGATCTATGCACCAGACTCGACGACCCGTCGCAAGGCGGTTACCGAGTTGAAAGAGATCTTCGCGTCCGTCCCCTACATCGTCGATGTCGATGATTCCGTCGGCAAGCCGCAGCCACGCCTACGCATCTCGATCGACCAGGATCGCCTGGAGTTTTTCGGCGTCGAGCAACGCGACGTCTACGACACGATCCGTGCGCTGTTTGGCGGCACCACGGTCGGCTATTCGCATCGCGGCGAAGGCCGCAATCCGATCGAAATCGTCGTCCGCTTGCCGAAGCGCGATCTTTCCTGGAGCGAGTTCCTCGCCTCGACGCCGGTCCCGGCCAACACCGTGCCGGGAAACAAGACCGTCGTCGAACTCGGCGAGGTGGTGCGGGTGACCGAAGAGAGTGGCTCTCCCACCATTTTCCGCCGCGATGGACGTTTTGCCGACATGGTCCTGGCCGAACTCGCCGGCACCTATGAAGCCCCTATCTACGGCATTCTCGATGTCGACAAACGCATTGCGGCGCACGATTGGGGGTCGCTTGCGCGACCAACCATACGCTTCCACGGCCAGCCGGAGGACGAAAGCAAACCGACGATATTATGGGACGGCGAATGGGAGATCACTTATGTGACCTTCCGCGATATGGGCGCCGCCTTCGCGGCGGCTATTGTCGGCATCTACATTCTGGTGGTTGCGCAATTCGGCAGTTTCAAGCTGCCGCTTGTCATCCTCACGCCGATCCCCCTGACCTTGATCGGCATCGTATTTGGGCACTGGTTGTTCGGCGCGCCGTTTACCGCCACTTCGATGATAGGCTTCATCGCGCTGGCCGGGATCATTGTACGAAATTCGATCTTGCTGGTCGATTTCATCCGACACGGCGCCGCACCGGGAAAGACGCTGCGCGACATTCTCCTCGAGGCAGGCGCAGTTCGCTTCAAGCCAATACTTCTGACGGCACTCGCCGCCATGATCGGCGCGGCCACGATTCTGCTCGACCCAATTTTTCAAGGGCTCGCGATCTCACTGCTGTTCGGATTAGCATCGTCAACATTGCTCACCGTATTGGTCATACCGGCGATCTACGTCGCCCTGCGCGACGCGGATCGCAGCATTCTCGCAAGCACCCCGTCGGGCGCAGCGAGCGGTCATTAAGCCGTTGCCGCCGCATCCGACGGCACCTCGTCGGTCATCACCTTGAAGGCGGCGAGCTGGCAGGGACCGAACGAGGTGACGATGGCGACGTCGGTGGCATCGCGCCCGCGCGCCATCAGGATGCGGCCGACGCGCGGCATGTTGTGGCGCGCGTCGAAGGCATACCAGCGGCCGCCGAGAAAGACTTCGAACCAAGCGCTGAAATCCATCGGCGTCGGATCGGGCGGCACGCCGATCTCGCCGAGATAGCCGGTGCAATAGCGCGCCGGAATGTTCATGCAGCGGCACAGCGTGATGGCGAGATGGGCGAAGTCGCGGCACACGCCGCGCCGTTCGCTATACGCGTCCCAGGCGGTCTTGGTCGGGCTGGCGTGCTCGTAACCGAAATGGGTGCGGCCGTGAACGTAGTCGCAGATCGCCTGCACCAGCGGCCAGCCCTTCGGCACCTTGCCGAACTCGGACCAGGCGATCTGGATGAAGCGGTCGGTCTCGCAATAACGGCTGCCGAGCAGATAGACCAGCGTCTCGACCGGAAGCTTCTCCAAGGGATGCTGCTCGGCGGCCGGCGCCAAATCATCCGGCGCGCCGCTGTCGCGGATCAGAAAATCCGCCGCCAGCGTGAGCCGGCCGGCGGGGGCGTGGATGACGTGGCAGGTGTTGCCGAAGCCGTCGCGATAGCAGGAGGCGGGAATCGCCGGATCGAGCCGCATGCGGTCCGGCGTCAGCAGATCGGGAATGCGCGAAGGATGCACGCTCAGCATCAGGATCATCGGCGTCGGCTGCGAGCACTCGTAGGAAATTTCGTAGCCGGCGCGAAGCTTCATCAGATCGCTCTTCCAACCGTCGCCTGCCTGAAATGGAGAATCGGCATTGCGTGAGATAATGATTCATACCCCGCCATGCATATGCCGGGCCACATATTCGCCACGCGTTTCCCGCAGTCGTCGGCGCCGATGAATGTCATGTCGGAAAGCCTGCTGGCGGCCGACGAGCCGGCGCCGGTCACGGTCTACAATGCAGGCGGGCGATCGCCGTTCCTTCTGGTCGGCGATCACGCCGGCAACAGCATGCCGCGCGCGCTCGGCCGGCTCGGCGTCGCCGCGGCGGACTGCGAGCGACACATCGCCTGGGACATCGGCATTGCCGGTCTCGGTCGGCGCTTGGCGGGCGCGCTCGGGGCGACGCTGATAGAGCAAAACTATTCGCGCCTGGTCATCGACTGTAATCGCCCGCCGGGATCGGCGGCCTCGATACCGGAGGTCAGCGAACTGACTCCCATTCCGGGCAATGTCGGCTTGAGCGAGGCGGAGAAGGCCGCGCGCGCCGACGCGATATTCCGGCCCTACCATGAGCGGATCGCGGCCGAGCTTGACCGTCGGCGGCAAGCCGGCCGGCCGGCGGCGCTGATCGCGCTGCACAGTTTCACGCCGGTGTTCAAGGGCGCGGCGCGGCCATGGGATGCCGCCGTTCTCTACAACCGCGACCCGCGGCTCGCCCGACGCGTGCTGGCGCTCCTCGGACACGAGGCCGGTCTCACCGTCGGCGACAACGAGCCCTACTTCGTCAGTGACACGACCGATTACACCATCCCGGTGCACGGCGAGCGCCGCGGCCTGCCCCATGTTTTGATCGAGGTGCGCCAGGACCTCGTCACCGACGAGAACGGCCAGCGCGCATGGGCGTTGATCCTCGCGCGCGCATTGCCGCGGGCTTACCGTGAATTGCCGGCGTAGCGCGGCAACGCGCTGCGTCGGCATTTACGCTGACGCCGCCCGCACGGAACAAAGCGAAAACGCCAGGCCCGGCGCGCCTCCCCGCCGCCGCCGGAACGCGCTATGCTGCAATTTCGTTGTCAATCGCGTCTCTCAGTCGTGTCTCAGTGAGGAGTGGACCGTGGCCCCGCGTGCGTATTGGACAGGATATTTGCGGCTTTCGCTCGTTTCATGCCCGGTCGCGCTCTTTCCGGCGACCTCCGAGCGCGAGAAGATCAGCTTCCATCAGCTCAACCGCGCGACCGGCAACCGCATTCGCTATCGCAAGGTCGACGCCGACACCGGCGAGGAAGTGCCGTCCGATCAGATCGTCAAGGGATACGAGATCGGCAAAGGGCAGTACATCGAAATCACCGACGCGGAGCTGGAATCGATCGCGCTGGAAAGCACCAAGACCATCGAGATCGATGAATTCGTGCCCCGCGACGAGATCGACGAGCTCTACAACATCCGCCCCTACTACATCGCGCCCGACGGCAAGGCGGGGCAGGACGCCTTCGTCGTGATCCGCAATGTCATCGAGCAGATGAAGATGGTTGCGATCGGCCGCGTCGTGCTCACCAGCCGCGAACACGTCATCGCCATGGTGCCGCGCGGCAAGGGGCTCATGGGTACGCTTTTGCGCTTCCCCTACGAGGTGCGCGACGCGGGTGAGTATTTCGACGACATACCGAACGTGAAGCTCACCAAGGACATGATGGATCTGGCGCGGCACATCGTCGAGACGAAGAGGGGACACTTCAAGCCGCAGGAGTTCGAGGACCATTACGAGCACGCGCTCAAGGACCTGATCGCGAAGAAGGCCAAGGGCGAAAAGATCGAAGTGCCGAAGGAGCGACCGACCGGCAAGGTCATCAATCTGATGGACGCTTTGCGCCGCTCCGTGCAGGCGGAGACGCAGCGCACGGCGCAGCCGGCGAAAAAAGGGCGCAAAGCAATCGCCGGGCAAAAGGAAATGCTGCTGCCGATTCCGGGAAAAAAGGCCGCGCGGGAAGAGACCGGGAAGGCAACCCGATCGAGCGCCAGGCAGCGCAAGGCAGGCTGAAGCAGGCTCAAGGCGCAGCACTTTTCTATCGCCTCTCTCGACGGGAAGGTGAGAGCCGCCCCAGTGCCGCCGCATTCCAGCCCTTCGCTCACCGCCGATGGTCGGGTGGCGGGATGGGGTTTTGCTGGCGCTGATTGCGGGCCTCGGCGGAGTTTCCTCGGCCGCCGCGCAAGAGCCGCAACCGGCCGCGATTCCCTGTGGCGGCGAGACGATCGCGCACGGCAGCGCGAGCCGCGTCATTGACGGCCGCACCTTGGTGCTCGACGACGGTCGCGAGGTGCGCCTCGCCGCCATCGAGGTACCGCCGCTTGCACAGGAGGCCGACGCGGCGCCGGGCGGAACGGCGGCAAAACAGACGCTTGCCGAAATCGTGGCGAGCGCCGAGATCGTGCTCAAGCGCGCGGAGGTTCCGTCCGATCGCTACGGGCGCGTCCTCGCCTTTGCATTCGTCCGGAGCGACGGCGTCGAGCGCTCGGTGCAGGCGGATTTGATCGCGGCGGGATTTGCCCGCGTCGCCGGCCGTGTCGGCGCCCGCGCTTGCGCCGCGGAACTTCTCGGTCTGGAACACGCCGCACGCCGGGCCAAGCTTGGCCTCTGGGCCGATTCGTATTATGAACCGCTCAGCGCCGACAACCCCGCCGAGGTGCTGGCAAGCCGCGGCCGCTTCGCGCTGGTCGAGGGCAAGGTGGTGTCGGTACGCGAAAGCGGGGCCACGATCTTCGTGAATTTCGGGCGGCGGTGGACCGAGGATTTCACTGTTACGATTCTGAAGCGAAATGGTCGTAACTTCGCGGCCGGGGGTCTCGAGCCGAAACAGCTCGCAGGCCGGCGCGTCCGGGTGCGCGGATGGATCGAAGAGCGCGGCGGCCCGTGGATCGAGGCGACGCGCCCGGAACAGATCGAGCTTACCGATCGCGAATGACGACCGCGCGTGATGACCGCGAGTGACTGTGACTGACAGCGGGTGAGACGGTGACACGTTCGAGACCAGCGAGGACCGCAAGCCTTTGGCTCGCCGCCGCCGGCATTGCCGTAGCGGCGTTCGTGCTCGCCGCCTGCACCGCGTCCCCTCCGCCCGTTGCCACCGAAGTGTCGTTGCCGGCGCCGCTGGTCAAGCCGGCGGAGCCGGAAATACCGCCGGCGGCGCTGCGCGAGCATCAACGCATCCTCGCGGCCTATGGCGGCGTCTACAACGATCCCCGGCTGCAGGGCACGATCGAGCAGACCGTCGAACGACTGGTTGCGGCGTCCGAGCGGCCCGACCTGCACTACAAGGTCACCATGCTCAATTCGCAGTCGATCAATGCCTTCGCCCTGCCGACCGGCCAGCTTTACGTGACCCGCGGCCTCATCGCGCTCGCCAACGACGAATCCGAGCTCGCTTCCGTGCTTGCCCACGAGATGGGCCACGTCATCGCGCGTCACGCCGCCATCCGCGAGGAGCAGGCGCGCCAAGCGGCGCTGGTGAACCGCGTGGTCACCGACGTCATCACCGATCCGGAACAAGGGGCGCTCGCGCTTGCCAAGTCGAAGCTCGCGCTCGCCGGCTTCTCGCGCGCCCAGGAATTCGAGGCCGACGCCATCGGCATCGGCATTGCCGCCCGCGCCGGCTACGACCCCTACGGCGCGGTGAGATTCCTCACCTCGATGGAGCATAATTCCGAGCTGAAGCCGCAGCAGAGCGGCGCCATCGATCCGCGCGCGCCCGACTTCCTCTCCTCCCACCCGGCGACGCCGGAGCGGGTCAGCAATGCGCGCGCGAATGCCCGCCAGTTCAACGCCCCGGCCGCAGCCGCGGGCGAGCGCGCCAAGGATGCCTATCTCGCGGGCATCGACGGCATCGTGTTCGGCGAGGATCCGAGCGAAGGCTTCGTGCGCGGCCGCCGCTTCCTGCATCCGCGGCTGGGCTTCACTTTCATCGCACCGGAAGGCTTCGCCCTCGACAACACCGCGCAGGCCGTGCTCGGCGTCAAGCATGGCGGCGGCCAAGCCCTGCGGCTCGACGTGGTGCGCGTGCCGTCGGAACAGACGCTCGCCGGATATCTGACTTCCGGCTGGATCGAGAACATCGATCCCGGCACGGTGGAAGAGGTCACGATCAACGGTTTTCCCGCCGCCACCGCCGCCGCCAAGGGCGATCAGTGGGACTTCCGGCTTTACGCCGTCCGCTTCGGCAGCGACGTTTATCGCTTCATCTTCGCCGCCAAGCATCGCACTCCGGAAACCGACCGCGTCTTCCGCGAATCGATCGGCACATTTCGCCGCATGAGCCTCGCCGAAATCGAGGATGCGAAGCCATTGCGATTGCAGATCGTTACCATCGGCCCCGGCGATACAGTAGAGAAACTCGCGAGCCGGATGGCGATGGCCGACCGCCAGGTCGAGCGCTTCCGCGTGCTCAACGGACTTGAGCCAGGCGAGCGGCTGAAGTCCGGCAGCGAAGTCAAGATCGTCGTCGAATAACGCGCACGTTCGCCGAACGAGTTTTCTGGACACCCCCACAGAAGCCGTACAA